>VBBQ01000033.1:0-79362 GCA_005888755.1 Candidatus Bathyarchaeota archaeon
CCCGCAAGCCTCTCTTCTGGAAAAACCGCGCCAGCTTCACAGAGCTAGTTGTCTTCCCAGTACCCTGAATTCCTACGAGCATGAGCCTGCGGAACGCGCCTGGTTGGACCTCGACTTTGGCCGGGTCTTGGCCGACAAACTTGGTCATTTCCTCGTAGAGGACTTTGACGACGTGTTCTCGCCGCGTGATTCCTGGGGGAAGCTTTTCCTTCAGCGAGCGATCCTCGACAGCCTTGGAGAGCTGGAGGACGAGTTCGACGTTTACGTCTGCTTGCAGTAGTGTCCTCTGGAGATCTTTTACGAGCTCCTTAATCGCCTTCTCGTCCACGTTCGGCATCCGCAACATTTTGCGGACTGCGTCAGTGAGAGAACGGCCTACCGTTTCCAAGACTACTCTCTCAACGTTCTCACGCGCTTCTTAACCTTCCCCAAAACAGCGGCCATGATCAATGGAAAGCAGACAGTTGCATCACCGTACACGTCGACGAATCTTCCTCCTTTCCGGATTTTCCTCCAGCTAATCGATTCCGCCAATGGCGCGCCGCTCAATCCTCCCGGCTCCGGCCTGTCAGCGGTGATCTGAACTGCAGCATCGACACCCTCCCTCAGAACACTGGCTAAGAGAGTGTGGTGCTTGGGCAATCCTCCGCCTAGAATGAGAACGCCGAGCTTTTTCGAGGTCATAGCCATTTCTATCATATCAGTCACATCGGCCATGGGGTTCAACTGCAGCAATTCGGTCTGAGAGAAACTCCAGAGGCTGAGACCCAAAATCGAGTCTAACAGACCGGGCGAAAAGACCTTGACATTCTTGCGTGCAGCTTTGTAGAGAATCGAATCTCTATCCCGCAATAGAAGTCCTATTTTTCTCAGAAGGTTTGAGACGGACACTCCGCGCCTTTCGTCAGCTGGAATCTTTGCCAGCAGTCTTCTTACCGTCTTGTCTAGAATTTCGAATGATTTTTCTTTCACGAAGATATCTGCGATTCGACTATAGCCTCTCCTGATCAAGAGGCGATCATCAACTTGGAAGGTGCCCTGATAATGGTGCAAGCCCAGTGACTCGATCACATCATGCGTCAAGTTTGCACCCGTAGTCACGATGGCATCAAGAAACCCACGGTCGATAAGATCCCCAATGAGGAGTCTAAACCCTGAGGGAACCATTGGTCCGGCGAGCGTCAGGAAATTCGTGAAATCAGTTTCTCGGAACATATCTTCGATAACGTCAGCTGCAGCACCTATTCTGCCCCCACCGAGGACACCGGTAGCGCCCATCTCTTCGACAAGGGCGTCGACGCTCATTCCCGGCCAAAGCCGCAAGTGTCTAACTTTTGAGGGAACCTTGCTCGAAATGAGCAGCTCAGCCCTTTCGGCGGACGACCATGTTCCGTCCCATAACGGCCCAGTACTCGACCTCGATTCCCGAAGCCATCTGTTTCTTCAGATCCTCATCATCAGGCATTGGCGTTTCGAATGTCTGATAATTCTCCATGTCCATTACTTGGAGAAGATTGCCCGAGATGGAAAGAACCTGTCCCGTCCTCTTGTCGATGAGCGGGACCTCGGCCTTCCCATCAACCGGGCTGATGAGGTTCTTCTTCACACCCGTAAACGCGCTGATTGCGACAATCCTTGCTTTGGCGGAGCCATGCTTGCCGGGCTTGGACTTTTCGAACTCCACAATCTTGCAAGGTTCACCATCAATAAGGACGTACTGCCCAATCTTCAAACTGCCAACTTCGACCGGCTTGCTCATGAAACTGGGACCCGACGGCGAGCGAGTCCTAGGACTGCATCTAAAAGACTTCGCGTGAATGGAAGCATATTCATAGAGAATTCTTTTCAACTGGTCTATGTCAGCTCTCCACAATCTGAATCGCTATGCCCAAGGCAGTAGGCATCCTGGCCAAGAAAGGCTCGAAAGAAATCTACACAGAGGCGAGGAGGATTCACGGAATTATCGAGCAACACGGCTTCAGATCGATCCCCGACGAAGAACTAGGAAGAGATGCAAAGATTCCAGGAGGAAAACCGCTGAAGCAAATGGCGATCGATCTCATAGTGACGATTGGAGGAGACGGCACAGTCTTGAAAGCGGCCAAGGAGATGTTGAAACCAAAGACCCCGATCCTGGCGGTGAACATGGGCCGGAGGGGCTACCTCACCGAGGTGGAACCTTCCGAGTTTGAAGCAGCCTTCACGAAGTGGGAGAAGGGCGACTACGAGCTTGAGGAGCAATGGAAACTGTCAGTTCTTCATAAGAACCGGCTTGTGGGCGAAGCCCTCAACGAGGCGCTCCTTCTTCCAACCATACCTGCGAACATGCTCAACTTGAACCTAGCCCTTCGAGGTAAGCGGGTTTTTCAGGCCAGGGCAGACGGAATCATTGTTTCTACCCCGACAGGATCAACGGCCCACTCGTTCTCTGCAGGAGGGCCAGTTCTCGAAACCTCAATGGACAGCGTATCGTTGACACTCATCGCCCCTCTCCAACCCGTAAAGTCCATTGTGGTACCGATTAAGACCGGTGTGCAATTGCTCGTGGCACAACCGGGTCCTCGTGCTAACTTGGTGATGGACGGCCGTCTTGAACGGGAAATAGGGATCGGGCAGTCGCTATCGTTCAGGAAATCAGGCAACAGTACGTTTTTCGTCAGGTTTGGCGACTCATTCCTTCAGAGGAGTCTTAGAAGACTGTCCTCAGAAAGGGAAAACAGTTGAAGGTGCTCGTCCTAGATACCTCAGCATTCATTATGGGCTTCAACCCAACCCGGCCAGGAGAAGTGTATACGGTCCCCGCTGTAGAGGATGAGCTGTTGAGGGGAACGATGACACAGCTACGATTTCATGTAAACAAGGAGAAGGGCAAGGTCATACTCAGATTCCCATCTCCTCGAGCATTGGAATCAGTGGAAGCAGTCAGCACTCGAGCGGGTGAGAAAGGCCATGTCTCACAAGCGGATCGCGAGGTAGTCGCTCTCGCTCTGGACCTGAAACAGGACGGACAAGACCCTGTGATAGTCAGCGATGACTATGCGGTCCAAAACATGGCGGAGCATCTTCATCTCAACTATGGATCACTTGCCAATTTTGGGATCGCTCACAAGTTTGACTGGATCATGTACTGCCCCGCTTGCCATCGGAGGTCGAAGGGGCCAGAAAAGACATGTCGGATTTGCGGAACCGAGCTGAAAAGAAAGGTATTATCTCGATCCAAAATCTCTCGTGACCAAGCACTGAAGTGAATCGCCGTGGCAAAGCAGCATCCCAAAGATCACGGATCCGGCATGACGCGGGTCACCGGGATTGGAGGAGTATTCTTCAAAGCCAAAGACCCGGGAAAACTAATGTCATGGTATACAACCCATCTCGGAGTCAAACCCGAAAGCGAAGGGTCGAGCACGACGATGTTTCAATGGCGAGAGAAAGAAGACCTCAAACAACTCGGTTATACCGTGTGGTCAATTTTTCCCCACGACACGAAATACTTTGATCCGAGTGCGTCGCCTTTCATGATCAACTTCCGGGTCAAGGACCTCGACAGGCTACTGGATCAGCTCAAGCGGGAAGGCGTGAAAGTCGACGATAAGCGAGAGGAATACGAATACGGCAAATTCGGATGGATCATCGATCCCGAAGGCAACCGGATTGAACTCTGGGAACCAAAGGGCAAATCTCCTCCGTGAGTAATCCTGGGGTAGCATATCGTCAGGACATAACATAACACGTGAAGCATTTTCAGGTTCTGCTAAGTCTCTGTCGAACTGATTGATGGATTTGCTTGTTGACTTAGCTTGCCTCCATCGACTTTGAGGATTAGGGTCGCGTTCTCCGGTTCCCGTTCCTCTACCATTGCTTCACCTGGAGGCCCGTCAGGGCTGAACCTCAGCCCTCTCGCGGCCAGGTTCCTGGCCGCGTTCTCGTCCCTGTCTAGGATGGCTCCACAATGTGGACACCATAGTCTTCGGTGGATGCTCTCTAAGGTCTTGTACCCGCATATTGAGCACTGTTTAGACGTGTTCCAGGCAGGAACGTAGATTACCTTCAATCCTTCCCATCGGGCCTTGTACTCTATCTGTCGCTGGAGCTCTCCATAGCTCCAGCTGTTCATCCTGGCCCGATAGTTTCTCGATTGTCCGTTGCCCCTCCGATAGAGCCTTCTCATCCCAGTCAGTTTCTCCATGACTATCCCATTCCGTTTTGTCTTCGCGTCGTCAACTATCTTCTTGGACACATTGTGGAGTAGTGGCTGAACGCGGTTCCGCTGCTTCTCTCCGTACTTGGAGAAGACTCGTGTCCTTATTCTGGTGTCGTTCCTCTTGAACTGACTTTTGACCATGCGGTAATTGGACTTGATCCTGGTCGCCTGTGATAGGTCAAATGTTTGAGCTGTCCGGTCTGTTGATGCGGTTGTCACATTGTCCAGATTGCGGTCTACACCGACGTATCCTTCCGGTTCAATCTCAGCTGTTTCTTTCGAATAGCTTAAGCTGACAGCGTTCGGAGTCAGCGAGACTGATCGAACATTAAGCCCGGAGAGTACTTGAAGCGTATGACCATTGAGCTTGAAATATACGTACCGTCGTGGTCTGACCGGCAGCCTGAGAAGGTCGCTCACTATCTTGAACCCGTAACAACTGGTTAGCATCAACCTCTTGGCGTATGGAAAACGTGTCAGAGCGTGCTTCTTCCTGGCCTTTCGATAGTTGTGAAGAATAGAGGCGGCTATGCTGATGGCCCCGAGTCTATAGTAACCCGGCATTTCACGGGAAAGATGTGGATAAGCCAGTGAGGAAAGGGTCATTCGAGAGGAAACGTCATGTTCGTTTCCAATCATGATGCACACATTGACCATCCGCCTGAACTCGTCCAGTAGCTGGATGAGTTCCCCCGAGGCCTGAAGCTTCTGTCTGACGGTCTTGATCGCTGGCGATTGCAACTCGACACTACTACACTGTCTGCTGCTGATAACTAATAGAGGCGCGAGAACATGACCTTATCACACGAGATAAACAAGTGATTCGGTCGCCAACAGGGTCGATCAAGGTGGGATCCTCTCGGAAGAATTAAATCCAGAACACAGCCCATCGCAAAGGTGAGCTAGCCTTGCTGAAGACGGAAACCAATCTTTACGACGACATGTCGAAGGGGCGTGTTGATCCTTCCAGGTGGAAGGTTCTCAGTTTTCCAATGGGCAATGGCGAGAACTGGGTCTGGGAAGAACCAAAGGCTAGGATTTCATCTCGGAATGGCGGTCTAGCTCTAACCGTCGATCCCTTTACGCGGAAACATGACAAGATCCATATGTTCGACGATCCGAAGCAACTGTACGCCTCCACGAGAACCTTTCCAGTATCACTTGATCAAGTAACCGTTTTTGAGGCTGAGATGGGAGCCGAGACCTATCAGAGCAACGCCGAGGATCTACAGGACGCGTTTGCAGGGCTCATACTCATGGACTTTACGACTGGCATGATATTCGACTTCATCACGACTGGAAAAAAGATCGGAGCAATCTACGAGCGGCTCTTGATCCCTGGTGTCACAGATGAGAAGACAGCGTTCACCTATGTCATTGAGGCACCGTTTTCGGGGGTCCGTACGAGACCCGAAATGATGCACCACTACATGGTCAGAATAGACGCGCAGAAGAAACGCGCGGAATGGATTGTCGATGGAAAGACTTTCTTCAAGACTGAGAGCCTTCCGGTCGCTCCCAAGGACATCATGGTTGGCTGGGGACTATTCACCCTCAAGCCCGTTGACCCAGAAAGGGGAAGCACGTCAGTGCACGGACAAGGCGCGACCGGGATCTGGAAGAATTTCAGATACTCAATCCCGTAGGTAGGCTTTCTCTTCCCCTGGCAGATCGACTCTTAAGCCATGATTTTCGGTGCATCGTTCACCATATCGGTGACCAAGTCATAATTCCACGGTCCCTTGGACGCTGCTGATGTTTTTCTTCTAAGATCCAAGTAGCCTAGGGAACCGAGCTTCTGAACGAGCCAGGCAGCATACGCAGGTGACCCGGTGGCCCCTGGAGAATTGTAGTTGGTAATGTGGTATGACAGGGGACCCTTGATCTCGATGGCTTCCTTGATGAAGTTCCCGTTTCGATCTATGACTTGCGCACGGACCCCGGCGATCCCGGGTTTGATGAAATAGTCTCGTTTGAGTTCTGGAATGAACTCTTGCGCTCTTCTTGCCATCTCTGACTTGAAGATGGACGATTTCCATTCTTCCCCTGCTAGCGTAAGGAAATCCTTGTTGTACAGAAGAGCGATCTTGTTCATCATCGGAGGTTCTAGGATCTTCTCCAAGGCTTGAATCGGGTTTTTGAAAAAGCCCTTGTACGTGTACGGTCCTGCTACCGGAACGGCGTTTGGTCCTATCTCGCGACGCCCGTCAGCGCGGCATATCCAGTGTGGATCTAGAAACGGTAGCTCTGGGTGTTGTGCTACAGTGTAGATATTCCTCGAGGCTAGGTATGCCCATTGTTGTCCTACTTCCCAGTATTCTCCTCTGAAGTTGAGGTCGGCATATTCTCTCCCGATGCTGAGCATGTGTGCGATGCGCATCGAGTTTCCTCCCGCGCAGTTTAGGAGAAACCGGGTCCGTATTGTTTCCCGACTATTTTTGGGTCGGATCTCCAAGAAATCCTTGGCTACTTCGATCGACTTGACCTCGAAACCAAGAATGAACCTGACGCCTTCTCGTTCGGCGTCGCTACGAAGCGAGCGAGTGAACGAAGGATAGTCAACTGAGGTATCCGTCTTCGACCATATTGCTCCGTGGGACCTTACGTGGGGCTCAAGTTTTCGAACCTCCTCCGCAGTTAGAACTTCCAGCTCGTTCTCCTCCATTCCATTCTCCAAGCCCCAGTGATGATACTTCTCCACCCGCTTCATGTCGTCGTCTCGGGTCGCCACTTCCAGGGTTGTCACGGGCGACCATGGGAGACCCCGTTCTCTCGCGTATGATTTCCACATTCCATACGCTGCCTGCGAGGATTTGGCGAAGATTCGGCGTTTGACAGGGTCTAGGTAGAAGGGGCGGTGGACGACTCCGGTATTCCTCTTGGAAGTATGAACTGCGACTTGCTGTTCCTTCTCGATGACCCCTATTCGGCCCTGATACTGGTTCGCCAGCCAATAGGAGACGGAAGTCCCGAGGATCCCGCCGCCAATGATAGTCACGTCCCACGGTTCCAGCGACGCCAAGAGGCCGCACCGAGTAAAGAGAGTTCGTTATGCTATATTCGGGTTATGCATTACTTTCTAAAAACAGACGAAGTTCACGTTCTGGAGAGCTGCAGGTATTCAGCCTCTATCTTGCCACCGGACTTGAGGTAGAGCAGGGCCCCGGGAGCTAGACTGTCCAAGTAAGAGAATGTGTAAGCAATCATCTCTCTTTGGCGGAGATGCTTGGCAAACCTTGCTATCTCAGACATCAAAGCAGACCCGACTTTCTTTCCTCGATGTTCTGGAAGAACGAATGCTCCTCGGAACCATGCCACGCCCGGCTCATAATAGTCAGGAATGATCCCGACCAACCCTACATGCTCTTTGTTTGACCGAGCAAGAATCCACTTGGCCCCACGGGACCTGTCTTGTTTGAATGATTCGGCGACAGCGGCAATGCCGCCCTCTTCCTCCGTCCGCCAGTCCCAGTAAGGGCTCAATGCTCGGGCGAATATGCTGCTGGCGCTGTCCATCGTCTCATCTGAGACCCCCTCCGTCTCAAGCCGAGAGTCTCCGGTATCAGGCACGTCATTTATTTGCCAGCTGATGCGAAAATCTCGCCGCAGAGGCTTGAACCCGAATTTCCGGTAAGCCTCAACGTATGGCTGAACCGCCGGGGTGGTAGCTCTCAGGAATTCCGGTCCCTTCGATTCTACGTACCCAATCACTTCAGCGAGAAGTCTCTCAGCGATTTGCGTTTGGGTGGTCGCGCGTCTAATGCTAAGATATCTTATCACGAACCACTTGTCTCGGGGAAGACTTGTCGCAGCGACCCATCCGATCGGTACTCCCTTCTCTTCGGCGACAAAGCATCCGTCCGCGTCGAATCGTCGTGAGGAGAGGGTCGCCTTTGTCCTTGGAATATCTGCAAAGACGCCGAAGGCATCCTTCAGAATGGCGAGTAAGACTGACTCTTCACCGCGTGAGAATGCTCTCACTGAAGCGCTTGACGATCTTTCGACCCGCAGCGTCTCTGCCATTTTCAGGGTTTTCCTTTCAGTCTAATGTTTCTGAGAATGGTCCAGTACGCGAGGGCGCCTAGTATCGCGAGTGGAAGGGAGGTGGCGAGAAGATTCGTTAGAACGCTGGTGTCCAGAGGGTTTCCGGCGAAGGCTGAGTTTCGAAGGACTCCCGCTGCTAGGCTGAGAGGATTGTATTCGGCTATCGTGGCCACAGGGGCTGGAAGATATTGGGCTATTGTTTGCGCCGGATAGAATACGGTGCTGATTGTGACCATTGACACTTGGAGTGCTTGCGCGTAAACCCAGTAGATCTCTCCTCTTCGGGATACGCTGGCAAAGAAGGCTGCCAGACCCGCGATCCCTGTTGCGAGGACGAATAGGAAGGGGATGAGTGCGAGGGCGTACACTATTCCTTGAATGGGTATCGTGCTTGTTCCTAGGAACGAGAGTGCAAAATATGCTATGGCTAGGAGAGCGCCGGAGTATACTATTCCGCCGAGGCCTCCGGAGATGATGTATGCTCCAACGAGACCTCCTGTCCGGACTGGAAGTGTGAGGTAGTATTGTACCACGCCCTCTCGAAGCGCGAGCCAGATTCGTCTTCCTGTGTCTGTGGCGGCAGAAAACAAGCCTACTACGACGATTCCGGGAACAAGGAACTGGAAATAGGAAAGACCTGCGAATTTGGTAGGGATTAGCCTTCCGTACACAAGGCCCACGACTAACATGTCGGAAAGACTGAGGCTGATCAAAACCGCCATCAACCATTTTGTCCTGAAGAAATACGAGAAGTCGGTTCGAGCAATGCGAACGAGTCGCGAGAACTGACTCAAGCCGCCTTCACGCCCTCGATAACCTTGTCAACTATTCTCGCGCTCAACGAGAGAGTTCCGACCGCAACTCCGGTGACAACTGCTGCCGCTAAGATTGGGTTGAGCAGGAAGTTAGGGTCGAAGCCAAGGACCCATCTCGTCAGGTCAGCGCCGTAGGTCAAGGGACTGAAGACGGATATTGGGGAGTAGAAGCTGGGCATGAAGATTAGTGGGTAGAATACTGTGCTGAACCGGACGATCAGTGCAGATAGCCCGGCGAGGAACGCGCTATAGATGTCCACGGACTTGAATGCGATGAACGACATTGACACCATTATTCCCGTGATTCCTAGGCCGAGTAGAAACATCGATATCAACGCGAATACCGCGCCTTGGATTGTTAGATCACCAACAAACCAGAGGACTCCGATGAGCGGCGGTAGGACCTTGATCATCGTATTCGCAACGCCGTAGATTGCTTGTGCTGCAAGGAAACCTCCACGAGAGACCGGTAGGGAGAGGAAGTACGGCAGTTCTCCCTCATGCGCGTGCTCGACGAAGTGTCGGCCTACATCAGCTCCAGAGTCGAACACCGTGATGACCATTAGTCCTACCCCATAGAAGAACAGATAGTTCGGTACTGTCGTAGAAACGAGCTTTGACATCAGGGACCCGTAGACGGCTATCTGTAATCCGAATAGTGCCCACGCGAGGATGAACCATGTTCTCTCCGATAAGAGAATCCTGACGTTGTATGCGGCCAGAGTCAGCACGCGGTTCATGGCTGACCCGCTAAGGCTTTGCCGGTGAAGTGAAGGAATACGTCATCGAGCGACGGCTCGGTAATCCTGATAGACGCGATTTTCGCTCCTGCGACATAGCTGGCCGAGGTCATCTTCGGAACCCAGTCCTCCGCTCTCGAAACCTTCGCCCGCAACTGGTTTCCTTCCGACGACAAAGACACGTCGCCGCCGAGTCCATTGAGGTCTTTGACCAATTTCCCTGAGACAGGGTCCTCGAAGTCGACCTCGACGATATCTCCGCCGGCGATTGCGTCTTTGAGCTTGGGAATAGTATCGCACACCACTCGTTGGCCCTGGTGGAGGATCGTGACCCGGTCGGCAAGGTACTCTGCCTCTCGCACCTCGTTCGTGGCTACTATGACCGTGGACCCTTGGTCTCGTAGCTCGCGGATCTTGTCCCAGATCTTCCTCTTACCACGCAGATCCACCTGGCTGGTAGGCTCGTCGAAAATCGCTAGTTTCGGTTGTTGAATTAGAACCTTCGCCGTCTCGAGCCGTTTCGCCTGACCCCCTGACAAGTGCATGAACATCTTGTCACGTGACTCCCACAGTTCCAAGTCCTTCATCGTGCGCTCGATCAGATCTTGACGCTTTGCAGGGTCGATGTCGAACATTGACGCATGGAACTTCAGGATTGATGAGGGCTTGTGGCGCCAGAAGCCTCTCGCCTCCTGGAAGGCTATTCCCATGACCTCTCGAACCTTGGTCCCCTCTTCGACAACATCAATCCCGACCACTTTGGCGGTGCCGGATGACGGCTTCAGAATCGTGCATAGGATCATCAGAAGTGTTGTCTTGCCGGATCCGTTGGGGCCTAGAATTACCATTATCTCGCCCTCGTTGACCGTGAAGTTCAAGCCACGGAGGGCGTCAGTTTTCCCGTACCTCTTCGAGAGGTTGAGCGTTTCCACTGCAAACAAGCTTGGGAAGCGTGCGCTCGGGTAAAGGGCGATAAAAATGTTGAACCGAGGCGAAAAAATATCGAGGGTGGGTCGACCTTCGCGAATTACAGAAGAACGTTATCAATAGGCGGCTCAATGACCGCGATATGAAATTTGGAGTATGTGTCCCAAATTACGGCGAGTCCGCCTCAACCGAGGCGCTTCGTAACGTAGCTTTGGAGGCCGAACGTGCCGGATGTGACTCCCTTTGGACCACCGACCACATACTCATGCCTAAGAACAGCGGAACCCCCTATGAGAGAATCCTCGACAGCATAACGACACTCGCCTACCTTGCGGCTGTCACCGACAAGGTAAAGCTAGGAATCTCCTCTCTTATCATCGCTATGCGAAACCCTGTTGTCGTCGCAAAACAACTTGCCACAATCGACAGCCTCAGCGACGGGAGACTCATGCTCGCCATTGGCGCCGGCTGGAACGAGAAGGAATTCGCCCATTTGGCCTCAAACTTCCACAGCCGAGGGCGGAGGCTAGACGCGTCTATTCGACTGATTAGAGCGCTTTGGAGAGGAGAAACGAGTTTCAAGAGCCGTGTTCTCGGTTTGGAATTCAACGATGCTGTCTTCGAGCCGCGTCCCATTCAGAATCATCTAGCGATTTGGATTGGTGGAACAAGTAAGGCTGCTATGAAACGCGCCGCAAGTCTCGGTGACGCGTGGCATCCGAACGTGCAACCTCTCGATCAATTCGCAGACCTTGTCGCGGGCTTCAGAGAAGGCTCTCCAGAAGCGAGAGCCAAAGAGATTTGCGTCCGAATGGGCATAAACCCACTGGCCAAGCAGTCAGAATACAAGTCACCGCAAGGAGAGAAAAGAATAATGCTCGCCGGAAATACGGCTCAGAACAAACAGATACTATCACGTCTTGAAGAGCTAGGGGTTTCCTACATTGTTGCTGTGCCAAGTCCGGATGGAAAGGCAAGCGTACCAAACCAGGTGGACGCAATCAAGACGTTGTCGAAGCTTCTTGGCTAATCAGCAAACGATCCATTGGCATATCCAAAGTTCTTTAACCCTAATCAAGTCCAAGCGATTTTCGTAAGAAGAATGCTCCCTACCGCCGGCGTAAACCGCGTGTTCGGTTTACTTGATCTCTTGAAAGCGTACAATGGAAAAGCGGACATCGCCACCCTGACCATCGACCTTCGCATCGACCTTGACGAGCTCCTCCCGATTATCGATACCGCAGAATATCTCGGCCTCGTCGCGGTCAAGGAGGGCGAGATCTCCCTGACAGAACTGGGCAACAAAGCCCACAGCAGTAAGATAGCCGAACGGAAAAAACTCGTCCACCAGCGCCTGGAAACCCTCGAGCCCTTCTCGGACATTGCAAGACTACTTAACGAGCAGGGGCAAGTCACACGCTTCACGCTTGCCCGTTTTGTCAGCGCTAAGTACGGTCCCACGCTTGACATTCCAGCATTGATTAGCATAATCATAAGCTGGGGAGTCTTCACAGGGCTATTCGGCTACGACGGCCAATCCGAACGTCTTCTTCCGAAAACCCACGTTCACTAGCTAATCTTCGAGATTATCCGGTCCGCAAGATCGTACAGAACCGGGTCCCGAGGGCTCCTCGGTCGCTCAAGATCGATCTTGACATCATCAACTATCTTCGCTGGCCTCGCACTCAACACGACTACCCGATCAGCCATCTCGACAGCCTCTTGCACGTTGTGCGTGACCATGATCACCGAACCCGTTGGGTAGGCAGGGTCCCTCCAAATCTCCAAAACCTCGCGGCGAAGGTTTTCCGCAGTCAACGCGTCGAGGCTGGAGAACGGCTCATCCATCAACAAGACCTCAGGCTGGAGCGTGAGCGCACGGGCTATTCCGACTCGCTGCTTCATCCCTCCGGACAACTCCTTCGGATACGAAGACTCGAACCCTTCCAAGCCAACATCCTGGATGTACTTTTGCGCAATCTTCAGCTGTTCCTCCTTAGAAACCGGCGTTGAAGATATGGCCATCAGCACATTTCCAAGCACTGTTTTCCATGGTATGAGGGCAAATGTCTGGAAGATCACTCCGATCTTTGGGCTTGGACTGGTAATCGGTAGACCATGAAAGAGCACCTGTCCACTGGTCGGCGTGTCTAGTCCATCAATAATCCGGAGAAGGGTGCTCTTGCCGCATCCGGAAGGTCCAACAATGCAAAGGAACTCCTTGTAAACGTCGAAAGATAGATGATCCAGTACCGTCGTGCTCTTGCCTTCACCGGGATAGATTTTTGCAATATTCTTGATCTGGAGAATAGGCTCAGAGGACTGGCTCAACTCGCTATGCCTCGAACTTGTACCGGTC
Organism: Candidatus Bathyarchaeota archaeon; assembly: GCA_005888755.1. Classification (GTDB taxonomy): domain Archaea; phylum Thermoproteota; class Bathyarchaeia; order 40CM-2-53-6; family 40CM-2-53-6; genus 40CM-2-53-6. Next base: position 13,087 of record VBBQ01000033.1, read on the forward strand.
GGCCTTCCGTAGCAGACGCCTCCAGACCAGCCTGTTAATGATCAGGACCGTTGCCGTCATTACCAGAAGTGAGGCATAGATCTCAACCGTCGCTAAGGCAGGGTTTCTTGACGTGGCTTGAACTAGAAATGAGCCAAGCCCTGGAACATTCGCGTTCGGGCCAATATACTCGGAGACTATCAGAGCGTTCCAGCCTCCACCCCAGGCCTGTATGCTCCCAATGAGGATTGCGGGAAAGGAAGCGGGGATTAAGATCTCTTTGACAAAACGACGTCCTCGAATTCGATATGCTGCGGTCGCTTCCAATAGGTCATTTGGGACACCATTCACGGCACCGACGATGTTGAACAGCAGATACCACTGCATACCTGTGAGAATCAAGAGCACCGATGCTACGTTGAGTGTGAATCCGAGATAGGGAGAGTTCTTGAACGGATCGACAAGTAATATCACGACGAGAGGAAAGAGGGCGGTCGCGGGGATAGACTGTCCGATGTCAAAAATCGGCACGAGCAGCCGGGACAGTCTTTGACTTCTCGCTATCAATATGCCAGCACCCAAGGTCCAGGAGAGGGCAATAGCATATGCTATGACCAGCCTGGAAAGAGATAGAATGGTAATCGCGACCAGTTCGAACCCTGTGACGTCAGTAGAGAGCAGAGAGATGCCACTCTCAATGGATTGGGATCGCGACATGATTGTGATGGCAAGGCCCAGAATCACGAGCCCGATGAATATCGCGTAGCTGAGGACTCTTCCCCATAATGGTATTCTAGTGATTCGCTCGGGAAACCTCAACCTCTCTGTTATGTGACGCAATCGTCGCAGCCGAGTGAGTTCCAGAACTCTTGACGCATAGGAGCGTTCAGATTTGAAGAATGTGAGTACAGGTGAGACCAGGCGGTCCTCATATCTTCGAACTCCCGCAGCCACAGTACTCTGTCGTGTTGCAGTGGTCCTGGGTGCGGCTACGGTTTCGTACTTGTATTTCTCCGCTCGTGTGCCGAGGGGCTTCCAGATCAAACGGTCAATAGCGAGTATGATTCCCACGAGCACTAGAAGCCCAAAGAGTGCTAGAGCTAGGTTTGCTTGCAAGGCAGCCAGCGCGATATACCTGCCTATTCCCGGAAGGTCCACCTGCGTGACGTTTGGTGGAGAGCCGAAGGAGAGATGCTCCTCGACCGGTATGAGGTACCATCCTCCACCCCAGGCAAGAATGCTGCTCCAGACTAGTTCCGGGAATACCGCGGGAAGAACTATTTGTCGGAGGTACCGGGTACCATGCATCCCGTACGCGTGGGCCGCTTCCTTGATGTCCGCTGGGATCGCGTTGATTCCTGCTATGACTCCGAACGTAGGGGCCCAGGCCATCGCGGTAAAGATCAGTATGATCGAGGCGACTTCTTGGTTGAAGACAGGGGGAGCAGGTCCTGTTCCCAGGATAACTAGGAACACAACAGGCACTACTCCAAGGACCGGCACTGACTGGAAAATGTCGAGTAGTGGCAAGAGCACGTGGGAGGCACGATGGCTCATAGCCGTTGCGATTCCATATGCCAGAGCAAAAGCGAGAGCAAAAGCGTAAGCAATTGTCATCCGAGCAAGAGTTCGAACAGCATACCCTGGAATACACAATGGATTCAGAGGATTGACGCCACAATCTAGGGTCAGCGAGCCTGTTAGGAATTCAGTTATCAGAAGGCCAACCGTTGCTACTGCGATCCCCGCGAGGATTATTCCGGCAAAACGTGACATTGTCTTCCCAACCGAGGAGGAGACTACGCGTCTTCTAAGGCTCGGCCTGGGTACATGCAAAATGAATTCAATCCAGTAGGTCAGAAATCTGGACGCTTCCGCCTAGTTATAAAAGAGGGCACTCTGCTCGTCGGTTGCTGTTGGTGGTAGCTTTGGTTACCTCTAACGGTTATGTTCGAAGGATGACCTGTTACAAGTTGGGCGGTTCGTTGTATGAGCTTCTCGCGCTGGGATGAGGGGAGTGACTCCGACCAGGTGAGAGGCGTGAACCGGGATATCTGGTTGGTTGGCCACCGTAAAATCCCTGCCTTGCAATGGGCCAAGCTACCACGCTCCTGGCGTGAGCGGGCGGTTGAGGTTCGACCGTTCCCTGCCGAAAAGAGACAATATGTCTCTGAGGCGCAAGGGCTCTCATGTGAAGCAATGAAGGGGGAACCCGACGACGGTAATCCCCGGAGTCGATGAGAGCAAGTCAAGTCTTCAAACAAGCCGAGGACATGACGGAACCTAAAAGGGCAACCAGACTTCATGATCCAAACAGTGCCTCTCAGGTCTTGCGGAGGTCTGTTCAGGTCTAGGAAGCGGTTTTGGTGGGGCCGGTGGGATTTGAACCCACGACCTCTGGCCCCGATTTCTCGGGGTCGCCAGCGCCCCAGGGTCACCGTCCAAGATTGGACTCTGGTATCCTCTGGGCGGGGTCAATCCCCTTGACCAAGCTAGACGACGGCCCCTGAACAGGGAACCGAAACCCCGGTGCTTTTCTGTGTTATGCTCGGCGCTAGTCAGACGCATGCTCCCGGGATAGATGGATGGTTCTATTGAGAAGCGGGGATGGTCATCTTCATGATCGTCTCTTCGACTGGATAGCCTTCTTTTCTCCAGCCTTCCATCCCGTCAAGCATCTCTTTCACTTTGAAACCGAGGGCGGTCAGTTTCGCGGCCGCTTTGGTGGATGCATTGCAGAAGACGCCATCACAGTATGTCACCAGTACTTTGTCTGGGGGTAGTGAAGCGATTGTGGTTGAGTCAATTGTTCGATGTGGTATGTTGATGGCTCCCGGAATATGTCCTCGGGCGTACGTTTCAGGGCTTCGTGCATCGATCACAACGATCCCTGAAATCTTGTCTGTGATATCGTGGTAGACGTCTGACGGGTCGGTTTCGAACGATAACTTGGAGAGGAAGTGGTTGTGTGCTACTGCAGGGTCCGCTGGTGATGTTGCGAGAACGTTGGACGGGCCTTGGTTAAAGGCTTCGTTCTTGCGACTCGACATTTTTTAGGATCAGAATGGAATTGGGAAAGTTTCTATTTATTTGTTGTCTGAACCGCGACAGCTTGTTTAGGCTGGGGTTCAACGCGGTGTGGCCGGTGCATGCGATAAGTTGCGAGCGATCCCAAGCCACTGATAACCAACAGAGTTGCTATAGGAAAGACTGGGACGACAAGGAGCGTCGATACTAGGCGGTCAACTGGTATGACTAGGGGTGCGGTGTAGACTTGGGAGAAGTGGAGGGGAATGCCTTGGAGACTTGCAGACCTGGCCGCTTGTTCAAGGCTTCTAGCGTACAGAAGGCCGAGGCCAACGGTTGCCAGTCCACCTAGAATGTTGATCGCCCCGCCCAACCGAGTGTACCTGGCCAACATCAAACCGCTGCCGATCAAAACGACGAATGCAACGCCAAACTGGGCCAGCATCAAGTTGTCAGGCTGAATCGAAGCAAGATTGACCGTCGCAGGGAGATTGTAGCCGAACAACGCCCAACCTATTGCGAGAAGGCTGGAGAAAACACCTAGACCACCCGCCAACAATGATCTTGGATGTCCGACTCGCATCTGGCTTACCTTGGCCATTTTCCAATCGCCGCTTACAAAGCCTGTCTAGCGGATAAGTCTTCCACGCTATCCCGTGAAGGATTCCAGCATATTGCCGAGGCTCATTCCCTGCCGTCTTGCTTCTTTCAACAAAACCTTCTGAACACCACTGGAATATTGGACGGCCTTCTTGGGCCGATCTACAACACTATCCGGCAAGCTCAAGCGAGTGGCAAGTCTTCTCAGAATATATTTTCGCGTCACTTTTCCATCAGCGAGTTTGACTCGGAGAGACGCGGGCAGTTTCAGGGCGTACTCGACAAGCGGGAGGTAGGCGAAGGGGCAGCAGAGCTCGAGACCAGCCGCGACGGCTAGTTTGTCTCCGGGGTCAAAATCCTTGGCGGAAGCGGCTACTACGCTGTCGAACATTTCTTTCCCAAGATTGTTTATCCCCACTTGTAGAGCGATGTCTTCGAATTTCCCATAACCACCGAACAGTTCATCGCTGAGCTGACCCGCTGCGATATAGCTCAGGCCCATCTCGCGTGCTTTCTGACATGCAAAATAGATCGGAACCGAGATCCCGACAATCACTGGATCCGCGGTCTCGATGATCCCGACAACATCAGGTAATGAATCGAGGATCTCGGAACTTGACAGCTCTCGGACATTGGCTTGAATTCCGAAACTCTTTGCCGTTTTTTCCGCATGCTCTAGTTCTGGCTGACCTCTCAACCCCACGGAGATCAGTTCTGGCGCTAGTCCCTCACTCCTCGCTACTTTAGCAACTAGTGCGCTGTCCAATCCTCCAGAGAATGCGATCCCAGAGCGTCGGGGTACAATCCTGCGGACGGCTTCTCTAAAGAGCTCATCCAGAGCGTAAGTCGCGTCCAACTCACTTATCGGTTCTTCTTTTCGTTGCTTGAGCGAGTAATTGTTGACTGTCTCGTAGCCTCGGACGGAGGCTCGAATTATCTTGCCAGGAGAAACCGGCCAGGGTTCGTGAATGCCAATTGCTTTGAGAGGAGATTTCAGACTGGCAAAGGCGACAATTCCGTCTTCTGCCTTTCCATAGTACAGGGGTTTCTGTCCGACGATATCCCTGCCCGCAATCAGATGGTCCTGGAGCGAGGTTAGAAAGGCAAAGGCTCCAGCTGTCTGTATGAGACGGCTGGGACCTGCGGGCGCAGGATTGCCGTGTCGTTGATCGTCGCCGAAGAAAACTCCGTCAAGAGCCAGTGGTATGGCTGAATTACCCAACGACTGAGCATCGGAGGAATCGCAGATTCCAATCGCGGTTTTTTCTCTGTCAGGAAGGCTTTGCACAAGGGTTCGAGATTTGAGTCCGCGGTCCTCCATTAAGGAGAGCATGGTCTTTGCCTTCGATTCGAGATCGTCCGCTTCCCGTCCTACGAGGCCGCAGATACCCGTCATTATTCTCCTACTTTCTCCAGAGTTGTTTAATATGATAGGCTAGTTGCTTCTCCTTCCGAGTCGGTAAGATTGCCTATTCTTCCAATTGACACGGGCCGTTATGGCAGTCCCGAGATGAGGAGAATCTTCGAGGAAGAAAACAAACTCCAAAGATGGTTGGATGTTGAAGCGGCTGTCGCAGAAGCACAAGCCTTCGTCGGAGACATTCCGAAAGAGGCGGCGGAGGAAATCGGACGGAACGCCAACACGAAGATCGTGACTCTTGATCATGTCAAAGGGATCGAGAAGGAGATTCGTCACGATCTAATGGCGATGGTAGTGGCGCTCTCAGAAGCTTCTACGGGTGAAGGCCGCAAGTACGTCCATTATGGGCTAACAAGCTACGATATTGAGGATACGGCGACAGCGCTCCAATTCAAGGAAGCTTTCTCGGTAATAGAGAAGAGACTTGACGGGCTGCAAGAGACCCTCGCTTCACGCGTACGTAAGCACCGCGCCCTGTTGATCGTAGGTCGGACTCACGGACGCCACGCCGGAGTCATCACCCTAGGCCTCAAGCTCGCAGTCTGGCTAGAAGAGATCCGGAGATATCAGCAGAGACTGAAGCAGGTTAAGGAACGGGTTCTGGTCGGAAAGGTTCTGGGAATCGTCGGAAACGGAGCCGGGCTCGGAGAGAATGCATTGAAGATTCAGGAGCGAGCGCTGAGCAAGTTGGGGCTCAAACCAGCCGGCCTCGTCACACAAGTTATCCAAAGAGATCTCCACGCCGAAACCGTTTGCTATCTCTCCCTACTAGGGTCAAGTCTCGACAAGTTCGCGACCGAAATTCGGAACTTGCAGAGAAGCGAGATCTCGGAGGTTATGGAGCCGTTCGCGCGAGACAAGCAGGTCGGAAGCTCGGCTCTACCCTCGAAGAGAAATCCGGAGCTTAGCGAAAGGGTCTCGAGCATGGCAAAACTGATGCGAGGCCTAGTCATTCCTGCGCTTGAGAACATTCCTTTATGGCACGAGCGGGACATTTCCAATTCTGCCAGTGAGCGTTTCGTCTTTCCAATGTCTTTCATTCTTGTCGATGAAATGCTCCGGCTTGTGACACGGGTCTTGGATGGGTTGGAGGTCTCGCCGGAGAACATGGAACGAAACTTGGAGCTATCACAAGGATCCCTGCTAGCCGAGAGAATCGTGAACCTTCTCGTTGAGATGGGAGTTCCAAGACAAGATGCTCACGAAAGAATAAGAAAACTATCGATCAAGAGTCTCGACAACAAGATTCCCTTTGGGCAGCTCCTCCTCGAAGATAAGTTCATCTCGAAAAGACTAAAACCCAAGGAAATCAAGGAAGCACTTGACTACCGCACATACCTCGGCGTTACCCGTGAACTAATCAACTTGGCTTTGAAGGAGTAGACCCATCATATCGGCATCATTGTCATAGCCTTCACAGCGTTGGGCTATTTCTCGTTGAAGCTCCGTCAACACTCGTACACCCGCCCTGCAATCCTGATCAAGAGGTTCTAGAGGATCGGTCTTGAGATTCGAAGAGACTCATGCAGTTAAGGAGAACGCGATGCGAGCATCAACGCAGCGAGCGAGAATTGGTCAGCTGTCACAGTCTCATCCTATTTTATCAATGACAACTCAAGGAGAAGAGGATCGCCAACACAATGACCAGATGCATGCAGGCTCAGAAAACTGCCGGGCTGGGTGCTGTGACGCCGCTCGAGCCTAAGGTCAAAGTCGCCCCCCAAAGCGTTTTCTACGCCTTGCACACCTGTCGCGGGACTTGCGCATCGGGCTGCGGCGTATCTCAAACCCGCGTCGCCGAAATAGTTTTCGGGATCGAAATTGTCGAGTGGGATCTTTGCTCCGTCTGTCTTTCTCGGACCGGTTTCCTCGAATACTTCAACTCCCTGCCTTCGGCGACCCCGCGAGAAGCGGAGGAAATCAAAATACTCCTAGGAATTTCGAATGAGACGCTTGAAAGGCAGAACCGATCTACCCCGCCCATGACCTAATTTCGAGAATTCAGATTGGTGAGCTACCCGTATAGTCCCCCTCCCTTCTGAAACCTAATGGCTTGCGAAATAGCCTACTTTCGGGTGTTATTTCTCGGCTGCTTCCAAGCCTCTCAGAGAGAATCACGAGCTGCTAGGAGGCGCATCAGTTCTTAGTTTTATCTGTGGGAAAAACCAGTGGTTAAACTTTTATTTCGCTTCAAACCGCGAGGACAACTGAAGGCGCTAGAATCTGAAGGAAGCATATCTGACCGTGGGAATGCTTCTACTCTTCACAGGATGCATGGGCGCAATCGCAGCCACGACCGCCATGGGCGCCGGAGCAGCCATTACTGGTGCGGCGCTCCAACAGCTTCTCGTCGCTGAAGTCATATCGACCATCATCGCCTTCGTCGGCGGCGCACTTGTAATGCGCAACCGTTAGGCGGCCAGATCATCTTCCAGCGAGAGAATCTCGTCTAGCGGTTCTTTCGCGTCGAGCCATTCTGCAATCTGACGATATTTTTCCGGGTCGTGCTCATGGATGAACTGGATCATTGGTAGGTAGAGTTTCGTCCCTCTTCGACTGGAAGTGTGGGACTTGGACCCGATCATGGCTCCGACTCCCTTTCGAAGCTCTCTTGTTCCTCGGCTACGAGACATCGAGCTGATTCTTTGCGGGAACTTCATTGACGCCCAGCCTCCTGGGCTCGTCTCCTTTGCGACAGCAACGCCGGCAGTCATGAGATCGAGAGCATACGATAACAGATGCCACGACTGTGTCTTCCTGATCCGGGCAAAGTATAGATCCGCTTCTGCAAGTGCAGACATGGCCCTTTCCAGCTCGTGGCGATTCGGAATCTGGCTTGGAGTGTTTTCTAGAATCCATTGAAAGAGCATTTCATGGTCCAGGTCCGACTTTTCCAGAGCACGTCGAGCTTGGGCAACAGTTCTGCTGTTGAAGATAATCCGTAGAACCTCGAAAATGGACTCTGTCCGGTCTCGGCTCGACAACAGAGCAGTATCCTCCAGTGTGAGACTTTTCTTGAGCTCGGTTAGAATCTGGAGGTCAGTTATCGCTGATCGCATATCGCCACGATCCCGCTCCATAATGGACCTGAGCGCTTCCTCGTCCGCATTCACGCCCTCCTTGGAGAGTATTCCCTTCATCAGCGGGATCCCTTCTCTCAGTCCGAGTCTTTTCAGCTCGATGAGGAGACATGCGTCTCGTAGAGGTCTGATCTTTGGATCCCAGGGATCGTTTGCTGTCAGAACGATTGGAAACTGAGACTCTTTGATTACTCGGAGAATCGCGATGATCGCGCCCGAGTCTGTTCTGAGATTGATACCATCCACTTCATCGAGAAGTATGAGTCTTCCCTTGCTGAACAGAGATGCCTGTGTTGATGCTAGTCCCGCGATTCTCGATAGAATTTCGCCGCTCCGCTTGTCAGAGGCGTTGATCTCTACGAGGTCCCAGTCTCTCTCCCGAGCAACCGCCTCGGGGATTGTTGTCTTTCCTACTCCAGCTGGGCCGTACAAGAGAACTGCTCCTTTGGAGGGTTTGCCCTCGGCCCAAGAGTCAAGCCATTGGCGGATCTTTTCTAGAGCCACCTTGTTGCCCGCGATCGCGCGAGTAGTCTGCGGTCTGTATCTAACGGTCCAGGGCTGCGACATGTTCCTCTCGAACACTTTTATGAACTGATGACTGAGCAGCCAAATGGGCCAACAGGGCGCTGAGCTGGACTTCCTCATCTCCGCCCTGGACTAGCCGGAAGTCTGTGTCCCCGATAGCCTCGATCAGACTGATCCTCGTCTTCTCTGAAATGGCGAGGCGGAAGACTTCAGAGTGAATCTGTTTGACAATGTCGGAGCCGGATAGACCGTATTTTACGAGGAGGTTTCGAAGCTCGTCGCGTGCTTTGAGAAAGTCACCTTTCAAGGCATGATTCAACATCTCGTGCACATCCGTAGGTCTGGCTCTTCCAACTACTTGGTAGACTGTCTCCTCTGAGATTCCCTTGGACATGGAGGAAGCCGCTTGTAGGAGGTTGACCGCCTTTCGAAGGTCTCCCTCAGCCACTTCTACTATGGTTTTCAAACCCCCCTCTGTGGTTTTTACGTTCTCATTTTTCGCAATTCGGTGGAGGTATTCGACGACTTTCTCCTCGGGTAGGGGTGTGAACCGGAATAGGGCGCATCTTGACTGGATTGGCTCGATGATTCTCCCAGAATAGTTGCAGCAGAGGATGAAACGGCAAGTATTGGTGTAATTCTCCATTGTTCGGCGAAGTGCGCCCTGGGCATCCCCCGTCATATTGTCAGCTTCGTCTAAAACAAGGATTTTGAAGGGAACACTGGTGAGCGACGCCATCCTGGCGAATTCTTTCACAGTGGTCCGGACCACGTCTATTCCCCGTTCATCACTCGCGTTCAATTCCTTGAATGCATCTTGGAATCGCTCACCGAAAAGATCATGAGCGAGACACAACCCGGCAGTCGTCTTACCGGTCCCGGGCGGACCTGCGAACAAGCAGTGGGGCATTGTGCCTCTCTTGACGAAATCTTTGAGCCGAGAGACTATCTCTTCTTGGTCCATTATCTCGTCGAGACTCTTTGGCCTGTACTTCTCAGTCCAGAGAGCGGCTTCCAATCAGATCCAACCAAACAACTTGATGTTCTCAGCCATATAGAACTGTTTCATCCACCTCTCTGAGCAAATATCGTGTGATCAATTTGCTTTTCTGTTTAGAATGCCTTTATGGAGCCCACTTTCGTCGTGATGATTCCCCGGGGCGAGTAATTTGGAGAAAGAACCATCTATCGTAGAGATTGTAGACACAGAACTCGAAAACTCGCCTTCACGACTAACACTTCTCCGCGAATTCCCAGAAACCCGGATCGGCGATAGGACCCTAGGCCCATACCGAATGGGACAAGAGATCGAACTTTCACTGTGGATCGCCCAACACTTGGTCCAGATGGGGTACGCCCGCTTCAAAGAAGAAGAACAACTCACTCTAAACACGCTCTCAACTACCCATTATAGGCAGACTCTGCCCGCCTCAAACCAGATCCCGGAGCTGCCTCGGTCATTCTATTTTCAACTCCGCAGGCTCATCAAAGACCTCAAGAACCTTGAAGTGAAAGACCGGACGAAGGCCCGGGAGCTAGACAAAGCACTTGCTTTGGGATGGGATATTGTCAACTTACGAGTGAAAAAGATCGCATCTCTAGGGGCTTCTGGGGGTCAAACTACTGAGGTCACGTCCAAACTTACGCTGGAGGAGAAGGCTCTCTTCGAGAAGGTGCGTCAGAACGTTGAGTCGTGGAAGAAAGACATTCTTGGCAGTGAGACTACAAATTGACTCTACTGGCCCCAACGGAAACAGGTCTCCCAGAGAACGTATTCCAGGACTTCTTCCGCGCGTACCTAGCCGACCCGGTAGGATCCAAGTATAGGAAACGCCTCGCGGAGGTGGCAGTCAACAATGGTCGATCGCTCGTAATCGATTTCGACGACCTAATCGCGTTCGACCCAGTGCTTGCACGAAATGTCGTGCAGCACCCGGATGACTTCTTTGTTCACGCTAGCTCCGCGGCGACCTCTCAGATGCGTGTTGAGGATCCTGAGTACGCTGAACAGGTGGGTCGTATCATTGTGCGATTTCGTCGTCTTCCGGAGAAGAGGGCTCTCAGAAAGATTGGCGCTGAGGACCTGATGAAACTCGCACTAGTCGAGGGGATAGTTGTCCGAACCAGCCAAGTACGGCCTATGATCGTCAAGGCTGTTTTCCGCTGTCGGAAGTGTGGCGAACTCTCTCGTCAGGATCAGGCAGGAGATTTGTTACGCGGGCCTGGCCCCATTTGTGCAAGTTGTAAGCAACAGAGCGGCTGGGACTTGATCGAAGACCAGTGTGTGTTCAAGAATACTCAGGAAGCTCGCGTCCAAGAACGCCCCGAGGATCTTCCTCCCGGAATGCTGCCTAGATATCTGGATGTCAGACTAGACGACGACCTCGTCGACACTGCGCGTCCCGGCGACAGAGTGGCGTTGACTTCCGTGGTGAGAGCTGAGAAACAGTACGCTGGAGAGAAAGGAAAGCTCAGAACCTTCAACCTGTATCTAGAGGCGAATTTTGTAGATGTTGTCGGGAAAGAGACTGAAATCGTTGAGATCACTCTTGAAGACGAGAAGAAGATCATCGAAGCCTCGAAACACCCCTTCGTCCATCGAAACCTCATCATGAGTCTGGCCCCATCAATCTACGGCTACGATGAGATCAAAGAAGGAATACTCTATCTTCTATTCGCGGGAGTTGCAAAACGACTCCCTGATGGCGTCAACATTCGAGGTGACCTGAACTGCTTGATCGTGGGCGATCCCGGGTGTCTTATTGGAGACGAGCGAGTTGTTCTGGGTGATGGGACAGTCGCCAAGATTGAGGACCTCGGTGATCATCATCTTGAGAACCTGAATATTCCTGTCCTAACGGGCGGTGGGGGAGCGGAAAAAGACATCGCGACTCGATTCCATATTTACCATAATCAGCCAACGATGGAGATTGTCACAGAATCCGGAAAGAGCATCAGAGGCACTTACAATCATCCTCTGCTTTCGGTCGAGATTGTCGAGCGAACGCAGATTCGACGCTGGAAGAGATTGGACGAGTTTAGGGTAGGGGACAGAGTCGCAGTTGTCACCGGATTCCCTTGCTACATTACTGGGCTGGTCCACACTGGTTGGCATCCTCTACCTTACACGCTAGGTCCAAAGTTCCGCGGCCGCCTCCCGACGAAGGTGACTCCCGAACTTGGCTCATTCATGGGCTACGTCCTTGGAGACGGTTGGGTCGAGCGATACAGAGCTGGGTTTACGGTCGCCGATGGGGAGAAGGACGTCCTCAAGACGCTTTGCGCTATGTCAATCAGACTCTTTGGCATTACCCCCAAGGTTAGTTCCAGAAAAGGACCCAACCGCAATGTCCAGCTCTTTGAGGGGGTAATTCACAGCCAGGACGTCGCGTACAATCTGGCCACCCTAAAAGAGAAGCGCATCCCAGATCTCATCCTGAAGTCGGGAGATAGTGTCGTCTCACCGTTCCTAAGATGGCTGTACGAAGCAGACGGAACAGTCTTCTCAAGTAAGAGAGGATGCGGAGCCATCGGCCTCAAAGCGAAAAACATCGAGCTTTTGCGAGATGTCCAGATTCTTCTCTTACGATTCGGAATACACTCACGAATAATTTCAAATGCCCTTCTAATTAGAAGAGGTGAAAGCATTCTAAAATTTGCTGACAAGATTGGTTTCGCGTCGGTCAAGAAACAGACTCGTCTGGCTGACTTGAGAGCGCGAGCTGCGAGGCTGAAGCGGTTTGGAAGGCAACACAGTGAACGCATTGTAGCCGTGTATCATCGAGAGCCCGCCGATGTTTATGACATCGAAGTTCCCCAGAGCCACAAGTTCGTCGCGAACGGAATAGTCTCTCACAATACGGCCAAGAGCCAGTTGTTGCAGTACGTTTCAAGAATTGCCCCCAGAGGCCTCTATACCTCGGGAAGAGGGACAACCGCTGCAGGACTCACTGCAGCAGTCTTGCGCGAGAAAACGGGAGGAATGGTGCTCGAAGCTGGTGCCTTAGTCCTTGCCGACAAAGGAGTCGCCTGCCTTCACCCGGATAGCGAGGTCTTTGTGGATGGGGTTCAGAGGAGAGTGGCTGATCTGTTCGACGAGGGACGTATTGAACGGGCGCTATCGGGCAGCAATCGGTTGGAATTGTCCCCTTTGCATCAGTCCGTTGCGAATCTCGATCTTGACAGACTTGTTACGAGGCAGGCAACCGCGACTCTCGTCGCCCGCAGATGGTACAGTGGGCAGATTCTCCGGGTGCGCATGGAGTCTGGAATGGAACTTCGCCTGACGTCAGCTCATCCAGTTCTCGACGGGAAGACATTACAGTGGAAGCCGATAGGTGACTTCAGGCCGGGAGACAATATTGTCGCTCTCAAGAAGCTACCGTCCTCCCGGACTCGAGTCTTGCTTCTTGACATACTTCCAGACGACTGGATTGTCCAACCTCTCTCCAGCGAGAAAGTGGAACTTCGCCGTGTTCTAGAGGCAAAGCATACCTCCTTGCGAGCAATCAACAGCTACTACGGATTGAAAAGAGATGCGCTCAATGGCCGCGGGGCGCTAACGATTAGGCAATTCAAGGCAATTCTGAAAGACACGGGAATGTACAACGCCTGGGCACAGCGACCGTTTGCTTTCGGAAGAAAGAAGCGCACAGAACGTCTAAAGATTGGCACACTGACAGCGGACCTTGCTTACATTCTGGGGTTTGCTTATGGAAAGGGATGCGTGCGATCTAGTGCCAAGCATTCGGCCTTGAGAATCACGCAATCATCAGTCCACGCCGATTATATCAGGCGACTTCAGAGGGCAATGCACCAAGTGTCACACCGCCCTTGGAATACGTATCTACTCCCCGCCAGGACGACAAAGTTTGCCAAGAGTTCTGAATGCCAAGTTCTTGTCCGACATTCTAACCTCGTCGTGCACTTGTTTGAATGGTTGACGCGTAACGGACTTCAAAACCTTCTTCGTCTCAATGATGCGGCACTCGCTGGATTCCTAGCTGGGGCTGTCGATGCTGACGGATGCTTCAGTATCAAGAAGAATCGGCAATACTCCATGGTTTCCTTTGATCTTCTTCTGTCTAACGATCTTGCATCAAACCGCCGCTTGCTCTGGGCCCTCCGGCGCTTCGACGTGTACGCACGCATCAAGAGTCTTCACGGCGTAATGAGCATACAGATTACCTCCAGGCGCGATGTCAGGCGGTTGATGGACCGAATAAGTCTGTATTCAGGGAAAGCGAAAAACATTCCTCCTCAGCGAACCCGAATTTCAGCTCGACACGAGGCAGTTCCCGCGTTGCCCCTTCGTGTAGCACTCTCGGGCCTGCGGCCGGTCCCAATCGAGCTACTCCGCTCCGGCGATTGGAGTACATTCCATTCGTACCGCAACGGGAAGCGACAACCGTACAAGGCTCCTCTCCAGCGATTGATCCGCGGGCTTCACACCTGGTTGGACGCCTCCTCTCGAGAACGACTCCTCGCGCTTGCTGGGGACGATTATGCCCTCGATGCAATCCGAACGGTCAATTCGGAATTCTACACGGGCTACGTTTATGATCTTCGCGTTCCTCTAGGGGAACACTTTGTCACTGAAGGCGTCCTCACTCACAACTGTATAGATGAACTGGACAAGATGAGGCCCGATGATAGAGTCGCGATCCATGAGGCTCTGGAACAGCAAACTGTCAGTGTTGCCAAAGGAGGAATTGTGGCCACTCTGAACGCTAGGGCGGCAGTTCTTGCGGCTGCGAACCCTTCCCTTGGAAGATATGAACCGCATAGAAACATCAACGAAAACATCAACCTGCCCGTGACCATACTTTCGAGATTTGACTTGATATTTCTCGTTAAGGATCTACCGGACCCCGATAGCGATTCCGAAATGTCGTCTCACATTCTACAATTGCATAGGGCGAGACACGGTTCAGAAGAAGCGCCATTCCAACCGGACTTCCTACGGAAATACATCAGCTATGCGAAGAGGATAATCCCGGTGCTGACTCCGGACGCGGTCAAGGAGCTACAGGACTTTTATCTGAAAATGCGTGGGACAACAGGCCGAGAAGCAGCAGTAGCGATTACCCCTCGTCAATTAGAGGCGTTGGTCAGACTATCCGAGGCAAGAGCTCGAGCATTCCTTCGCGATCAAGTGACAGTGGAGGATGCGAAAAGTGCTGTAAAAATCATGACCTACGCTTTGCTAGACGTAGGGGTGGACGTGAAAACAGGAAAGATCGATATCGATACGATAATGACAGGTAGGCCTGCGACGGTGCGGGACACGTTGGGTCGGGTAATCGACATCGTCCGGGAGCTTGAACGAGAAACCGGAGATGTAGATGAGAAAATCCTGATTGCCGCTATAGTGGACAAGAATAAGGTCACCGATGGAGAAGCTAGACGATTCGTCGGGCAGTTGATAAAAGAGGGAATGCTCTACTCCCCCAAGGAAGGAAGACTAAAGCGAACCTCAAGCTAGAACCCATTCTTCGGAGCTTTCATTACAGGTGAAGATTAGCGAACTCTCTATCGACAAGCAAGTAATCGAGCTACTATCCAAAGAAGGCCTCGACGAGCTCTACCCGCCCCAGCAACACGCCATCGAGGCCGGGGTCTTGGACGGTAAGAACCTAGTTCTGGCGAGTCCAACGGCAAGTGGAAAGACTCTGGTAGCAGAACTCTGTATTTTGCAACACGTCCTCGAACACCGAGGCAAAGCAATCTACCTTGCCCCACTACGTGCATTGGCTAGCGAGAAATTCAAGGAATTCCAAAGATACTCAGCAATCAAGAAACCCAACGGGGACCATGTCCGAGCTGGAATATCCACGGGTGACTATGACAGCTCAGACCCGTGGCTAGGAAGATACGACATCATTCTTTGTACTAACGAGAAAGCCGACTCTCTCCTGAGGCACAAAGCGCCCTGGATGAGCGAACTAACCCTGGTCGTTGCAGACGAAGTTCATCTCCTGACAGAACAGGAAAGGGGTCCAACTCTCGAAGTGGTTCTGACTCGACTAACAGAGATCAACCCGAACATCCAGGTCTTGGCTCTCAGCGCAACGGTGAGGAATGCGGAAGAAGTGGGGTCCTGGCTGAAAGCCGGATCGGTGACGACCGACTGGCGACCCGTCCCGCTAAGAGAAGGAATCTATCACGATAATCAAGTACAGTTCCGAGATGGCGCAAGCCGAGTGATTCTTAGCGGAACCAAAACGCCGAGCCTCGACATCGCGCTCGACGTTTTGAGCACTGGCGGACAAGCACTGATTTTCACTGAGACCCGGCGGTCCGCGGTCGAGATGGGGCGGAAGGCTTCGGTGGCGGTGAAAAGTCGCTTGTCGAAGCCCGAAGAGAGAGCGTTGACCAGTATTGCTGAGCGAATACTCTCAACGGGCGAGAAGACCCGGCTAAGTGAAGCCCTGGCAATGCAGGTCGCAGGAGGAGCCGGCTTCCACCATGCAGGATTAGCAGGAATTCATCGTGGAATAGTGGAAGACGCCTTTCGAGATGGCAGAATCAAAGTCTTGGCAGCGACCCCAACACTTTGCCTCCCTGCGGGAGAAGAGATTTTTGGAAATCCAGCCCCTATTGCAATAGAGAAGCTCTCCAGCCACGACAAAGTCTTGACTCATGGGAACGTATTTGAAAACGTCATCGCGCCAACCTCCCGATGGTATGACGGGCCTCTCGTAAAGATCACACCCTGGTTCCAACTCCCCATGAGGATGACGCCAGAACACAATGTGCTCCGAGTGATTCGCGAAAGGCATTCGTTGCGCACTCGGGGCACGAATCGCCACTGGTGGACTTATTCTCAGCCCGAGTGGGTCGCGGCGAAGAACCTGAGTACGGGCGATCTAGTGTTGTTCCCGAGA
This sequence comes from Candidatus Bathyarchaeota archaeon, assembly GCA_005888755.1. GTDB lineage: Archaea > Thermoproteota > Bathyarchaeia > 40CM-2-53-6 > 40CM-2-53-6 > 40CM-2-53-6. Next base: position 29,604 of record VBBQ01000033.1, read on the forward strand.
ATCAAGGAAGAACACGATCTTCAATGTATTGATCTGTCTGAGCAAGGCTCCTTATCAAACCAGTATGGCGTCGTAGGAAAACACTGGTCAAGACTGAAAATTGCCTCCTTAGAATTAACCCCTCAGACACTCGAAGTGTTGGGCCTGTTTCTCGCTAAAGGCTACACTGGAAGACAAGGGCAGGTTATGTTTGCTCTGAACACAAAAGAGACCGAGCTGACGTCAATAGTCACGAACTGGCTTATAACAATCGGGTTGAGGCCCAGCGTTATCTATAGCGAAAGACACAGACGTGTCATCAGGGCTTGTTCTAAACAACTGGCAGAGACACTTCGAGCACTGTGTGGACGAGGAGCGGTTGAGAAGAGGATTCCGCATCAGCTTGTTTACCTCCCGAACAACCAACTTGCCCACGTAGTTAGAGGAATGTGGCGCGGAGACGGTGATGTCACCGAATCCGGAGCAAGAACAGCAAGATACTCAACTGTGTCGAGAGGTCTGGCCAAACAACTGTTTGCGGTGCTCGTTAAACTCGGGTACATGGCAACGATCAAGATCAGCAAGAGGGCTGGGATTACATCGAAACAAGGTCTGGCAATTACTCACAAACGCGATCTCTACACGGTTTCGGTTTCCGGGAAACAACTCACCCGGTTCATATTAGACATCTTGAGAGTCAAATCTAACAAGTTTGTTGGGAATCGTGAATTCAATAGAGGATATCTTGATTCCGATTATTACTATATGCCGATTAGAACCGTCGAGCAGGAACCCTACCAAGGCACAGTTCACAATCTGGAGGTCAACGGCCACAACAGCTACGTTGGCTCGTTCGTAGTCCACAATTCCGCAGGCGTGAACCTACCAGCTAGGGCTGTAGTCATCAGCAGCTACGAACGCTACGAAGCAGGCTATGGCAGATACCCGATAAGTGTGCTAGAGTACAAGCAATTCTGCCTGCCTCCGGATGTGCCGGTGATCCTGGAAGACGGGTCTCCAATTCCAATTGGCCGGATTGTGAAGGACCGAATTGGCGAACGCGTGTTGTCCATGTCTAATCCTCACGGGGTCGTAAGCAAGCCCATTGCTGGATACTTCGAACGAGAAGCGGCTGAACTCGTTGAAGTCAGCACTGCTATCGGAAGAACATTAAGTGCAACACCGGAACACCCAGTCTTATCGAGACGGGAGGACGGTTCTCCTGCATGGATCCCGATCAAATCTATCAGGATAGGTGACCACTTAGCATACGCCCGAGAGGTTCCAACCTCGGAGTCTCACGTCTACTGGGTAGATTTGATCGGGATCCATGCAGGAGAACCGTCCCAAGAAATCTATTCCCCTAAAATACAAAGATGTCGCCCAACATCTCGGGGTTAGCCTCAGGACCTTCAAGGGTTACGTATCTGCCAGACGAAACCCGCCGTTGTCCAGAGTTCTGTCCCTGGGCAGGCTTTTAGGTCTCGGCAAGACGGAACTTGCATCGCAAATTCGCCTCGTTAAGTCCAAGTGGGGGAAACCGATACGGATCCCTGAAACTATCAATGAAGATTTCATGTGGCTAGTTGGGATCATAGCATCGGACGGGCACATCAAGAAATCCCAAACCATCAGAGGGACCTACTACCACATTCGTGTTTTCAACAAGAACCGCGAAATTATCGAAAAAGCTGAATCTGTCCTCCAAAGACTAGGCTGCCATCCGCAAGTCACTAGCAGACTGGATCAGCAACTCATTGTGGAAGTTGGCTCGAACGTATTGGGTCCAATAATCTCTCAGTTCGGGATCCCATTCAGGAGGAAATCCTTGGATGTTTTCGTCCCTGACTTTCTGTTACGATTCCCAAAACCCTTGATAGGCGCTTTCCTTGCAGGTGTCTTCGATGGCGATGGATCCTACTCGGAAACCAAGTATCCAAGAGGAATAAACACTAAGGTTAGAGCCATCGTTATCGCGACTGGAAGCCGTAGGTTCGCTTGGGGCCTTCACGATCTCTTGCTCAGACTCGGAATCCTGAGCACAGTCGTCAAGAGTGATCACGTTCAAGAGGTTATGCTGAATAATAGACTGGCTATTTTCCCGAACCCAGTCTACAGGGTCACGTTTCGAAAGATAGCCGATATTCGAAGGTTTAGGGACTTGGCGCCATCCGTAAAGAAGATCCCCAAGATTGATTATAGTCAGTACCACAATTCGCACGCGTATCGAACAGAAGAAAATAGACAACCCTATTCCTGGGTGAAAGTGAAAGGCACGGTCAGGAAGAAACTTCGCAGCCCAATAAAGGTCTACAATCTTTCCGTGAGCGAAACTGAAACGTACTTGGCGTCAAACTTCATCGTGCACAATTGCGGGCGAGCTGGAAGGCCGAAGTACGACAAGTTCGGCGAAGCTTTGCTAATCGCGCGTAATCCTGACGAGGCGGAGTGGTTGATGGAGAATTACGTTCTTGCCCAGCCTGAGAAACTCTGGTCCAAACTTGCGGCGGAGCGAGTTCTTCGCCCACATGTACTATCTACTGTTGCTGCCGGGTATGCTCATTCAGAGGAGGGGTTGTATAACTTCTTCGGAAAAACATTCTACGCCCATCAATATGGGCCTCGGCTGATCAGGATCAAGATCGGCGATATCTTGCAATTTCTTGTCAAACAGAAGATGGTTACGATGGAGGGAAAGGACCTGGAGGCGTCCAAGTTCGGCAAACGGGTTTCGGAGTTGTACATCGACCCGATGTCTGCTGTCATTCTCAGGGATGGACTCAACAGTCGGGCGAAGAGTATGACCGACTTGAGTTTGTTGCATCTCATATGCAAGACTCCCGACCTTGCTCCCCGTCCCCGTCCAAGGGGAAGCGAAATAGACAAACTGATTGTGACAGCTGAGTTGCACCGAAACGAATTCGTCGGCGATGTTCCGGACCAATTTGTTGATCCACTGGAATACGAAAATTTCTTGAGCGAGCTCAAGGCCTCTCAAGTACTACTTGACTGGATAGACGAACAGACCGAAGACCAAATCTTGGAAACCAGGAAGGTCGAACCAGGCGATCTGCTCAGGCTTGTACAGGGGTCCGAGTGGTTGATTCTTGCTACTCAGGAACTGGGACGTCTGTTTGGGCACAAGGACCTTCTGGCGCCCTTGGAGATGCTCAAGGTGAGGCTCGCAAAGGGCGTTCGTCCGGAACTGGTTAAACTGACATCGCTTGAAGGCGTCGGACGAGTCAGAGCCCGCATGCTCTTCGACGCTGGATTGAAAACGATCGAAGATATCAAGGAAAGGAGCCTCGAACAATTGACGAGCATTCGGACCATTGGTCCATCGCTTGCGAAGAAGATCAAGGTACAAGCCGGGGGACTCATCAAGGCAGATGAATGGGAAAAGGCGAAGAATGCAAAACCGTCGGAAGTAGAACAGCAAGCAATCCTAACCGAATACGAAGACTCCGAATAGCGAGTTTGAGCCCCACTATTCCTAGGCTTATAATGCGGGGCTAATCTATGCTCCCAGAAGCCTAGGAAAGTTCGCAGATGGGGAAGATCAAAGTAGCACTCGCAGGCGTCGGGAATTGCGCCAGTGCACTGATACAAGGAATTCAATACTACCGGAAAAACCCGCCCAAAGAAGACAACCTCACAACGGGACTAATGCATCCCAAGTTCGGGGACTACAAAGTAGAAGACATCACATTCGTAGCCGCGTTCGAGGTCAACCACAATAAAATCGGAAACGACCTTAGCAAGGCCATATTCACCGATCCAAACTGCGCCCCGAAGATAAGCGATGTCCCCGACATGGACGTCACCGTCAAAGCGGGTCCGATCCTGGACGGCGTCGCGCCTCACATGAGGGAGCCATTTCACGTTTACAATAAAAACAGAACGAAACCCGTTGACGTTGCAGCTGAGCTGAAAGATTCTGGAGCAGAAATCCTCGTCAATTACCTTCCGGTCGGAAGCGAAAAAGGCGCCAGATTCTATGCACAACAAGCGTTGGACGCCGGCTGTGGTTTCGTAAATTGTATCCCCGAGTTCATCGCGTCAAACGATGGATGGGCGAAAAAATTCGAAGACAGAAAGCTCCCGATTGCGGGGGACGATATCAAAAGCCAGGTCGGAGCGACAATTGTCCACAGGGCCCTCGTGGACCTCTTTCTGAAACGGGGCGTCAGAGTGGACGAAAGCTACCAGCTCAATCTTGGTGGTGATACTGATTTCCTCAACATGACGGTGGAAGAGAGGCTTCATTCAAAACGTATAAGCAAAACAACAGCGGTTGCAAGTCTCATCCCATATGACGTTCCGACGAGAATAGGTCCGTCGGATTATGTTCCTTCTCTCAGGAACAAGAAGATCTGCTACATCTACATTAAAGGAAGAAAGTGGGGAAACATTCCACTCCAGATAGATCTCAAACTTTCAGTGGAAGACTCGCCAAATAGCGCCGGAGTTGTTTCAGATGTAATTCGCGCTGTCAAACTAGGCTTGGACCGTGGTATTGGAGGTGCACTCACGAGCATTTCCTCGTACTGTTTCAAGTATCCGCCGGTCAAGATCCCTGACGGTCTGGCTTCTCAATGGGTTGAAGACTACATTCAGGGAAAGAGAGAGCGCTAAGCCGAGACTTTCCCAGTTTTCCGTACCGCGGGAGCCTGTAGGGATTCTCCCCAATTGTGGTTCAACCGGCCTCTGCTCTTCCATTCCTCATAATGTTCCATTACCCCTGTGAACAATAATGGAAGCCCGATCGTGGCGTCAACGTGCACGGTGCATTGTTCAGCCTTCGGGTCAAGCTTTCCCCATGACTGGCTTTCTGGGAGCTCGCAACCAGACAAGCCGCCGAACTTAGCATCATCTGTTGTTACCTGGATCGCGTAACTGTGCGGGGGAACCGGCATTCCCGCGATCTCTGCCATGGGCACCACCTGTTGGATGTAGTTCTTCGGAGTCCCTCCGCCGATGAAGATCACGCCAGATTTCTGCCAACGCCTCTTGAGGCTCATGATCTCAAGATTGTCCAGCATCGGATCATAAACCATAGGCGGCCGTCCCTGGTAGAGTTGCTCATTTCTATACACTGTCAACGCCATTCCAATCGAGCTATCGGCGAGTGCCGGGCAGAAGATGGGAAGGCGTTCCCTCGCGGCGGTTGCAAGAATGCCGTATTCGTCGTTGATTCGCTGTCCCATAAGCTGGAAAAACTCCCTGCTGGAGTAGCCTCGAGGTTCAAGGCTCTCCGAGAACTTCTCCACGAACTCGTCGGCCTTCGTGAACATCACATCGTCTGCATAAGTGTCGTAGACTCTGTCAATCCTCATGCCTCTCAGGGTCGGATCGTCGATGTGATGCTGAGCCATGTAATGGCGGCCCCCAAGAGACTCGTAGAGGTCGTGACTCAGGTTAGCGCCCGTTGAAACGAGAACGTCGATTGCGTGGAAAGCGATCAGGTCTCGGAGGAGTCGCCTCATTCCGCCCGCAATCATAGCGCCTGAGAGGCCGAAGAGAATTAGAGGGCGATCCGGATCGCTCAGCATGTGAAGCCAGATCTTGTAGCACTTGCCAAGCATTCTGCTCTGGAAAGACGTCGTGTTGAATGCCTCCAAAGCTTCGCTCACAGTGTGAACCTTTGCCACGTCAAAATGCTGCACAGGATGCTTGAACGCATCGCCTCGTGGCGAGAATTGAATACGAGAGGACGAAGCCGACGCGGAAATTTTTTCGTGAGAGTTAGAATTCTTGTTAGACTTCATTTTATTCTTCTAACTTGACCGTTCTACAGGCTTTCCGTTTCTATTAAAATGTTCCACAACTCGCGATACGAGTCACTTGGACGATTGAAAATTTTTCGAGGTTCTTGTCAGAAGGCCGCGGCGGGATTTGATCGAAAAACTAGTCGTTTGAAATTCCCATGGCGATCGACGTCTAATATCGACGTCTGTGTCGTTGGAATCTCGGCGGAGGACGACGAGCGGGACGCCTTCCACGACCTCGCTGGTGTCTCTCTCCGCCTCTCCTCGGACCGTAGGGACGAGGTGGGAGGAACAGTGTCGGGTATGATCTTCGGGTGGGAGAAGTGAGTCTGATCATCTCTTGAATGTTTGAGGAAGTTGTTCGTCTTATTCTCTCAAAGATGGAATCATCGCTTCGGCTTACGAGGGAGACCGCGATTCCGGCGCTTCCAGCTCGTGCGGTTCTGCCGATTCTGTGGAAGTATGTGAGGGGTTCTTCCGGTAAGTCGAAATTGATCACGTGGCTTACGTTCGTAATGTCGAGGCCTCTTGCCGCCACGTCCGTAGCGACCAGGACGGCGATCTTTCCGTCGCGAAAAGCCTGCATTGCTCTATCCCTTTGACCCTGGGAAAGATCTCCGTGAATCGCTAACGCATTGTAGCCCTCGACTCTCAGGGCTTGGGCAAGCCGACCGGCTCTGATCTTGGTCGAGCAGAATATGAGTCCTCTGGTTATCTTCTCGGCTTCTAAAAGGGAGCAGAGAGCTGGGAATTTTTCATTCTCTTCAGCCCACGCATATTTTTGGGAGACGGATTCAACAGCAATCTCGTCGCTATCGACGAATATTCTCAGTGGATTCTTCATGTAGTGATGGGCGAGTCTGATAATCTCGTCAGGCATTGTCGCTGAGAACAGGGTTGTTTGACGGGGCCCCGGGACTCTTTCGAGTATCTGTCTCACGTCATCGATGAACCCCATGTCCAACATTCTGTCCGCTTCGTCTAGCACCACAAATCGGACCCTGTCGAGGTCGACTGTTCTTCTCTCTAGATGGTCAAGAAGTCTGCCCGGAGTGGCGACGATAACTTTCGTGGTCGGCCTTTCTAGTTTGTTCAGCTGAACTCCTATGCTCTGACCACCGTAGACTGGGACCGTTCTTATTGGCATGTGGCGAGCGAGGCGCGCGAGTTGGGACTAGGACGAGAGCTTGCAGCCCACGAGCATGATTATCAATCCTCTGAAGTATCGGGAGGGCATACGCAAGGGTCTTTCCGGACCCAGTGTGAGCCTGTCCAATGATGTCTCTTCCTTGAAGAATAGGGGCGATAGCTTCGGCTTGAATTGGGAACATTTCTTCGAAGCCCATATCCTTGATTCCCTGAAGAAGCCGGGGTTGGAAACCTAGGGCTTCGAATTGTTGAGCCAACTATTGTTCTAACAGTAAGTCTGGCCGCCCCATAAAGACCTTCCAGTCCCGAGAATCCGTATCAGGAAGAAGCGGAAGAACGCCCTCTTACCTAGGGTCTTTTGGTTCTTTTCCAGAGGCTAGAAGCGTCATCGGCGAGGCCCTCATGGCGATGCTCCCAAGCCTGATGTTTTGGCATATGATCTTCGCAGAAAGTCTTGCCGCAATACTCACATTTCTTGTTCTGTTGCGTTACACGTCCGCATTCGTCACATTTTTCCAAATCAAACAACTTCGAACGGAGACAATATTGATGATAATCGCGGGAGGTTTAAGCTTGAGCCTGGACCGGGCTTCCTGCAAGAGTTTCGCACGATCGTTGGCGAGGTTGAGTTTGAATACTCTCACGCGTCCGTAGTCTCTTTCCTCTACGATTCCTGCCTGTGATAGGTCGTCTAGATGCCTTTCGGCAGCGCTGTAGCTTTGATCGGTTCTCTTCGCTATCTCTGTTAAGTGCAGTTGCTCGACTTTGGAGAGGAGGGTGAGTATTCGTATTCTGCCGCTGCTCGAAAGGATCTTGTCTAGGGGTGGACTTTTTTCTCCGACCATGGCTAGGCTCGGATTGAGAGGGTTGATTCGAGCCATCTACGGATGGCGGAGGCGGGGGCCGAGGATATTCCAAGCAGGGTTGTCTTCCCTCTGAAGCCGGTCGTGGATAGCTGGGTAGAGAGAATGCCTGTAGCGTTCAGGTTCTGAACGTACTTCCAGACTTGAGTATGGGCTCGGTATGTTTCTTTGTGCTCTTCGCAAGCCATACGGTACGCTATCTCCACATCGCCCATGGTGGCGTATGTTGCATTGTTTCTCTCCAAGACCCGTGCTAGTGCTAGGAGTATTAGTTTCTCGTGGAGATTGAGGTGCTGAGAATATTCGGTGCGGAGAACAGGGTACACGCTGTTCGCGGCGGCCCTGATATGATCAGGCTTCACCTCTCTCGCACCTTCCGTGTCCGCATATTTTCCACCTCTCCAAAGTAGCTCGATGGCGTAGCGAGCATCGCCTCCAAGCGTGGCCATGTCAGCTACAAAGTTCAGGACTTCTTCAGGAACAGTTGCCTCTTTGAAAGCGAGCTCTGCCCTTTCTCTCAGAATATTTTCCAGCTGTGGAGTAGTGTAGTGGTCTAGTCGGATGACATTTCGCTGGAGAGTGCTCTGAGTGCTTCTATCTAGATCTTCAAGGTTCTTGAGATCCCGAAGGATGATTATGAGGGATAGCCTCACCGGCCGGCCAGGACGCTCCTCTTGGATGCGTGTAAGGTTGTAGAGGCTCGTGGAGCCTTCTGCTTTGATGAGCGAGTCCGCCTCATCGAGGGTGAGGATAATGTGGAGTTTCTTGTCCTCCAGTTGGTCTAACAGGATGTGTAGTAACTCCTCGCTCGAGAAGCCTCTTTGGGGGAACTGGGGCGTGAAGGTCTGGAGGACCCGTTTGAGGATCATGAAGAGACTGCCCCGATACTCGCGGCAGTTGACGTGGATGTAGGCGAGGTTGAGCTTCAGGGTCTTGGCGGTGCGTTGCATGTCAGTGCCGAACCGTTGCGTCAGAACAGTCTTACCGGTTCCAATGTCACCGGTGATGAGAACCTTGGGGCTAGTTGTTCCGGGTTTGTCTATGACTGACCGGAAGAGTTCTGCGAGGAATCGTAGCTGGTTTTCTCGGTGGGGTAGGCGGGTTGGGAGCCATTCGAGGCTGAGGGGTCCTTCGTCTTTGAATATGGTGGGTTTGGAGAGGGCCTCGCGTACTATCTCGGAGGGGGCGGATAGGCTGGTTTTCTCGATCAAGACGAATACTTACACCTGAAAGCTCTCAAACTATACTGATGAACGTATAAAATGAGCAGAGGTGGATAAAAGTAATCAGATTAATGGCCCCAAAGATCCAGGGGAGCGGTTTCGATGATTCGGGAGGTACGGGTTCTGGGGTCTCATTTCAAGTTCTTCCCAATATTCGGTTACTGGGAAGGGCTGTAGCTATTGTTGCTAGATTGGAATCAACAATGCTGGAATCAGGTTGCAGACCTGACGTCTAGATGGGAAAGCTGGATAGAAATTGGGCCTTCGCACAACGGCGCCAGTATCGTTCACAGTCCTCGGGTATTCGCGATCGATAACCAACGCAATTTCGGCCAACAAGGAGCGATATTCGTCACTGTGACCACGATTGTTACAGGGTAGAACTTTGTCCATTGCGATCAATGAGTTGTCTTTCGCTTTTGCGAACTAAGGGCTCGACGCAGTCGAGGGATTGTGGTCATCGGCAATTTTCAAATACAGTGCAGTTCCGGGTGCTGACGGGATTCATGAGTTCTCATGTGCAAGCTATCGGATTTTGATTCACTCTCTATGGGGCCTTTGCATCGTTCCTACATTCAAACCGAGTTGAAGATGTGGCACGAAGCCTACCTCCCGGTGGGGAAGACGGTCTTGGACGTCGGAGCTGGGTGTGGGGAAACGGCGTTCTTCTACTTGAATCACGGTGCTGATCATGTGATCTGCCTCGAGTCTGACCCCGAAGCTGTGGTCCATCTGAGAAAGAATTTCGGGGGCGACTCAAGGGTCACAATTCTTCCCTTTCATGTAGACTCGATCAAGATAGACGTAGAAGGGAGCGAAGATGGTATGGTCTTCGAAACCCATTTTCCAGTGAGGTTCAGATCGGTTAGACGATTAGGTCCAGACGTAAGATTGTGGAGGCTGGAAAAGAAATGGTTTTCTGTTCACAATCTCAGAATCGGAATTGCTCACAAGATAAGAATCACTATCCTGGATAGGTTGGGACTGTAGGGCCTCGCTCGTGAGAAGGCTTAGTCTCTTCGATCTCAATTCTTGCATCAACTTCCTTCAAGAGGTGGGACTACCATTGCGAGGGTTGTCATATGCAAAGATCTTTCGGAGATAAGCTGAACTATGGACCTCTCCGAGAATAGCCTATCATTGTTGCCTCGTGAGGGGGATTCCAGTCGAGGGTTTTGATCGTACATCCTCTCATGTCAGCGATGGGTGGTGGGGAAAGGCTATGCTGCGAAACCATGAGAGCGCTGATCAACCGGGGGGACGAGGTAGCGCTCTTCTCTGGAGACTTCGTGGTTGATCGTCTTGAGAAGTTCTTTGGATATGAGGGCCTCTTCAAGCGCATATCCCTCCAAACCTACCCAGCCGATCCCCGCGACAGATTCGGCACATACAAGCATCTTCTTCACCATGTGAAGGCGCAGAGGAAGCTCGTTTCTGCTGACTCCGATTTTGACCTTGTCTTTTCCACGCAGGATGCTGGTTACATTCCAGACATTTCAAGACCTGTTTTCCAATGGGGATACTTTCCGAATGTTTTTCCGAGAGGACTCTACGGGTGGCCTTTGCGAGTGCACTATTCGCGGAAAATCATGCGGATCGGCCTTGTTCTTGCCATAAGTGAGTATTCCAAAGCGCACTTTGATCAACATGATTCAGCCGGGTCGCTCGAAGGATAACGTAGTCGTCACGGCCGCAAGAGGCGTACCTGAGAAGAACCTTGAGCTGTTTTGGGAGATTGCTAGACGATGTCCAAATCATGAGTTTGTTCTCCTCTTGACCCTGGATCCGCGCTTCTTGGAATATGCTCGAATCCTTGAGAGTGCCGCCCCAATGAATGGTCGCGTGATTGTCAATCCTAACAAGCAGATGTATCAAGAGACTCTGGCCAAGTCTAGGATTTACCTTCACCTCATGCATGGTGAACACTTCGGGATAACGATTGTAGAGTCAATGTCTGCGGGCTGTGTTCCGGTGGTTCACGATAGTGGCGGGCCCAAGGAGATAGTGGGTAGTCTCGGCCTTCTTTGGCGACAGGTAGACGAAATTCCGAAACTTCTCTCACTCGCCGATGCTTCCTACGAAGCTATGTCCAAACTTTCTATTGAACGCGCGAGAGCCTTCAGCAGAGAAAAATTCGATGAATCCTTTGGCGAAGTGCTCGAAAGAACAGTCTCAAGATTTCCATCGCACGGCCCAGGTAAAGAAGAGGGATCAAGCTAGGTCCCTTGCGAAAGTGATCTGAGGGGCCGCTTCATGCCGAGTCTTGTTCTGACTTTGATGGTCGTTCGAAGCCGTTTGATCAAGGATCGGTTTGCGATTTCGCTTGGGGTCTCTCGCAAGGCCTTCACGTTGAGAGTCACATAGCTCTGAATACCCGGACACTGACACAGGTAGTTGACCTCGTTTCCAGCTTCTGGAAAGGGTTCTGGAACGCCATACCCTCGTTGTTCCCAAACCCACCTCGGGTAAAGGGTGAACCCACCGCAGCCGCGAACACTTTCCCAGCCTTCGGGCAGTCCTTCATGTTTCGGATAGTAGTCGTATTTCCTGTCTTTCATTTCCGGGGTGGCCCATGTGTCCCAGTACCTTACCTTCAAAGGGACCCGCGAGTAATCCGGGAACCAGTTTGTCGCTCCGAGAATACACTCCGCCTCGTAGTCGGAGTACTCCTTGACTAAGTGCCGTATCTCGTTCATGCTGGTTAGATAGTAACTGTCGATGCTTAGGAAGTGTTCAGCGTCTGGGTTCAGTTCCAGAGCTCGTCTATGGGCCATATTCCGACGCACGGCCAAGTATTGTATTCTTTCTCTGGTCTTCACGGGAGGATAGTGTGGAAAGTCCTTGAATCCTTCAGTAAGGCAGTAGAACGGAATCTCTGGAATACTCCAATCTTCTTGCTTTCCGCTGATACAAACTGCAACGATGCTCCGTTTCATCTGTGCCGTCTCACCGAAAGCTGTGATATCATTGGTTGCTCAGAGAGATTTCATTGTCATTTCAACGCCATTCCGATTCAGGCAAAGCTGTCCCGGGGTTTGACCATGGGGTAGCATCGAATTGTTTTCGTTCTAGGACTTAAACTCCGAATTACTTTCGGCTATCTTGTGGGTCCTTGGTATTTTGAGTCACTATTCTGAATTTTGGTAACGGGACGATGAACTTGCCTCCAGAGCGCAGATAATCACTCTCCTGTCTTCTGATCTCATCTAGGAAGTGATGTGGGAGAACGAGAAAATAGTCAGGCTTATCCTTTCGTGCCTCCTCTTTCGAGACAATTGGGATTCCGGTTCCTGGTGTCTTTCGTCCCCACTTCTCGGGGTTCGCGTCCGTCGCCTTCTCGATCAGATAGTGATCAAGTTTGCAATACTGCAGAATGGTGTTCCCTCGTGTCGAGGCACCATAAACATAGATCCTCTTGCCATCGTCGACTTCCTTTGCGATGAATCTCTTCAATTGTAGACTTACTGTTCGGACATTCTTGGCAAATTGCGTGTAAATCGAAGGCCGCCTCGAAAACAGCCTCTCTTCATAAGCTTTCAATCTCAGGAGTCTTTCATTCAGCGGAAACGTGCCCTTATGGGAAACGTACGCGCGGAAACTACCCCCGTTTACGTCATTTGTCTCTACGTCAAAGATCTCGAGATCTTGCCCCGTCAATAGTAGGTCGAGCGTCTCGAGAGAATAGTAGGTAAGGTGCTCATGTCCGATGTTATCGAATCCGTTTTGCTCCAGCATCGTAGGTAGATAGTTTTGTTGAATAACCCAAACCCCGTGAGGGTCAAGAATTCTTGAGGCATCGATCACAAAACTTGTAGGATCGTCGAGGTCGTAGAACATGGCAATGCTGGTTACAATCTTCGCCTTTGAATCAGGGAACTTCTCTCTGAATAAGGCGAATCTGAAGTAGTCATTGAAAACGTAGTCTGTTCCCTTGCTCGCATCTTCGACGAGGTTCTTCGCGGGTTCAAATCCAACTCTACGTAAACCCGGTGGCTTGTAAGCGCGGAGAAGGGTACCGTCGTTACATCCAACATCTACTACTATGTCACCTTTTGCGGGGTTCGCGATCTTGCAGGCTTTTTCGACTATGTCCTCCAGCGCTTTCCTCATTGTGGAGCTAATTCCTGAACGATACCAGTAATGACGATAGAGTGAATCTCGTGGAAATGTGTGCTTTAACTGAACTAGGCTGCAGTCGACGCATCGGACCAGTTCGAGGGGCGATCGAGGGCTGTCTCCTTTGGCGGTCATGAAATCAGAGACGTGTTGGTTACCTAACGAAACCAAACGTATGAATTTTTCCGAATGGCATAACCTGCATTTTGTTATCGGGACAGCGATGAGGCCCAAGGGTTCTCCTGTCTCTTTGTTAGAGGAAGCCCGCAATAGAATACCTTACACTTCAAATGTCGTCTATAAACTACTGGATAGAAGCGAGGAATTTCGGAATCCACTTTTTGGAACCTAGCGCATGTCAATGAAACTTCGGATTGAGAGAAGCGCATTCCTCTACTGAGGAGTCCGAGGGATGAGGGTCTTCGCTAGAAGATTATTATCTTCTTTGGGACAGAGGCTGTAGTCAACATGCCAACCATAGAAGAGCTCGCATCAAAGAAATCCATTGAGCGCAAGGGCGTACCACCGATGACTAAGCGGGAGGCTGGACAGCTTGTGGGAGTTCTCACCGGGTGGAGTCTGATGGACGGTTCGATCGAGAAAGAGTTTCATTTCAAATCCTATCTAGACGGCTTGGATTTTGCCTATTCCGTGGGGAAGATTGCCGAAGAACAAGATCATCATCCCGACATTCTGATCAGATGGAGACGTGTGAAGCTGACCCTATCTACTCACTCTGTAAAAGGTTTGAGCGAAAATGACTTCATCGTGGCTGCGAAAGCCGAGCTCAAGCATCGTGAATCTGGCTTTGATTGAGTCTAGGCTCGCTCGATTATGGCTCGATTAGGTTACAGACTGCTCTTGATCAACCTTGCCTCTGAAGACGCCCTTTCGCCACACCACCGCCGCAACCCCTACTACTCCAGTTAGGGCGACCGCGGTCGTTGTCAAAGCAGGTCCTTGTGCGCTCAGCCAGGTTGGTTTCACTTCAAACGTTGTCAGTGCCGATGTATCTTGGACATTTGCTACGTGAGCTTTTGCTACGACAGCGTATGTTCCTATGGGTCCGGCTGTGGGAATTGCGTACGCCGACTTGAACACGCCACCGCCGATGAAGGTACTGGTAAGGGTGACGTTAGATCCGTCAGGTCTCGTTAGAGTTAGTTGTAATCGAAGCGTCGTAGAGTTGAGAGGTGTCCCGCTGAGGGTCGCCAGCGTGTATACTGTGGCTGTGTCTCCTGGAAAGTAGAGCGTCCCAACATCTACGTTGATCGCTAACGTATCGATTCGTGTAACGGTGAAATTTGCGACGGCTGATATTCCGTTGATCGGGTCAGTTGCCTTGACTAGGTGTGGTCCTGGTTGAGCATCCGGAACGTTAAAGGTGAATGTGAAAGTTCCATTTGTGAGGCTTGCAATACCGAGGAATACATCGTCGAAAGTCACTTCGACCTGAAACGAGGGAATCCCAAACCCTTGCACCGACACCTTTGTTCCAATCGGCCCGGTTCTTGGGTTAATTTGGATTGAGGGAATTACAAAGAATCCACCGAATGCAACTCCCGCCGGATTCCCAGCGTAATTGCTTGGGCAACACCCCCCGAAGGGCCCATTCTCTGCCCGAATTGTTAAGATATTCGAACCGGCCTTCAGGAAAGGTGTAAGGTTGAAAGTGGTCAAGGAGGCTTGAGCCTGTATGGCGGTTGAATAATCTGAGACGCTTCCTATGCTTCCTATGACGTGCCCGTTGACATGAACCTCTGCAAAATCATCAGCCGCAATTGAAATCAGACCGATAGGCTTGGTCCCATTTAGTTGGAAGGTCCTGGAGAAGAAGAACTGGTTGAACTCGGCAGGAGTCGTCGATCCATTGATGTTGGGGGCCCATATCCAATGGGCGTCAGGAATCGAGGACAGGTCAGCGATCCAGCCACCGGTACTATGTCCATAGATCGTAGCCCCCGCGGGGCAAGATGCAGGAACAGAGGGGGTCAGACAGACAAACTGAGCAAAACCAAGGGACGTCGCCGACCCTAGAGCCGGGTCGGCATTGTAAGCCTGCCAGCCTGTATCCGAGACAAATGTGACTGGTCCAGTCGTCCCAGAGGAACTTGCATGAGGAATCAAAGATGGTAAAACTAGAGTAACCAAGAAGAGTGCAACTAGTATCGAGATACTCTCGAATTTTCTCGTTGCTCCCGCCGGCCTACCGTTCGCTACTCTTGCGTAGATTAAAATCTTCCGCAAATTGACTAGGAAGTTTCATCGTAACTACGCCTCGTAAGGCAGATTCTAAGTGCCAAGAACCAGATGAAATCGGTCGAGTTCACTAGACGTCCCTCTGAAATCGACCTTGCGCTCCTCGTAGACTTCAGAATCGGATGTTCTTGGGTCCGATCTTCCTTTGTTTATCTTCGGGCCTTTAGAACCTCTTCGACTGCCTTGAGTCTGTTCTCGACCGCAGTTAGACGGTCAAGTATTTCCTTGAGAATTCTAATACTTTCGTCGTTTCTAGAAATGTACTGGCTCGAAGGTCTCAGGGGTGACGGAATCGGTTCAATCGGCGTAGGATGAAGCGGGTCAAACGGTCGCCTAGGTTCCATTTGTGCTCTATCATACCACACACTTGGTTTTGACTATTTCTAGATGCTTCTGTACCCTCAATCGGCCGTAATCTGAAAGAATTATAGGAGGAGATTCGGACGGTTGATCCCATGAACTTTGAACGTATGATCTTCAGAAGCTGGTTCTATCTGAGAGTCGGCTATGGCATTTACATAGCTTTCCTTATTGGCTTTGTGAGCAACATCATCGTAATCTACAAACTGGCGATAGCCGACACGTCGTTGGTGTCGGTCTTTCCACACTTGACAGAATTTGCCATTCTTGCTGTCCTGATCGCTTCTCCGCTTAGCGTCATAATCGGTCTATACCATATGCGCCGGACCGCAGCGTTCGCTGCCGACGCTACGGTTTCAATGGAGGCTAATCCCTACGTATACAAGATCATTCCAGGAAAGGAGCGAGAGGTAACCATTCCTCTCTCAATAATGACAGCACGGGTTCTGCTGAAGCTGGCCGGGGACAAGTTAACGCCTGAAGAGAAACAAGAGCTCGAAGAGGTTCTCGCGAAGGCTGACAAGTTGCTCCTCGGCCATTCTGTAGGATTGAAGAAATAGACACTCTCATCCTAGAGACGCAAGATCCAGAGCTGACCCAGGCCCGCCCTAGGCCTTGAGCGCTTCTGTCTGGATCTAGCCGAAGTATTTGCGGACCATCTTGACCCCGACATCGCTCGCGGCCCATTTTTCGCCATTGAACTTGACCGCTCCCAGCCTCTCAAGATTGGCCAGATGCTCTCCAAGCTTCTCGGCGGGGAATCCTTTCTCCTTGTGTCCCGGGTAGACGTCACCTAGGGCTTTCGCGACCTCTTTTGCGCTCTTAGGGGTCTCGCAGATCCTGACGATCTGTATGTTCACTTCGGTCGTGGTGAGGATCCGGAATATTTCTTCTTCTGAGAGGCGGGGTTTTGTGAGGCTGAAGCTGACCGCTCCTGAGGCTTGCGATGGACCGGTCTTCGGCCCGTGTCTCCTTCGGCGGATGATTCTGTAACCGATCGCTCCCCAGGTCGCGGCGAGGATTGACCAGAGGAAGGTCGGGTTCGCCAGAAGGCCGATGATGTCTTCGAATTGTAAGGTCATTATCATTTTTCTTATCGCACCCTGTGTAGTGCTGCCATCTCTATTCCCGCTGGGCCTACGCGATACGCGTAGACTTTCATGTCCCCTAGTGCTCCTGGCATTTTCAATACTCGCATTTTCCTCGCATAATCTTCACTCCCGAACGGTTCCGTTGACAAGTCAACAACACCATCACTCAAGTGCTGAACAGTATTCTCAATATGCTCAGTGTGAATCCCCTTCGAAGCCAGCAATAATGCCAGCCCTCCAGTGGATCTAACGTGATTTTGTAAGATTTTCAAAGTCTGCTCTACGGCCGGAAAAGGTGCCGAACGGATAATATCGCTCAAGCTATCAATCACTATTGTGGTTGTTCCTAGAGGTGTGATGACACGTGGAAACTCTTTGGCAAGAAGGTTGGCGGGGCCGATGTCCCACGATACCTCGCCAGAGATCTTCTCCTTCTTCATGCTGAAGCTGTCGATGAACCACATCTTTCTCTTCTCAAAATAGCTGTCAAGGCTCCAGCCGAACACGGCCATCTCCCCCACAACATCCTCCCACGACCGTCCAGTTGTGAAGTAGACCGCTGGCCTCCCTTCTTTGAGGCCCTGGTAGAGTATCTGTTCGGCACAAGTAGTCATTCCGGTATCCGCCTCCCCCAGAAACGTGATTATGCTGCCTGAGGGCAGGCCGCCGATCGACTCGTCAAACGCTCCAATTCCGCTTCTAATATTCGCCATTTTTTCTCTACACCTGTTGCTTTCGGTCCTGTCTGTTCGGGTACTGGTCCTGGTACCCTTGCTGGTATCCTGCTTCGTCGGGGGTTGTTTGTTCCACTTGAACCCCTTGTTCCACTACCTCTGCCTCTTGGGATACTGGGATGTTACCTCTCGCGACTTCTTCGGTGCCCGTGTTACCGCCGGCTTCGGCGCTTTCTCCCGCTGCTGCTGTGGAGGCGCCTGCCGTGGCTTACACTTCGAACACCGACTGGGCCTTTGATGACGATGCCGTCGGGTCCGATGGCGAAGGCGTAGTCGTTCAGGCTGTGGCTTGTTCCACGCATCTTCCGGACGAACAGCTTTCGTATCGGCGAGCTCTGGCGGACGAGCGACAAGACCATGACTCCGGTTGCTAGGAATTCTTCGATACCGTATCGGCTGATTAATCCTGAGCCTTCAACGATTTCCGTGGTCATCAGTGTCGTGCATCCGACATCTTTCAGGAGGAGTCCGACTTCAAGGAATATTTCTCGTAGGGTGTTGAGGTCGGTTACTCGGAAGCCGAATCCTGGTAGCGAGTCGACGACGAGTCTTGTTGCTCCGAGCTGTTCGACGAGTATCTTGACCTCAGAGAGTTTTGACCGTAGGTTGTAGAGGATTGATTGCAAGCTTTCCTGTTCAGTGACTTCTGATTCGACGCGCTGGTAGACCGCGTCCACCATGCCGATTTTCTTTTCTTGTTCTAGTTTCTTGAAGTCCCAGCCGAAGCGCAGCATGTTCGCTTTGAACTCGGAGGGTGGTTCTTCGGTGCTGACGTAGACTCCTGGTTCGCCGAACTTTGTGGCTCCTTTGTAGAGGTATTGTCCGCAGCATATTGTCTTCCCGCAGCCCGCTCCCCCAGCTAGGAGGACTCGGGCGCCTTTGGGGAAGCCGCCTTCGAGAACGTGGTCAAGGCCTGGGATCCCAGTATGGACCCTTTCGATCGCGGTTTCCATAATGGACCAAAGGCTAGGGCGGCTGGAAGCTTCCATAAGGCTACAGTAACCCTGTGGCCAATCCACAAGTTACACCACCGATCGTTTCACAAACAGACCCTTTCAAGATGGCCGGGGTTTGATCGGCAACCATTGCTGCCTATCACAAAGGGCTTTGGACCGAAGGGGCTCCCAGCGCAGAATAGCGCCCATTCGAAGCCCCACGCATGAAGCTCCCGACCTCCCTGGCTTGCTTCCAAAAATAGGCATTCTTTTCTTGTAACTATTTTTTTCTGGCAACTATCTTTTCTTGCTAACTATTATGCGACCCCCCTGGTGGTCGATTTTCCAGCGCCCCGCCCTTCGTGAAAACGCTCGGAATCCACGTTCACCGGTTGCTACCTGGAGGTTCTTCCTTCGTGAAATCAGCCACCGCCACCTATTATCCCGTCACACAGCGGGCACCGTCAACGGCAAGAGAACGCGAGTCCGCGGCTCTCCGAAACAAGAACCTTGAGGCCCAAGTCTGTTAGCCAGCTTTGAACTACGACAATCATCACAACAATCCTAATGATTTCCTGGCCCCTTTCTTCCCCCCGGAAACGAGTATTCTTCCTCTCGGTTCCCCAAAGGGTTTTTAGCTTGAGGACTGGGGCTCCTCGAAGCTTCAGGCGAAAAAGCGGTGCCAGAACGAGGATACTCAGTTACGGGCTTGGACCCAGATCGTACTGTGAAGTGTTCTGGCCGCCAACTCCGCATATCGCCGAAAGCATCGGTAGAGCTCTGTCGAACGATCAGGGGAATGAAGCTCCCTGACGCGAAAAGGCTTCTCGAACGCGTTATCGAATTGAAACAGGCAGTCGCCTACCGCCGGTTTCACAAAGAAGTCCCGCACAGGCGACAGCTTAACGAGCACTTCTATGCGGGCCGTTTCCCACAAAAAGCCGCGGGCAGACTCTTCAAGCTTCTAGAGGAACTAGAAGCAAGCGCTGAGTATCGGAATCTGGACCCGGAACGGCTGAAAATAATTCATGCGGCCGCGCAGCGCGGGACAAAGGTTCCTAAGAGAAACCCGCGAGCCTTCGGCAGATCCGATCTTTTGCAGGGAACCATGACGCATATCGAACTCGTCGGCTACGAGCTGGAATGATCATTGTCGGTCACCAAGTATTTTGTCAAAGATGTTTCTCGACGTCTTGAGATAGACGAGCACCTCGCGCTAGAGCTAAAACGCGCCGGCTACAGCCACGTCGAGCTGACAAAGAGTCCGGTCGGGACGAGAGTCGTGATCTACGCCGCGAAACCTGGAATGGTTATCGGCCGAAGAGGCCAGAGCATTCGAGATCTCACAAAGGTTCTGGAGGAGAAATTCCACATCGAAAACCCGCAACTCTCCGTTGCCAATATTGAAGTCCCTGAGCAGGACCCCAAGGTTGTCGCATCCCAGGTCGCCTCAGCTCTCCAGCGGGGAGTGCACTTCCGACGCGCAGCATACTGGGCCATTCAAAGAGTGATGGAATCACAAGCCCTCGGCGTCGAGATCACCATCCGCGGAAAACTCACAACAGAACGATCACGTTTTGAGAAGTTCAAAGCCGGCTACCTGCCGAGAGTCGGAGACCCCGTGCTGAAGAGCGTAAAGACCGCAGTCGCGGATGTCCAATTGAAGCAGGGCCTTTTCGGAATCAACGTTCGCATTCTGCCACCACAAGTCGACTACATTGACAAGCCCATCATGCTAACGCCGCCTGCAGAAACCACGCCCAAACCAGCCGCTCAGGCGAAGGAAGCGGAACCAATTGCCATGCCCGTGGTAGAAGTCGAGGTAGAGACTACGGCCGGGGATGTTGCGGTTGTCGTAGAGGACAAGGAGGAAGAGGAAACTGGCGATTCTGAGAAAGCGTGAGCTCAACCAGATGCTCCCCGAGGAGCGACGGAAGAAGGTAACAGAACTGCGCGCCGAACTAACCAATATTCGAACATCAGTAAAGTCAGGCGGAACCGTAGACAACCCGGCTCGAATACGCGAGCTCCGCAAGACAATCGCCCGTCTGCTGACACTTGAGAACTCGCCCACGAAACCGTCACCGGAGGTTGCGTAGAATCATGATAACTTCACAGAATATCACCGCTCACGAATGGATCGGGCTCAAAGTCGAGATAGCAAAATCCACAGACCCAACCCTGCAAGGACTGGAAGGAATAGTCCGCGACGAGACAATGAACACGTTCACCATAGAAGCAAAGGGAAAACTTCGACAAGTCCAGAAACAGAAAACAATCTTCTCAGCCAAGCTTCCAGCAGAGAACGTCGAGGTCGACGGCTCTCTCTTGAGGTTCCGGCCCGAGGATAGAGTGAAGAAGGGAACGCGGAAATGGTAGTCCGAAACACCGGGCTGAACGTCAAAGCCCCAAAAACAGGATGCAACGACCCCCTCTGCCCATTCCACGGACACCTCTCAGTTAGAGGAAGAGTCTTCGAAGGAACAGTCGCAGGCTCCCGATCCCCCAAGACCGTCTCGGTAGAACGAGCATACCTACACTACTACACGAAATACAGCAGATACGAGAGGCGCAGAAGCAAAACCCTCGCCCACAACCCACCATGCATTTCAGCAGCAGAAGGCGACAAGGTCACAATCGCAGAATGCAGACCTCTAAGCAAAGAAGTCACCTTTGTCGTCGTTGAAAAGACCGGAGGCGTAGCCTAGTGCCCGCACCCAAGACCCGAGCAGTCAGCGCTCGAGGAATGATCGAGTACCGGCCCAAGGTCGCGCGCGGTCTACCCGTCGGGTCCCGGATGACTTGTGCTGACAACACTGGTGCTAAGGAATTGAAGCTCATAAACGTCCGCGGCTACCACGGCAGACTCCGACGTGTTCCAGCAGCCTGCGTGGGAGACATGGTAATGATCACAGTAATGAAAGGCTCACCAACACTCAGAAAACAGGTCTTTCCCGCTGTCGTCGTACGACAAGCAAGAGCAATTCGTCGACCCGATGGCACCCGTCTCAGTTTCGAAGACAACGCAGCGGTCATCATGACTCCCGAGGGCGAGCTCAAAGGCACAGAGATCCGTGGACCGGTGGCGAAGGAGGCTGCTGAGAGATGGCCGAGAGTCGCGAACCTAGCGAGCACGGTGATCTAGAATGGTTACCTCCAAGCCGTCTAAACAGAGGAAGATGTTCTTCAACGCCCCAGCACATAAACGACGCCGAATGCTCGCCGCTCGACTATCTGATGATCTCACGAAGAACCACAAAGTCCGACGGCTCCCGGTAAGGACTGGCGACAGTGTCCGCGTCATGAGAGGAGACTTCGCGGGACTAGAGGGAAAAGTCCAGAGGGTAGACTATTCCAACGGTAGAATCTTCGTAGAGGGAATGTCACGAGAGAAATCTGCCGGCGTGGCATCCCAGCTTCCTGTACACGTCACGAAAGTCCGGATAACCAACCTCAATCTCTCAGACAAGTGGCGCAGCGGACTATTAGCCGAGCGAGGAAAACCCCGAGAGGAATAAGACATGGCGAGAAAGTTCGGTCCCAGACAGCTCAAACGAGAACCCTCACCGGGGTTCTGGCCAATCCACCGGAAAGAACACACCTGGGCACCTAGGACACACCCCGGGCCGCACGCACGCGAAAAAAGCCTACCACTCATGGTAATCGTCCGCGAATCACTCGGGCTCGCAAACATCGCAAAAGAGGCGATCAGAATCATAAGCCAGGGAAAAGTCAAGGTCGACGGGGTCGTCCGACGTGACCGCCGATTCCCCGTCGGACTGATGGATATAGTCCAGATCGAAGGCATACCACAAGTCTATCGGGCCTTACCAAAGCCGAACAGAGGACTCGTTCTCTCACCAGCCCTGGACAAGGAAGCTGCCTACAAGATCTGCAAGATAGTCGGAAAACAGAACGTGCCAGGTGGAAAGTTACAGTACAGCCTCCATGACGGAAGAACCTTGCTCACGACGGCAAAGGACACGAGGCCTGGTAACGAGGAACTCGCAGTGGGAGGCGCGATCCAGCTGAGCTTTCCAGTACAGAAAATTGTCAAGTACGTTCCATTCCAGGTCGGAGCCCTCGGACTCGTCATCGACGGAAGAAACCAAGGATACTACGGAAAGATCACAGCCATCACTCCAGGAACCTACGCGCGCCGGAAAATCGTGAGAATCGAGACCGGAGCAGAAGGCTTCGAAACCCCTGCCGACTATGTAATACCAATCGGAACCGAATCGCCGCTCGTAACGCTGGAGAAGTGATCGATATGCAAGCAGCTGAGACTCCAACCAAAACAAATCAGATGTTGAACATCAGGATCGGAAAAGTCACTATCAACATCGCCACGGGAAAATCGGGCGAGCCACTGGAGAAGGCTAAGAAGGTGCTGACTCAGCTTACCAACAAGACCCCGACTACCAAGCTTGCAAAGAAAGCGATCAAAGACTGGGGAATCCGAAAGGGCGAACCTATAGCGACAGTTGTAACGCTCCGGCGCGAAGAAGCAGGCAAATTCCTCACCCGGGCTCTGGATGCAGTCTCGAACAAAGTCAACGATTCATGCTTCGACGACTATGGGAATTTCTCGTTTGGAATCAAAGAACACATCGAAATACCTGGGACTAGATACGTTCCGGAGCTGGGCATCTTCGGCGCCACCGTCCACGTCACTCTAGAGCGCCCGGGATACCGGTTGAGAGCTCGTTCAATACGTCCAGCGAAGATCGGGAAAGATCACTATGTTTCGAAAAAGGATGCTATTCAGTTCATCCAGGAAAACTTCAGAACGCAGGTAGGAACCTGATAACAGATGGCGAAGATAAAGCCGAAAAAAATCCGAAAGTACGGCAAAGGTGCGAGACCGTGCAAACGCTGCGGTCAGTATGGACCCATAGTCAGAAAGTACGGGCTGAACTTCTGCCGACAGTGCTTCAGAGAAGTCGCAGTCGGCCTCGGATTCAAAAAGTACATGTGATCAGACAATGGAACCAATCTCAAACATGTTCTCAGCCATCCTCAACAACGAGCGGAGACACAAACACGACTGCATCGTCTACCCCGCCTCAAAACTCATGGGACAAGTACTACGAGTGATGCAAAAATACGGCTACGTAGGCGAATTCGAATTCGTAGACGACGGCCGCGGCGGAAAGTTCAAAATCCAACTCCTAGGCAGAGTAAACAACTGCGGCAGCGTCAGGCCCAGATTCTCCTCCACCGTGACAGAATACGAAAAGTGGGGGAAACGATACCTCCCGTCCCGAGATGTTGGAATCCTAATCGTAACCACACCAAAAGGCGTTGTAGCTCACAAGGAAGCGAGAGACATGGCATCCGGAGGCCTACTGTTGGGTTACGTCTACTAGGTGGCCAGTATGACGCGTTTCGAAACTCTCCAACGCACGATTCAAGTTCCCGACGGCGTCACCGTTCAAGTCGAAGGGAAAACTGTGAAGGTCAAAGGCCCCCTCGGAACACTCCACGAGGACTTGTCCCACCTGCCGGTTACCTTCACCCTGAGCGGTGGAGAGGTCCAAGTCTCAGTCACCTGGCCTCGTAAACGAGAGATCGGAATGCTAGGCACGGCCGCCGCCCATATCCGGAACATGATCAGAGGCGTAACCAAAGGCTACAGGTACAATCTCAGAACCGTGTACGCTCACTTCCCAGTCACCGTAAAGGTCGACGAAAAAGCAAGAGCACTCAAGGTCGAAAACTTCACTGGCGAAAAGACACCGAGATCTGCGCAGATACTTGACGGCGTAAAAGTCGCAGTCAAAGGCGACGATATCACCGTTGAAGGGATAGATATCAAAGCTGTAAGCCAGACCGCGGCCAACATACAGAACTCGACAAAGATCAAGAAGAAAGATCTCCGAGTCTTCCTAGACGGTATTTACATCGACACGAAGACCAGTCTCGAGACGCCTGCCGGGCCGGTGAAAGTGAAGTAGAAATGGCGAACAATAGCAAGCCCGCGTTCAACCGGCAAGAAAGCTGGCGCTACAAGCGTGTAAAGCCAGCATGGAGGCGAGCCCGCGGCGTCACAAGCAAGATCAGAAAGGAAGAATCCGGCTGGCCCGCGAAAGTCAAGGTAGGATACGGAACGGCTGCGGCAACGAGGGGGCTACATCCACGAGGACTACAGGAACGTCTCATTCATCGACTGGCAGAACTTGAAGGACTGGATCCGAAGATCCACATCATCAGAATCTCCGCTCGGGTCGGAGAACGGAAAAGACTAGCCTTGCTTGACCAGATACGCCATCGAAACTTCCACATCGCCAATCCAGGCAAGGAAGAAGGGAAACCGGTGACAACCGAAGAGCCAGTCACG
Source organism: Candidatus Bathyarchaeota archaeon (assembly GCA_005888755.1). GTDB lineage: Archaea > Thermoproteota > Bathyarchaeia > 40CM-2-53-6 > 40CM-2-53-6 > 40CM-2-53-6. Next base: position 54,421 of record VBBQ01000033.1, read on the forward strand.
GGAGAGGCTTCCAGTTCAAAGGAAACCCAAACTCAATCCAAGCCAATCGAGATAGAGGAAGAAACAGAGGAGAGCGCTGAACCCGAAACGATGGAGGAGTCAGCGAAAGACGAAACTAACGAGGAGGAAGAAGAGAAGTGAGCCTGAAGAGCCAACGACGGCTCGCAGCCAGTCTTCTGGGCTCCGGCCAGAGCAGAATCTGGATAGACCCCGAGGAAACCATTAGGGTCGAGTCTGCAATTACGCGTCAAGAGGTCAAGTCTCTAATCGATAGCGGCAGGATCCGATTACTTCAGAAGAGGGGTGTTAGCAGAGGCCGCCACCGATTGAAATCCGGCCGACGAAAGAAAGCTGGAAGCCGAAAAGGCGGGCAGAATCCCGGCAAGGAAGCCTGGGTCCTGAAGATTAGAGCGATCCGACGACATCTCCGGTTCTTGAGGGACAAGAGACAGTTGGCCCCTGCCAGCTACAAGCTTCTGTTGGGTATGTCGAAGGGAGGGGCGTTCCGAAGCCGCTCGCACGTCGATGAGTATGTAAAGGCCCACCAGCTGCTGAGGAAGCGTTAGACGATGGCTGACGGTCCACGATACTCAGTTCCCTTCAGGCGCAGACGAGAAGGCAGAACGGACTACAAGCTTCGTCGAGCCCTTGTGCGGTCGGGGAAACCGAGAGCGGTTGTCCGGGTGACTAACAAGTATGTTTACGTCCAGATTACGGATGCCGAGCTTCGCGGGGATATCGTGCGGGTTGCGGCATCATCTAAGGAGCTCGCGAAGATGGGATGGAAGGGAGCAACGGGAAATATTCCATCAGCCTACCTAACCGGGGCGCTGGCCGCGCGTCGCGCTCTGGCGAAGGGAATCAAGGAGGCCATTCTAGACATCGGCTTGAAATCCTCGACCAAGGGCTCCAAGTTGTTCGCCGTCTTGAAAGGTCTCTCGGACGCCGGGCTCGAGGTTCCACACTCCGACGGTCCAATCCCTGCCAAGGACCGGATTGGCGGAGCCCATATTTCCGAGTATGCAAAGAAGCTCTCCGGCGAAACGGACGTGTACCGGAAAACGTTCAGCGGATACTTGAAACGGGGTCTGAAACCAGAAGAACTCTCCAAACACTTCGAACAGGTCAGAGAACAGATTCAATCAGCACCTATTGAGGCGAAAGCATGAGCCAGAGACCCTACCAGGGGGGCGGCGGGAGGCCTGGTCAAGAGGTAGGGTGGGTTCCAAAGACCAAGCTTGGAAAGCTCGTCCAAGCAGGCGAAATCGTTTCAATGGAAGAAATATTCACACAGGGCATGAGGATCAAAGAGCCAGAGATCGTTGACACGCTCTTACCGAATATCCAGCAGGAGGTCTTGGGAATTGGATTCGTCCAGAAACAGACTGACGCTGGTGAGAGGTCAAGATTCCGAGCCATAGTCGCAGTCGGAAACGGCGATGGCTACATTGGTGTTGGCGAGGGAAAGGCACGGCAGGTTCGTACGGCTATTGACAAGGGGACGATACAAGCCAAGCTCAATGTGGTCCCGGTTCGTAGAGGATGTGGAAGCTGGGAATGCCGCTGTGGCAGACAACACACTGTGCCATTCAGCGTTGTTGGGAAATGTGGTAGCGTGAGAGTGCACGTTCTTCCAAGCCCGAGAGGACTTGGACTTGTCGCTGGGGAGATACCGAAGCAGGTTTTGAGGCTGGCTGGAGTTAAGGACTGTTGGACGCGAACCTACGGGTCCACGTCGACACTCACCTCTTCAGCCCTCGCAGTGTTCGATGCTTTAGTTCAGACATACAACGTGGTTACCCAACAGGACTGGGTGGCGTAGGATTTGGCGGAATCTGCTGAGCAGCCTGTTATCCTCGCGGTACGGATCCGCGGAACCGCGACCGATAACCCCGACATTAGGAAAACGATGGAGATTTTGAAGATGGAGAGTACCTTCCGTGCAAGGCTCCTTGAAAATAGCCCGTCGACCCTAGGCATGTTGCGAGCTGCGAAGAACCTGGTTGCGTGGGGGCAGGTCAACCCGGATGTTATGGAGGCGCTGTTGCGGAAGAGAGGGGAACGAGACGGAAACAAGAAACTGGACGAGGAGTTCGCTAAGGTGTTCTTTAAGAAAGAGAACATTGCCGATCTCGCAAAGTCGATTGTCGCCGGAGAAATCGGCGTCAAAGATCTATGGCTTGCAGGCGTGAAACCAAGATTCAGACTTCACCCCCCCAGAGGCGGATTCAAACGAAGCACAAGGCGAGCGGCGACCGATGGTGGAGAGCTTGGCTATAGAGGCGAGGACATCAATCGTCTCGTCAAGCGAATGATCTAATCGACTTTCCCCGGTTGCGCAAACTCCAATATAGTTCCCGGAATATTCTCGGTCGGTCTGCTATGGCTCACAGCAGAGACTCAACCAGAAAGAAGCGTACCCGCAGGTCGGGATGGTGGTTCGACATTTTCGAGGAGATGGACCGCATGGACCGCTTGATGGACGAGATGATGAGGAAGGCGATAGAAATGCCAAAGGCGAGTGAAGGACCACAACCTTTCGTCTACGGGTTCTCCATGTCCGTTGGGGAAGACGGTAAACCTGTAATTCGAGAGTTCGGAAATGTGGAGCCAACCTCTCGGGGGCCATTGCTGAAAGAAGAACGGGAACCGCTCGTGGATGTTCTGCAAGAGGGTAATGAAGTTGTTGTTGTGACCGAATTGCCAGGGGTGGAGAAGGAGCACATCAAGCTCGAATCCACCGACAGGGCACTGAAGATGGCAGTAGAATCAGCGAAGCGACGTTATTTCAAAGAGCTCGAACTGCCGCACCTGGTCGATCCGCGAACCGCAAAAGCCACGTATAAGAACGGGGTTCTCGAAGTCCGATTTACCAAGAGCGACGAAAAACGACCTACAAGAGCTATTCAAGTTGAATAAGCAACCTGCAATCACAGCCCTTGACCGCCTCTCATGTTGTGCAATCCAGCTGGAACTTGAGAAAGAGAATAATCGACTCGAGATTCTTCCGTCAACCATAAAATCCTAGCCATAACTCCTCGATTCTCGGCAGATGATTCGTGGTAGAGCCCTGGGTTGTTATTGCGGCCATCTCGCTGGCTTTCAGCATTCCAGTTCTACTGTCATCCTACTACACAATGATCCTATTTGTCAGCTCGCTTCGATATCCAAAATTCCTAGGAAATCTCAGCCCTTCCACTGACTTCCCTTTAGTCTCAGTTCTGATCGCTTCCTACAACGAGAAGTTCGTGATCGGGCGAACCCTTGATGCAATCAAGAGTCTGGATTACCCCGAGGGAAAGCTTCAGGTCGTTGTCGCTGACGACTCCACGGATGATACCCGAGGGGTAATAGACAAGAAAGTGGAAGAACTGAATTCTTCGGGCCTAGTCGCTCTCATATCTAGACGAAACAACAGGGAGGGGTTCAAGAGCGGTGCACTGAACCACGCTGCTCCTCTGTTGAGAGGTGACTACGTCCTGCTTCTTGATGCGGATTCGACAGTCACACCCGCATCATTATCGCGAGGACTGGCAGCTTTTCGGCTGGATCCCAGAGTAGCGTTCGTTTCCTTCCGGGTCGGCCACTACAACCGCGAACAAAACCTGATCACAAGATTGTTCGCACTATCCCAAGACCAAGGAGACACGATAACAAAGATGGGATCGTACACCCTGGACGCTCCGTACTCATTTCAAGGAGGCTTCACGCTGATGTCGTTAGCCGTTCTCAGAGAAGTCGGGTATTGGACGAACGACTCAATAGTGGACGACGCGGACCTCTCATGCAAAATATACTCAGCAGGATGGCGAGGCGTCTACCTAAGCGATGTCAAGGTCTTCGGCGAAGATCCCTCGAGCCTTGAGGTATGGAAAAAACAAGCTGCGAGAGTGTCGCAGGGCTGGACCAAGTGCGCTCGCTCAAACTGGCGAAAAATCCTTGGATCTCACAAACTCTCTCCCTGGAAGAGGGTCGCTTTGTTACTCTTCCTATTGGGACCTTTCTCAGCACTCAGCTGGATCGTGGTCACCTTTGTTTCCGCCATTGGACTCATCCTTGGGTTCAGTGCACCTTCAAACTCGATATTCACTAGCCCGGCTTACGTAACCATAGTGACATTGCCCTTGGTCTCCTACTTCCTTTCAGGGGCTTACGCGCTCTATGTGCAGAAGATAATGACCGTGAAAAACCTGCTTCTTCTCCCTCTTATTTCCTACACCGGTTTATGCATGACCACTGCGATTTGCATCGGTTTCTTGGAGGGAATCAGAGGAAGACCGGGGTTCTTTTTCCGAACACCAAAGAGCGGGATCGAGGGTAGCGAGAGAACTAGGCAGTACTTCCGTGATGTCCGGGATGACAGAATTGCCGTTGCGGAAGCAGTCTTTGCCATCCTCGCTATCAGCATTGGTCTGATTGTCTTGATTTCCGGGGTTTGGTTCCTCTCTCTAACACTAGTTGGATTCGGCATTATGACGTTGAAATCAATGAACCTTTCCAGAAGTCTTGGGTTGAGGCTTAGAGAAAAGAGGCAGTTGGGCTTATCCCACGGATAATTCGTTGTGCTGACGACTGGAAATTAAATAGCCCGACGCACGTCGGGACCACTATGCTTCCGGGTGTGAAGATTCAGGATTTGAAGAAGAACGTAGACGAAAGAGGGTTTTTCGCGGAAATTATGCGTCAAGATTGGAAGGATCTGCTTGGAGACGACACGGTTGTCCAAGCCAATCTCTCCTACAGCTTCCCCGGAATAATACGCGCATGGCACCGGCATAACCAGGGCCAAATTGACTATTTCGTCGTCGTTAGTGGGTCTATGAAGATCTGCGCATTTGACGACACGCAGGGCTCCCCAACACGGGGCCAATTGGACGAAATTGTTGCTAGTGCGGAGAAACTCCAAGTTGTTAGGATACCTGGCCACTATTGGCACGGGACAAAAACTATCGGAGATAAACCGTCGCTCACAGCCTATTTCGTAAATCGGCTATATGATTTGAAGGACCCTGATGAAGACCGCAGGCCCTGGAATGATCCCTCTGTAAGCGACGGGAGAACCTCAAAGCCGTACGATTGGAACAAACCGCCCCACAAATAGTTTGAGGTCAAGCAACGTCCTCACCAACTTCTTGGGTCTTCATGATTCGGATCCCCTCCTCCGCCGTCATGAATCGCATTCCAAGCGTCTTCTCGGCTCTGTCCACACTTAGGCAGCTGTTCTTCGGTCTCTCAGCTACCTGCTTGAAATCGCTTGACGAGACCGGCTCCACGAGGCCAGGGGAGTAACCAAAGACATCGGCGATCTTCAAGGCGAACTCGTACCTGCTGACGCATGAACGGCCTGCAGTGTGAAAGACTCCATTCTCTGGACATTCTACTAGACGTACGAGTGCGTCGGCCAAATTGTCAGCAAGGGTTGGCGAGCTATACTGGTCACGAACCGCTGTTATCGTTTCGCCCTTTCTGAGTTTGACCAGAACAAACATGGCGAAGTTTATCGTCTTGCCTGAACTTGAGGGAATCCCAGTCGATTCGAGTTTGTTCCATCCATAGATGACGCTGGGCCGGGCCACGGCGTAGCTTGGTGTCTGGGCTACAATTTTCTCAGCTTCCAATTTGGTCCATGCATAATAGTGGAGCGGATTTGGAGCATCGAACTCATTGTAATGACCTTTTTTTCCGTCAAACACATAATCTGTGGATAAATGAACTAGGCGACAACTTGTTTCTGATGCGGCATCGGCTAGGTTTGCTGCTCCTTCAACATTTACCCTGTTTGCCTCTTGATGGTGTGATTCGCAGTAGTCAACGTTATGGAGGGCTGCTGTGTTGATTATTGCTGTCGGCTTGAGGGCTGCGACAAACTTGTGGGTCGCATCTGCGTCCGCTATGTCCAATTTTTGAGACTGAGGAAGTAGAGATGTCCTGGCGTTATGCGTGCCGACGGTTTTGTAGCCCTTCTCTTGAGCGGTGACACAAACCTTTGAGCCGACTAGCCCTGTTGCTCCAATTACAAGTAGCGTACGCATCTCATTCCCTCGAGCCTGTACCGTAGCCTTTTCAACCTTGGGAGGCTTCCGAACCGGGGAAGGAACGGAGCAAGGAATGGTCGTCTTAGTCACGGGCGGATGTGGGTACATAGGCTCGAAACTGATACGCGACATGGCAGTTCATCCGAAGTTCTCTGGTACCACGATCCGCGTGATTGACAATATGATGAGGGAGAGATACGTCACGCTAATGGATCTCCCAACCAAGAGCGATTTCGAGTTCCTCGAAGGAGACATTCGAAAGGATGAGGACATGAGAAACGCGTTCCGTGATGTCGATATGGTTGTGGACTTGGCTGGGATTACGAACGCGCCCATTTCCTTTGAGCGCAAAGAACTTACCTTCGATGTTAATGTCAATGGCGGCCGAAAGGTCATAGAATATGCCGTAAAGTCCGACGTCGAGAAGTTCGTCTACTCCTCTACCGCTAGCGTCTATGGTCCTACGAAAGGGATCGTTGACGAGACTTATCATTGTAAGCCGGTAAGCCCTTACGGAGAGTCGAAACTCCAGGCGGAAGTGTTCTGTCTAGAAATCTCCAAACAGAGCGGGCTCGACGTCACTGTCCTCAGACTAGGAACGGTGCATGGATATTCGATAGGAATGCGATTCGACACTGTGGTCGATAGGTTCGCGTACCTCGCGTGCGCGGGGATGCCCCTTACCGTCTGGGAATCGGCTAGGATGGAGAAGAGGCCTTACCTCCATGTTGCGGATGCCACCGACGCCCTGATCTTTGCCCTTGGTCGATCCGACATAAAGGCACAGACCTACAACGTCATCGGGGAGAACGCTTCCATGAACAGAATAATCGATGTCATTAAGAAAGAAGTCCCCAACGTTCAAGTCACGGTTACTCCATCCCCGAGCCTCAACCAATTATCCTATGAGTTAGACGGCTCGAAGATCGAAAGACTGGGATTTCGCCCCCGCAAGAGTCTAGAGGACGGAGTAAGGGAAATTGTAGAGAAGTTCCATGCACTGTTGGGAAGCCGCGCGAGGCATGCTAGGCGCATACTTCCACGGACCGTTCTCGCTGAATTATCAGAATCTTAGAGGCTGACGTACGTGCTTTCTCCTACGACGAACCTTCTACCACTGGGACGTTGCGTGCCGTTCGACCTGATCTGTGAATTCCGCCCGATAATGCTGTCGACTACTCTGTCGTGACAATCAATGATTGAACCATCTAGGACAATGCTATTTTCGATCTCGGTTCCAAGTATCTTCACATAACTCCCTATTGACGTGTAGGGGCCTACGTAAGCACCTGGTCCAATTTCCGAGTTGTCACCAATCACTGCGGGACCTCTGATGGTGGCGCCCTTATGCACATGAGTTCCCTCGCCAATCTCAACACTGCCGGAGACCGAGACTCCCTCGTCAAGTTTCCCCCGCATAGAGGATTTCAGATCCCGTAGCACTAGCTGATTCGCTTCCAGAATATCTTCAGGTCGGCCTGTGTCCTTCCACCAACCTGAGACTTCGTGGAACGTTATTAGCCCCCCCCGCTGAAGGAGACCCTGGATGGCTTCGGTAATCTCGAGTTCGTTTCTCCCGCTGGGCCTAAGCGTCTCTATCACTGGAAAAACAGATGGTTGAAAGAAATAGACGCCTGCTAAGGCGTAGTCGCTGACGAATTGTTTTGGCTTCTCCACGAGCTTAGTGATCTTGCCATCTTCTATCTTTACGACGCCGAAACGGCCGGGGTCCTTCACACGGGCCAGAACGACCATCGCATCCGGCTTAGAGGCGATGAATTCTTCAGCCAACTTAGGAATACTCTCCTTCAGCAGGTTGTCGCCTAGGTAAACAATGAAAGGTTCGTTTTCCAGAAAATCCTTCGAGATCAGAACTGCATGAGCTATGCCCTTTGGATCAGGTTGGTCTATGTATGTGATCTTGACATGGAATTTCGAGCCATCTCCTAATGCATCTTTGATGCCCTCATGCAGTGGTCCGAGGACGATTCCGATATCCGTGATTCCGGTGGCCCTCAGATGGTCGAACCCGTACATCAACATGGGCTTGTTCGCAATCGGCAGCATGTGCTTGTTCCCCGTGTAGGTAAGGGGCCGAAGCCTCGTTCCATGTCCGCCCGCGAGGAGCAGGCCCTTAAGACGAGACAAGTCTCGGATCTACCGGCCTAGCAGAAAATCGCACTTTTCGAATAAATGTGTTAGGCTTAGTCCTAACTTTATCCGGTAGCCCGATTGCCACCCGGGGTAGATGGTGGACCGAAAAGTCTGAATGGAATGCGTTGATTCCACGCGAGGAAGGCGTATACGGCACCAAGGGACAAGAGGGGTAATACGAGGCCCAGAATAAGATAGTTGGCTGAGGGTTGTCCGGAAGGAAAATCATTGATGAGAACGGTTACTGCTGAGAACTGAGCTCGTCCACCGAAACGTCCTCCTGAGTTGAAGTCTCCGAAGATTAGTTTCGAAATTTTTCCCCCTAATATCGCTCGAGATGTATTGTCAATTTGCAATGTTCTTCGGCCTTGAGAATATTGCTCGGTGAAATTGTGCCAGTTGTTGTCAGCTTGAGAGAACTGGATGCTACTGTTATTGATTTGATCGGAGTAGCTGAAATAGGTCGTTGTCTGATTGCGGAGTACCAGGAGAATTCCATCAGTCATGTTCGCGAGGACCATACTGTTTCTTCCAGATAGGAAGCTCTCGAAACGAAAAAGGAAATTTATCGTCCAAGATTCTGATTGGTGAAAACCATCAATCAGGCCAGCCCATCCTCTGAAAATGTACCCCGTCGAGTTTGCTGCGTCAGAGATATCGATATTGCCCTGAGCAGCGTTGATAGAATAATTACCGCCTCCCTGAAACACCCACTGGTAATCGATGCGAGTTGAGTGAAAATTATCTTTGAATTGAAAACTCGACTCTTCAACCACTGGGTAGCGATGGTCCTCGAAGCTGCTGGACGTTAGTACGGCACTCCACGATATGATGACTAGTGCGCACAGGAGGATCGTGAGGACTAGTTTTCCCTTGGGGAGTTTGTTGGACGTTACTGTGTTCGTCGATTCAACGGGGGAAGTTTGGGGTGGTGGGATGGTTGTTTTCACGCGGGCTACCCTGAGAAAATAGTAGGCATTCAGAATGACACTTGCGACCAGCCCGCTCGTGACCAGGATGAGAGGGTCAATTGTTGAGAATGGAAATTCTCGGAATACGACAATCTGCTGGTGGAGAAGATGGTATGACCAATAGTAAATCCCAGTTGCCCCACTCACTCCGTTGTATGATCCTTGGAACACCAGTGCAACGGCAAACGTTATTCCAGCGGACAATGATATGCCGTACAACTTGCGGTTCTCGGCAATGAAAATGGTGAAGAATGGAACTCCCCATAGCATATAATTGAGGGACTGAGCAAAGATAGCGATGTTGACCCACAGAAATATCAGAACGAGTCTTGTGGTTAACTTGAGACTCTTTAGGTAAGTCCAAAGGAGAACCAGCGCAACAAGGGATATGCCGACGGGTCCAACTATCCCTGATAAGCCTGCAAGTGGAAACAGGGGATGTTGTCCTTGCACATTTCTGATTGTCAACAGGCTCGTGTAAGATGCGAAATCCCATATGAGAAATGGAGTGCTGAGTGTCGCCATAGGTAGAAACGCGAGAAAAGCGTAAGTCAGTCTTACTGCAGACCCTCGGATCTCTCTAAGCAATACCGGTAGAAGTAGTAAAGGATAGATCTTGGTTGCAATGCCAAGTCCTAGGAAAAACGCCGATTTGTACAGACTGGTCTTGCGGAACATCCTTCCACTTCCCTTGAAGGTTGAAAAATAATAGAATGAAATTACCGTAAATGCGATTGGAATTGGATCATTGAATCCGCCACCTGCGGATTCGAAAATGACGAAAGGGTTGAACGCGTAGAGAGCGGTGAACTTGAGGGCAGTATTTCTCGGAAATTTGAGAATAAGGATCTTGAAGATGTAGAAGGCGGTAATGACATCGCTGACTGCCAGCGGGATCTTGAGTGCTGCCAAGTAAACAAGAGTAGACCCCGTCAACGTCTTAGCAAGGAGGGCGGGGGCAGTGAGAGCGAGATACAAAGGAGGGTATCTCCATGGATTGATGTTGAGCAGGGTCGGATCGTTGGTCACGATGTGGTAGGGGTTATTCCCAGCTGTGAGAAAACTCGTGACGACCCCGAAAGCCCAGTAGTTGAAGTCGTCGTAGAGTAATGGTATAATGATGAGTCTTAGGAGAAACGCCGATGATAGAATCAGGATCAGGGAATCAGGTTCGGTAATTTTTTTCCAAATATTCAGCGTCAAGCAGGGGATACCGCTTTATCTCTGTGATTCTGAACTTGGATAGCCCTGCGAATCGTATGGCAAAGTTCGAGACGGCCAGTGCAAGCTTTCTTCCGAATGTGAGTTTTTCGCTTCCCAGAATCATTGTTGGAGAGAAGTTGAGAGCCTTAGCGCTGGAACCGTTCTTCTGATGGAATCTCTCGTGTTTGCTCCATGCTTTTCCCATCCCCGCCAGAACCGAGAAGATGACCCGAAACGGAGACAGCAGGAATTTCGAGTTTCTTGTCATTCTGAAATAGACAAAACCAGCATACAGATTTGAGAGAAGCCACAATGGGAGTAGGAACAATACCTGTGAGGTGTCGAATATCGTAATGCCCGTCCAAACGGCGTTGCGCCTCTGGAAAAAGAACTTGGCAGGAGAAATTAGGCCCCAAGAGCCTCCACGCTTGTGCTGCAGGGTTGTGCTGGGCAGGACTGCAACCCGTTGCCCCATCAATGTGACTTGAAAGCCAAGAAGAACATCTTCATAGTATGCGAAATAGTCAGAATCAAAGATCTCATTGTCAAGTTTCTCAGCAAGGCCTCTCCTAAAGAGAAAGGCCGCGCCCGGCGGGCTCATCGGAAAGATTGGTTGGTCGCTGGTAGCGGAGAATTCCTCTCTTGAATGTGCATCCCACGCCACCATGAGCACGTTGGCATCGCCGCCCATTGAATCTATTCTCTTCTCATCATGAAGCAAAGCCGGAGAGACGATCCCTACTGATGGCTCTCGTTGCATGAATCTCACCAGCGTAGTGAGCCAGTAGGGGTCGATCGCGGTTATGTCGTTGTTCAGTACCCCGACCATGCTTCCCTTTGTGAGCCTCAGAGCATGATTCACGGCTCCCGTGTAGCCTACGTTTGAAGGCATTCTCACGACTCTTATTCCATACTCTCCAAACACTCGCTCTACGTACTCCACAGTGCCATCGTTGCTACAGTTGTCAACGAATAATATCTCGAAATTTGGATAAGAGGTCTTCACCAGTGATTCAAGACAGTCATCAAGCAGATGTCCAAGCTTGGACTTGCCGTTGTGATTGATCACAAGTAATGAAACAGAGGGAAAGTCTGGTCCAGTGCTCCCGTCCTCCTGCATTTGCAGAGGAATGTCAGTCAGAGCAGGATTCACGATGGATTGCAAGACCTACTAGTTCCTCCAACTTCGTTGACCGATCTCGCGTAATCTCATTGCTCCTACCTGCATAACTTGCAATCGTGAGTGCACTGTGCTGCACAGTATTTTAGAGATAGCTCGACATTCGAAAGACAAGAGCTAGTGAGTACCGAACCCTAGACATTTTCAGTACCCGATATATCGGCATGCGACTAGTCCATCAACGAACGAGGCAGCTCAGCCAAGCTTGTTTGATTTTTCTGAGTCAATGAACTAACAACACTCGATTGCGTCACCTCTTGGTTTCGGATCGACTGGTCAACGGGTCAAGTGCCAACCCATTGGTCAGAAGTCGGGCAATTGCGATCGCCATCTCTCAGCCATTTTCTTTGGTGGTTGGAATCAGGCAAGCCTCGGCCGCGAGGCAAGAGATGTGTCCAGCGTGGAGGAATCTAGGTTGCTTGGCACGCTCCTCTTCGCAGACGCTTCCAGTTGCTTAACCTTCGATGACTCTCTCAAAGGCCAGTCGCGATGAACTTGAAGCCTTGGTACTCCATGGGATTATGGACTCTACGGGCGTCTAGGACGTTAGGGCTTAGGTTAGATCTATTGGTCCGTCCGGAGAGCTTGGAGTTCCGACGGTTATGAAAATGAAACGAGCCAGGCTTGACTGCGTCCTGTCGGTTGTAGCTCTGAACCGTCCTGTCCTCAGAGCTTTCTTCAGCAGCGTGCCGAGGCCAGGCTCATAGAAAGGGGCTTTGCCAGATGTTATCGTATCAACCCGTTGGGCGTCAATGTCGATACCTATTACTTCGAAACTCCTGAAGCGAAGGCGGCCGGGGGTGCAGTCCCACATACCCCATGGCCCAGAAAGGCTTAATCTCTGAGAGGTTTGTCATTTTCTACACTCGAATTCCGCGGTATTGATTATAAGTCATTTCTTCGGTGCCGTCATCTGGGCCCTAAATAGCACTTTGATAAAGAAAGGCGTGATTACAGCGGCTGGACTAGGAACGCGTCTTTTGTCAGTCACGAAGGCCCAACCGAAGGAAATGCTTCCTGTCTTCGCGAGGTGTAAAGAGGGTGGCGTTTGTATGAAACCGATCGTCCAGCTGGTCTTTGAAGATTTGTACAATATGGGGATACGTGATTTTTGTTTTGTTGTGGGGCGGGGGCAGAGAATTATTCGGGAGCACTTTACTCCTGATTTTTCCTATTTGTCCATCCTCGACAAGAGAGGCAGGAATGGATTGGCGAAGGAACTTGAGGCCTTCTACGAAATGGTGGGCCGGTCGGGTATAGCGTGGGTGAACCAGCCTGAGCCACGGGGTTTTGGGGATGCGGTCATGATTGCTGAGGGGTTTGTAGGCGGAGAATCGTTCCTCTTACATGCTGGCGACAACTTCTTTGTCTCAAAGAACCGCGACCACCTGAAACGCTTGTTGGATGCCGCTAATTCTCTTCAGGCAAGTGCCGTATTTCTAGTGCAGAAAGTGGAGAACCCGAGGTCCTACGGCGTGGTTGAGGCAAATAGCGAAGACAATGGGCTGGTTCATGTGAAACGCGTCATAGAGAAACCTGAATCCCCCGCATCAAATCTCGCCATAATGCCCGCCTACGTGCTTAAGCCCGAGATTTTTGCGGCATTGAGCGAGACGCGGCCCGGGTACGGCGGGGAGTTGCAATTAACCGATGGTATTCAGAGAATAATCGAGAGTGGAAGGGATGTCTATGGGATAGATGTTAACTCCGATGCAGTGCGACTGGACGTCGGGTCGCCCGAATTGTTCATGGACGCGCAAGCTCAATCCTACAAGCGCGCGGTAGAAGAAAAGTCATCCATTAACCAAGATCAATCTCGAAACTCTCGAATTCCGAAGACGGTTTGAGAACTCACATTAGTTTTTCGACCCAGACTCTAGGAGCTTTTCTGGTAATCTCCAAGGGTAACCTATACGTTGGCTCTTGGGGTCCAAGATCTCTTGCCCAATCGACCATTTTGGAAAGGCCTTGTTTCAAAGTGTGACTTGTCTTGTAGTCTAACAAGTCCATGGATTTGCGAACTGTGCAGTAGGCGTGCTTGACCTCGCCAGGCCGAGCGGGCTCATAGATCGGCTCCATTTCAGAGTGCATTGTCTCTAGAAGTGCGCGACAGGCATCGTTGATTGGTGTGATTTCGTCGCTTCCAATATTGATTATTTGCATGTTAGTTTTTTCGTGAAAAGCAGCGTTTGCAATGGCGGGGGTCACGTCCTCCACGTAGGAGAAGGCACGAGTCTGGTCTCCATTGCCATATATCAGGGGGGGCTTGTTTCTTAGGATTCTGTTTATCCATATTCCAAGAACGTTCCTGTATGGGTCGGCCGTATTCTGTCGCGGGCCATATACATTGTGTGGTCTCAGTATTGTGTAGTGCAATCCATAGGTGTGTGCGAAAATCTCCAGCATTGTTTCGCAGTAGGCCTTTGCGGCTCCGTACGGGTCCTCCGGTTCTCGGGGCAGGTCCTCACGGAATGGTGGTTTTTGAGCACCATATACTGCCATAGACGAAGTGAACACGAAACTCTCCACGTCTTTATTGATCGCCTCAACGAGAAGATTGTTCATTGGGACAATGTTGATCTCGTTTATCGCGACCGGTGAGAAGAACGATTGTCCTTCGGCTGCGTACGCAGCAAGGTGAAAAATTATGTCTGTCCCCTTAACCACCTCTTTGACTCTGTCTCTGATTCTCATGTCGGCCTTTACGAATTTGCAGTCTTTGTTGACGTTTCTTTCGCTTCCTCCAAGCAGATTGTCAGCACTTACGACCTGATGCCCTTTCTTGACGAGCTCGTCCACCAACCAGGAGCCCATGAACCCCGCCCCTCCAGTCACGAGTACAGTTCTCGTTTCCATTCCTTACTTTCCTCGTCTGCGCCGGCCGGGCTCAGTAGTAGTTTATACATTTCTAGCAAAAAAGCGACTATTCCGGGGAGGATAGTCAGGCTCGTGCAGAAATGGAATACTTGTCCTGAAAACCCAGAAAGAGTGAAATGAAAAGAAAATGCGACAGCAAGAGTATTAGAGAAGATCAGACAAAAAAAGGCGGATCATCGGAGTACATAGGTAGCCGCATTCCCAGATAGTCATCAAGCACGGACTTCGGGTTCCTTTTGCAATGGCTCATCGTTCTCGAAGCAGACGAACGCTTTACTGAGGGGGGCTGACCGAGCCTCAGACGGTTTCTGCCGAGAGGGCTCTTGGCAGCAGCCTGTGTTTTCTCCATAACCAGTACGCGAGCCCTGAGCCGACAGCGACTAACGTGGCGGCATAAATTGCGAGGTACCATGCCAGCTCCTTAGGTATTGGGTATCGGCGGTACTAGAGTGGACACGGTGAGGGTCTGGTTGTTACCCCAGTTGCCCGCTGTGTCCCCGGCTGTGATAATGAACGTGTAGCGCGTCGCTGGGGAAAGCCCGGAGAGCATGTAGGTTCGCACAGTTCTCGGAAGATAGGCGATGACCGTGGGATCCCATTTGGATTCAGTGGACCGCTTCCTCCTGGTCATCAGCGGCCGGAGCTCAGTTTAGAGTGACTCCGGTCAGGGTTGTGTTGGAAGAAGTGAAGGAGGAGCTTCCTGCTGGCCAAACAGGCGAGATGGTGTCGAAGCTTATTCCCGCCTTTGAGAAGCTGTTCCCGGAAACGCTGGCGTAGGAGGATGCATATGACGAAAGACCTGGCAGTGCTCCACCTGTGACAGTGTTCTCGGAGACGGCGGTGTGGTCTGCGTGGTCGACCGCGATGCGGTTGTAGGTGTAAGGAGCCGGGTTTGTTAGCTTATTTTCCGGTCGGGGTTTCGTTGCTGGAGTAGGCGATGTTGATGTCGCCGACGATTGAGGAGGATACATGGTTTCCGGATATCGTATCGTTCCTTGGTGAGTACTGGGAGAGGATTCCGTAGAATCTACTGCTGGTTATGTTGTTCCCGGATATCAGGCTGTTCGCGGTATACGTCATGATTCCCGAACAGGTGTCCTAAGAAAAGTCGTCACCTGAAACGGTGACTTTGGTCGAGTGGCTAAGGAATATGCTTCTTGATCCCGTGAGATGTTATTATTTGAGACCTTGACTTGGCCGGAGTGGATTAACACCTGTCAAACAGGAGTTCGTACCCCCTTATGATGTCTGACCAGTTGTATGCTTCCTTTATCCGAGCTGGCCCCCACACCCTGGCCTTTTCCCTAAGGGCGAGAAGTTCCGGGTCAGCGGACTCTATCGTCTTAGCGATGGAATCGGGTTCCGGACGGAAATAGAATGCCGGAAGCTCAAGACCTTCACCGATCACTTCTCGGTTGAACTCTGTGTCCGTCCCTAAGACAACATTTCCCGCGCTGAGTGCCTCAAGTAGTGACGGGTTTGTGCCGCCCACCATGTGCCCGTGGAGATAACCAGCACAATGCCATCGAAGCATCGTTTTGATCCCTCTGTCGTAAACTGCGCCTGCCAGTATGATCCTGTCATCCTTTCTTGCAAGATCCTTTAGCCTCAAGAGGTAGGAGGGTGAAATGCAGGGACCTACCAAGAGCAGCTTTCGAGTCGTTCTTGTCTGAGCGAAACCCTGGATGATTTTGTCTATGTTGTTGTCGGGCTCCATTCGTGCTAACACAAGGTAGTAGTTATCTGGTCTCAACAGATCGACAAGGCCAGGACGCCATTTCATTATCGAGTCTGGGTCCCACGGAGGCGGAGAGATCGCCGGAGTCCCGTAGGGGAGGAATATTGGAGTCTTGCCATATGTCAGCTCGACGTATCGAGCAACACACTTTGAATCAGCAACAATCACGTTGGCTGCCGTAAGCCCCAACCTCTCGCTCATTCTGAGAAGAGACCGCGACACTCTCCCGAACTTTGGACGCTTCCACTCCATCCCATCAGAATTGACTATTAGCGTCTTTCGCAAGAATCTAGCAATCCAGAAGAAGAAACCTGCTCCGTAACCTAGCATATAGATCGCATCTACTCTCGTCCCAATCTCTATGAGAGAACGGATGTCGTAGGCGATTTCAGAGAGCGGGCGCAATGAGTCTTTCACTGGAAAATAGACCAGTTCTACACCCTGATAGCTGAGAAGATGTGGCCTGCGGGAATCCTCTTCGCAGGCAACTATGACCCCGAATCCAGCCTTTCTCAAACCAACAGCAATCGTCTCGGCAGCGGTCTCGAACCCACCATAACGTGCGGGTAATCCGCGGGTTCCCAGAATGCCGATGCTCTTTATTCTAGTCAATCAGATGCTTCCACACTTTGAATACCTTTTGCCCATTGAACTACGCGTAAGTTGATTATCAGCTTCATCGTGTTAAAGGTGATTGAGCAATCGAGACTAGGGAGATGTCTCGAGATGAAGATTGTGAAGACTCGTTTCGACCGACCACCAATCGAGCCCCCTTCGAAACGTTGACGTCAAGTAGCATATCTTGACCTAGCAATATGTTGTTGCGAACAGCGCGCTCCCTCCCCACCGAAACACCGGACTATGCCCGAAGCATGCAGGTGCAGAGGCGAAAAGTGCTATTTCATCCGTGTGCGCTACGACATATGTAATGTTGTAATCGCGAATAATCATAGGAACCCTTCCATCACTTGGGCTCTCGTAAAGAATTGCCATGCTCTTGTAGATCTGGATATAGTTTGCTGGCGCCACTATCGCGGCAAAATCAGCCCGATAGAGAAAATGAAGTCGCATGGAGTATACTTGCACCCAGGTTGATGTCGAATCCACATCATCATCATTCGTTATGACCGCGGATGACGGAGAATTTGTGGCGAGCCAAAGCCCGATTTGCTTGTCATCTTGGTAGAACGCTTCAACCGGCAAGTATCGTGGCGGCAAAGAGAACACGCTAGGTGTTCCTCCAAGCACGGGCACTGCCAAGGCACCGATCTGGACCGCGATGATAGTGGTCAGTAATAACGTCCCTAGAAGCGGGACCTTGCGACGACGAATCCACTCAAACCTAGTCATTGGAGATGACGCGGGTAGGATGCTCCTGCCAATCACAAGATACCCAAAGATTGCTCCCAGAATTGCGAAAGGCTCAGTCAGCCTCCATAGAAAGCGTAGCGGGTCAGGAACGGGGATTCCGATCAATAGGGAATTTGTCAAGAAGAATAGTGCAGATGTCCAACCAAAGAGCATCATAAACTCCAATGCTTTTCGCTTCAATGTTGCAATAATCCCTGCGATTCCGAGCAAGCCAAGGGTGGCTCCCGGTACCAAGGGGTCGATGTAAACTGCCGGCACGTATTGCCTCCAATTTCCAGTCATGAGCTGGGAGGCGGCGCTAGAACTGACATAAGTCGTTGTCGCGGCATACGCAAATGCCAGGAGAACCATTGTCATCCAAAACACAAGGTGAATGCGGCCCGCAAAGATAGATCGAAGGGTCTCCCATAGTGCAGAACGAGACCGAATGTAGGAATAAGAAATTGTGAACAAAACAACTACAGGAAGAATAACAGTCCCCAGTTGATGACTTGGAATGATCGAGACGGCGGTCAAGCCAAGAGGATAAGAGAACGAGGGAGTCCTTCGTACCCGAAGAATCGAGTAAAGTGTGGAGATCAGAAGGAGGTATCCTGCAATGTCAGGGAGGTTGCCTCTTTGTATGTACCCGTAAGGTTGGTACGCACTTCCATAGAGAAAGGCGGCTATTAACGCCGCCAACTTGGATTCTGTGATTCTCAGAGTGATTAATACAACGCCTGAAAATATCCCGATCGACCCAATTAACGTCGTAATCCATGTGTATTCTTCTATCGGAAGGCCGGCGAGAAGGAAGAATTGTGCAAGTATCAAGTGGCCCCCGTACGTGAACTTAACTGCCTGATCGAGAGGTTCTACTGAAAAGTAGTTCGGCAACCTGCCCGTGGCTACTATAGTCTTCGCCCAAAACACGTGCTCGCCCATGTCTTCTCGATGTGTCCCAATCGCCGAATACCAATTGAACCCAGCAACTGCGGCGGCCGTAAGGGCTAGTAGAAGCAGCTTCGGGTCTACGTGTCTTAGGTCGATTAGAAATTGTCGAAGTTTTGCCCGCGTAGCCAAATAGATCCAGAGTTTACGCCCGACTGAAACAGCACCAACAAAACCTGCTATGCAAAAAGAGGCGAGAACTGTTGTGGTGTTGATCCCGATACTGTTTCCCAGTATGTATCCGATAAGGACTACTGAGGCAAAACTCAATGAGAGGGAATAGAAGATGCTCTCTACGAAATTCGCAAACTTTAGCCTGAGGAGGCAGGAGATACTATAGCCAGGGAGGAGGAAAACTAGAACTATCGCGAGGACGGTGATAAGATAGTTTGGCACGAGTCAATTTTCCCGATGCAAGAGTCGAGCCGCCTTGTCTCTTCTGAGCCATCTAATGAGTCTGCCAACCGGGCTCTGAGCAATTGCCAAGGTGCCCAGGGTGAACGCTAGTGTTGAAGCCCCGAATCCAAGCCAGGAGAATGGCATTCTCACTAACTCGAATGACACCAGTACCGTTGTCAGAGTTCCTAATGCAAGTGTCCAACCTACTCTTGAGACCGTTTTCCTGTAACTATGCTTGGGGAGAACGATTGACAAGATTACGCGAATAATGTGGCTCACTGGGTTCAGTGTGGAGGTGTCTCCGCCGTAAGTAACTGTGATATCTCTTTCTTCTATTTTGAAACCCATCTTGGCCAGCTCGATGAGAATTTCTGAGTCAACACCCATTCCGTTTTCAGTAATCGATATGCTAGGAATCACCTTTGAAGAATATGCTCTAAAGCCGCTTTGAGTATCTCGAATGCTAGTCCCCGCGCTCCAGTTCGTGATGAGATTTAGTAGATTGTTTCCGAATCGGCGATAGAAAGGGATCTGGTTTTTCCCATTGAACCTGCAACCTACCACAACGTCAGCTAGTCCATCTAGGACCGGTCTTGTAAGCAGAGGAATGTCCGACGGATCATGCTGCCCATCACCGTCCAATGTCACAACAATGTCGGGATGGAATTTTGATGCCTCTTGCAGAAGGGTCTTTAGAGCCGCCCCTTTCCCCATATTTCGTAGGTGGGTGGTGACAGTGGCGCCGTTCTTCGAAGCTTCTGAAGCTGTGTCATCCGCTGAGCCGTCATCGCAAACAACAATTTCTGTTCCATATGTTTTAGAGCGGGAAACTATGTCTCCTATCGTAGTTTCCTCATTGAAGGCCGGTATGCATATGACAATGTCAGGACTGGAATCCGCATGAATCAGACTTCCACCTAGCCCTGTGACCAATGTCGAATTTGCAGAACCCTGCGGTGCAATCGTCACTTTCTAAACCTCCGGCTCTCAGCGCTGAGCCACGTTGACCAATACTTGTACTCAGAAAGTGGCACACTCAAGAATGGCCTTTCTCTCGAGACAATGTCAGTCGCGCCAGGAGACAAAATTACATCAATTCGGGTCGCGTGAGGCAAACGCGACAAAAAGCTTTTGGTCTAGTTTCGACTGGTCAATCGACTAATCGACAATTGACGGGAAAAACATTCAACAAAAATAACTGCGGCTCTTTGCCGGTTTCATGAGACTGAACCTATCCTTCATTGTCCCTAAACGAGGTTTTTTTTTGGCATCTGAGGGTGATATGTGAGGGCACGATTGGCTTAAGCTTGGTCTTGGTCGTCTGTACTACGGCGGCACCAGCCTTAGGCGGCCGCATTGAAGGCTGAGAGGACCCTTTTGGCATTTTTCTCAAGGACGCACTTCTCGGCGGAGACCGCGGGCTCTTGGACAGCTCTCATTTCCTTCATGCTCACGTAGAGATAGATTGCAATTAATGCAGCGACGCCAAAGGCGATGCTGAGGACTGGGACCAAAACCGGGGCGAGGCTGTTGGTGTATGTTTGGAAGTATACGCCGTTAAGGGCAAGTGGCCCAAATCCATGAACCTAGAGTGGCGATAGTCCCCGGCTCGAATAGAATGATGAGCCACGCTTTCTTTAGGAGGCTCCATCAGGTGAGATAACCCATCTCTGAGATCCTATTCTCTTAGGAGAAATTCGCGTTGGTCCGAAATTAAGGGCAGAAGTGTTACTTTGCATTTGGAACTCGGAAGGCAGACTCTCGCGAGAACAAGCAGGGTGCCCGGAGATGCACTTGGCTATGACGGAATCGCAGTCCCAAGCCGTAAGAATCAAGGTTTTAGTCTTAGGGGTGTGGTGGTGCCAAGTTCCACGAATAAAGCGGGATCGTACACATTTGGAAGAAAATAGCCATGAAGAAGAGGGTCCACCAAAGTATCGTCAACTTGTTCAGAAGAATCCCCTTTTCGCGGCTACGGCATCATCTATGTCTTGACAGAGGACAACTGTTTGCTGAGATGGTTGCCATAGACAGCCGCGGTAGAAGCGAATATCATCTTTTTTACCGAACGTCTCAGGCAGCCTTCCAAAACGTTGAGCGACCCTTCCACATTTGTCCTATAGACAAGTTTGGGGTCTTCCAAAGATCGGTTAACGCTCACCACAGCCGCCAGATGACCACCTCATCTGGCCCCGGCAACCTCCTCGTTAGTCTTGAGTTGATCAAGTACGCTCCCCTCAAACAACTTGAATTTCGGATTTGCCATGTGCTGTCCAACACTAGATAATCGGCCGGAGGATAGGTCATCGAGAACGGTAACCTCGCTCG
This sequence comes from Candidatus Bathyarchaeota archaeon, assembly GCA_005888755.1. GTDB lineage: Archaea > Thermoproteota > Bathyarchaeia > 40CM-2-53-6 > 40CM-2-53-6 > 40CM-2-53-6. Next base: position 75,607 of record VBBQ01000033.1, read on the forward strand.
TTGAAATTAAGCGGTCAACCAAATTAGCTCCGGTAGATCCCAGGCAGCCAGTGTTTAAGATTCGCTTCATGGGAGTACTATGTGTCAAATGTTGATTCTCCTAAAAAAGTGGATTCAAAATCTAAACCTTGTCTTCTCGGCCTGAGATTCGTAACGAGGAAGCGAAGCCAAACGAGCTGAGCTGTTGGCCACCGGAGCCTATTGGGGTTCATGCGAGAAATGTTCGTGGGACGGGTTCTATGCCTGCCAGTAGAGATCTGGGAGCGTAGGTCGAGCCAAACCTCGCTTGACTCGACTCTTGTGGAGAACACATTGGGTCCCCAGTCCACCGTCTTTTGGATACCATCTGTAAATTGTAACTCGCCGGCAAACCCGGCTTTCGTGGTCTCTAATGCCTTGAAGATGTTGGAATCGAAAACATACACGGGCATGATGGCCGACTTGGATGCTGGGTTCAAAGGTTTCTCGACTAGACGCTTCACTCTCACGAGCCCGTTTTCGACAATCTCATCCTCACGATCACGAACCGCTTTGGATCCTCTACCTCCACATACAAGAACAACCCATTCGAGCCAGACCCCTCACTCGCCCTTATCACTCGTCTCAAATGGTCGGCATTCTTTTGAAATGAAATGGCTATCACCAGCATGGACCATGAATTTGTCGACTCCGACAATCGACTTCGCCTTCAACACCGCGTCCCCAAACCCCTCTTGGGTCGGGCTGATTCACACTCGACAATGTGGACCCCTCGATCATTTTGTAGAAATGTTCTAGATCGGCTGCAGGTCCATCTCGACCCCTACGATCCAGCATGGATACAAAGTTGAAGTTGGGAGTAAAATGATCCTCGATTGCTCTTTTGCCACGCCCAAGAATGAAGCAGAACTCGCAAACCAACCTGGCACAGCTTAAACACCAGCTAAACAATCAGCTTTAAACACGAAGCTCCATCCCCACTTTTTGCAAAACGGGCAGCATTTCCTTGGGTTGCTCCTTAGTCACTGTCAGCAATCTCGTCCCTAAACCGGCTGCAGGAATGACTGCTTTCTTTAACAAGGGCCTTGCCCTCCAAGAGGAAGCAGAACTCTTGGAGACTTTATAATTTCTATATCGGAAAGATAACGCAAATGAGATCCAGGAAAACCGCGGTTTCCATCATAGGGCTTGGCTATGTCGGCCTCTGCACAGCGGCGACCTTTGCCTCACGAGGGATCAAGATTATCGGGATAGATGTCGATAGAAAGAGAGTAGAGCAGCTTCAGAAGGGCGAGGCACCGATTTACGAACCAAAACTGGATGGATTGCTGAAGACCGCGGTCAAGAAGGGACTCTTTCAGGCAAGCGATGACATATCTCTCGTATCCAGTTCTGGCGTTATTTTCCTCACAGTTGGCACACCCAGTCAGGGCGACGGCTCGATTGACCTGACTTTCATAAAGAACGCAACGGATAGTCTGGGTAAGTCCCTCCGGCAGCATGACGATTACCATGTTGTGGTTGTTAAGAGTACAGTTGTTCCCGGCACCACTAACAATGTCGTAAAACCATCACTGGAAGACTCAAGTAGGAAAAAAATAGGGACAGAGCTCGGGCTGTGCGCGAATCCGGAGTTTCTAAGAGAAGGAACAGCGATAGAAGACGCTCTTCATCCTGACAAGATTGTTATCGGTTCAAACGACAAAAAGTCAACCAAGGAATTAACCAAGCTCTACCGGCGATTCTATGGGTCGAGACTTTCACCGCTCTTCACGATGAGTCCAGAAGCCGCGGAACTAGTCAAGTACGCCAGCAACGCTTTCCTCGCGACAAAAGTGAGTTTCATCAACACAATCGCCAACATCGCTGAACGAACCTCAGGCGTCGATGTCGGTGTAATCGCCGACGCAATAGGTTCCGACCCGAGAATTGGAAAACTATTCCTGAAAGCAGGGCCCGGATACGGGGGAAGTTGTTTTCACAAAGATCTCCAGGCTTTGATGAACTACAGTCAGAGAAGGGGATACGATCCATTGCTATTGCGCGCGACCGAAGAAATCAATGAGAATCAAGCAATGAGGGTCGTGGAGATAGCGGAAGAACTCCTTGGATCATTACTCGAAAAGAGAGTCTCGGTCTTAGGGTTGGCGTTTAAGAGAGACACAGACGATATCCGCGAAGCTGCCTCTTTGCGAGTCATTGAAAAACTGAAACAGAGGGGCGCGCAAGTTGTTGCTTATGATCCTATGGCGATGCCTAACACTAAAGCGAAACTAGGAGATTCCATAGACTACGCTAAGAATATTCTCGGAGCTATCAAAGGAACCGATTGCGCTGTCATAATGACGGAATGGGACGCGATCCGCAAACTCAAAGCGAAGGACTTCAAAGAATACATGAGAAGCCCAAACGTTGTAGACGCCCGGAAGGTCTATGACCCAAAGGGCTTCAGGGAGATACGTTACGCTGCCGTTGGTCTGGGACCTCTCGTTCCTGACTGCGAATAGAACTGCCTCTAACGGTTTCAGCCAGCCTCCACTGGATGCCCGGACTTTCAGCAGGCTAGTCGGCTATGTCGAGCTTGGAGTAAGCTCTGGCTGTCTCTATCGAAGGCAATTCTGCAAGCTTCAAGGGTCTAAGGCTGTTTCTTGGCCTCGGGGGCGGTCGTATGATCATCCAGCTCCTTCGCATGCGGCCGTGACCGAACGTGGCTGGCAGAAGGAGCAATGGGCCTAGGTCGACCTCGGATTAGTTGCGATTGGCTGTCGTTCTTGGAGGTTGACGCATTATCCCGATGAGCCTCGGTTGAGTCTTTTGCTGGATGACTTGCTTTCTTTTTGATAGAGGCCCCAGCGTCCCGCCCGATCTGGATTCTCCTGATTCTAACGTACAAGTAACCAGCAATTGACGCAGATGATATTCCGAAAGCTACGCTGAGAGCAGGAACCAGTATTGGGGAGAGAGTGTTTACGTATATCTGGAAGTAGACGTTTGTCAGGTAGGTTATGTAAAGCGAGAGGGACAGAGACGTGATGATGGCTAGCTCTCCTATGATGATGAGCCAAGCTTTCTTCGGGAAGTTGCACCAGGTCAAGTAGCCCGTTTTTGAGACCTCCGGGATAGTCTCATGAGAATTCGTTGTGCGCTGGGATTAAGGCGAGGTGTTACTTGGCAGAGGGGACCCTGACGGTTGAGGCCCGCCAGATGGGAGACTTGAGGCTTGACCTGGTTGCTTGTGGTTGGCTACGATCGCCCTCACACCTTGAAGGACCCCTAGACCAAGGATCCCGATCATGACTGTATGGCCCAATGTTATCAGCGTCAAGGCTTTTCTTGAGAAAGCGAGGGCTGCGAGCGAAACGTAGTTGTCACCGGCAAACAGAAGGGTCAATGTAACGATAGAGACCATGGGGATAGCCAGATAGACAGATTCTCGGTGGGACTTGGTAACGAGCTTGTAGTCTCCGTTAAAATAGGCTAATACTAACACAATTCCAAGTGCCCCAAGCTCTAGAGCCGTGTCCGCGGGACTAGGCAGTCCCAGGTTTATTCCCAGTTGAAAATCCGACAGTGGATAGAGAGGCGGGATTGTTCCAACTACAGAGTCCGCGACGAGGTGAGAGAGAATCCCTGCTGAGAATGCTAGGCCCAGACCCTTGAATCTGATGACGAGAACTGCGCAGATGGGTAGCAGGATGATCAAAGAGTGGGTGTAGGTGTGGTGTTGAATCAGTGGTTTGAAGTAGATGTCAAAGTCGGGGAGAACTCCCGCCAGGA
>VBBQ01000033.1:79376-102863 GCA_005888755.1 Candidatus Bathyarchaeota archaeon
AGCAGCTGTGTCCGAGAAGAAACACGACTCACTCTGCTCCGTGTCACCAAGCCAATTGAAACCGTACGCTCAGTCGGGGATACTAATGGTTAGTGTCTAAAACTTCTTCGACTTACCCCTTGGATGAGATTTTCAACATTCTCGTCGAGCTGGCTAAGTCTTCTTGCGTAGCAGGTTCGCCTGTTTTTCAGCCTGTTCTCGGATCCGAGCTGGCGATTTTCAACCAGCCCATTTTCCGCGCTCGTCCCCAGCGGATTCTGCGGGAGGTTGGATGTGACCGAAAAAACCATTGTCTTATGTAACGTTTCTTTTTCCGTAACTATTTTTTCCTGTAACTATTCTCTCGCGCTAACTATTGTGTGACCCCCCGGGTGGTCGGTTTTCCCGTGCCGCGCCCTTCACGAAAACGTCCAAAATCGGCGCAAGAAGGGAACGATCTGGAAAAGGGGGTCTTACGCAGGTAATCTCGTGACGCAAGAATGCCACGATGCCCCGCCTTCTACCTGTGTGGATCTTGCATCTTCGTTGGAACACCAGAATAAAATAGAGCCCGGCAGGGGTGCCTCGTACTGGTAGGACCTTGCAGAAGCCGATACGAGGGGATGGAGGGGGGGGGTCCTGCTTTCTCACCTAACTGTTAAAGGGTCATTTCGCGGAATCACAGTCAGGCTTGAGTCGTGTATTCCTATAGGGTCTAGTCCATGATTGTTCCGATCAGTCGTATTTCTCACCTCCTTAGGACACGTGCAAGTCAATTCTTCGGTCTGAACCAGGAGCCCTCCGCACAGGCGGGAAGGGGGACGAGAATAGGGCTGTTCGTTTCAGGGGCCTTCTTAGTAGCCGTGGGTCTGCTTATCGTTCTCATCTCCAGCCTCTTCGTCGTTCTAGCGATTCCTGTGTTCCTTTTTGGCGCGTACAACTTGGTGAATTCAAGGAGGAAAATATTGTCGCTTAGCAGGTCGAACCTGCTATCTCTGTCAGGACATCTCTGCGCCACTGTGGTGCTGTACCTACTCTTCACCAGAATCCTCTGGGTCACCTACATGACCGACAGCATCGTCGGCTCGTACATGGGAGTCCTCAAGGTGCTAGCATTACAGAACCCGTACGGCTATTCAATCAAACCCTTTCTAGACCACTTCAGCTTTCCCCCGTCCTTCTACACCCCCAGAATAGACGGCTCGTTCGAGTTCCACCTCAACTACCCGGCCCTCAACTTTCTGACTCTCCTCCCCCTCTACGCCGCAGGACTACACGACCTTCGCGACGGAGTATTCATCTTCCACATACTATCAGTGCTCCTAATCTTCGGGCTCGTTCCTTCTCGCCAGAAAGCACTCAGTCTCGCCCCCTTCGTGTTCTTTCCAGCGTTCGTTGCGGCAAGCTGGACCGATAGCGTCTGGGCCTTCTTCCTAGTCGGAGGCGCCATCCTTTGGTATAGAAACAGGAACCTTGGTCTCCTGATGGTAGGTTTTGCCGGAGCCACAAAACAGATTGCCCTCATCGCTGCCCCGTTTCTCCTTATTCGTCTCTGGCAGGAATCTCCCGGCTCAAAGTTGAGAAACACCCTCGTAGGCGCCGGTGCCATAGCCACGGGCTTCCTAGGCCCAAACATTCCGTTCATGCTATCCTCCCCATCCCAATGGTGGGCGGCCACCATCGCGCCGTACTTCCCTGGCGGTGCAGCTCAGGTTCCCGGAGGAGTCGGGCTCTCCGGGGTACTGTTGGACCTAGGAGTTGTCCCTCCTCCTCTGTTTTTTGTCGCACTCATGAGCCTTGTAGGCGTCGGAGCGCTCTATCTCTACTCGACCCGCTTCTCCAAGTCAAGATACTTCGTCTGGATCTTCCCGATCATGATCATGTTCTTCTATTATCGATCCTTTCCCAACTACATCTTCTACTGGGCTTTCCCCCTCGCCTATGAATTCTTCAACAGCAGGCCCGCGTTATCGATCTGGCATTTTTCTCCATTCCACACATTACCCTGGCACCCTTCAGTGGGGCCCACCCTTCGCTCCGTCCGAAGCAGATTGAGGGTCCCCTTGCTTGCCGGCTTGTTGCTCACCACAGTATTTGTCGGAGCCTTCGGAACCTATGTCTCAAATTCGCCGCCCTCGAGGGTAGACGTGCAAATCAACTCAATAGTTGATCCTGACGGAATAGGCGCATCAACACTGCTCAACGTGACGCTGGACAACCTGACTCCCCGACCCATCGTCCCGTCGTTTTTCGTTAAATGGAGCTACCTCCCATACCTCTGGGCCTCGGACTCAAATCAGAGCCTCGCGCCATCTTCAAGCGCTTCGTATCTCGTGAGTGCTACCGACGGTCTAGCGGCAGTGCCCCGATCAACAAGCTTCCGCGTCTATGTCTTTGATGCCGGAACCCGAAACCTTGTGGGCCAATCTCTACCATTCCGCATCGATTCCCCTCTCCCAACCATAGAGAACCCGCACTTCAGATGGTGGACGCTCGATGTCGGAGCAGGAGCCAAAGTCCCATTCAGTTGGAAGCTGACCAAAGCCAACATAGATTCGCTCACACCAGTAATCCAAGGCCTCGACCATAACCAGACATCAGGGATAAGCCTTCGGCTCAACTACACGAGCCCGGCAATCAATGTTGAGAAGATAATGCTGTCTCAGAAAATTTTCCTCAACTCTACAACCATGAACCTCTCCCTGTTCGATCCTGCAGCAACAAGCACTGGCAATCGAGCCGTCCTCGGGGTAACCCTGACGGATGGCGCTCACGAACTATCCTACATCTTCTCCAATACCACCGCTAAGTCGACACTTTTCACTTCCAGCTATAACATCACAAACGTAGTTCCCGTCGCAGCTTCTGCCTGGACTACTGTATTCATTGACGCAAACCAGGCTTGGCTTGCCCAGGGCTGGGCCGTTCCTAACCAGGTGACGTTTACGATCTTTCTGCAAGCCAACAGTGCAGGTCTCTACTCGGCAAGCATCCGAGACCTATCATACCCCGTCTCTGGCCAAGTAAGTTTGTAGATGCCGGTCCAACTCTGTTCCTCCTAAGACCCGACTAGAACTCCGTTGGAGCATCGTCGGAGTTACTGCACGGTAAAGGTAATCGACAGAGAGTGGGAGAAGGTCCCGCTGGTCGCCAAGACAAATATCGTGTAGCCTCTCCGCGGCGTCATTCCAGACGTTGAGACGGAGAGCAGTGCGTTTGCAGTTCTCCCAGATGTCAGAGACACCTTCGTCGTTCCGTGTCGCAATCGGTCCGTTGGCGAGGATCGGCGAGACTGTTGCGGTGAGGTTTACTATTCCTGAGAATCCGCTCACGCTTGAGATTGGTAGGCTGGCGGTCGCGGAGGAACCCCCGCGAAAGGGTCAACCCTTGCGAGCGATAATGCTCGACCCGGCATGACCTTACCCATTCCTAGCATGGACTCTCGCGAAACAGTGTGACTTCGGCTGTCGCTCTCCGGAGAAAAGATTCTCGATAGACATTTGACCCAACCTCCAAGCTTGAATTGTATACCTAGAGGTATCGTAATGTCGCAAAAGGTTAGTCGGTGTATGATGCGAGCGCTCGGCCTTATATGGCGCCCGACTGCTCTTGCGGAGTTGAGGTTCTGGCAGATATTAACGGCAGTGTTCGCAGGGGGTTACCGATTCGTCTAAGTTCATGCAGTCTCTGGGAGACTCCGCGTACACGAAGCTACGAAAAATCGCTGCCGATAGGGACATTACAGTGCAGGAATTGATTAGAGCTATAGTCATTCCCGACTGGTTGAAGATGGATGAGAAGCACAATGGAGGAGACAGTTCATCATCAGAGAGACATCGGAAACGGATTTCAAGGTCGAGGACGCGATCACAAACGCTTTCCATAGCGGCGATGCCGAAACCGAAGAAAAAACAATAACCGGTTCGCGCGGAACACTTCCTGAAACCGGGCGACTACGGGCCGATATGTCGAGCATGGGTTGGACTCATCCGTGCGATTCCCCCAATTCGTGATGACGCACACTATTGTCCGCGAGAATTCAGAATCCGTCTCAATGACTTCCACACCGCAACGTCCAGTAGGTATTCTTACGTGAGGTGTTGGGTAACTATACGCTAAAGAGGATATTCTAACGAGCTACAATGTCAGCAATGTCCGACACGAGGGCGAGCAAAGACTGGGCCCCCTTCTCCAAGCAGATCAAACTAGACGAAAGTGACTGGGCCATAGTTGACGCGCTCTACGAAGACCATCGCAATCGCGAAGGAGTCATCTCAAAAGCAGACTTTATCCGAAAACTGTTTCTGACAGGTGCACGATCCCAACTCTTGTATCTCCGTCAACACTCGCCAGCCTCCCTTTCGCGAGTGGCAAGAACCAGCGGCACCAATTAGCGCGCAGCCACACGCAATCGGTTTTTGAGACACTTCATTTTCTGGATTGAGAACGGGATTCCACAAAACCGTTCTGGGTCGGACAGTCCGAGTCAGGATCAAACAATCTGCGGAAAGAGCCCTCTGGTTTTACTAGGCTGCAACCGTGAACGTGAACTGGCTGTTCAGTTTCGTGGTGACGGTAATTAGGTAAGTATGACCAACAAGGAATTGCTGGAAGAGCAAGGGTACTCCATTGTAAACGCACATGTTACAATTGGTACCGATCAATATTACTGCTGAACTGACGTTCCCCGGTGAAATGGTAGGCCCTGTCCAATTAGAAAGGATCCAAACATCTTTCGAGAGGTCGGATACGCTGTAGGATTGGAGCGTTATCGGAGTATTACCTTCATTGAGTAGAGATAGGGTCATACTGGTGGGAGAGGTAAGAGAGAATGTTGACATGGTCAATGATTCAGGAGTCGGGTCCACGACGATGATTGTTAGGATACATGAGTGACTGACACTTCCACTTGACCCGGTTATCGTGATATTGTACTTTCCTGGTATGGTCGACATGGTTGTTGATACTTGTATGCTGGTATTGGTTATGGCTCCTGGAGCTAGGGTTACCGGGTTTTGGCCTCCCATTACGCCCAGAAATCCGAAAGGCACGATTGCAGAGAGAGTTATAGATCCATCAAAACCGTTCTTGCTGTCTAGGATAATGCTCGTGGAATTTGCGAATCCAGCGACAACGGTAATTGAGTATGGGTTGGCGTACACTCCAAAATCGGCTTGGGAGCTAACCGTGGTTGTCAACAGGGCTGAGCTGCTAAGAACCTTCTTTCCAGCTAAAGCCGTCCCAGTTACAATAATACTGTACGTTCCCATAGAAGCGTTCTTAGCGGCTTGTACGGTGGTTATCGAGGTCGCGGTGCCTCCAGCTTGTACATTGACTCCGCGTGGGTTGAAAATGACCGCGATTCCACTAGTAACCTGTGCAGTAAGCGCCACCGTTCCAGTGAAACCCTGAGTGCTTAGAATGGTGACAGTCGAACTGGCGTTCTTGCCTTGGGGGACGGTGATTACGGACGGGCTGATTGTCATTAGGAAGCTACCTGTGGTCTTGTGGGCATCACTAATCGCGATGGGGAGTACGGTTCCGCTAACGGTGAAAGAGCCGAATGCGAAGATGAGAAGTAGAAGTAGGGCTTTGAGAGGGACCCGCTTCTTGGATAGAGTCGTGACGCATTCCTCCGAACTCAACCCTTGAAGTATCCTTCGTCGGTCCGCCACCTTACGGGTCCTGTAACCAGACCCAAGAGGCTTGGCGTCTAGGTACGGCTCTCACGTGGGCCTTGCGCTCACGTCTGGGCCCTCACGTCGTTATGGTCTTCGGCCAGATGCACATCTTGCCTTCAGTATCCTTGTGGCCGTGGTATCGATAAGAAGTCTGTTGGTAACCTTTGAGCTCGCAACGCGCATCATGTTTTGAGCAAATGGAGTCGCACTGGAGTAGTTCTTCGGCCGTTCTGCTTTTTTCCATTGTTAGAGGCAGCTCACGACATCTAGCCCGATGTTGTAGTTAGGTCTATCCACCTGGAAACATGGTTTCCTCTCCGGGGCTCGGTGTGACAAACCTCACCGACATATGAGCGTTGTCTCTGGAAACAAGCAAAATAGGGAATCGCTTCCCCTTGAACGATTCAAACCGTAAGGTTAGCTGTCCACGCCTAAGTCGCGAGTTTTCCCTCGTCTGGGGATTCCTTCTTTCGGGTCTTTCTTGAGAAAAACAAGAGGACCAGGATTAGTCCCACTATTGCCGCGTATCCAATCGACGGCAGAATTGCGTCCAGGGTGCTGATGATCGAACTAGCATTTTGTCCCGCGAGAACTCCGAGGTAGATGAGTATGATATCCCAGATGACTATGCCCACGGTTGAGTAGGCTAGGAACTTTCCAATCTTCATCTTGGCGATCCCCGCTGGAAACGCGATCACGGTTCGAAGAAGGGGGACAAACCTTGCGAGCAAGACGGCCACGCTGCCATATTTTGCAAACCATCCTTCTGCGACGATCAGATGATGCTCCCTGAGCCGGATTTTCCTGCCGAACCGTAGTACAGCAGGTCTTCCCAAGTAGTATCCGACACCAAAGTCGACAATTGTTCCTACAAGACTTCCCAGGGTTGCCGCCGCCACCGCTGCCCAAAATTCGAGGCGACCCTGGTATACCAGGTAACCGGTTAGCGGCAGAACGATTTCGCTAGGAACGGGAAGCGTCGCGCCCTCAAGGGTCATCAACAGGAAGACTCCTGTATAGCCCCATTGAGATAGCAGGTTTAGCGCGATATTGAATATCGTGTCGTTCAGGCTCAAGATGCTCTGTTGTCAGCGATTCAGGGTCTTTCAAATCTTTTAGGCTCAGGAGAGAGCTAACAAGAGAGACTCGGTCAAGGCCAGCACCATTTCTCTCGTGATTATACTGGGTAATTGTTTTTTAGCGCCCTTTTAGTCTGTGCTATTTAGCGATGTCTCGGCGAGAGCATCAAGAAGGCGTGTCCGGCAAGATCATACTGTTCGTAGTGTTGGGAGTCTTCCCCGTGATTTTCATGTTGATAGTTTTCATATTTGGCCCGATGCTCGGGCTCCGGTTCGGGGCTTGAATTCCATTCCATGGCCGAACCAGACCACGTAGTTTGGAGGATCGGGAAGCCTAATGAGTCCTACTCGGCGTTGGCGTAAAGAGTTAATCGAACACAATAGTCTCAGCCAAGTTGCATGACAGCGGCTGCGTTCGGGTTCGGATAGTACCTTTTGATGTCGGACGACCCGTACTTTCCCTTGAACAACTCGATAACTTCGTCAACTTGTTTTTTCTGAGTTATCGCGTGGAGTCTGCCCTCGAAGGTTTGCTGGCTTGCGCGGAGCTTTACCTGAGAGTTCCGCAGGACGTTCTTGTACCACTGGGAATCAGTGCCTGTAACGGGCAGTAGCAACAGCTCCGTCCCTCTCAGCACGAACCATACTGGACGAGGAATCGGTTTCCCGCTCTTTCGACCCGTAACAATCAACTCGATCTCCTTGTCTTTCTTTAGAGCAGTCAGTAAGCTATCCGATTTCAACTTGGGATCGCCGAGGCAAAGGTTTTCCTTTATGAAAGGCTTTGCTGATTCCGGAATCCTCCCACGCCCAGAAGGAACAGAAAAGCTAAGGCTTCCAACTTCGAATGTGATCGCGTATGAAGTGCCCGGTATGCCACGGGGAGCTGCAGGCTTCTAGTAGCTTCTGCCCATACTGTGGGACAAGGCTTGACTGGACAGGCTCCACTCGACCAAGGCCCTCTTCATCGAAACATATCGGAACCGCGATAGGCCTAATCGCCCTCCTTGTGGCCGGGAGCCTCCTTGCCACAGGAGTCCTGGTTCCCGCTGTGACGCGGCTGTACGATGATGCGAGAAATGTTCTGCGGAATCTGACCTGCCTTACCCCATCCCTGTGCACAAACTCCACGTTCCCAACAACTCCAGGGAAGGCCACGTATGACCAACAGGTGTCTTTGATCTTCACGCAAGACTTCAGCGCGTTAAACTACAATGTAACTGCTGTGCCCCAGACCGACTCGTCCGGCTATGGTCCAGCTTACCTTCTCAATGGCTTTTCTAACGCGGGTTATTGGTACCAGGTAGGGCTAGCCTACAACTGGCCCTTTGCTTCCGGGAACGGCTATGACTCAGGATTCCACTTGATCTGGGAAGTTTTCACACCAAATGGGACAACAAATAATCCAGTCCTGTCGAGAATCCCGGACAACGTCAACCCGGGTGACACTGTAGGGCTCAGCCTATCGTTTTCCGGTGGCCCCGACATGGTTACGATGTATGCAGTCGATTACAACACGGGCGCGTATTCCTCTCACAGCTACAAGGCTGGGGGCGGGACGATTTTTGCAGGCTCCTCAAGCTCCTCTAGCACTCGTACACCTACGAGTTTGATGACCGAGTGGTACCATCCGAGCCCATCCGACACATCGATGAAACAAGTCACGTATTCAGAGTCCAGCTTCCCAGTATCCAGAGCATGGATCTGCATCGGCGAATACGTGCCCCCTAACCCAAACTCGTTGATCTATGCTCAGTGCACTGGCTCCCCGCTGACGTTGACTAGTCAGTTGCAACAATACTCCTATCACGGGCTCAACACTTACGTTAGCCAGTACGAGTTCCAGACAGGACCCTCTTGATCTGATGTGTCTCCGCCCGAAGGAAAACCCTGAACCGATAACTTGGATCGTCATGGAATCGGTTACTTCACGCTTAAGCTAGAGAGGGACCACGTTGCCCCGAGTGAGCGGCCATGCGACAGATCGCAACTCGTTCCGATGTGACGGATCTACCTAGAGCAAAGCCGGCACTAGATCTTGCAAGTCACAAGCCCTTTCAGGAATTTCGAGTTGCGACCTTGGATGAGCTTGTGAAACAGCTGGAAACATCCGGTCAGGGGATCGACGTTCTCGCAATTAAAGGGGTTCCTCACCTGGTCTGTGGAAAACTTCTTGCCAACATTCTGGTTCAGACTGATGCGGTCAAGCACGTGCCAGGGGATCTGTTGGCAATCTACCAGTATTGCGAGGGTTGCAAAGTAGCCGTCAGAGTCCTCTAGTCGGGCAACATCTGCCCAAGTCCTTCAGGTGGGCTTTTAGGAGAGAGTTCTAAGCCCAAGCCCGGTCCTTGCACGTTCTTTACGTTCAAGGGATCCAGACTACTATTGCTGCCAACACCGTAGAGGCGGCAGGATGAGAGGGGGAGCTCCACATAGTTGGAAGTACCAGACACTGGGGGCTAGCGTTCCACGATTTTGAGATAAGACATTCTTCCTTCTCTAGACCAGTAGGTCAGCCATGGTTCGGGCGGTTGGACGCTCTTGGGGAAGCGTTTCTTTGTACGTAAAGGCTGTCTTGGTACTGCAAGCGGCGATAATTGTTGGCTTGTCTGTCTGGATGTACAACGAATATGTGAGTAATCCGTATCTTCAGACATATCTCTTCGGCCTCTTTCAAGGGAAAGGTTCGCTGATCGCTGTTCTCGGTTTCGGTGGGCTCCTCGGAACAGTCCTATTCGGAATCCTCCTTAAGGCGGGGAGTATTCTTGGAGAGATTGAACATCTTTCAGAGAAGGTCGAGAATACGAATGTAGTCAAGGCTGGTCTAGAAAAGTCAATGACCATGCCTGTTCTCAAAGTCGTGGACCAAGAGCCTGCTGACGAGATTGGCCGATTACATCGTTCTCTGCGCAGATGGAATGAATGGTCGAAGAATAAGGAATAGCCTCGTGAAGCTATTCTTTGAGTTCGAGCTCTCTGAGTAGTTTCCGGTAGTGAGCGTTTATGATCTCCCAGAGTCTCTCCCGATTTTCCCCGGTCACCGTCTCTCGCTCGAAGGTGATCTCCAAAGCCTGATCTGGGAGCTTGAAGCCGTCAATTCTGATCTCTGGAAGCCTCGCTTTCAGTAGGTCTTCGTTTATGATCTCTTGGAGCTCGATAAGCTTCTTGGGGGTCGGCATTTCGCAGTAACCGAGAATCCCGGCTTGATGTTTCATATTTAACTCTCTGAGGTGTCGAGGGAAGGTTTCATGTGACGGGTCTTCGAGTTTTCAGGAATCTTCGCAAGGGCACGCCGAAGAGGGTTTCCGTAAGAGCCTGTTAGCGTCAAATAGGTACCGGGCTTGGGGACCCTCTGTTTCACCACTTTGACATAGTCCTCCGACCCTTTTCGAGAATGAGAGAGAACACGGTCAGGGGTATGTGATACGTCTCAAGGTGCCGATTTTGGCGTGGGAAGGACGGTTCCAGGTTTTGCTAAGGTCATAATGCTGTTGCAGATGCTGGTGATCATCCTCCTATCCTCTTGGATCGTTGAGGAATATCTGAACAATATCTATTTGCAAGCCTACGTTAACGACCTAATTCAGGCTGACGGCTCGCTAATCGCTATACTCGTCATCATTTGCGGTTTAGGCATGGCGTTCGGACTTCTGAAGGTTCTAAAATCGACTCACAGGGAAATTGGAGCTCTCGTCAGTCAGCCCCAAGCTCCGACGTCAGCCCCATTCGCGTCGAGTTCTAAGCCGGCGCTCGACTTGCATCCAATGGTAGCTGCTCTTAGGGCAGATATGGCGCACCAAGCATCCATGCAGCCTCTTCCGCCGCTCGAGGTCAAAGAGGCACCTCCACGCGCGCCCGTGCAAGTCCCGCCAAGTCCAGCCCCAGCGAGGACTTTGACTGATACTCCTTCTACCGTTATCACTGGAACCATGCCGGTTCTGAAGAGAGTAAGTCCTGATCAGGATCGAAACCAGAACTCTAACCAGTAGCTAGTAGTCGGTTTTTCTCAGGCTTACTGGTCGTCGGTCTGCTCAGCTGTCTCAGCTTGCTCTCTCGCCGCAGAACGGACACGCGAACAGGCCGAATGAGTTGACGCGGCCGCATTTCTTGCACGTGACCTGTCCGGTCGGAGTTGTGGTCGTCGTACTCGAGGGAGGCCGAGGCCGAGCGTAGGGCTCAGGCATTATCACGCCTACCAGACATGTGATTATTCCTGTTACAAAGAGGGCTCCGCCGCCGATGAAGACGGGCAGGTCGTTGGCGCAGGCGAATATGTTACCCGAGAGTATTGTGAATAGACAGGAGCTCGCCGCCGCGGCTGTGAGGACCGGACCTATGACAACCATCATTATGCCGAGAATGAAGATGTCAGATCTCAATTACTCTCACCCTTAGGCACCCTACTTTCCGGCGAGATGGGACGGCTGGGAGGTTTTCTAAGCCTCTGTTACTATCTTCTCACTATCAGGGATATCCTTGAAGGAGGGTCTCCTCTCTTACGCCTTTGTCCGGTCCGGCCGAAAGATTCTCTAGCACAGAGCTAGTCTAGATCTGGCGTAGCGTCTTTCCGGAAGTAGCCGTTCCGTCGGGCTAGAGCGACCAGTCCAACGGCCGCTCCTAATCGGAGTTAGTCAGATGGAGTGATTTTTCCGACATACGTGCCCCAGTTGGCGAATGTGGTTCTGGAGGTGGAGGGGATGTACTCTGTTGCGATCCATACCTGGCCTGCGTTGTCGCCAACGGCTGCGCTGTAGTCTCCCCATCTGGCGATCCCGTTGCCGCCGGTTTCGGGGTATGCTGAGAACCCGTCCTCGGGGGCTGATCCGAGAGCGGCGACGTGTATGCCATCGGTTCCATGTGTCGTGAGTATGGCGTAGGCGGCGCTAGGATAGTAGTTTGGCCCGACCAGCGTGAACACGATTACGGCGTTCCCGTCGGAGGTGACGCCAATTGAAGGGAAGATGACGCTTTCACCCTGTGGCGCAATATAGCCTTGGTTGAAGATTGTTCCCGAGACACTATTTGGAGAGGTCATTCTCGGAGATATGCTGAAGTATGCTATTCCCACAGTATCAACATCTTCCCTAGTAATGTCGGTATTTACCGCGGACCATAAGAGACCGTTTGAATAGACCACCTGGTTCATTCTGTCATCGTTGCTGTCGATTAGTGCGAGAGGCTCAGTGAGACTCGTTGCGAGAGGTGCAGGACCATCCTTCTGCGCCAAAGGATTCGGCAAGCCGTACAACTCACTCGGTATGATCTGGAGCGACAAATAGACAGTGGGAGACGCTTTGGCCAGGCTTCGAGTATTGGTGAGCGCCCATACGGCTAAGCGGTTATCGACTGTCCCGTTGAAGTCGAGCGAACTCAGGAAATATTCTGTGCCGCCGAAACTTGAGGCGTAGTTATCGCCGGCCGGGGTGGTCGCAGGTTGGATGGAGGAGCATAATGCCCCCATGGCTGCGTCGCGCGGGGGCGTTGGAATCGATCCTGTGTCGATGTGTACGATTGTTGGGAGTATGCCGTTGGCAAGCGCGCGCTTGGACATCGCGTATATCTGCGCCCCGTTGTAGAACGCTCCAGGCGGGTAGAGACTGAACTCGTTTGTGCTGATGTAGAACCCGTTCGAGTCTGCGCCGATCAATGGCTGGTCGCCGAAGCAAGGGCATCCGAGGTGGTTCTGAGTCCCATTGTTGCCATCGTCTGTCACGTCTATGGAGTACAGGTGCCATCGGTCCCTCGGGTCCGGTGTTTTGCTGACAGCGATCTCTAAGTGGGCTCTGCCGAGGGGTCTACCGGACCCGGCTACGTCGATCTGGAGTACCGTGAGGAAGAATCGGCCGGTCTGTCTGTCATAGTAGCATCGCGGGTCGCTTACGATGTCGTTGAGAACCCGCGGGGGACCCGGCACGACCTCCGGAGGAAGTCCGAAGAATTGTGTCAGCGGTGTGGCCGGCGTCAATGATATCCCATTCTTGTCGAAAATCTGGATCACTGTGTTGACAGCCTCGATGATGAACCTGCCCCCGACACATAGGGCTTGGTCGGGTGGTTCGTGGCTGAACTGTGTGTTGTTGTATGAACCCGTGCCAGCGAGTCGCTGGTCAATGTTGTCGAGCCCGTTGAAGCCGAGATCCATTCCCGGAGTACCTGGGAGGATAGGGGTTGGAGGTGGGTTCGGGGGGGATGTGCTGTTGCTGATCACGACGATACTTGTTTCACCGGTTCGAAAGACCAAGCCCGCTTTACCTGTCACGGTGACCGTGTAGTTTCCGGGGGGCGTGAACGCTGATGTCTCGAGTTCAAAGAGCATGGTTGTTGACGTGTCAGGAAGCAACAACACCGTGCCGGTTATGTAAGGGAGCGCGATGGGCCCTTGTCTCTTTAGTGGAGAAATCGTGAAGGACAAGCTCATCGATCCAAAGAATCCGTTTAGGCTTTGAATGCGGATCTGTCCGAAGACCCGGGCATTCAGCCCGATGGCGGGGCAGCAGAGATCGGCGATAATGCTGAAGTCGCCGGGTGCGCCTGTGCTCTCTTGCACGGTTTCCTTGTTCAACGTGTAGCCGTTGACGACGGTTACGCAGTAGTTTGAGCTCGTGCTTGTGCCGGAACAGCCGGTCTGGAAGCCGACGACCACGCTTGGCGTGGTGCTGGTGACGTTGAAGATGATGCTGAACAATCTGCCTGTAGTCGGTGCGGTAGTAATGAATCCAAGTGCGACAGCTGCAACTCTGATAGTACCTGGTCCGTTCTGGCCTGTGGTACATCCATAGCCGGTGTTGCCTGTGCACTTTGCGACGGCGAAAATGCTTGGTCCGAGAACGCTGTCAGTTAGGTTTACCTCGACACTGGTAAGGATGCTCGGGTCTGCTTTGACGAAAATATCGAACCCGTTGATCGAATCAGAACCGTCGATATTCACTGCGATCTGAAGCTGTGTTCCATTCAAGGCCGAAATTGCCAGGGGTGTGGAAGGACAAGAGGTGGAGAAGGGGTCGGCTATGCAGACCGTTCCGGTCAACTGCCCATGAACGCGAGGAAACATTCCCTGGCCTCCGAGGAAGGCGAGAATTATCAGGAAAAAGCTGGAGAGGAACCGTCGGCGTTTCATTTCTCGCACCTCGCGAGCGGGCCTATGGAGGAATACCTCCTCCATGCCGAACAGATGAAGCGCTGAGCTCGGCCATTCGTGGTCTTTGGGGATGTTCTGCTCCCAGTTCTTTCAAGCCCCTCCTAGGGACAGCTAGGTAGCAGCCGGACCTCGCTTAACAGCTTATCCGAAGGCTATCCACATATTAGGCAACAGGAAGAAATGACAGGTTATTCCGGAAGTCTCTAGTCCGAGCGAGTCGAACTCAACGAATTCTACCCCGGGCAGGAGAATGAACCGGATCACGAAGTTGACGATTAGGCACTAGTCATGTAGCCTTTCCTTGCGATCAGTAGCCATTAATCATTAATCCGACCTCAGCAATTCTCGTTGGGAGTCACAGTTGCGCTTCTGGCAGAACCTGATCGGGTCTATGATGCGAATCTCAGGCGTGATAGTGGCTCTATTCGGTGTCAGTTCGAGCGCGTTTGGGGTCCCGATAATCGTCGGAATACCAATTGTGATATCCGGAGTTGTACTGTATCTTCTCGGCCGAAAATTCATGATTTCAGCCCGGTCTGATCCACATGGATGAACCGCAACGTCGCCAATCGGGCTTGGTCCGGGCCCAGGTCTTCCTGCTAGTGCGTTCAGCTGGTTGGAGAGGGCGTTGAGAGCATCGAGACTCTGATTCTTGGCCAGCTGGTCTTGCGCGGTTTCAACTTTCACTGTCAGGGCGCTCTTGATTCCGGCATTGTCAAGGCCAGAGTCTCTGATGAGGCTCTACTCCCCTTCGAACCGCGCTACTCGGATAAGTACCAGTTGGACCATAGCTGATCCAAATTACACCCGGGGAAATGCAAGGATACCTAGAGATATCGTCCTCAGCATGGCAGAAAAAGGGTCGTCTCATTGGTCGGCGCGTCTAATAAGGGACTTGGGTTTTGATGGCCTTGGCGAATATATTGGGCTGAAATGTGATCTGTCAAGGGATAGTGGTTTCAAGCAATTTCATGCTAATTCTGTCGGGCGCTGAATCTCTTCCTTGTAGGTTCTCTGCAAATGACTCTCTTAGAAGTCAATGGGCAGACGCCAAGCCTTAGTCATGTTTGTGATGTTTGTAGGCACAAAGAAGCTATGCCCTCCACAGGGAGAGTTAACTGGGATGCTGCGGTTAGGAAGATTCGTTCCGTTGGCTTGAGGAGGCGGGGTCGTCTTTGGCCAAGATTTGGAGGAGGAAAAGAAGACCCGCGCAGAACGGGGTGCAAGCAATCTTTTCGAGTGGGAGTCAGGGAAGAGGTAGGACTCACGCTAGGTTTGCGTCCGATGAGTTCGAAGACGATATCGAACCAAGCGGTCGTCCAGATCATGTGTCTTCAAGATCACCGAATCTCTCGAAAAGCCACGGAAAGCGTTCGCCTGTGCACCTCTCCAAGATCCTTACGGTAACGGTCCTAGCGATGATCATGCTGACGACTGTCGTAGGCTTCAGCGAGATCAACCCGAATGTTCAACATCATACCGACAAGAGCTCTAACGGTACGGGAACGAGTCCACCTGTCAGAACTCTTAGGACCCTAGCTCCAAGTTTCTACACAGTCTCCAACGTACCGGAGGCAATGGTTTCAAGCAACGAGAGTTACACGGGGATGATCGCGACCAACTCGAATGACTTCATCATAGTGCAGATCGCTTATTCTCAAGGAACCGGGGGAAATCTTCCAGACATTGCCAAAGTCACAGACACCCAATCCAGCAATTACACGAGAACCGCTAGTGCCTCCCCGGGGGTTGCAGAAAATTTCTGGGAACAAGTCTGGACCGGCAGAGCTTCTCTAACAAGTTCTACGAACATAACCGCAAGCCCTGACTGGTTTACCTGTCAGAAGCCATGCGTAGCCTCGATAATAATCACGATGACCATCGGCCGGTATAGAGGGGTCGCAGGGGTAGGCTCCTCGACCAGCATAGCACCGAGTACCTCTTCCACTTCTCAATCGGTGAACGTAACTCCGACTCAGGCTGACTCGATGCTTGTCGAGTTGCTCAGTCACGGTGCCTACAGCGGCTGTGGAATAGATGCCCCGCAACCGGATGCTGGGCAGACCTCAAGAAATTGTTTCACCGCGACGACTGAAAGAACAGAACTCTTCGATCATTCCGTATCAGCTACCCAAACGTACACCGAATCGTACTCTTGGGCTCAGGTCGAGGTCCAGAGAGGCATTTACCTCGAACTCAAGGGTAACATCGTTAGCGCCTGATCACGGCTGGCTTGTCTTCCTATGTCTCTCTGGAGTTGGAGGAGATACCCCTAATAGCTGCATCATGGCTCCTGTATGGTGAGAACGATGAGGATTACACCGATCGATTTCTCGCAAAATCTCCTCTTGGGCGCTTTCAAGAATCCTATAGCCAGAGTCCTCGAAGAGGCGAGGATGGGTGGAAACATGGAGCAGACCGTGTCCATGCTCTCCGAAGCCACCAAACTCGATTACCCAACCGTTGAATCCGCACTACAAGACCTAACAAAGCTCGGCCTAGCGCATCCGACCCGGAAGATTGGAAACGTGCAAGCCTACAAGTTCAACCTTGAGAACGGGCTTCGCTCGCTCCTAGGCCGAACAGACCAACTGCAACTCGGCAAACGAAAGTAGGACTAGTCCAACCCGGAACATCGGAATGATCTAGCAAACGCCTCCGCCCAATTCCGAAAGGCGGGCGATTGTCTCGGTTCCTCGATGATCGTTCCGGTTACGTCTTTATCTGGAATGAAATCTTTCTCGATCTGAGGCTCGTTGCCGGATCCAGTTGGGCTCAAGGGCTGGCTCAGAGGACCTATCGGTCCAAGCGAGAAGACGAAGAGAGCCCCCGTTGAGGCTGGACAGGCGTAGGATAGCTGTTCTGCCGTTCTCGAACATGAGCCCGGATCCTAACGACGAATATTTTGCTGACGGGTTTACTGAGGGGTTGATTGCAACCATATCGAAGATCCGAGAGGTCGGCGTGGTTTCTCGTACCTCTGTGATGCAGTATCGGAAGAATCCGAAGCCGATCCGGGATGTGGCTGAGGAGCTCCACGGGCTCGATTCTTGAAGGGAGTGTCCGAAAGGCCTGTAACAAGGTGCGCGTCACGATTCAACTAGTAGACGCAGAGCAGGACAAACATGAATGGACCGAGAGCTATGATAGCAGTCTCGCCGACATTTTCGCGATCCAGAGCGCCCTCTATGGGTGCTAACTCGAAAGGGAATAGATCTGCTGCCATTATTGATTCAATGGGTGGCTTATTGGTCGAAATGCGACGCAGCTCGGCTCTCTTCAGACGGCCGACCACGCACTCTAAAAGAGATCTATCCCGTGACAGTCCACGTCTAGTGCGAGCGTGTAGACTTGGTAGCGCAAGCGGTCACCGCCATAGTGAATATCACGTTTTTCCTGGTTAACGTGGCTTACCAGGATTATGCTGGGGGATAATTCTACATCTTCAATGGATCGAGGTAGCCATTCGCGATATAGTTTCCAGGCGCTGTTGTGTAAATGTCGTACATCAGGTGGTTCCCACCGTTCTCATAGTGGATACTTGTTATCGGAACCCAAGTTTGTGATATGGCATCGAAGAGGTCGTAGCCCACCTTGACATCGGTTACGGACATTAAAGTCACCGTGCCATCTGGCATTTTCACGTAGAGCTTCTGGGCCGGATTCTGATCAACTATCAATGGCTTGCCCGTGGAAGTGCCGATGACCATCTGGTTGTGAGTCATCACGGCAACGAACTTCGTGATCGTCGTGATCACGTACTGGTGTGTAGTCATGTCGTACGAGAGGAGCTGCATGCCAACATGCAATGATTGAACAGGGACTTGGGTCCCGTCGGCTAGAGTTATCAGTGTGCCAGCGGAGACGCTGCCGCCTCCACCACACCCGCAACTGATGCCAACATAGACTGAGGCTGTGTGGGATTGTGATGGCGAAACGCATAGACCAGAGGAGCAGGTGCCTGTGATAGTCACCGTGCCACTGCCACTCCCACCCGTTATCGTGACTGTCACAGTCGCCTGACCACCAGGAGAAAGCGTTACGCTTGACGAACTTAGTGAGACCGTTTGACCTCCGCCAGAGTAGGAGAGGCTAATGGTGCCAGAGAACCCTAGGCTTGTTACTGTAAGGGTGTCCTGAACAGTGTATCCAGGAGTGAGCGCATAGCTACACCCCGGGGACCCGCAGCTCAGTGAGACGCCGAAGTCTGCCACTCTAAGCAAAAATACACTTCCCTCTCCCCACTGGCCTGAGTTTCCCTGTAAGCTGATGGTGTATGTTCCTGGAACGGTGCTACTTGCTACGTTGAGAGTGAGCGTTGAGGAAATGCTACCTCCAGATGGGATCGTCATTGTTTGCGGGTTGAAGCTGAATGTGACCCCCGAGGGCAGGCCTCCGGTGATGTACAGTGACACTGGACCCGAGTAGCTGTTGTCGCTGTAAGCGGTCACGGTCACTGAGCCAGAGCCACCTGGGGCGATAGTAACCGATGGGGAGACTCCTATGTGGAAATTGCCAACCTCAACCGTAACGGTTGTCGTATAGGAAAGTGAACCGCTAACGGCCGTCACGGTGACGATGTAGTTACCGATTGGAGTGTTCCAAGGCACGCTCGTGGTCAGTTGACTGGAGCCTGTGCCGCCCGAACTTAGGTTGACGGTTGTCGTGCTCAGCGATCCGGTGACTCCGGATTGCCCTGTAGCGGATAGAGAAACCGCGCCGGCGAAATGAACGCTTGCCAAGTTTATGGTGCTGCTACCCGATGCGGGTTGCTGGTAAGCACCGGACTGTTGGAGGCTGACAATGCTCGGGCTCGAAGAGACGCTGAAACTAGGTCCAATTGTTAGAGGGACGTTGACTGTGCGAGTGAGGCCCCCACCTGTTGCGGTCACTGTGACGCTGTACGAGCCTGATGAGACTGAGTTCGGAATCGACATCGCTAGGGCAGAGTTGACCGTTCCGTCTGCGGAGAGGGTGACGCTGGCTGGAGTGAGAGTTGCTGTTATGCCGGAAGGTGCGGCAGCGGAGAGTGACAGAGTGCCGCTGAACCCGCCGGTGCTTGTCGCCGTAATCGTGGTGGAAGCCGAGTCACCGTTCACACTGACGGAAGCAGGGTTGGCAGAGATGGTGAAGTCGGGGATCCGCACGACGAGAGTGATCGTGACGCTGTGGGTGCGCACTGGGGGATTACCGCTTAAGGCTGTAACGGTAACCGAATATGTGCCGGCAACACTGCCGGAGCTAATCGCGAGATTAGTAGAAGCCTGCCCCATCGACGAAAGTCGGTAGAACCCTTCGGGGGGTTGGCTGAGCGAGGCGACCGGCCCGTTAGCCACGGATGGTGAAACATTCGAGGTCAGCGAGACTTTTCCGTAGAATCCGCTCCCGGCGTTGAGGCTTATGCCACAGTTCCCTTGGTATCCTCCGACTTGGAGAGAGAGAGTGTTGCAACCTGATGAGATGCCAAAGTCTCCCTCCGGACCGAGGTTCAGAGTGACGCTCGTATCTTTCCAAGCGGTGCCGGGCGAGGAGAGAGATCCGCCAGTTTGTGCACTGTATGTGATTTTGAGTGTAGGCGAGACGGGGTCGTTGTGGGGAACGTCCCATTCAACAATGTCAAAGGTGGATGTGTCAACCGCACACGTGGGGCCTCCTGGAAAGCCGGTTGGGGTTTGGTTAGCGGGACTGCAATTGTGACTTTCGTCTTGGACGGGAGTCTCGACGAAGCCATCCATAGTCCCCGACAGCATATCTTTCCATTGGAATGTAGGGGGAGCAATCCGTTGGGGAGTGAGAGCCTTGATCAGGCTCTCGATGCAATGGCACACCCGCTCTGCAAGGGCAACCCCTGATCCGATGGCGAAACAGACCAGGACTGACGGTGGATCAACCAAGCACAGGCCTGTCACAACGAGAGATTCGGTAAAGTCAGCGACTAGGCTGACGCTCGTATCAGGGCTCTGGCGTGGAACAGTTGTTTGAATATTGTATCCGTAAAGGTGGTTGGCTGCAGGATGGAACCAAGCACTCGCAGTATCGGAGGGAGAAGTCTTCTGGACACTGATTTTCGCATCTGTAAGATACGCAGATCCATAGTTCGGCTCATCCATCCGCACGCCATGGTCGGAAGTAAGTCCGCC
This sequence comes from Candidatus Bathyarchaeota archaeon, assembly GCA_005888755.1. Lineage (GTDB taxonomy): Archaea > Thermoproteota > Bathyarchaeia > 40CM-2-53-6 > 40CM-2-53-6 > 40CM-2-53-6. Next base: position 99,394 of record VBBQ01000033.1, read on the forward strand.
CGTTGAAGGACATGTAGAGACCCCGCAAACAGCCATGTCACGATTAGGTGAGAGAGATAGCATCCCAGACGGATCGTCCAGGCCGACTGTTTCTCGCCTGTTCCATGGATCTGCGAATTCAAGCCCGTGATATCCAAACTCTATAGTGTTCTCCGTTTTTGACTGAAAGACGAGGAAGCTGAACGAGTTAGTGCACCAATCCATGTGACAAAGTCCAGTTGATCCCTGGGTGAATATGTCATCCCAGATGACGCCGAAGTAGTTGGACTGACAAGAGTTCGGATTACATACACCTGTTGGAGGTTTGTAGAACCTTATCTTGCCGACAGGATTCGCAGAGGGATCCAGAGGTTTCGCAAGCGGGGCTATGATGCTCTCCGGGACATCGTGAAAGACCCCGTTCGAATCTACAGTGTCTTGTGCAGGTATGCTCGGATTTATGGGACAGTTGTCCATCGTACCATTGTACGAGAATGCTGCCCAACCGTTGGAGCATACGAAAATCCTAGTGTAGGGTCGACCCCAGAAGAAAAATGGGAATGTAAAATCAACCCATGTTCCCTGATTTCTGGCCGTGAGCCCTGAATCCGTGCAGGGATTTATCGAGTTGCAATGGTCCGGGTCGCCTATATAGTAGGCAGCGTAGTTGGTGACGGTGTAGCTGTGTGGGAGACGGCTTGATGCTCCGCCCATTATTCGAAGAACGTATCGGTCATTGTCATTTCCGTCCCAGTTTCTGGTGAAGGAATAGACCTCTACCCCTAATGATAATTGTGCATCGTTCGACGCAGTTCCGCCGATGTAAGTGTTGGACAGTGTTACTGGTCCAGCGGTTCCCTGTCGATACTCGAAGGTTCCTGTTGGACGGCCTGCGGTCCAGGATGTGTCGGCAAACACGGGGGTTATCGAGACTAGAACAGACACTGTTATGACCAGTATCGATAACGTGATCTTTTCCGGTCTTCTCCACGAGTTCAAGGTGAGCTTACACCTCCCAATTGACTCCTGGCATTATGCAGTTTAGTGTGAGAGAAAGCAGAATGTCTGAATTCGTATTCCTCCTTTAAGAATAATCTTGTTGTTGCAATGGCGACACTTAGGAAGTGTGCACATTGTTGCGAGGTACGCATAAGGCCGGGGGCTTGTTGCTGAATTGGATATTAGGGGTTTGAAAAATTGTTCTGTGCTATTGTTCTATGACAAAGCTCTGTGAACGTCCTCTTTGAATCGTGCTTTAGCGGTGGCTGGGGGTTTGAGGGTTCCCTGAATCGTGTGCGGAGAGGGTCGTCCGTCCATTAGCGCCATCGCGGTCTCATAGGCGCGAAGCGCTTGCAATCCCTGCGCAGTTGTTCGGACGAATTTTCTTCTCTCGTCAATCTCATACTCAACTAGGTTGGAGCTGGAGAGATGGTCGAGACTGGGCTTCAGGATCTTGTAAGAGAGGTTTTGGAATGCGAGTAGCTGGCTTATCGTGAGCCCGTTGTAGACGCAGGACTTCAGGATACCTGCCATTATCTGGAATCTGTCTCTGCGCAAGAAGTTGACCTTGTGGAAAACACAAACGTGTCGAGATAAAGTGGATCGGATTTTTTCTACTAGAAAAAGTACGTTTCGCATAGCCCGCCATTCCGGCATGATTGGGTTATGGGTCGTAGCCTGTGTGGAAGCTGCCGTCAGGACCATGTACCCCGGAAGAGATTGTCTTCTTCTCCGTAATAGTACGTGCCCGTGTTTTGGAGGGCATAGAGATAGAGTGCGAGTTTGTAGGCTTGGTAGATTCGGTGTTCAGAGACGGCCGTTCAGGGGTGCATTGTTGGAGAGGTTCGGGTCGGTGGGTAGGAATGGGCTGGTGGAGCGGGTGTTGCTGGCCGGCTCTAAGTGGTAGTCGTTGTTGTCGTGGTTTTCTCTCGCGGCTCCGATCTCGATCTCGGGACCAGATACGCGCCGGTTGCTGCCATGATGAGTATGACTATTCCGATTGTTGCGTAGAACGCTATTGGTGCTAGGCCGAGGATGGTTGCGGGGGCGTCGGGTGTTTGGCTGGGTGCCGGGGTCACTATCATTGTGGTTGTCGTCGTATGGGTGGTGGGGCCGCTGGTTGCGGTTATTGTTACATTGTATGAGCCTGGGATTGTTGAGCTGCAGGATAGACTGGCTGTTCCATAACCTGGGAGACTGCCAGGGCTGATTGGATTACATGTGAGACCCGAGGGAACTGTATCTGTCAGGGTGACTGTTTCGCTGAATCCCTTGATTGCCGTTACGGTAATTGTGGATGTAGTTGACGTGCTGCTGGTCACAGACGCGGGACTCGAGGATGTGACGGCGAAGCCTGGGGAGTTCGGATTGGAGAAGATGTTTGTCGATTGTACCTTGACATCTGTATACTCTACGTAGCCACCGTCCGGGGTCGTGTCGGGGTAGAGGTTCAGGAGCCTAAACTGAAGAGCGATGCCGCTTGTCTGATCCCAGACGTATTCTAGGCTGTGGACAATGTTACTGTGACCGAATGGGGTGCTGTAGGTTGTGTTGTAGATGTTGACTGTTCTTGACACGCCGAGATAGGTCATTGAGACTGTCTGGTTGATCCTTGGTGTATACAGCGCATACGGCCCGGCCCAGAGATGGTCTCCGGACGACAATCCTCCAGCAATAAGCCCGAAGGTCAAGTTTCCTGCCCCGTTCATCAGGTCGCCGTTACGAATCTCGGTCTTGGTTGTGAAATTCTTGTACTGGGCGACGGATTGGACAGTAACGTTTGTCGACGAGTAAAACTGTTTGATTGTGGCCGTTAACTGCGCTGTCGCATTCAGGTCTTTGATCTGCTGGGGCACAGGGGCAAAGGAACTCGTTCCGTGATAGGTTACGTTGACCGGTGCATAACTTGCCCATTGACCCACCGTGACCCCGGCGCTGTAGACGGGACTGGCATGTGCTGGCGGGACAGCCGGGGACAACATCGCGAGGACCAGCATAAAGACTAGGATTTCGCAGGAGGACAGCCCTTTCAAGGGAAGATACGCACCGAACGCTGTCGCATCCCCCCATATATGGAATCTAGAAAATGGACTGTCCGTAGGCCGGCACGATTGGTTATTCTTCTTTGGAGAATCGGACTCCCGCTTGGCGAAGAAGCTCACTGACATCTTTGCTAACTGTCTCGAGGCTGGTAACGCACTTGAAGAAAGACCAGTCTTGTCCTTTTGCGTAGCCTTCCGGGTCCCGGTCGCGTTCACATGTGTGGTGTTTGAATGTGGGATGATGTAACATTTGTAGTGCTTGCTTTGGAGGATTGATGCAGTTGGCTTGTGCTCATAGCGGGCCCAGTCTCTCTTGAGAGCATAGTAGCGAGGGGTCTTGGTCGCCCACCAGATCTCGCGGAAATCGGTTAAGAGGGCAACTATCAGGACGTTTGTGGCGAAGACGAGTCCACACTGGACCTGAGGTCCTTTCTCCGATAATGTGACGGC
>VBBQ01000034.1 GCA_005888755.1 Candidatus Bathyarchaeota archaeon
CAATGACCGATTTGACTCATGTTTCTTCCTCCCGGACCCGAACTTGCCTCGCGGGGACCATTATCACAGCCTGGATTTTTTTTTCCAGAACCTATTTCTGTCCGAGCCTGATTGTGAGCTCGTTTCCACGAGACGGGCGCGTAATCAGCTTCTCTGGCCTTTCTCGACCCTCGTGGATTCCCCAAGGGATCAGCGTGAAAATGGCGTTTCTAGAAATCGTGGGCTTAGATCCGGAGTCAGGGCTGATTCTAGGCGAACTCGTGCCTATCTGTTGGCGACCATGATGCGAGATGGTGTTACTTCAGAGGCACGTACATGCTTGAACGGGAGGCACCGATACCTGGCGTTCCGTGGACAACCTTCTGGTTGGTGATCGCAAACTCACCCAGGAAATGTCCAATCATCTCGGGTTTGATCTCGATTGCGACAAATTCCTTACCCGAATGCAAATGCAACGTCAAACCCAGCATCTCAGGTATGATGATCATATCCCTCGCGTGGGTCTTGACCGGTTCCGCTTTTCCTCCACGATTACCGTTCTCTCTCTGCGATTGCCGAATATGTTCGAGCAATGTCCGCTGGTCGTTGGTCAAACCTTTGAGCAGAGACCTCCGCTGGCGAGAAGGAAGTAGTTTGATGAACTCATCCATTGACATTTGCTTCACTTCTTCCAAATTGTGTCCGCGGTAGGTGAACTGTCTAGGCAACTGACTTCCTCCAGTTCGCTCCTTTGATTCTTGTAATTAACATTGGGTTGGTCAACATCTATCGCGCACTCCTTCTCTTTGCCCTTCCAGTCTGGCGCGCGGCAATGTTCCCAACTTTCCGACCCGGCGAGGTCCACCGTCCGACCGTAGTCGGCTTGCCTGCGTGCTTGTGCCTTCCGCCACCGTGAGGATGAGATGCCGCGATCATCGCTTGTCCCTTGACAACCGGCCATTTTCGTCCCCTCGCTCTCTGCAGGAACCATCTGGGACCTGCCTTCATGAACGGCTTCTCAGTACGCCCCGCCCCAGCAACGACACCAATCATCGCTCTGCAATTATCATTCACATGAATTGTTTTTCCAGAGGGCATACGTAGCTCAGTGCCTATCGGAGTATGGGAGACCACTGTTGCAAATGAACCTGATGAACGAGCCATTGTTCCGCCATCACCATGACGCAGTTCAATATTGCATATCATCGTCCCTTCAGGCATTTTTCCAAGGGACTTTATGTTGCCGATCTCCGCCGGAACTTCAGACCCGAAGAGGAGTTTCTGTCCAACCGCGATTCCTTCCGGAGCTGGGACGTAGATTTCTCCCGCTCCCTCAACCTTCAATAGTGCGAGAGGTGCGCCACGAGCCATCTCGTGCAGTAGATCCTTGACATAGCCTGAAGAGTGCCCGTCCACGCTGTTATACCCGACGGAATGAATTCTCCGATGCGTTGGCGCCTTGAATATGAAATAGCCACGACCACGTCTCTGAACGAGAATATTCTTACCCATGCACTGTCCACTCCTACAGGATTCCCAATTTCACCGCTAGATCCGACGCTTTCGATTCTGGGTTGAGTCTAACGTATGCTTTCTTCTTGCCCTCTGGAGTCACGAGCGTATGGACTTGGTTCACTTTGACCTCGTAGAGTTCCTCGACCGCCTTCCAAATGTCCCGCTTTAACGCGTTGCGATGAACGATGAAGACGATCTTGTTTTCTGTCTCAATCAGTTTGACAGTGTCCTCAGACATCATAGGATAGGTGATGACTAGTTCTGTAGAGACTCGGCCCATCTATCGTAACCAGCTCCTGTCGGAGAGAGTTTTGATCGCGGACTCAGTCCAGATCGCCAATCGTCCCGGATGAGTTCCGGGAGCCAACGCTTCAACGCTCAAGTCCGTCACCCGGACAACGTCCACGCCTTCAAAGTTCTCGAAGGCTCTCTGAGCGCCCTGATACTCACCAACTACTAGAAGCGGCCCTACAGAATGCGTTCGGTTCTTTCCCCTTATTCTCTTGCTCTTCTTTACCCTGTAAATATCGTCCCATACTCCGATCGCGGTTAGGAAGTTTTTCGCCGCGGAGGATTTTGCGAATTTCTCCACTTCATCTGTGACGACTAGTGGGAGCTCGATATCCTCATCGAACCTATGCCCTCTCCCTCGGACAAGGTCCTGCGATCCCGTGGCCGCAATAGCCGAATCCAGCGCAACACGTCGTTCCTTTCTGTTCATGGACTTGGCGGTTCGTTTGAACGTGACAGGTGGAAAAGCCATGCGCCCTCCCATGGTTCCTGGGGCAAAGGCAGCTGTGCCGGATAGCGGCCCGTGTCCGCCGATCCGCGGGACTCTTGAGATTCCTCTTCCTACTCCGAAGGACTCAGCGGTGGTTCGTTTCCCAGCCATTGGGTTGCGCCCTTGCGGTTGGAATCGATGAGATTGCTGGGCTACAACGGCTTTGGCTATGATATCTCTTCTAAGAACCGCGGTGAATACTGGCGGGAGTGAGAGTTCGCTGACGGCTTTTCCGTCTGCTCCGAAAATCTTGACGTTGCGTTGGCTCAAGGCTCTATGCCCCCTGCTTCGACGCCAGACTGATCATTTCCATCTTTGGCGGCTCGCCTGAGACTCGTCCTCTTGCTGGCGTTCTAAGGGCGACAAGCCTGTTCGCTGGTCCAGGAATCGTTCCCCTCAAGAGTGTGAACTCTGTCTTGATTGGTCCATAGTGGAGGAACCCTCCCTTCGGTGTGACATCTGCTCCGTTTTCTCCAATCTTTAGAATCTGTTTATTATACTCAGTCCGCTGGGCAAAACCCATCTGACCTGCTCGGGGTACCGAGTACATGACATAGTGAGGGTGCCATGGTCCGATTGAGCCGACACCTCGAACGGTCTTTCTTGACTTGTGTTTGAGTTTCTTTATTCCCCATCGCTTCACCGGACCCTGAATGCCCTTTCCTTTTGTAATCCCAATAACGTCCACGTCCATTCCTTCCTTGAACACATCAGCAACCTTCACTTCTTTCCCGAGTAGTTTCTTCGCGAACTCTAACTGATCTTTCACGGTCCCACCGTCGATCTTCACTTCCATAATGTCAGGTTTCTTCTTTCCGATCTTGGCCAGGCGAGGTTGGCTCGCGGCAATGGCCCGCACTTCCACAATCCTTTCCTTTGAGGACTCGAGTTTTTCCCAGCCTTTGTTGTCGTCGAACTTCTCAGGAACTTTGATTCTGCGTCCGAGGTCCTTTGACGGTTCTGGGGCCCATACTTCACCTGTTGTTCTGAGGCCGCCATTCCATCTCTCGTAGAATCTTAACCCTGTCACCAACAACGGAGGGGTTTCCACCACGGTGACTGGTAGGGTGACTTCCTTTCCATAGTTTAGTGATCCTTGTCGATTGTCGACTATGGTAACGTGGCTTGTTCCGGCCTTGAAGCCCGCAAACGCTAGTAGTTTCGGTGCTCCCTCGTATTCTGGCCAGAAACGGATTCGAGGAGCCCAGTGAGAAGATCTCCCGCGAGGCAGGTAAGCGAGTGAGCCTCTTCTTGGCGCACTATACTTCCTATGACCCATCTATTTCTCCTCCAAAACGTTGAGGACAGCCAGGGAGCCCCACAGCGCTTCTTCTGTTCTAACAGTCTCAACTCCTTGGTCTGGAATAGTGTTTAGGTCAAAGTCCATCGCGTCCGACACGTTCATGCCAGATCGGGCGAGAATTTCTGGGACTCCATCACTTGGCGAGCCGAACACTATCAACGGGCGCTTAGATGACACCCACTTCTCCCTTAGCTCCGGCGTGATCTCCCGTACATCGGTGCCCTTCCGGGAAGTGGAGATTATCAAGTCGAATTTCCTGTTCCGTACTATTTCTGATAGTGAAACGTTCCCTCGAGCCACCCTGAACCCCCAATATATGGTTAACCCGCCTGGTTCGGCGATTTCCCCCTCAAGTTCAGGTGAGATCCTCGTCAATCTAATAGTGATTCTGTCTGAGATTGGCAAATTTGACTTTACACGAACCACGTTGTGGAATCCGGCCTCGACCATCGAGGTTGTTCCCGATTGAACGACTACTCCCTCCCGCAAAAGACCTGCGCTTGGACTCTGCTTGTCAGGATGGCTAGGTGTCCGCAGGGGCGGTAACGTACCCGCGTACTGTAGATCAGGGTCCATCTTGAAGACAAGTCTCCGAAGGTACTGAGGCGTCTCAATGTATCTCAGCATCTTCTCAATCAGCCTTGCTTCTCGATCTATCTCTGCTCCAACTCTGTCGCGGTAGATGATAGCCTCCTCCACCCGAAAAGTTGCCAATGCCCTTGAGACAAATCCTAGCCGCGCCGTCTTTTCACGGAGGTGAGGTATGTCCAATGTTAAGCTTGCCGGCAAGGCAACAGAGACAATTTGTGATCGCCGTGGAGGTTGATCCATGATTATGCGGGCGCGGTGCGAAAGATAAGTTGGTTTGCATATTTACTGACAAGGCTGCGAACATTTAGAAATCGAAGGTATAATCATTAAAACATGCCAACTGTCCTCGACAATCAGAAGGCAATCTCTCTCCACGATACGAAGGACATGCTAGGTGCGGTTGAGAGATTCCAAGAATTCATGAGCATCCAAGTGCAGATGCGGCCTCCATCTGGAAACAAGCCAAAGCGTTCAGTCTTTCGCAACATCGTGCTCATGGGCATGGGCGGGTCCGCATCTGCTGGAGACTTGGTTCTGGACTGGCTGGTTAACAGGATCTCCGTCCCTATGATGGTTCACCGGGACCCTGTCCTTCCGAGATTCGTGAGATCCAATACTCTCTTCGTTGCGATCAGCTATTCAGGAGAGACGCGCGAGACCCTTGCTGCGTTTCGAGAAGCAAGAAAACGTGGCTCCAATCTAGTCGCAATCGGAACGGGCGGTAAATTGCAAAAGTTATCAGAAGAACTGGACGTCCCATTTCTACCAGTTCATGTGGCTCCCGCACCTCGAGCTGCACTGGGTCAGATGGTGGTTGCAACTAGTATTGCGTTGCACAGTTATGGAATCATTCAAGACCCTTCGACTGAGATCGATTTGGCAAGCCGAGAACTGCGTCGGGTCAGTCACCAGATTCAGAGACAAGTTCCATTTTCAGAAAACCCTGCAAAACGCCTTGCTGCATCACTAAAAGGTCGTCTCCCCGTGATCTACACGTTTCGAAGAATGGCCAGTGTGGCCCGGAGATTCAAGAATCAGCTCGCCGAGAATAGTAAGATGATTGCAAAGTACGGCCTATTGCCTGAAGCTGGACATAACGAGGTAGAAGCATGGTTCAAGCCGCGCCTTCCATTGGCACCGATTTTTGTTCGGGACTATTCAGAATCTGAATTTGAACGGACTATGCTGAAGTCCTTCAGATCGACGATAACTAAGGCTAGTCGAATCAAGCCAGCGCAAGTGCGTTTGAAGGCCCGTACTCGCCTAGGCGGGTTACTATTACCGGTCCTCTACTTGGATTTCGTCTCTGTGTACCTTGCTTTTCTGAAGGGTATTGATCCTACCGATACTCCTTGGATTCGGCTTTATAGAAAGGGATAGGAGGATTCTTCGGGATTGGATTCCATCCGAGATAATGATCTAGAGCTAAGGGATCCCGGGTCCGTTAGCCTTTCGCGACTCCTATTGGAGTCATACGCACAACCTTCTGGCCGATTCCCAGTTGATGACTGACCTCGACCACTCTGTCGACATCCTTGTATGCGCCAGGAGCCTCTTCGGCCAATACCTCCATGCTAGCCGCTCGAATAACAATGCCCTGACTTTCCAGATTCTTCTTGAGATCATTTCCAAACCATTTGCGTTTGGCACCGGATCGACTCATGAACCGGCCTGCTCCGTGTGCAGTTGTCCCGAAACTAAGCTCCATTGCCCGGGGAGTTCCGATTAGGACCCAGCTGCTGGTGCCCATGCTCCCTGGAATGAGAACGGGCTGTCCAACATCGCGGTATTCCGCTGGAATGTCGCGGTGCCCAGGTGGAAACGAGCGTGTTGCGCCCTTCCTGTGAACGGTAACCTTCTTTGTTTCCCCGTCGATCATGTGAGATTCGACTTTCGCCACATTGTGGGCGACGTCGTAGACTATCTTCATATCGAGAGAGTCGGCTGGGCGCTGGAATACCTTCGAGAACGCTTCTCTCGACCAGTGGGTTATCATTTGCCGGTTCACGAAGGCGAAGTTGCATGCGGCTGACATAGCAGGAATATAGTCCTCTGCCTCCGGACTCTTGCTCGGGCATGCAGCCAATTCTCGATCGGGAAGCTTGATGTTGTACTTGTTGATCGCTCTCTCCATTACTCTTAGGTAGTCGCTGCAGGTCTGGTGACCATACCCTCTACTTCCAGTATGAATCAAAACAAGAATCTGGCCTTCCTTGTGGATGCCGAGGCGTTCTGCGACGCGCTTATCGAAGATCTTATCGGCTCGCTCGATCTCGATGAAATGGTTTCCACTGCCTAGACTGCCGAGCTGCGGAGCCCCACGGGACTTTGCGCTGTTCGAAACCTTCGAAGGATCGGCAGCTTCCATACATCCCTCCTCCTCAATCGTCTTCGGGTCTTCGGGCCAAGCATAGCCATGGTCTACAGCCCAATCAAGCCCGTCGGTAACGGCGCGATCTAGTTCGGTGACACTGAGTTTGACTTGGCCGCGGCTTCCCAGTCCTGAGGGGATGAAGTTGAAGATAGTGTCTACAAGCTTCGGTAGAACTGGGCGTACCTCTTCCTCGGTAAGGTTTGTCCGGATCAGTCTGACTCCGCAGTTAATGTCGTATCCGACTCCGCCGGGGCTGATCAGGCCTTCGTCATAGTCGGTTGCTGCTACGCCGCCTATCGGAAAACCGTACCCTTCATGCCCGTCGGGCATCGTGATTGCGTATTTGCAAATCCCATCTAGGTGCGCGACGTTCACGCACTGTTGAATTGTGCGGTCGGTTCTCATCTTGGACAGTAGGTCTTCGTCGGCGTAGATTCTAGCTGGAACTTTCATACCCGGGTCGAAGTCTTTCGAGACCTCCCACACGTTAGGCTCAATTTGGGTTAGAGGAATCTGTGTGCTGGAACGATTGATGAGTCCGGACCCTTGATGGCTCATTGTTTCTCTTCGCTCGGGGTGATTCCTGAACAGCTACCTATAAGCATGGCTGGTCGAGCAACGAAAATAGTCAAGATGGCGATGCGCGGGTAGTCGGTCGTTCAACTCGGATGATTGATTTTGTTATAGGTCGAGCAGGAATCTGACAGTCACTTTTCCGGGATGTTTTTCTATTTCCATCAAGTGGTATGTTATTCCTTTGACCTCCACTTTCCCGTTGTGTCTTATCCGATTGTAGGGCTCGCCGCTTGCTTTGCCCTTGAGTCTGATTTCGCCTTGATTCGGGGAAATCGAGTTTACGACAAATCCTCCGAGGGCAAGCTGCTTGATCTCAAACAGAAGCAGGAGCTCTTCAAGATAATTGTATAGGAGTTCTTTCTCGTCATGACCGATGGTTTGGATCTCCTCGTTGGCTTTTGGGTGAACGCTCTTTGTGTCCAGCATTGTTTCGAACAAGGCTTGGCCTGCTTGAGCGAAGGCTTCTTCCAGGGTATCTCCCCACGCCTCCACTAGCGCGTCTGTTACATGTTCGAGAAACTTGTATCCTCCAGATCCTTCCAAGGATTTTTCGACTCAATCGTTTCGTCGCTCCGTTAGAACTACTTATTAGGTGACTTCTGTGCGCTCGTTCTTTGACCTGAAGGCGGGTTGACGCGCCGGGATAATGCAAGTATCCAAGTGGTCTCTTGCATCCCGTTGGCCGAGTGGATTAACCTGCTGATGTAGGGTCTAAAGGCGCAGATCTTCCAGCGATGTGAGAGCGTAGGCCTTGAGAGCCTGTGGCCCGTTAGGGCCGCGTGGGTTCGAATCCCACTCCCGGCGCCAAAAAAAATAATACAACTACGCCGCAGTATTAGCGACGGCTGGCTGGGGACAAGAGGCGATATGAACAGAGTACTTGTCTAGCCGCACGTTCTCGTGGCATCGAGGGCATTCTAAGGTCTTCATTTCGGTTCGAACGTTCCTGCCCTTCCAATTTCCTCCTCGCATTTGTTCTTCTTACACCTCTATTTTGCTATTGTACTGGCTTGCTGGCTCTAACTGGAGCCTGCATTTGTCCAGCCTACCTCAACTTGTCGCTGGACCCGATATAAGGACTCTTTCACCGAGGGTCTGATTTAGCAGTGATAATGAATCTCTCGATTCTTGACGCTCGGGAAAAGCGTCATCTATAGTATTCGGGGGCCCGCTTGGCTACGAATGCACTGGACCCTTCTCGAAAGTCCTTGCTAGTGATCGTTCTAAGGAGTTCCTTGTACGCCGTTTCGAGTTTTGTTCTCGAGAGATCGGCCTCTCTGATTCGCTTGAAGCCTGAATTTGAAATGGGGGAGACGAGCGTTATCTCTCGAACGATCTTCTCCAATGTTGGAGTGAGCTGTTCTCTCGGAACTGAATGGCTAACAAGCCCACAGTTCATTGCTTCATCTGCACTGAGAGGGATGCCAGCCAGGTTCATCTCGACAAGTTTTCTTCCATTCATGAGGGAAGGTCCGATCACTCCAGAGATACAACAAAGGGCGCCCACGCGTCCTCCTGAGAAGGCGAAGGTGGATTCTGTAGAGGCAATAACTATGTCGGAGGCGAGTGCGATTTCCGCGCCTGCGCCGTAGGCCGGCCCGTCGACGAGTGATATGATAGGTTTCTCGCATTTGAAGAGTTGGTCCCAGAATGGCTTAATCAGATCGTAAACGAATTCCTTTGCTTCGGCTCTTGACTTGAAACTCCCGACTTCTCTTATGTCGAGACCTGCCGAGAACGCCTTTCCAGCGCCAGTTATCTCTATAACTCGTGCGTCGTCGTCCCTAGCGGCTTCATCCAACGCTTTCCTCAGGTCGCGAAACATCCCCTTGGAGAGAGCGTTAAGGACTTCGGGACGGTTCATTTCTATACGGGCGACGTGATTCGCGACGCAGTATTCGACGTTTTCAAGTTTCATGCTGACAACTCACGATACAAGTCGACCGTCGACGGTTGGAGAGTAATTTGGCTTTGTGTCGCTGGTTCGAGAACCTTTTTGAAGCGCTACCGGAAGAAACAGGTTATCGGTGCGCATTCTCACGATTAATCTGCCTTACAATTCGAACCAGAAACTCAAGACAGTTCTTGACCGTGTCAACAGTGACGAGTATCTTCAGAGTCTCTGGGACTGCATAAACACCAATGCTGTCCGGAGGCTTGGACTCTCAGATCACGGGAGAGTCCATTTCGCCATAGTGTCGAACATTGGTTTGAAAATTCTCCGAAACTTGGTCGAGGCTGGCGTGGAACCGAGCATCGTCACGGATCACAAGCTCACCAATGATGATGCCGAGGTAGTCGTCTTCCTTGGGTCAGTGTTGCACGACTTGGGAATGGTCGCCCATCGGGAGAACCATCAGATCTTCAGCGTCTCTCTCGCGGCCCAGATTATTCCAGGGCTTTTGGCAGGAATTTATGAGGACAAGGAGAGGGCTATCATAACGGCAGAGGCTCTTCACACAATTTACGCTCACGAGTCTGAGATTCCGCAATTCACAATCGAGGCTGGAGTTGTGAGAGTGGCGGACGCACTAGACATGAAAGAGGGCCGGGCGAGAATTCCCTTTACGGCCGGAAAGAAGGACATTCATGCTCTTTCAGCAATGTCGATCAGGGACGTGAAAATCCGAAAGAGCAAACAGAAACCCGTCATCGTTGAGATAAGCATGTACAACGAGTCAGGGATCTTCCAGGTTGACCAGTTACTGAAGAAGAAGATACTCGGAACGAAGATCGAGGGCTTCATTGAGGTCGTTGCTCAAGTCGAAAACCAACAGCGAAAAACTGTACTCACAAGATACACACTCGGGGCGACAGACTCGTCGTCTCCAAAGGTCAGTATCGAATGACCAGAGAGCTCGAGCGGAACGTCATCCGCGAATTCGACTGTCCCGGAATCGTATTTAGGCTGACTCTACTTTCGCGAGTTTTCCGTATCTTCCAACGTTTAGTTGGAGTTCTCCTCGAAACGAGTCGACGTATCCGTTTTCGATTTGAACGGTATCGTTGACTGCGACCTTTGTTATGTTTTCGTTCCACAAAGTGACCTTGACTGTTCCGGACTCGTCTTGAAGTGTTGCACTAGCAACTTGTCCAGGTCCGAACTTCGTCTGGACATCTCGCGGCGTTTCCATGTCGACGATCTTACCGGCGACGTCAACTCTTCGCATTCCAGGTTTGAGTTCTGCTATTTTCAATGGCTATTCTCCTGTTACGACTTCTCCAGTCGCGAAGTTGCCTCTCACGGATGTTATTCTAACCTTCACTTGGTCGCCTTGGTTTGTGCCGGGTACGAAGACGACGAAGTTGTTGATTCTAGCTATACCGTCTCCTCGCTTGCCGACAGAGTCTATGGTGACATCGACTTCTTGGCCTTCTTCGACAGGTGCTGGGCCGCGGTTTCTATCCTGCCCGCGGTCACGGTCAGATCCACGATCATACCCTCGGCCTCCACCGCCGCCTCCACCGCGGCCGTAGCTTCCCCCTCCTCCGCCTCTGCCATAACCTCCTCCGCCACTGCTTCCTCCACCGCTCCTAGAGTAGCCTCCTTTTCTACCGTAACTTCTTCTCGGTCTCTCTTCACCCATTTTTCTTACAATCCTTTGTATTTGTTAAGGGGTCTGAACCATTCTAAGGTCATTATGAAAAGATTGCTGCAAGCTATGACTCGCCGGAAACATTCTCATTCTGACCGATGGCCCAAAGACGCCTTCTGAAAGGGTTTTCCGGGTGGTCATAATATAAGACTTGACCTAGGCGACGATTTCGACCTTGAATCCAGCGCTTGGTTCTTTTCCTCGGTCAAAATTCGGGGAGAGTCGTTCAAGGTCTAAAGTATCCGCTTTGAGGGTTCTAAGGATAGTCTCCTCGTTCTCCTTCAGAAGGTGAAGATGCTCAGCTTCAGCGCGGATTACGATTTTCTTGACATTCGAACCTAGCGATAGACCTTTGGCGGATTTTTCGCGTCGAGCATGAGCGATTAGGTCTAGGAGAAGCTTGCCATTACGAATGGAAGTGTCGTCGAATGTTTTCTCAGGCTCTGGCCAGCTTTCTTGATGGACGCTCTTGCTGGCCGCTGATGGGAATTGATGGTAGATTGCCTCTGACATGTGGGGGCAGATGGGCGCGAGGAGCTTACAAATGGTGAGCAGGGCTTCTTGCAGGCAATATTGGGTGGCCTTGAGGTCAGCCAGATCCCTTCCAGGTTGAAGCCTATGCTTGACCGCTTCCAAGTAATCATCAGCGAGCGCGTGCCAGGCGAAATTCCTTATTGCTTCTAGAGCTATGCTGAACTGGAACGTTTCGAAAGCCTCGGATACATCTCGTGTCAACTTGTGAAGGGAAGCTAGAAGCCAGCGATCTGTGAGGGAGAGGTTACCGGGCTTTTTCTGAGATGAGGCTTCGGTTCTATTTGCGAGAGTGAACCTGGTTATGTTCCAGAGCTTGGTCAGGAACTTCTTCCCGTGTTCAAGTTCGTTCCAACGGAATGGTATGTCGTAACCGGTAGATCCGCCCGCTGCTGCCCATTGTCGAAAGGCGTCGGCGCCGACCTTGTTGATCGCTTCGTCTGCTACTACGTAATTTCCGTAGGACTTGTGCATCATGCGCCCGTCGGTGCCTTTCACCATTCCATTGATCAGGAGAGTCTTGTAGGGCGCAGTCCCGAACAAGGCGAGACTTCTGACGAGTAGATAGTAGTCCCAAGTTCGGACGATATCGAGCCCGTTTGGCTGAAGGTCTGCTGGGAAGAGTCGGTTGAACAGGTCTGATTTGTTAGGCCACCCGGCGTGAACTGCGGCCGTTATTGATGAGTCCATCCATGTGTCGAGCACATCCGTTTCGCCTCGAAGCTCTCCATTCCCACACTTGGGGCATTTTTCCTGTGGTGGCCTGTCCTTGCGAGGATCTACGGGAAGCTTTTTTTCATCAGGGATGATCGTCGCTTGGCATTTCGTGCAGTACCAAACGGGTATCGGAGTTGCAAAGATTCTCTGTCGGGAGATTACCCAGTCCCAGTCTAGAGACTCGGCCCAGTCGATGAGCCGTTGTTTCGAGAAGGGTGGAATCCAATCTAGCTTCCCGGCCCACTCTACGACCTTTTGGGTCAGGTCGCGGGTCTTCATGAACCACTGAGGTCTTGCGATAATCTCGACAGGAGTTTGGCATCGCCAACACGTTCCGATATTCTGCTTTGTCGTTTCCGTCTTGCTGATTAGTCCCTTCGCCTGAAGCTCCGCAACTATTTTCTTTCTTGCCTCCTCGGCTTTGAGTCCCTTGAACCGTGGGTCGTCGACGGACAGTCTGCCGTTCTCTGTTAACGCCTTGATGACTGGGAGATGATATTTTTTCTGCCATCTTACATCGGTCTTGTCTCCAAACGTGCAAATCATCACCGCCCCCGTGCCGTAGCGGGGATCTACTTCGTCGTCCGAAATTACGCGTACTTGCTGGCCGAAGATGGGCACCAAAGTGGTCTTTCCAACAATCGCTTTGTACTTCTCATCTTTTGGATGTACCGCGATTCCGACGCAAGCGGCGAGAAGTTCGGGGCGAGTCGATGCGATCTCGATGCCGTTGTTGGGGTCTCCGAACCGCATGTAGTATAACGTCCCCTTGCGTTCTTGGTACACCACTTCTGCTTCCGCTATCGCTGTCTCGTCACGGGGGCACCAGTTTACGGGGTCCTCGCCGCGGTAGAGATGGCCTGATTTGTAGAGTTCGAGGAAGGAGAGTTGAGTGAGTTTGTAGTATGATGGGTCCATTGTTTTGTATTCGAGCGCCCAGTCGGAGGATATTCCCAGCAGATTCATCGATTGTTTCATCTTGGCGATGTATTCACCGGTGAGCTTGCGGCACATTTCAACGAACTGCTGAGGCGGCACATCGTTCTTGCGGATCTTGAACGTCTGTTCAACTCGAACCTCTGTAGGCAGCCCGTGGCAGTCCCACCCTTGTGGAAAGTGAACATTGAACCCTTTCATCCTCTTGTAGCGGGCTACGAAATCGATGTAGCACCAGTTCAGCGCGTTCCCAACGTGAAAGTCACCGCTAGGATAAGGTGGTGGCGTGTCGATACTGAAGGTCTTGCGCGATTTGTCATGAGGGTCGAAGTGGTAAATGTCGTGCTGTCGCCAATACTCGCGCCAGTTGGCTTCTTCAGTGGCAGGTTCGTAGTTCTTGCTTAGAGCATGGCTAGATCCGGATTTTGATTGGTTCTCTGGAGAATCTTCGGATCCCTTGCTCTCTGAGCGGCTCAAATTCGGTTCTTTCGAACTTGGCGGTGATGCAAGCTCCTCACTGAACAGAATAAGGGACAGATTCAGGTGGCTTATAAGTCGTTGGAATTTTACCGCTGGTCAGTCTTCTTACTAGCCAGGCTAGGCCGACCAAGATCGACACGATTCCGACGATCACCGTCGCAAGAGAGACGAGGCCGGGAAGGGTGGCGACAGGGCCGCCGAATATGTCCGCTCCCACGCTGAAGGTCTCAAAGTAGAAATCAAAGAACCAGTGAAGCAGTACCGCGGCATAGGCTCCGTATGCCAAATAGATCAAGCCCAGCGCGAACCCGGAGATTGCGGCGGTGAACGCCTTGCCGATCCCCCAATCTGTTCCTCCCGAAATAACGTGGGCGATTCCGAAGAGAGACGATGTTAGGAACAACAGAATCCATTCGCTCCAGTGAATTCCTTGCCACCTATTCGCAGTGATGGTCGGGAGCCCGACCTTCTCCTTCGCGGATTCAGGAGACAGAAATGAGGCGACAACAAGGGAAAGAGTCCTTGGCTTTGAAGACCCTGGCTCAATTGAACGATTTTTCCAGGTTGTTATGATCGCGATCAGCAGTCCTAGGATCGTAATCCTGAAGGCAATCTCTTCGCTGATTGGTGAATAGGCGAGGGCTGCGTAGAGTTCGGCTTCAGGGGGACAGGGATTGCATAGCGTTCCTGAAGAGAGACCGGACTGGTTTAGGACAATAGTTGCCACCAGGACCATGAGGAGTAGGGCGCACGAAACCAGAGGCATCGCGATGAGCCAGCTAGATCTGAAGCTAATTTGCCCCGCTTGCCGAAGCCGTTGCAATCCGGTCAGAAAGCCGTCCCTAGATCTGAACGCAGTGATGAAACAAGCTATGTAGATGACTATGCAAGCATCCGTGAGGAGAAGCAGGTCGACAGGTATCGGTGTAATTATCGGGTAGATGAAAAAAGCACCTATGAAAAAATGTACCCTAATGTTCTGTAGTTGTCCTGCGAATTGGCCGGCGGTGACTAGGCCCAGCCCTATTCCAATGGCGATAACATACGTTAGGACAGTGAAGGAAACTGCGCCGGCAGCGATCCTTCCAAGGAGTCCCCGAGGAGGCTGACTCATGCGCTTTGTTGGCCTAGCAGACTGGAATCTTTCCTTCGGTCAATCGCTTGGTGAAGTCATTAATGTTGTTTAGATCGGACTTTGCAATCTCCGAGGCGGCTTTGGAGACCTGTTTCAGCTCTACTCCTTTGTCGAGAATAAGTTCTACACCTGCGACTTTGGGTTCGTTGATGGGCTTTCCGATTTGGCTGAGGAGCCAGACATAAACTTCTCTCACCCCTGAGATTTTCTGATGGACGTGTTCGGCGATCTCGTAGGTTAGAAGGTTGTATATCTTCCCGACGTGGCTGACGGGGTTCTTCCCAGCCGCGGCCTCTGAGCAGGTTGGGCGGTTCAGTGGTATGACGCCATTGACACGGTTTCCTCGACCTACTTGGCCCCCGTCACCATCGTCAGCTGAGGTTCCAAGGACGGTGAGGTATATTCCTCCCATGCCTCGACCCCTCTTGTCTAGAGTATTGATGTCAACATTCACACCGTCGAATTTCACCCTCGATTTGACGAAACGTGTTACGTCCTCGACGACCTCGGCCTTGCGTTGGAAGTACTGATTTTCGTTCTCGATCAAACGGTCAACAAAGGCCATTGCGATTGTAAGGTTGAGATCCTTTCCTTCTCTTGAGCCCATGATCTTGACGTCTTCGCCTGTTTCTGGGAATTCCTTCTTGAAGCTGGGAGAGTTGATGTAGCGTTCTGTGTGGAGGACGATTCTCTCAGTATCAGTGAGGGGGGCGTAACCTACTGCTGCTGATGTGTCGTTTGCTCCGTAGAATCTTCCCTTTCGGCTGAATATGTCTCGAAGGGCCTCTGAGCCTCGTGCCAGTTCGACTTGGTATCGAACGTGTCTTTCCGGGTCGACGAATCTGAGGTTTTTCTTGAACCATTTTTTCGCTGTCGAGACAGCGATCTCGTCGATTGGGATGGGGTCACCGTCAACCTCGTAGGTTGCTCGGTCTCCGAATACCATTAGCATTGGACGTTTGACTTCGCCGCCTCCGAAGTTTCTTCGGACTGCTCCCGCTGCTAGGAGTGCCTTGTCGATGTTGTGGTGCATGACCACGCCGTATCGTTTGATATATTCTCTGCTTAGGGAGATGGAGACTTCGTTCATGACGGCGTCGCAAATGTGGTCGGGGTGTCCGAGCCCTTTTCGCTCGACGATTTCAAGTGCTTGCTCGCCCACAGGGGTCTGTCTTAGCTCGCTGACAACTAGGCCCATTTTCTCAAACTCAAGAGTTAAACGTGGCGCTGAGAAGTTCCGTTATTAACGTTTGTTGGCTTATTCTCAAAGGAATATTTTCGGCGATATTACTTCTTGCGAGCAGCTGTGACGATCGAGATCACATCGCGGTCCCGGAGAAGATAGTCGTTGGGCAACCTCAGACCATCGCGAGTGTCAATTGCATAGAGCATTTTTTCGGCTAGTTCTGAATGTATCTCCTTGGCCAAGTCTTTCGGAGTGTATTCACGGGGAACCAAGAAGGCGTCAGGTAGCACGTTTCCTTTCTTGTCAGAGAACGTCTTCGGATCTTCAACTGGGTAGACCGCGTTCATTCCTAGTAGTTTGAAGACTGCGGAGTTGAGCGCGAACTCCACTCCGGTCCTCATGAGTTTGCTCATGACTTTCTGTTGTACGTAGGCGAGGGCCCAGGCTTGGTCCTTGGATATTCGCGATTCGTCGAGAACCTTGAATGTCTCTTCGCCTGGAACATATTGGATCAAACCTTTCTCTTGGGCGCGTTTCAGTGCGAGTTCTGCTTCGCTGGATGCTGGGATAACTAGTTGGGAGCTGAATTCTTCGCGGAGCTTCTCGAAGTTCTTTTCGGAATACGCAAGGTCCATCTTGTTGGCGATAATCAAAGTTGGCTTAGAAGCGATTCGTATGTTTTCCGAGAACTTTCTAGAATCCTCGTCCTTCCAATCTTTCGGATGTTTTGCGAATAGGTTTGCGGTTTCGAGAGCTGCAATTACATGTTCTAGTTTTACTCCTATTCCAGCGAGCTCCTTGGCGAGAGCTTTGTCGTAGGCTCCTGATTTGAGAGGTCGTTTGCGGAGTCGCTGTAATGATCTGTCGACGGACACTTTGAACCAGAGAACTAGCTCTTCTTCTATGTCGTAGACGTCTAGTATCGGGTTTCCCATCCCGGCGTGAGCGATCTTGCCGTCTGGGTCGATGCTGCCTGAGGCGTCGACCACGTGGAGGAGAGCGTCGGCTTGTGCGACTACGTTTAGGAACTGGGTTCCGAGTCCCTTTCCTTTCCATGCTCCTTTGATTAGGCCGGGAAGGTCGAGCACCTCGACGGGTACGAATCGCCAGCCGTCTACGCATGTTGAGTTTCGGGGTTTGTCTCTGAGTCCAAGTTCTTTGCAGACGCAGAGGGTTTGGACTTGACCAATTGCGACGTTGGGTTTCTTTGTGGTGAACGGGTAGGTTGAGACTTCGGCTGTGCTGGATGTGGCCGCGTTGAAGAAGGTGGTTTTGCCCGTGTTCGTCTTCCCAACTATGCCTATCCGGATCAACTAAGAACCCCGGCTAGAGCGGTTGGGCTGACGTGGTATTATAGCTCATGGATTCTACGGTGGGCTCGGTTAAGGCCACGATTTTCGTGAAGGGAGCGGCCTGGGAAAAATCGACTACCCTTGGGAGTCACCGTGAAAAAGAATGTCTGGAAAGAGTGTTGACGCATGAGCGGCCAGGGTTAGGGTTGAGCCAGTGGAGGCGAACCGTTTATAGAGAGAGCCCAATTCGGGACTATCAAGGCCTAAGCGATGCCGTCGGAAATCACAAGCACAGATCAATTCGTCAGTCTGTCAGAGGGTGCGTTGGAATGTCGAGTAAAGCGCGCGAAAGACTTGGTAAAGTTGAAGCTCCGAACCCCCCGACAGCTCTACACGCACAAGGTGAAAGTGGAACGGGCCGACGATGTCATCAAGCGACTGAAATGTGAGATAGTCGAAGTCTAGCCGCCGTGCGCTACGGGGATAATCGTGACCTTCGTCCCTGGTTCGATCTGAGTTTTTAGGCCATCGAAAATGTTGCAATCCTGATCATTCAGGAGAATAATCACATTGGTTCTTGGGTCTTCTGTCCCAGCATCGACCAAAAGATCCCTGAAAAACGTGTTGCCCACCGTCTTCAATAACATAGAGATTAGTTTCTGGACCGCTAGGGCGTTAGGGGCGGGCAGCATGATTTCCCTGTTTCCTGCTGCCGAGCCGAGAACTCCGATTAGCTTCACCGGCACAACCTGAGACGGCATGGTCACGGTTTCATTCAAACAAGAAAACCTCTTCCAAGTATCGCCTGCTACCGACCCGTGATCCTTCAGGCAGCCGTTTAACCTTCCTAGATTGGACATATTCCTGATATCGAGATTGAGCTTCTGAAAAATCAGAGCCTTGCAGCCAATCGATAGGGACGCCTCCTCCTAGCGGCCTTGATGGAACGAGGTGACGGGTAGATTTCGGAGGGAACAATTTTCCCTTCTTAACGGCATCCACGACTTCACTCTTCTCTATCTTGATCGTTGACATGACAAGGCTCTCGGGGTCTCCTCCTTTCATGTCCCCGTTGTCCTGATAAGCGATCACGACTCCCTCCTTTCGAGCAGCCATTTCTATACGGTGAGAATCTTGGACCATCTCGTAAGGGTCAGGACTACGGACCGGAAAGGCAAGGCACGACATGGGTTTCTCGACCGTCGCGAACCATCGCCTCTTTGAGAGTCCGTCCTCGCACTCGATATGACTCACCTTTTTGGGCTTCAATCGCATGAGCTGGTTCTCAAGGTCCTGAATGTTTGATCCTGAAAATTGTCTAAACCATCTTTCGATTGTGATCTGAGGGTCGTTGTAGTCCACGAGGGCCGTGGGGATGAAATTGCACTTCAACTGCTTGATTGCAGCCAATCGGTGAGTTCCATCTAGAACGATACCGGTAGTTCGGTCTGCAATGATTGGGTGTCGCAAGACGGGGTTTTCTTTGAGAGCGACAACAAGTCTCTTCAGATCTTCGGCAACAGTCTCTTCATGCGGTTTTAGATCTGATGCTTTCCTGAGCGTGATAAGAATAGGGATTCTGCCGCCGGCGATCAAATAGCCTTGGGAAGAGTGGGCTTCCAAGAGGCTGCTACGCCAGCTGAACTATGCTTGGTCGTCTGCTCCTTCGGGTCCAATCTCGCCTGGGGCGGCGGCGCGTTTCGCTTCAACTATTTTTAGCCGCGTAACGTAGCCGACGATTCGGTTTCTGAGTCTCTTAGTTCTTGCATCAACAAGTACAGCCAATGCTACTTTGTTTTCTTCGTAATTTTTGCTGAACTTGTCCGGATACCGGGCAACGAGTTCTCTCGATACCTTCTTGACCGCGGCTATCCGAACTTTTCCCACGCTAGCACGTCCGAGGAGACCGCGGACCCTCTGGTGGACTTTTAAATATTGGCGCGAAATCGCCCGCTCGTTCGACTAACTCTTTTATAGTCTGGTTTGGGAACCGAAATCGGTCCCATCCTTGGGAGAGAGCGAGATATCAACCGCTGCGGTCCATCGGCTCATAAAACGGGGCGGGGCCGGGCGAATAGGGGACGATGCGGCGGAAGAACTGAGAAAGGTGGTTGAAGAGTTTGCCATACGGGTGGGAAAGGAAGCTCTGGAACTAGCGACGCACGCGGGGCGAAAAACAGTGAGATCAGAGGATATACGTCTCGCTGTCAAGCGCATACAGAAGGAATAGCCCTAAAACGCCTACACTTGAGATAAGGTTTTTATTCGCAACTCCGCCGGTCCCTCTTTCCGAGTGCATAGAGTAAATGTCGTACCTCGCTAACCAACAAGTTTTGATTCTGAAAGAAGGCTCCAACCGTAACCGTGGGAAAGACGCCCAGAGGAGTAACATTAGCGCCGCGAGGATCGTATCTGAAGTTGTCAAAACGACCCTCGGCCCAAGGGGAATGGACAAGATGCTTGTCGACAGCCTTGGCGATGTTACCGTGACGAGCGATGGAGCCACGGTACTTGACGAGTTAGATGTTCAGCATCCTGCCGCGAAGATGCTCGTTGAGATAGCCAAGACCCAAGACGACGAAGTGGGCGATGGAACCACGTCGGTCGTCGTCCTTGCTGGTGAGTTACTAAAACGGGCCGAGCTTTTGTTAGACAAGGGTTTGCACCCAACTGTGATCAACGCTGGTTTCAAGAAGGCCGCTGAAAAGGCGCGTGAGATTCTGAACGAGCTTGGAAAACCCGTTGATTTGAAAGACACCGAGACTCTTCGAAAGATCGCGGTTACCGCGATGCGCGGAAAGTCCATTGGAGGGGCAACGGAACACTTTGCGAACATTGCAGTTGAAGCGGTTAATCACGTTATCGAGAAGAGGGGAGATGCTTTCTCTGCCGACATCGAAAATATTCAGTTGGTCAAAAAGGAGGGCAAGAGCCTCTTAGACACCGAGTTGATCAAGGGCGTCATCGTGGACAAGGAAGTCGTCCATCCGGGAATGCCGAAGAGGATTGAGAAAGCGAAAATCGCGCTCTTGGATACCCCGCTTGAGATTGAGAAGACCGAGTTTAGCGCCGAGATCAAGATCAGCAACCCACAACAGATGCAGTCCTTCCTCGACGAAGAAACGAAGCTCATGAAGGACATGGTTGAGAAGATCAAAAAATCCGGTGCCAACGTTGTCCTTTGCCAGAAGGGGATCGACGAAGTAGCTCAGTCATTCATGGCCAAGAACGGAATATTGGCCTCTAGGAGAATCAAAAAGTCAGACATCGAGAAGTTGTCGAGAGCAACGGGCGCTCGAATAATTACCAACTTGGAAGACATTCGCAGCGCGGACCTCGGATTCGCGGGTCTTGTTGAAGAGCGAAAGGTAGGGGACGATAAGATGGTCTTCATAGAAGACGCGAAAGACCCGAAGTCGGTTAGTATCCTGATTAGAGCGGGCCTTGAGAGACTTGTTGACGAAGCGGAGAGAGCCCTCAAAGACGCCCTCTCAGTCCTCATTGATGTGGTCAAGAAGAACAAGATAGTTGCGGGCGGGGGTGCTATTGAAATCGAGCTGGCGAAAAGAATCCGCGATCTAGCGCCTAAGATAGGCGGAAGAGAACAGCTCGCCGTTGAGGCATTTGCCGATTCGCTAGAATCGATTCCACGGACCCTATCTGACAACGCAGGTCTCGAACAAATCGACATTCTCGTCGCGTTGCGAGCGGCTCACGAAAACAAGGGCTTATGGAGCGGAATCAACGTTCACACCGGCCAAGTCTCCGACATGTGGAAAGAAGGAGTATTGGAGCCCGTCAAAGTCAAGGAGCATGCAATCGGATCAGCAGTAGAGGTCGCATCTATGATCTTGAGAATCGACGATGTTATAGCAGCGGCCAAGCCGCCTCCTCCGCCAAAGGGCGGTCCGCCCCCAGACTAACCATCAGACAAGAAAGAAATCCTCTGCGCTACTAAACGCACATACGCCATCGAGGATATTGGTTCGTTCCTCCAGAAAACGATAGTACTCAGGTCATGAAGGGATTGTCCTCTTCAGGACTATCTTGACCAGTTCGACCCGTGAGAAATCATGTCACTGGAAAACCGCGTCCGCTATTGTCAATTCGATTCCTCCTACTTACTCCCCTCCTCCTCCCCCAACCCACCGGAAAACCTCTGACGAACCGGCAGAAGATTGCCTTAGCCGCGACTATAGTGTCCGTGATCTTTCTGTTCATTGCGGTTTCTCTGTTGCGCCACTATCTAGGCTTACTAGGGGCAGTGATCCTAAGAGTCAAGACTGCGATAGGGTTCGAAAACGACAATCCTTAACTGAAACTCATTTTCTGGAAGCCTCTGCTCCGGTAGTATAGCCCGGTCCACAATTTTGGCCGAGAGTATGCCGGACTCTCGATCCGGCGACCCGGGTTCAAAAGGCTCTAAAGAGCCTGAATGTCCCGGCCGGAGCACTAGATCACAAGCTTGAGCAATATCATCCTCATAACCGGCACACCTGGGGTCGGAAAGACCGCATTGGCGAAGAGCCTCTCCCAGAATTCAAGCTTCAAAATAGTCGAACCTAACAGCCTGGTTAGAAAAGAAAAACTCTACACAAGCTATGACAGAGCAAGGAAGACCTACATCGTCGATGAAGGAAAGCTTCGAAGGAGGCTGGAAGCGTTGTCACGATCATCAGAGAGAATAATCCTTCCCACCCATTTGGTTGGAAGATTTCTGCCGCAGGCCTCAGTGAAACTAGCCCTGGTCCTTCGACTAGACCCAGTGATTCTATACAGGCGCTTGCGAGCGAGAGGGTGGACGAAACGGAAGGCATGGGAAAATACGGAGGCAGAGATATTAGACGTGTGCCTCCAAGAAGCCCGTTTGTTACTCGGACCCCGGAAAGTGTTTGAAATTGACACTACTCGGAAGTCGGGCCCGGCAGTCTACAAGGAGGCATTTCGAGCTTTGTCAACGGGGACAACTGGTAGATCAGGGCTAGTCAACTGGCTGGATCGATACGATCCGTTAGAATTGGAGAAAACGCTATGACTGAGAGAAAGAGGTTCTTGATTGTCAAGTGCCCGCGATGCCAGGGCTATCAGATTGTCGATTCCAGGAATAAGAGCAAGACTTGTTCGCAATGTTCACGACGGTTCGAGATTATCGATCTAGCTGTCATTGCGTCTGCCAGGGATGCTAGGGAAGCGAGGACTGTCGTGGCAGAGCTGAAGATGCCGAGAACAACCGCCTCTGAACCAAAGGTGATATAGCGGTCTCCGGGTCAGCTCGCTCCGAGGGTACTGGAAAACTGTCTTCGACGGCCGGCCGGAAATTCATGGAGGAACTCTCGAATCTTCTCCAAAAGCACGTCAGTGTCTTGACTACTCAGGGGAAGACTTTCATCGGCACTCTCACAGGCGTTGATACGGAGACCCTTAGCGTCTGTCTCACGAACGCAAAGTCGGATGCTGGGGATATTCACAAGGTCTTCCTGAACGGTGACACCATTGTTCAGATATCTAGTTTTGAGAAGCCGTTTGATCTTCAGAGCCTTGGCGAGAGGCTTGAGCGGGTCTTCCCAAGAATGGTACGCGTGATGGATGAGGCAGGCGTGATAGTTGTCATGGATAGGATACGGGTTAACGAGAGGGGTATCATCGAAGGCACTGGTCCTGCTGCTGAGCGGGTTCAGAGAGTCTTTGACGAGTTCATGAGGGAAAAAGGCGTCAAGGCCTAAATCCCGTTTTGTCCTTTCAAGTACACGGCAAAGATCTTCTCGGCAGAATCGGAAAACTGACCACTAAGAGCGGCAGCTTTCAAACACCCCACATGTTTCCAGTCGTAGACCCAAACCGTCCTGTTCTGGATTCAAAATTCTATCGCGAGGCCGGCATTGGAGCGATAATGACCAATGCTTACCTCTTGAAGCGAGGTACACTGGGTCAACTGCCGAAAGATGTTCACGGGACCCTGGGTTTCAAAGAGACCGTTGCGACTGATTCTGGCGCGTACCAGATTCTCGAGTACGGACATGTTGGTGTGGAGCCCTCAGAGATCGTTGCTTACCAAGAGAAGATCGATACCGATATTGGAGTGATTCTTGACTTTCCAACGGGCTTTCACAGCGATGCGAAACGAGCTGGATGGACTGTCGATGAAACGGTTCGCAGGGCCGACGAAGCTCTCAAGCGAATCAAACGGCAGGATATCCTCTGGGTAGGTCCGGTCCAGGGCGGAGTCCACATCAAAGAGGTCACCCGGTCCGCAATGGAAATGGGAAAGCGACGATTCTCAATCTATGCACTCGGCAGCCCTACGGAGTTGATGGAGGCGCAGCGCTTCGATGTTCTAGTGGACATGATAGTCGCGGCAAAGAAGTGTCTCCCTCACTCCCGCCCCTTGCACCTGTTCGGTGCGGGTCATCCTGCTATGTTCCCATTCATCGTGGCTCTGGGTTGTGACATGTTCGATTCAGCTGCCTACGCGCTATACGCTCGGACGGGTAGATATCTCACGTCTGACGGAACGCAGGAACTGGCAGAGATCAACGAATTCTCTTGCATGTGCAAGATCTGCGACAGCATCACCCCCGAGGAGATGAGACATCTCGACACACCTGAGCGAGAGCAACTCCTATCAAAACACAACCTTCTCGCGTGCTTTTCCGAACTGCGCAGGATTCGAGAGGCGATTAGAACGGGGCATCTGTGGGAGCTACTCGAGCATCGGGCTTACGCCAACCCGGCTTTCAAGAAGTTCTTGGCAAGGATTGTTCATCATTCTCCTTTTGTGGAACGGTTCGCGCCAACCGTCAAACCGCGCGGAATCTCTCATTTCGGCGAGGCTAGCGATCACAGGCCCGAGATGATCCGCTACAGTGGAAGGAGGTCACGGGTCCCGGCAGAACGAGGAAAAGCTGTTATTCTCTTACCCGGCCGGTGGAGGAGACCCTACCATGACGACCCCCGCAACCTGCCAATAGTCAGCAAGCTCGCAAACAGGTCGAACTTGTCGATCTGCTTCTACACTATTCCCTTCGGACCAGTGCCGATGGAACTCGATGAGACATTTCCTTTGGCGCAGACCGAGAGTTTCGACGGTCACGATCCGATAGTTTACGACGAGAGAGCGGGACAGGTGTCCGCTTGGATCAAGCGACTGTCACCGAAACAGGTTTTCTTGGTTTCCGAGGGAGAATATGGCGTGACACTTGGAAAGAAACTCTCGGAGGCAGCTTCCAAGCTCAGAGTCATCATAATCGAGGCGAAGGGATCGAAACCAGACCGCACTGTAAACTCGATCATTCATCGGTTAGGCTAGGCGTACAGTCTCTCATGCGATTTCGTAAGTCTGGATTTGTGATCATACTCTCTTTCGATGAGTTTCGCATCCTTCAACAGCTCTTTCAGGTTGACCTTGAAATTGTAGGCTTTCGAGATCTGACGGATTGCTAACGCGGCTGCCGCAGGATCAGCCCTAGATGGCTCCGCGTAGGGAAGGACTGCAACTGCAGGGAAGTCGTGGATTTCAAACTCACTCAGCATTACCGCGAGTGGTCCATAGACTAGCAAGCCCGGCTCAAGAATCGGCGCCTTGAACACTTTCGCTCGATCAAGGTATGCGCCAGTCGGAACGACGCAGAACTCGTCGTTGTTGTTCCTGAAAGATGAGTCCAGCCCTCCGATCAGAATGGCGTCTTTGAACTTGCTCTTCACAGCCCAGTTCGCCAGGACCTTAGCAAACTCCGCCTCCTCCGATCTGTGGGGGGAAAATTCCAGTTTGACCAAGACTGTCTTGCCTCTCCGGTAGACCTCAAAAGGTGTGACCAGCCCGCCGTCAGCAGTTCCGACCCAGGGCGGAGGGTTCGCCACCTGAATGAAGCCTACTCGCTCTGCTTTCAGCGCGTGTATCATGTAGGAGGTGGCTATGTAGCCAGTCTGTCCTACGCCATGGAACCCTGTGACCAGGGTGGAGCCCTTGAGATTCTTTGAATCGACGAGGAGTTGAACTGGCACTCTAATACCAACTGAGCAAAGCGAATGGGTCTAGCTTAACCGTGCCTAAAAATCTCTCCGGACACTCGGTTGTAGGGCTTTTATTGTAGTCTCTCAAACCGTTCCACTCGCAGAGTGAACAAGAATTCCTCGCAATAATCCATTTCATGCTGTAACGGTGAACGGATGAAAATCAGGTTCTTAGGCGCCTGCCAGGAAGTAGGCAGGTCCGCGTTCGCGGTAAGCGTCGGTAGCAAGTATCTCGTCCTGGACTACGGCGTAATGGTAAATCATCACGTCGGATTCCCAATGCACATCCCTCCGAAAGAAGTGGAGGCGATCGTACTTACACATGCGCACTTGGACCACGTTGGGTCTGCTCCGATATTCTACATTCACGGTGGCGTCCCGCTGTATGGAGTACAGCCAACTTTCACGCTTACCAGCCTGATCATCAAAGACTTCCTCAAGCTCAGCGGATACTACGCCCCATACGAGTTCATGGACCTCCAGACAATGCTAAAGCACACTCGGGAGCTTCAGTATCACCAGTCGATCGATGTCGGTGACGCATCTCTAACTCTGGTTAATGCTGGCCACATACCGGGCAGTGCTCAGGCGATAATCACTTCTGAAGGCAAACGGTTACTGTACACCGGCGATTTCAATCGTCAACCAACAAGGCTTGTCGACGGCGCAGACCCGAGTAACTACAAGGACCTCGACGCGATCATCATCGAAGGAACCTACGCCACAGAAGACCACCCGATACGCGACGGATTGGAAAAAGAGTTCGTCGAAAAAGTAACAGAAGTGGTCGAGGGAGGAGGAACAGTCCTCGTACCAGCCTTCGGCGTTGGGAGATCCCAAGAACTTCTCTCAGTTCTTTCAGCCTACCACTTTGAGCATCCTGTCTTCGTCGATGGAATGGCCCTCGACGCAATGGAGATGCTGCTGAAATATCCTTCATCCCTAAGGGACTCGTCCGTCTTCGAACGGGCAAGCAAGATGGCTCACTGGGTCGACGGCTGGAATGATCGGAGGAGAGCTGCAAAAACCGCGGGCGTGATAATATCGCCGGCAGGGATGTTGAAGGGCGGCGCGTCCGTCTTCTATATGGAGAATGTTGCTGCGAAGAAGCAGAACGCAGTGTTCATGGTCAGCTTCCAAGTACCCGGCAGCCCCGGGAGAATCCTCTTGGAGAGGAAGAAGTTCGTAATCCATGGCAAAGCCCGACCCGTGGACGCGCGAGTAGAGCGTTTCGACTTCTCATCCCACGGCGGCAGACGTGAACTAGAACTAACACTTTCTGATCTGGACAAGAAGACAAAAGTGTTCATCGTGCACGGCGCGGAGGGAAACTGCAAGAAGCTTGCGGAGTGGGCTTCGAAAGAACAAGGATTGGACGCGAAGGCCCCGAAGACCGGGGACGTTATCGAGATCTAGGGCTCCATGGCAAAGGAAGATCACGGGGCTTTCAAGCCCCGTCCACGCCACCTTTACCCAGTAATTCTCAGTCTAACCGTTACGGGTCTGCTAGGGTATCCGATTTCAAACCAGATCGTTCCCCAAGCCCAAGTAACACCCTTCCAGGGCGACAGTTTGAGCTCCGCAGGCCTTAACGCCCTCATCTTCGTAATTGCCCTCGGAGCAAGCGCGACGGCAATGCTCCTCATGGTTAGAAGAGGGAGGATGAAGTTTATCCGCTCGCTGATCAAAGTAGCTGTCCTCGTCGTATCATTTGCGGTAGCCTTCTGGTACACGGCTTCGATTTTCCTTGTGATTCCGAACTCTCCCCCAGACCCTCTAGCAACCATAATCATCCTAGGAGTCTCGCTTGGAACAGCTATCGCAATTGCGCTCACGATATTTGGAAAGACAAAAAAGTATCAATTGATCGGAATAACACTCATTGGTGCGCTGACTGGGATTTTCTTGGGCTACTCGATCGGCCCTCTGACTGCATTGGTTCTGATTGGGGCCCTCGTTATCTACGATATTGTAGCCGTGTTTCGAGGCCCGGTTGGAGCCCTTGCGAAGACAATTGAAGAGGGCGATCTGCCGGGAGCCGTGTTCACCTATGGGGATCTGACAATCGGGATGGGAGACATGGTCTTCTACTCGCTAGTCGCGACAACCGCGCTCGTTTACTTTGGTGGTGTTCTGTCGTTCTTCGGTGCGGCCATCGGGATATTAGCAGGAACTTTTCTCGGGTTCAAAGCATTGTCGAAGTACGAGATGTTCCCCGGCCTCCCATTTTCCTTGCTGCTAGGGGTTGCGGGTATGCTCCTCGCCGGCTACCTATAGAGACGCTAGAGTCGCTGATGCCTCAGCGAGACTCGAGAAACGATAATCGGCGATGCTATCGGCCATCGATCTCTTCGAAACCAGAACGGTCTTCATGCCCGTGATAGTACCTCCCCAGACATCGTGTCTCTCTGAATCGCCAACGATTACCGTTTCCCGTGGCTGTAGCTTGAACTGCATCAGCGCGTAGAGGAATATTCCTGGGTCAGGCTTTCGGATCCCGACAAAAGCGGATGTTACGACTTTGTCAAAGTATTCCAGAAGGCCCACTTTGCGAAGAATTTCCACCGCGACATCGTGAGATGATACGTTCGATATTATTCCCAACTTGATTCTTCGTTTCGAGAGCTTCTGGAGGAGAGGTTTCGAGTCCGGGAAGACAACCGCGTTTTCTGCTCGGGCGG
The DNA here is from genome assembly GCA_005888755.1 of Candidatus Bathyarchaeota archaeon. Classification (GTDB taxonomy): domain Archaea; phylum Thermoproteota; class Bathyarchaeia; order 40CM-2-53-6; family 40CM-2-53-6; genus 40CM-2-53-6. The sequence goes on from VBBQ01000034.1 coordinate 27,684, forward strand.
AGACGACGATCCTGATCGCCTCCTCCACCAGACTGTCCTCAGGCTCCTGGCCTAGCGCCTGCCTCAGGAGCTGCACCATCCATGCCTGGATTGGGATCTCGACGTGATTCTTGGTGCGGAAAGCCTCGTTTACCTTGTACCCTTGCTTGTAGATCGTGAATAGTTCAGATGGGGGGTTGGGACGAGGTATGATTTTGCTGATATTTTCCAGTGCCTTCATCGTGACCAGGTTATCTTCGATGTTTTGTGTTACGAGGGTCTCTCCGAGATCGAAGAATATCGCTTTGACTCGCGTCATGGATGATCTCATGGACTAGTTGGCAGGGTAGCGCAGAACTGCGGCGATTTTTCCGAATGCGTCGCGGAGCATTCGTCCTTCCTCAGTCTCCTCTGAGACAACCTCGACTTTGCTTCCACCCTTCTCCGCATAGTCCAGAAAGCTATCGATGATATCGCTGTCTTCAACGACCTCAAGATTCGGTTTGCCACAATTCTTGCATGGTCGCGTGGAAAGTTCGCTCTTGACCGCGTGCGCTTCGTATCTTGTTCCACGAAATTCTTCTAGGTTGCCGCAGTTTTTGCATTTGAGGCCGAGTCTTTGACCCTCCAGCTTCTCTGAGATTAGCAGAGTATCGACAACGCCTTTTTCCAGATATTTCTGGACCTGTATTTCGCCGAAGACCCCTTTGCCGGTTTCGTGGCCTAGTTCGTAGAGGAATTTCTGGACCATCTGCTTCTCCTCTTTGTACCGGACTCCTTTCAGGATCTCGCTGCTCTTCTCAACAACCTCCTCAACACCTGCCTCGCTCGTATAACTGGTGTCGACGATCGAGAGCACCTTCTTCTTCAGCGTATACTGCAGGTATTCTCCTTCGGACCAGACGTATTTTGTCGGTCCGGGCCCGCCAACGATAATTCCCTTGAGGTCGGGTATTGCAAGCATCATCTCGTTGAAGTGTTGACCGACCCGTTTGTAGTAGTCGTGGGTGACTCCTTCTCGGATCCTTTCGAAACGTCTAGCCGACTGTCCGCCAGCTCGGCTCTTGCCGGGTATTCCAGAGGTGAAGCTCTTGATGATCTCGACCCTGCGACCTTTGAGAGTTGCAACCACTGCCTCAGTCCCATCAATTACTATTATTCCATAAGTATCCTTCTCGACAACGAGAGCTAGGAGAGGCTCAACATGGAAACGGGCATCACACCTGTAAAACCCGACCGTAATCGGCTCTGGAGGAGTGAGCACGTAAATCTCCATCCGCTCACTGCCGAAACCATTCTGCGGGATCATACCTGCAAAGATCACTAGTCCCGTGGGAGGTGGTTCCTTGAACAATCGTAGGCGCTGCATCACCCGCTCTATGGAGTCTTGGACGGCTTGCCGCGTCGTGCGTGATTTGATGTTGGAAGCTGTTCCAGCTTCTTCCCGGAGCTGACTGAGAACCTCGTGTATTCGACGGTCTGGCGGTACGTAGAGGCTGATGAGTTCAGTGCCTCGTCCTTCCTTCCGGGCGAGTTGCTCGAGGGTTCGTCTGAACTTGAACTGGGCGACCGAGTCTGAGGCGGACACGACTGAACTCGCCAATTTCTACCGGAGCTCCAGCCAGAAAAAGTAAGTAGAGAGGCCTACGTTTCTAGGCCGGCTCGTTCACATCTTGGATTTTTTCTTCTTTCCCGGATTGTGCTTCGCGCACGTGCTACACATTTGCCTATGAGTCCTCACAAGAATGGATGGTTTTTGCGTATAAAATGCTTTTTCCAATACCGGAGCTAGCCAATTACTCCTTGCCTCTGGAGTTCATCCTGTAGTCCCGCCTTGACCTGTCGCAGCCGGACCCGCTGGTCGGCATATTCGTCCCCAGAGACCCTACCTGTTTTGAAATCATCGTCCAACTGCTTCATCTGTTTCTCGAGTTCCGACATGCGATGGCGGAGCTGTTCTAAGTATGAGCTTGACGTGTCCTGAGACGCGATCTGGCTGGGAGTAAGCGATGACTTGATTATTCCATCTTCTATCCTCATGATATTGTTCGCTGTTTTCGCGACGTTCTGGTCATGTGTGACCATTATCAGGGTCTTTCCCAGCTCGCGGTTTATCTTGACGAGGAAATCTGTGACCATCTTCGCGTTCACGCTGTCAAGTTCGCCGGTAGGCTCGTCCGCCAGGAGCAAAGGAGGATCGTTTGCAAGCGCCGCTGCTATAGCTACTCGTTGTTGTTCTCCACCGCTGAGTTCGTCGGGCTTGTGGTCCTGTCTATCTGCAAGGCCCACGATACCGAGAAGTTCTTTGGTTCTCGCCGAGCGGGTCCCACCTGGGGTTCCCATCGCCATCATGGGAAGCTCCACGTTTTCCGCGGCCGTCAGCGTCGGGATCAGGTTGAGCGTCTGGAAAACGTGACCGACGATCTGGCGCCGGTAGTAGACCAGCCTTCTCGGGTCTAGATCTGTCAGGACAGTATTGCCAACGTGGACGTTTCCCGCGGTTGCTCTGTCGAGTCCTCCAAGAATGTTCAACAGGGTGGTCTTTCCGCTTCCGCTAGGACCTATGATCGAGACCATCCCTCCCGCTTCGACTTTGAGGTTGATCCCACGTAGCGCTTGCGTTTCCACTCTGCCGAGCTTGTAGGCTTTGACGAGAGAATCCACCGTAACCGGGACAGCGGTCATGCGAATCTCACGGTTCTGCTCATCTTTGAAAGGTCTTTCCTCGCGGCGGTTATGGCAGGTAGAAAGACGCCTAGGAATAGCAGACCGATAATCGCCAAGATGTTCTCCAGGGCCCACAGTGGAAAGACCACTCTGCGGGGGGCGAGGAGGCTCGCATAGTTCGGTGTCAGGGAGTTCTGTGCGAGACTATCCCCGCGGACTGTGATCAGTCCGACAGCCGTCGCGAGTATCACGGCAAAGATGACTAGGGGCAGGACTTCTGTGACAAGGAGCCCTAACATTTGCTTGTAGGACAGTCCTCTAACGGCCAGCATCGTAGTTTCCTTTTCCCTCTCTTTGAAGCCGGTGTAGGTTACTGCTCCGATTCCGATGGACGCAGCAAGTCCGGCGAAAACTGTTCCAAGCCGCAAAACGTTTTGGGTTCCGTTCGCTATCACCGCTCCTGCGTCTTGAGCGCTTGCCTGTGCTCCGTTGGAAACAACGGGCCCTGTTCCTTGCGTAAAATCTTGCGCTGTCCTTACTGCGAGGGATGGATAGGCTTTCTGTATTGAGTTCGCGAGTTCGGTGAACGAGACTCCGGGTTCAGCTTTGACCAAGACAGAATTGATGCCGGAAATAGAGGGGTATTGTGTGAACAAGCTTAGCGGGACGAATGACCATCCTTCGGGCTGAAAATAGGAATACCCGAAAGGTTGAGCTTGGGTCTGTTGGGAATAGTCAGGTCCAAAGAAGCTTATGACAGTGAGGCTCACGTTCTGGCCTACTATTACCGTCCCTCCATGTAGGATATTGTAGTATGAGGCGAGGCCATGATCGAGCACGATGCTTTGGCTGTTCGACTGCATGTTCTGGAAAACCGTGTTAATGTTCCCGCTGAACCATTCGGGTTCGTAGTATGCACCCTGCCTCCATGTTGCCGGGTCTATGGCTTTGATCGTGATGGAGGCGCGAGAGGAGAGGCTGAGAGTGTTATCAGACTCTGGCGTGGCCCCGGTGACGTTGCTCCAGCCACGGAGTTGACTGGCCACCAGAGTGGCGTAGGTGAGGTTGAAATTCCCTCTCCCGGAAACACGAAGGTCCGAGCCTACTTGGACCTCCGCTTGGCGAACGTTGTAGTCTTGCAGGCTGGCCATGTCTCCGATGACCCATATGGAGTATCCTGCTATCAGTGCAACTAGAAAAACCAGGGCGGTAACGCGGCGCGGGTTTCGGAAAACACTCTTGGAAGCTAGAGAGGCGATATCTCCAACCAGGCGTTTGGAAAGAGACGCAAATCTCCTGTGAAAACGGAGTGCTACCCCTGTCGAAAGCTGAGTCGCGCCGTAGAGGAAAAGGAATGGGCCGATGATGTTTAGTCCGTAGTCGAGGACTGCCATGATTATCAGAACAATGGCGAGGAGGAAGTTTACGCCAAAGAGATAGCGGCCGAAGTTCTGGAAGTTTATCCCAAGTAGAAGGAGAATGATCTTGTAGAGGCCGAGGGAGAAGGCTATTATCGCGCCCCGTTTCTTCGATGGACGCGTATCCTCAAGATAGACGTATTCTCGCAAAGCCTTGGAGGGGTCCATGCTTGCTGCAGCACGGGCCGGCGAGTAGACCGCCAGCAGGGTAAGAACAACGGTGAAGATCATCGTGGCGATGGCTGTGTCTTGGCTGAGGAACACTCCGCTCTGATAGCTACCGCTGAGCACCTGGACAAAGTACGGGTTCAGTAGGACTGCGGCGGCGAGCCCTAGACTTCCACCAATTAGTCCGACAAGGAGGGCTTCGACTAGGAAGTGCCGGAAAAGCTGGCTCTCAGAGAAGCCCTTGGTCATGAGTAAACCGATCTCTCTTCGGCGGAGGTTGAAGGATGCCTGGGAAACGGTTCTTCCAACGAACCAGGCTACGAAAAAGACGGGGATTGAAAAGATTGTGAACGTAAGTCTGAGACTGAATATGCTGGAGGAGAACTGCTGAAGGGGACTTATCAGGTTCGGTTGGGAGCTGAACCCGTTCAGCGCGGCCACGTTCGAAACCTGATCGTCGATCTGCTGGACCTGTGTAATGCTGCTCTCCACGTTGAAAGCGCTCAGAAGCTTTGGTCTATCGAGGTAGACATTTACAGAGCCAGTAATGGAGTACTCTCCTCGGCCGAATCTGGTTTGATTGTAAGCCCAATCGGCGATATGATTGAATGTCTTGTCCCAACTTACGATGAGTGTGCTGGCCGGTTTCGCTGTCGAGCCCGAGGGGCCATAGTAGATCGGGCTAGCACCGAGAGTATTGACGGCGACCGTGTCTAGATGTACTTCGCCGACGACCGTGAGTGTAACATTGAATCTCGGTCCGGACTGTCCGAAGCTGTACTTGACAGTTTGGCCCAGCTTGTAGGTCTGCGCGAACTGCGAGTCCGCGTTGATCATGGATTCGTTTGCATTGGAAATTTCTCGGCCACTTACGAGCGTAAGATGTTGGTAGAGAAGCGAGCTGTCTTGTATGGCTTTGATGTATGGATTCGATGTGTTGTAAGGAAAGAATTGTTCTGTTACGCTTCCCAAGGACTCTGCAGCAATCACTCCGCTGACACCTTGTACCCTTTGGATGACGTTGTCGAACGAGGAGCGAGGAACCGACATTCCACCGGATACTGGTATGAGCGAGATGTCAACGGGGGTGTTAGCGAGCTGAGCGTCGAGGGCTTGTTTCCCGATGGTGTCCGCTCCAACGTTGATCCCGCCGAAGAATGTGGCGGCAAGCATCATGCCGAGTATCAGCGATGCGTAAAGCTTCCATGATCGTACGATTCTCTTGAGCGCGTATGATAGCATCGGTAGAGAGTCATTCTTGCTCGATAGAACGGCTTTTTCAGCTTTTTCCGACGAGATTTTGAAAGAATCTTAGAACGCTCGGATGGCTTCCATTCCATTCTAATATACCGAGCTCTCGTCTGCCGGAAGGTTGAGAGAGAATGCGTGCAGTCGTGAAGCTCGGAGGCGCACTATTCCGTCGTGAGCCAAACGTGACCGCCCTCAAGGACATGGGCAGGGTTCTCAGCGGGTTTGTCAAAGAGGGTAACCAGCTGGTACTTGTCGCTGGGGGCGGAGAGAACGCTAGAACCTACATTGGGGCTGCAAGGAGACTTGGCGCCGAAGAATCTACCTGCGATCTTCTCGGAATCCAGATAACGAAAGCGAACGCGGAACTATTGCGTCTAGCGCTGGGCTCGATAGCATCTTCCAAGATTCCTACGACCTTGTCGGATCTGCCTCACTGTGTTGGACCTGGGAAGGCTGTAGTTATGGGAGGTTTACAGCCTGGCCAGTCTACGAATGCTGTCGCCGCTCTTGCGGCTGAGATTACTCGAGCCGAGATTCTTGTGAATGGTACGGATGTGGATGGTGTCTATTCTGAGGATCCAAAGAAGAATTCGAAAGCGAAACTCATGCGCTCGGTCGATGCGGAGAAGCTTTTGAGTTGGGCTATGGGCGGGGAGGTTTTCGCGGGCCGGTACGAGTTGCTGGACCCGCTAGCGATCAAGATCATGCAAAGAGCGAAGATGCCTACGCGATTCGTATCACTCGCGGACCCAGGCAACATCCTCGCTGCTCTTCAAGGAAAGGACATCGGGACCAAAGTGGTCTATTCGTAGGAATGGTGAGTCGAATGAGATTGGTTGATCTGTTTCAGTCGAAGGCTCAGGTCCGGTTGGTCGAGCATCTATTGCAAAATCGTCAGAAGGTCTTCAACCAGGCAGGGCTCGCTCGAGTGCTTGACGTGTCACCCTCGACTGTTGCGAGGATCGCTGAGCCGTTGGTGAAGTCGAAAATCTTGCTTTTTGAGAGGTATGAGAAGGGGATGAAGATTTTCGCGTTCAACCAGGAGGAACCCGCAGCCCGGAGCCTCGTCGAGTTTTACGAGAAGATCAGCGGGCTTTGATCAGGAGTATCTTACTACGGAGTATGAGAACTGGCTGCCCCTGCTGGACAACAGGGTTATCGTGTAGGAGTTTCCTACGGTGAAGGTGAACGCCCCTCCGGTATTTGTGCAGCTGCAACCGGATATCAGGATCTGCGCCTGACCTAATGTTGTCGGAGTTATCGAAGGAGGGCCGGTCCACGACGTCTTCGCGTACTGGCTAGTATTCGAGTTCGTCACATAGTAGCTTACGAGACTGATCGGGGTGCCACCTGTGTTTCGTAGGTACAGGGTTACGTTGTAGGTTGGGTTGTTCGGCCCGAAGCTGGAGAACTCTAGGTTGAGGGCTTCCTTCTGGAGATTCGGCGCCCGTGTTAGGGCTCCGAAGAGTCCTGTTGCGTATACGAATACCATTACCGAGGCGGCTACGACTATGACGACCATCAGAAGTGAAGCGAGTATAGTGTCAATGCCCTTCTTGCTCCTAACTAGTCTTCGAAACATGGTCTCCTCGCACCTCTAGAGATAGGTCGGCAAGAATCATTGAACGTGGGCGTGGTCAAATGCTTCTATCGTAACCTACCCCAATGCAACAGGGTAACACCTGTTGGGCAAGTCTCATCCACAAAGGAAAGCGTGTCCTCTTCAGGGCTGGAGTGTGCGCTGGTTCGGTCTGGAGAAGGGTTCCTGGGCCGGTTTCACGAAGGAAAGAGGCACCGGTGGGAGCGCGTGAACGTGGGAAACTCGGCGTTTCATGAAGGGCGGGGCGCAGGAAAAAAGACTACCCAAGAGGGGTCACATAATAGTTAGCAGAAAAAAAATAGTTACAAGAAAAGAATAGTACGGAAAAACAAATGTTAGGGAAAGAACAGGCTGTGAAGGAGTGCTCCCCACCCTAACGCTACTTGTTTTCCCGGAGCCTCTTTAGGACTTGAGGGCTTTTCAGCTCTCGAAGAGCATCCGAGGCAATCCATTTCGCAGCCCCCGAGTCGATTTTCTGAATCTTGAGAGCGGTTGAGACCGCGGCCTTGTTGAGTTTCAGATTGCGCTTGCCTATCTGTCTCAAGGACCAGTTTACTGCCTTCTTGACGAAGTTTCTACTGTCAGATGCTCCACCGATTACGACGGGCAGGAAGTCGAGGAAGACCTTGTCTTTTGCCTCTTTGTCGTGGACTGCTAGTTCGGCCATCAGGACGAATCCCGCTCTCTTCACGAACTCCTCTTCGCGCTTACACCAGTCCTTCGCCTTCGCCACCGCGAAGGGTGTCTTGTCGAACAGGTTCCCGCAAGACCCGTCGACGACATCCCATGAATCAAAGTCGCGGACCCACTTGTCCATTTGATCTATGGTCACCTCGTCAGGATCGTCGACCATCGTCGCTAGGAGTCTCGCGTCGTGTAGCCCGGTCTCCCAGAGCCTCATTGCCAATAGATGATCACGTCCAACCGTGCGGGCTAGAGCTCTGAGCTTTGGAACAGAAACCCCGAATGAATTGCTCGACTGGATCCCGAACCGTGCCATACCTTCTACAGCCTTGGGATCGCCCATCGACCTCAGCCGATCGACAATCTGTTTGACTTCCAAAGGCCGAAACTACTCCCGCCAGGACAGAGCGGGTCCGCTTCTCTTGTACAGGAAGACAAGCCAGAAACGAGACTTGGCCTTGTTAGCCTGCTGGAAACCGCTCTCAGAAAGAAGCTGGTCGATCGAACGCAGCGGATGAAGGTACAGCCGGAAACCACTCTTTCTCAACTTCTCAACTAGATTGATCAACGCTGCTCCTATCTTCATGGCTGGTTTCATCAGTCCTTCGTCCCGTGGGACAACAAAGCCCAACAATTCCTTTGAAGAATCAGAAGCGGTCTTCAGAAGAGCATCTGCGTCAGGATAGCAGCAGAGGACCTTGTCCATCACGACAACATCGGAGGCAGGTTGACGAGTCGAGGCTGCGTTAGAGACTTCGAACCTTGCTCGATCCTGCAAGCCGGACTCTTTGGCGAACTCGTTTGCTTCATGAATCGCGGCTGACGAGAGGTCGACGCCCAGGCAAGAAACCGCTCCGGATCTGATTGTTTCCAGCGCGAAGAAGCCTGTTCCACACCCGATCTCCAGGACAGTCTTTCCAACTAGGCCGTTCTTGGAGATGAAATCGAGTAGAACTTGGCTGCTGGCGGTGAGGCCGTTCGACTTGTACTTGCAGCAACGGTCGTGGGCTAGATCGTCAAACGTCTCGGCGATTCCTTTCTCGTGAGAGGGCACCGAGGACATGTTTCAATCGGGGTCCTGCTTCGAGAACTTCCCGGTGACCAGAAACACAACATCAGCTTCCGGCGAGACTGTTTTCAGTACGTCTCGCACTCTATTCCGGATATCCTGGGAGTCTACTTCGAGATAGACCGTAAGTCGGCCCTTTGGAACTCCTATCCCGCTGACCCCCGGAAGTTGTAATATCTGGGAGGATACTTTTCGCTTCAGAGCCCGAGGATCAGGAGGAGTCTTGGGCGGGGCCAACTCTCTCAGATCTAGGGGTTTCGGCGGTCTTTCACTTGAACCTATCCTGCAAGCTGGATCTGAAGCGCGGTTAGAACGTCAGAGATGTGGTTGGCTATGGTCGACTTCGGTGAGCCGCCGAAGAGCAGCCCGGTCGCTCTGCCCAACCCTCTGTCTACTATCAGCGAGCCAGAGTCTCCTGCATCCGAGAACATCTGCCCCTGGTCTGGAGCGATAAGAATCTGCCCCTGAAACGTCAAGGTCCCGATATCGTATTGTATGTTGACGTCTGCGCTTATGTCCAGCACGGACCCTGTCGTGTAGCCTGTTGTCCGGCCGACTTTGTGGACTTTCATCCCGTCCGTAGCATCGATGGGGGAGGTGGTTGCGAGCTTGCCCACCTTCGGGAGGATGGTGGGGTCTGCGGTGATGGTCTTGTCGATAGCGGCTATGGCACAGTCCACGCTGTTGTTTCCGCGAGGCGAAAGGGATACGGCTTTGGATAGGATCGCGACCTTGTCTGTTGTCTGATTTCCCTTGTCCAATAAAGCGGGTTGGAAGATGGCGGTTCCGACGGGGAACTTGTCTTCGTTGGCGAGTACGTGGTTGTTGCTCAGTATGTATTGGGCGCCTCCACTCCTGACGATCGCGCCTAGCGTCCCTGCCTCGACCATATTCCCGATTGGCGGAGGGCCGATAGAGATTCCTGGTAGGATAGGCCGCCAGCGATCTCTCGGGGTAGGCGCGGGCATCATGGCGAAGGCCTTGAACCGGCCTGTTTCAACCACGTCCGTCGGGATGCCCCGTATTGCAGGGGGCACCAGTTGTGGTTGTGGGATCTGAGCCTTTGGAAATTTCCTGTTCACGTAAACTCGAACCGCGTCCATGCCTGTCGGCTGCCCGCCCTTGATCTTCTTCCCGATTCCTACGCCGACAATGTTGAGGTCCAGCTGGTAGGAGACCGCTCTAGTCGAGTAGGCGGCCCTGGCGCTGTCGGTCAAAAAGCGGGTAGCAGCTTCCTTTTTTGCCGATGACAGTTGGGGAGGAATGTTTTCGCGGTTCATAAAATCGGAAAATGGGCCGTCTGCTGATTAAGACTTCGTTTACATTCCATATCTTCTAGTCGGAAGCAAGGCCAGGATTTCAGGCTGAAAAAAGTATGGAAATTGTTAGCGGACTCCCATTCTCAGAGACAATTTGCGATTTACACGAAAATGTGTATCTTGCAGATGCAATCCCTCGTTTCTTGCATCGATATATTCAAGGTCTGACACCTGACGGAGTAATCACTCCTCTACTATCTAACAACGTGCTCGATCACTTCGCGTTACCAGTAATATACTGTCAGACGCAAAACTCGGAAAGTCTAGAATCACCGATCATTTTCTTGACAACTCGGACCCTCCCAATGATAGCATGTGCAACTCGATCTGCGAATGAATTTCATACCAAACCCTCGGGCTACGAGCAGTTCCCGACCATGATCCTAAGCTTCGCAAACAACAAAGGAGGAACCGGCAAGACCACAACGGCCGTCAACCTCGCCACCGCGCTGGCACAACTAGGACGAAAAGTACTGCTCGTCGATCTGGATCCACAAGGAAGCACCACGGTCAGCCTCGGCTTCCAAAAATCCAAACTACTCTACACAGTTTACGATGCACTCGCCCAGTCGAAAAGGATCGCTAGTAATCTGGATCTTGCGGGAGCAGAGGTCGAACTATCCTCGATCCCCGGCCGCGAATTCGTCCTGAGAGAGGCGCTCGCCGTCGCTAGGCACAAGTACGACGCGATCCTGATCGATTGCCCACCGAACATCGGAATTCTGACCGTGAACGCGATCGTGGCATGCGACCTCATGATCGTCCCCGTGCAATCCGAGTTCTTGTCGATGGACGGGCTTCCGACACTGTTGAAGTTCATGCGAATCGTGAAGTCGAGAGCTAAGACTGATTTCGACTATCGAATACTACTCACGCTCTTTGACAAGAGAACGGGTCTGTCGAAGAAGGTCGTTCAGCAGCTCAGGACCTCGTTCGGCGACCACATACTCAAGATCGTCATCCCACGATCTATACGCATGGCCGAAGCCCCGAGCAAAGGAATACCCGGGATAATCTATAGTCCAAGGAACAGTGCCTCAGAGGAGTACAGGCGGCTCACGAAGGAGTTGCTTGAGGGATCCCTTGCTGACACCGTTCTGACCAAACTCGGATCTACAGCAGACTGATCATACTTGTCGACTGGCGTCAAGAGAAAGCGAAGGCCAGCGCAGAAAGGAGTACAAGCAGTTTTCACGCCTAGCACTAATTGGAGGGGAAGAGCCCAGCTCACCCTCGGGCTGATTGCGATGGGGGCTGGCACAGCATCATGGATCTATACTACTCGGGCGCTCGGAGGATTCGGACTCGGCAACCTAATACCATGGAACGCATTGGCTTCCGCTCTTCTTCTCCCCATCTCCATTCCGTTATTGATCGGGGGAGTGGGTCTCTGCACCTACTTTCTCGCAATGAGGAGAACATGGCGAGCAAGCAACCGGATCGAATCCGCCCTGTACGAGCTCGAAGCGCTGGTCGGTCAAAAGAACGTCGCGCCAGGATCTTCCTTGGATGGACGCGGATTCCCTGAAGTGAAGACCAGGAAACGTTCATTCCACCTACCTTCACTCAGCGTGGTGTCAAAGTCCGTTGCGATTGCGCTTGTAGAGGCTGTACTACTGATCATTATCTACGGCGGGCTTGTGCGAGAATACGCTTCGAACGTCAACATGCAGAACTGGGTCCAGACCAACTTCGCCCCAGGCATCTACTTCCTAAACTACAACGCAGTCCTGGTTCTTGCCGGGCTCCTAGGGGTCCTGATTTTTCAGCTCCTGCCAAGGAAGCTTCAACCCAAGAAGGTCTAAAATTAGTCCTGGGGCGCCGAGCAGCGGCCTGAGTCACACGGATACAGCATCGACCCCTCAACATTGAGAGAGTCAGGACGAACTGTCGTACTTCAAGGGTCAATATCTGGGAAATTCGCTTTCGTAGAAATCTTTGCCCAAACGGGTTCGGAGAAAAGATGCGGAGAAAGACTTCCCGCCTGTAATTGTCTAGGGGGTTACATAGGTGTCAGGTTCTGTCGACAATTTGGCAGGTGAGTTTCTGTCGATCGTTTTCCTACCGCCCTTGATTATTCGTGGCGCCCACCAGTTGAACCGTTTCATATGTCTCATGATCGACGGAACAAGGTATATCCTGATTACCAAGGCATCCAACAAGACGACGATAAGGATTGCCAGTCCCAGTTGTTGAAGTAGGAGAATGTGAGAAAGCATCATGGTGCTGAAGGCGCCCGCGGTTACAAGCCCGCACGCCGTAATAATCGCCCCTGTACGTTCGACTGCGGTGTCAATGGCTGCATCGTCAGTCAGACCTTTGATCACAAACTCTCTAATTCGCGTAACCAGGAATATGTCATAATCAAGCCCTAACCCGACCATAATCACCAAGAGCATAATCGGAAGTATCCACGTTAATTGAGCACCCAGGAGGTTTTGCGAGATCAGCATCACGGCTGCCATTGCCCAGGATACGCTGAGAAGTATCGTCAGTATGAGACGAAGTGGTGTAAACACTGATCCAAGGGCGAGAAGGAGTACGATAAAGACGCCCACGAGAACGAGAATAGTCATGTTAGAATAGTCTGCGCTGGCCGCTCTGGTCAGGTCCGCCAATGATGCTGTTTCACCTCCCACCAGCATTGTGGAAGAGGCTAGGAGTGGGCTATCCGATTGTAGAGGCCTTACATTAGCCCGGATACTGTTGAGGGTTGCGATGGCTGAGTCAGAATAAGGCTCGCTTGAGAGGACTGCCCAGACCATAGCGGATCTGCCGTCTTGACCGAGAAACGGTTTCATGCTGCGAATCATCTGGGCTTGTTCCGCGGATCCTAGCATGTTGAATGTGGAATACGATATTGGATTCCCCAAGGGATGGGTGGGTCCATAGACCTTGGAGACCCCGGGAATTTGCAGGGTTGAGTTTTCAGCGTAAGAAATGGCGCTCATGGCGGTGACGTTTATCCAGCCACTTCCATCCAGTTGTATTGGTGTGAGGATTATCGTGTACGTGGGGGTGACCGCTCCGGGTCCGAAGCCCTGAATCATGTTGTTGTAGCCTGCTCGGCTCTCCAAGGAGTCAGGTATTTGGGCGATGAAGTCGTGGCTCGTTCCGGAGGAGAACACGACGACGGTTGCGGGAACTGAGATCGCCAAGGCTATTACGAGTACTATTTTCGAGTGACGGGCTGTGAACCCTGCAGCCTTGGCATAGTATCCTTTCTTACGTTCACTCTTTTCCTTCTTGGCATTAAGGTGTCCCGGCCAGAAGAGGCGGTCACCGAAGACCATCAAAGCCGCTGGGACGAGAGTGAGGGCTACGAGTAGAGCTATGGATATTCCTAGCATCACTGCCAAACCGATTGATCGGAGCATTCCGAAACTCGCAACTGCCAGGGTTCCGAAGGCAAGGACAACCGTTGCTCCGCTTGTGACGATGCTCTCTCCCGCCCATGCTAGGGACCGCTCGACTGCTTCCTTCTTGTCGCGGCCCAGTTTCCTCTCTTCGGCGAATCTGCTGATGAGGAAGATGCAGTAATCGGTGCCCGCCCCCAACATCGCTATGGGCATGAGAGTCAGAACGAGAAAGTGGACGCTGGTCACGTAGGACCCTACAAGGTAGACCAGGCCGAAGGCTACGCCTACTGAGAGGCCTATGGCTGAGATAGGCAAGAGAGGAGCTGTAAGGGAGCCAAAGAAGAGTCCTATGATGAGAATTATGAGAACAATGGTTACGGGGTCGATGCGCTCTATGTCGTTCACGGATTCTGTTTCGAGATCATAATTGAACGCGGGAGCACCTGTTACATAGATGGCCAGGTTTTGGCCCGAGAGTCTGTTGGCAACGGCTACATCATCTCTTATTTGTTGGATGCTGTTTCTGGGGTCGGGGCCTGAGTTGTTGAAGTCGAGAATTACAAGCATGGTGTTGTTGTCAGCAGAAACGAACTGGTCGTAGACATCTCGGCTCGGCTGAACAGGATATGAAGAGACACTGCCTTCATGAAGGATTCTGGTGGCGAGCTTTGAAACGCTTGCGAAGCTTGGCGAGGGACCGAGATCGTAGATCTCTCCAATCGTACCGTATTGGCTGGTGTCGGTTCCCGTGGTACTGAGGAAGCTAGAAACGGTGAATGCGCGCAGTCCTGTGGCGTCGTTCCAATAGTCAGGATGGCTGCATGGAAAGCAGTAGAGATTGAAGTACTTGGCTACGGAAACAAAGAGACTCTTAGACTGCGGGTCCAGAGTGGACGACTCAAAATAGCGGGAGGTTATGTTGTAGTAGGATGGCTGGTTTTGAAGCCCAAGGTTGCCCTTGGTGACGTTTTGGGCCCGAAGTAACGGGGAACCCTGAATCGTTAGTTGATAGACATTGTACTGGGATGACGTGTCGAAGGATTCGTTCCAAGACTGGTAGAATAGGTTGTAATAGCTCTTGATGAGAGGGACGAACGTTTTCGGTACCTGGCTTGTTATCAGGGGCCAACTTGACGCGTTTGCCTTTTGGTTGTACTGAGCCACTTGGGTCCCACTAACGCGAAAGGGCCCCTGGCTTACGATCTTCGACCATTGATCGACATAGATGCTCGCTGTGCCATATTCCAGGCTCGCAACCAGAGCAGTCGCATTCTCTGACTTGTAGAGCTGGGAGTTTACGACGCTGGTGTAGCCGAGAATTTGTTTGAAGTATATGTCGTAGATGTTCGTAATGTTGCTAATGTTACTCAATGCAGGGTCCTCTTGGAGAGTCCTGTTGAGTGTAATAGCGAAGTTCCTCGCATCGACTCCTCTAACATCCTCGCCAGTTATCACCACCAGTCCACTTTCTCCCTGACTAATCTGGAACTCTTTGCTGACCAGATCGTGGGCCATACTGGACTCGCTGTTCTTTGGGTTGAAACTGGTCTCACTGTATACTATGACGTTCTGCACTTGAAGAAGAGCCGGGACACTCGCGCCAAGGGCAACTATCCAGAGTATGAATACGGCTCTGCTATGACGTATCACCGTCCCAGATAGTCTTTCGAAGAACATGGCTGGCCAATATCTCGTCCTACGTGCGAGCGAGAGAACATCGATTGGTCTGAGGACGATAATATTCTGCTGTAACTTGGCATCAGAACCCCAACATTTTAGGAGAGAAGATACTGCCCCCGAGATGATTTCAGAACTTAGAACGTGACATGTAGACACGGTTAGCCAGGTTTCACGGTCCAAACGTGTGATTTACTATCCAACCGGTCATGCCTTAGCGCGTTAGTTCTCACAAATCTTGTGCTCATGCCTTGTTGCGCCTTTGACGTGTAACCGCTCAAACTCGTTGTGCAGTATCATCAGGCTTTGGTATCGAGCCGAGTTTCAGAGCTCAGGGGCACTGGATTCGTCAATGTCAAGACGCTGGACTACTGTGGGTATCCCGGCCCTGATTCTATTCCTAGCTGTTCTGCCCAGCCTTCTTCCTCTTGGACACGCTCCCTCCCCCAGCCAGACTACCAGTTTCTACTTCCATTCCCAAAGCTCGAAGACAGCTAACGGAGTCACCACAAACCTTTGGGCCAACACAAGCCAGTTTTGGCCGGCGTCAGTTCAGACACAAAACCAAAGTGCAGTGAAAGGCTCTCCTGCAGTGTGGAACTATTACACTCAACCACAAATGGCAGGAAACGCCAGTCTCTCAGGCCCTGTTACGTTTGCCGTCTTCCTCGCAAGTTCCGCGAATACTGGAGGAGGGACGGTCGTGGTTGGCACGCTGAGCGAGGTCTTGACCGACGGTAGCTCAGTTCTTCTCACCAACGCAAGTCTAGCAGGCGTGGTCAACACGAACGTCAATCTTTTCACCATAACTACGAACCCTGGTTCCATGCAGGTTCAGAAGGGCGCAATTCTGAACTTCACTGTGACAGTCTTCATTCCTCGCACGACCACGACAACCATCACGCTCTATTATGACAGCTCACCTGACAATAGCTATGTGTCCGCTGACTTTCAGTCAAGGTTTGGCATCGTCTTTCTCAACAGCTACAACCAGACAGGCGATCAAACTACGTTCTTTAGCAGGAATTCCACAGCCCAAGGTCGCCAGGTGACCCTTCAAGAAAATGGGTTCGACAGCCTCGGCCTCTATGACATTCAAAGAGTCAACGGCACAATCTATTCTCCTTCGGGGCAAATCTTTGTGCAGAGCTCAGCTCTTAGTGCCCTCTTAGGGAATGCTACAGACTATTCTGGACTGTGGGAACTCAACTTTTCATTTTCCCCTGGGGACCAGAGTGGAACCTACCACGCAATGTTCGACATGATGGACAATGGAGGGTCAAAGGTGACTGCTCAACTTTCGATCACGTTGACCGCATCGCTGGCCATCCATCTCGAGACCGTGAGTAAGGACTCTGCGCCTGTGCCGGTGCCAGGCGTTGCCGTGGCAATATTCTTGGCAGGACAGCCAGTCTACGCCGGGTTCTCAAATAACGCAGGCCGGGTCGATCCAATCGCTTTCTTATCCGACAACGAGACATATGTCATCAGCGTACTATGGGAGGCGCAAGTCGTGAACCAGACCGAGCTTTACACCCCAGTGTCCGCCACAACTCTGGCTCTCTCCCTCTCAGTCTATCAAGTGAATTTCGCGCAGGCCTTGAGGGACGGGAACGGGAATCTTCTATCGCTACCCCCCTCAAGCTTTCAGATTTCGAACCCGAACAGCACAGTTACCAGTCCAAATCCTACTGGTGCCTACCTCCTCCCAGCAGGGAGCTACACGATCTCGAAAGTCATTTGGCAAGACGTCGACGTAACACCAGCCTCAGCCACATTCGATCCGAGCCTCGGAAAGCTGAGCTTGAACCTGCAAGTGTACGATCTTGTAGTCTCGGTGGTGGACCAGAGTGGCCAGAGAGTCCCTGGAGCCGGAGTAACAGTATTTTTCGAACACTCACCCATCACTTACGGCATCACTGGGAATAACGGGTCAGTAGTCTTCCATCAGCTTGCGGTTGGAACATATGCCGTCGAGGTCAGCCAGCTTGCCCGAGCTTCCGTCAGCGCAATCATTGCTGGAAACGCATCAGTTAGAGTACCGGTCCAGATTACTCAATCAACACCATCATGGGCGATTCCGACACTTGAATGGACCATTCTCGCTGGAACTATCCTAGCTGCCCTCATAGGCTACAATCTAACCTCCAAGAAACGCAAGACCAAGCGTTTCGATCGGTCGGTGAGGCCCTAATGCTACGAGGATATGATTCTTGCTGGGAGGACCTTTTGGAAGATCTCAAGTGCAACCGTTGCGTATTCTTGGAGAATCATTTCCCTGGTCTGAGTTTGTCTTCTGGGCTTGAAATACGCGCCCAAGGGCACCATGTAGAACTTGATCACGGTCTCACTATTCGAGCTCTGCAAGCAGTTCATCTCAAAATGATACACTTGGAATCTATGCCCTTGCCTTCTCATCGTTAGCCAGACAAAAAACTCGCGTGCACGAAATTGGGGTTCTTCCTTTTTCAGCGCAAGCGAGGTAACATCTTCGTGAGGGACAGTGAGGTTCGTGTTATCACCAGTAAGTGATTCGAGGCCGATTCGTTCGTAGTCTTCGAGAGTCTTCGGGATTACGTCGGTCACTAGAGCGGTTCCAAACTTCATCTCGCCACGGAGCCAATAGCTGCTCCTCGTCTTCTCCAGGCGAATGAAGATTGACCGGCTATCAGTCACCAGAAGGGCATACTCCTTCAGATACTCCTTGTCCGGCAAGATGACCCTGTGAATCAAGGCGAGCCTCTTCTCGGGTATCGAACCAGACACCGGTTTCTCAAGCAATGGTGCGCAGGCTTGTTCTTAGTTCTACCCCTTCACGGCTGGGCACTAACAAGTCGAACCATCTCGGTTTCCTTCGCGTTGATGAACGAAGTGCAAGATTGGACTCCGCGTCACTGGATCTGCGTGTTCACGGTAACGCGTCTCTTATCGGAGTAATCGATTTCCAAACTAAACTAGGCACTCGGAATGGATCTCGTAACAGGAGGTATTGTCCTCTTCACAATAATGGTAGCAGCAGGCATCATTCCACTGATCATGGCGCTCAGAGTGAAGACTCACAGTCTCAGAATCCTCTCCCTGCTCCTCGGACTATTTGCCGTCGTCCACGGCTTCTATCACCTTGCCTTCGGGTTCCAGCAAGAACTCTTAGCCGATGCGGTCTTCGAGCCCGTATCTCTTCTTCTCCTGATAGGGCTCGGAGCATACTACTCCAAAGTGGGGATAGCATAGATGGCCAGTGATCCGATCATCGCGATGTTCGAAACCTTCAACCTGGTACTCATCCTCATCGCGTTTGCAATATTCACTCGGCTCGCGTTCAAAGGCAAGAGCCTTGGCAGCTTCCGATTCCAGCTGTCCATTTTCCTCCTAATCTGGGTCATCTCGGAAATCCCCCACATCGCAGAATCCATCGGGTTTCTAGCAGCGACTAACTATGAGGATACAGGGCTCTACCTTCACGCCGCATCAATGACAGTCTTCGCCATATTCGTCGGCTGGAGATCCCTTAGATTCCTTACCATCCATCAGCCAACTCCGACCAGCACCGTTTCAATTCCAACAGACGCACCGAAGGTGCTCAAATCATGAGTGCAGTGAGCTTCGAGGATTTGGTCAGCCAGTCCGTCAGCGAGACAATGTCCAAGATCCTAGGCTCGACCACATGGAAAAGTGTCAATTTCTTCTTCGACACGAAGACCGCTGCCAGCGAACCCGAGGCATTTGCTGCGCTCCTCGACAAGGTTTTCGGATTCACCGCAAAGGTCCTCCAGAAGAAAATAGCAGAAACGCTCCTCAACAAAGTCG
This sequence comes from Candidatus Bathyarchaeota archaeon, assembly GCA_005888755.1. Lineage (GTDB taxonomy): Archaea > Thermoproteota > Bathyarchaeia > 40CM-2-53-6 > 40CM-2-53-6 > 40CM-2-53-6. The sequence goes on from VBBQ01000034.1 coordinate 46,682, forward strand.
GTGCTGTCCAACCTTCGAGTACCCTGGATTTTCGACAAATCCTTCGGCTTGCAAAGGCCAAATTTCCCCGCGCCCCAGTTCCGGGACAGCTAGGGTCCTAGTAAATCTGTTCAAAAAATAGGCGAGCTCTTCCAGATTCTTCTTCAGTCTGGCATCAGGTAGAACCAAACAAATCCCCGTACGCTCTGGCGTCGCGAAGCGTAAGGAGAGCATACACGACCCATGCGCCCAGAGCTATAGTACCGACAATTGTAAGTCCGACCGTGAACAAGATTAGAGCTGGCTCCAATACTGCAAGCAGTGTGCCGATGAGCCAGAATAGAGCCGCTCCCCGCATGCTTGCACGTTTTTTGGTACTGTTCATCTTCAGCACCCCGATCCGGTAAGAGAATAATCCTGAGAGGCTGAAAGAGAGAATGGTAAGCACTACAATTGTCAGAGTGATCTGGAAGAGAACAGGATCGATCGATCCGGAGGAAAAGCGAGGGTAGAGAAAGAAAAGGAGGAAGGTGAAGACTGCAATGGTTGATCCGACAAGGGTCCCTGCCCGGTTCACATTCGCAGCTGCAAGGTCTAGATCCAACCATCGTTCTTCTTCTCTAGTATCCGACACCGACAACGACCTCGATCAGAATCGGGCGAAATGGTTCTCGCAGCTATTTAGGTGCTCAAAGCTTGTAACGCCCTACCAGTATCATATCGCTTCGGGAGAGTCCGAACGTACGTGAAATAGAAGAAATTTAGGGGAATGAATGTCGCCAAGAGGGATCCAATGCCGACGATAAATCTTGTCTCCCTTGAAGCCAAGAGCGTAAGAACGTAAATTGATACAAAGCCGAAGGTTAGGAAGAGCTTGAACCATCTCCTCACTCGGACTATCGAAGCTCTCCTGTCGAGCAGCAACTTTGGAGCAAGTGCAACGCTGCTCCAGAAACTGAAGATCCCGACCTGAAGTATTAGGATGAGCAAAGGATTCGCCGCAGGATTGCTCCAAGGCGAAAGCCCGATAATCAGCCACTCTATCGTCAACCCGATGACCCCCGATATTACATAGTAAGCCAAGACAGCCTTGAATTCGACCATCCTCCTGTCCAAGATCTTGTTAATCTGACGAACAACAATCAGGAACGGAAGGAAGGCGATGAACGTAGGGATGATCCAACCCACAAGACTTCTCTTCAACACGCCTTGTGTGATGAATTCCTCCAGTAAGGCAACAGCAAGACCGATAGCGTAAAACCTAGGTTTCACTTCCATCTCGCGGAGCCCTCAAAGCTTGGAACTAGATTGTCAGAGTCAAGATGACTCGGCACAAAGGCATGCCGATACGAACTTCAGGCCTCTATTGGCGCAAGTCGACCGGGCGTTACGTCAGCTTGTTACCGCAGTTCTTGCAGTACCTGGCCTCGGTCGGGTTCAATGTTCCGCAGGATACGCAGGAGGCCGAGGTCAGCAGTGCCCCACATTTTATGCAATGCTTGGCGCCAGCGATGAGTGGTGCGCTGCATCTTGAGCACTTGCCAGTATTCGTGGTTTCTTCTGGAGGTTTGGGTGGTGCGAGCGCGCTCGGTGAGAATACGTCAGACAGGATTACCACGTCTCCGACTGTTGCGATCTTCTCGTGTCCTAGCTCAAATTCGCGTGGCAAATCTCTCTCGTCTAGCAGAGTCTTGAATTGTTCTTTATCGACTGACAAGACAAGTGATCTGACGTCGCCCGTGTCGTTTGAGATGGCCTTGCGGACCCGGCCCACGATCATTCCGTGAGAATCTATTACTTGGAGTCCGTTGAGGGCTTCGATTCTAGCGTGGGCGTCTTTGATGAGGGTTGGCTCCGTTGGATGGTCGACATATTTCTCGCATGCGTAGCAGTACCATCTTTTCTGGTGTGATTTTGTCCGGATGAATGTGAGCGACTGACTGCAGTCTGGGCATCGTGCCTTGGGTTCTTCCTCGAACATGGTGGGCATACCGGATTTCAAGAAATAGTCTTGCCGGAAATTGCCAATATGACCATTTTACATAGTTAACATCTTCGCCAAGACCAGAGATTATTCTTCGCACGTGTCAAGATCGCGAGACGAGACATTGCCACGTTTCGAGACGCAAGCTTGACTCATTCAAGTCAATTCTCTCAATGCAACCATTCTCCTCTTCTCAAGGTGGATCAACGTTTGCCTGACTACCCTATTTACCGAAAAGAGTAGATTTGGATCCCGTTAGGTGTGTTACGAGGCCTACAGATGCATTCGCAATTGATGCTTGTCCATGTAAGGACGAGACACTTTCGGACGACTGACCTATCTAAGTTATCGTTCGCGATGCCTTGATGATCAGATAGTCTTGGGTCTGGAATACGTCCTGTTGGCTCCCGGATTCGTCAAGGAAGTGCTCGACGCGTGCGAGGGTTGGGAGGGCAGAGGAGCAATGCCCATGAGACTCCAAGAACTCATGCTGGTTCTCCAGATAGAAACGGATCGACGCTACAAGCCCAGGCCTCCTCCGCAGCGAAAGACCGAGCCGCTTTGCGTGCAACAACATCTCAAGGCACGTTGATTTTGAAGAGTATGCCGACTGATATGTTCAAAATCGTTGGCTTATCTGTTTGAGTGCCTGTTTGACGAGGAGTTGCGTCGGAGGTGAAGAACTCGAAGAAGATAGCTCTCATTCTACTGGTCGCGGTCTCGGTTCTAATTCCGACAGTTGCCGTCCTCCACGCAGTCGATATCTCCACTGGCAGTACCACAACTAATCACGATGATGATCATCACGATCAAGACCAGACCCATCAGGAACACGACGACAACGAAACCTCCGACGATAGCTCAGTAGCTCACGCCGACCTGGACGACGCCAACGAGAACGCGGCAGACACCGACTAGAATGGACAACAAAGCGGAACTGCCTACTTACCGAATAACTCTCCCCGTTTTGTTAACTTGGACTAGGAGTTCCTGATGTACTCTGAGCTAATATCGTTGAGTCGAGTCGTGCCAGCAAGGTGCATCACATTGACCAGCTCTGTTTTCAAGTGTTCCAACACCGCTGCGACTCCGTCTGCCCCATAGAGTGTGAGACCCCATAACACTGGTCGTCCCACGCCGACTGCCAATGCGCCTAGCGCTAGTGCCTTGAAGACGTCGGTTCCTCTTCGGATTCCACTGTCGAATAGTACCTTCGTTCTTCCTTTGACTTGATCGACTATTGGTCGAAGAGCTTCAATCGCTCCGAACCCGGTGTCGAGCTGTCTTCCTCCATGGTTTGAGACGATGATCGCGGGGACCTTGCGCCTGGCGGCCTCCTCAGCGTCATCGCGCGAGAGGATTCCCTTGATTAACACTGGCAACGAGGTGTTCTTGCGCGTCAATTCGTAGTCATCCCAGCTGAGATCGGTCTTCATACCAGACATGAGAGATTGGAGATTTCGCGTTGCAACGATGTATCTCTCCGATGGAGCGTTTGGCTGGTTGGGCTCTCCTGGTAGCCTGAGGCTGTTCCGGACGTTACGATCCCTAATGCCTAACACTGGTAAATCGACGGTCAGAACAATTGCAGAGTAACCTGCTTTCTCGGCTCGATGGAGCAGCCGCCTGTTTACGTCGGGGTCCTTGTTGAAGTAGAGTTGGAACCATCGAGGCGAGTCCTTGGCTGCTATCGCTACTTCCTCGATCGTCTTCGTAGAGCTCGTTGGAGCGACGAAAAGGGTGCCTGCCTTCTTCGCGCCCAGCGCGCTTCCAACCTCGGCCGACGAGTGGACGATTCCGTGGTTTGCCATTGGAGTAACATATATGGGCATAGATAGGCGCTGCCCGAGGAGATTCGCTGAAGTGTCGACTTGCTCGATTCCGGCGAAGACGCGGGGCATGATCGCTATTTTCTGAAAGGCTTCTCGGTTTGCCCTCAGCGTGAGTTCGGATCCTGCGCCGCCAGCCACGAAATCGTAGCTGGCCTGGTCAAGGCGCTGCTTTGCCTGTTGCTCTAGTTCGTCTAGGTTGACAATGTCGGGTTCTGGTGCAGTTCTTGCTTGGATCAATTGGGGCTGTCGACAGATTCCGGGGCAAGGCCGTATGTATGCTCTGCGAACTGATGGTCACGGCTGAGATTAGCATCCTTCGATTTCGCGTTTCATGCGGGCGAGCAGATCGATTGCAGCGTCTGCATAGCGGCCAATCCACCTATCGTGCAGTTCTTTGATAGGGAGCGGGTTGATGTAGTTCCAGCGAAGACGCCCCTCACGCTTTACGATGACGAGATCTGCGTTCTCGAGAACGTCCAGGTGCTGCATCACGGTGCAGCGATCTAAGTGTTTGAAGTGCTCGACCAGCTCTCCCGTTGTTCTTCCCCTCTCTTTGAGAAGGTCCAGTATTTCGCGTCGTCGAGAGTCGCCCAGTGCCTTGAAGATCGTGTCGCTCTTGTCTTCTTTTGGCATGCTATCCTTCCCAGATGTTTTGCCCAATTAGTCGTCCAACGCTAATAGTCCATTGGCGAACAAAGTGTTATAAATATATAACATATAACAGGGCAGGGTCGGAAGATGCAAAACATGGATCTGAGCTTCACTATTCAAACGAAAATCCAGAAACCGGTAAACGAGGTATTCGACGCTGTCTATAATCCGAAGAAGCTTAGTGGCTACTTCACTTCTGGGGGGTCTAATGGACCATTGGATGAAGGAAAAACCGTGATGTGGAAATTCAATGACGTCGGGGACAAGATTGTCGAGGCCCCCGTGAAAGTACAGAAGGTTGTGCGAAACAGACTAATTCGATTCTCCTGGGAGGCAAGCGAGGGACTCTTTGATCCGAAAACCGGATCAATACCAGAATCCGGCGGATACGATACTGTTGTGGAGATGAGTTTCGAACCTCTGAAGTCAAACGAGACGCTTGTGAAGATAGTCGAAGGCAAATGGCGATCTACAGAAGGCGGTCTGCAAGGCTCATACGGGAACTGTCAGGGCTGGACTCACATGGGTCTCTGTCTGAAAGCCTATCTCGAATACGGGATTAATTTGCGGAAAGGATCCTTCTAGCAGCAAGAATCAAAGCTAACTAGTGTCTTCGTGGACGACCGGGACAAGGCCCTCAAATTCTACACAAGGATTTTCGGCTCTGTCAAGAAATCCGACTTTTCCAGTAAGCAGATTATCCATCTCAAGACTTGTCTTCCAACACTGGTATCTTCTTTCCACGTAGACGATTGAGTATTCCAGGTTTCTGGATCAACTTAATCCTCTCCTTTTGAAGGATAATATTGGTCGAGGCAATTGTCAACTGCATCTTCAATCCATATCCTATGTCTTGCCAACCCTCTGATGCCAGAATAACACCAGTGTGGTCCCAGCTTTTTCTTTCAGTCAAGGCAATATGAACTATCAGCTCATTCCCTTTCCTCTCAACTTTTATGGTGTGTGGTATTCCTCTCAAGTCGCAGTCACCATGGCTAGACCGACCTTCAAGGGATATATGGACAACATTCTGATCAAGACTGGTAAGACCGCGGAAGACTTCTAGAAACTTGCCACTCCGATCGCGCGCTAACGACCCAGAACCTATCACTCAGTCAAGAAAGTGGGCTTATAGCACTGGGTATGAGTAGAAGAAGAACATCGCTGAAACGAGAATGGCACCAGCTAAGAAATTCGAAACAATGGACGAATATGTCGAGGCGTTCCCCGAGAGCGTTCGGAGCATTTTGGAAAGGCTGAGGGATACAGTAAGGAAGGTGGCGTCTGAAGCGGTTGAATCGATAAGCTATGATATGCCTACTTTCAAACTGAATAACGAGAGATTAGTTTACTTCAGCGCCTGGAAAAATCATATCGGATTCTACTCTATACCTGAAGGCGATGAAACCCTCAGAAAGGAGTTATCGCCCTATAGGGGGGAGAAGGGCTCACTACGGTTCCCTCTGGACAAGCCGATTCCGTATGATCTCGTGAAGAAAATTGTTACGCTTCGAGTGAAGGAAATTCGAGAGAAAAAGAAATAGCAAGATTTTTTCCCGTCAGGGGACCGACGACTGCTCTGTCGAGCTCAAGGGTTCATCTATTTCTTCTAGTGAACTAGGATCGTCTTAGCGTGGATATCTACCTCGTGGACGGAACTTACGAATTGTTCCGTCACTTCTACGCGATGCCGACTCATACCAACGATAGAGGGGAGGAGGTCGCAGCGACTCGAGGAGTACTTAACAGCATAGCGGGCATGCTGGAATCAGGAATCACCCATGTTGGTGTTGCGACAGACCATGTCATAGAATCCTTCCGGAACAACCTCTGGCCGGGATACAAGACCGGTGAAGGGGTTGATCCAAGACTGCTATCACAGTTCCCGTTGCTTGAGGAAGCCCTGCGGGCAATGGGAGTCGTTGTTTGGCCAATGGTCGAGCTGGAGGCGGATGACGCTCTCGCCGGTGCTGCTGCTTCTCTGCTCAAGCTTGCAAAAGTCGGCCGTATCTACATATGCACCCCAGACAAAGACTTGGCTCAGTGCGTTCGAGACGATCGCATCGTCCAACTTGATCGTCGCGCACGAACTGTTCGGAACGAGGAAGGAGTGAAAGAGAAGTTTGGCGTTCCTCCAAGCTCTATTGCTGACTATCTCGCTCTGGTAGGGGATGATGCGGACGGATACCCGGGACTCGAAGGCTGGGGAGAGAAATCAACAAGCGCTGTTCTCGGAATCTACAAGCATCTAGAAGACATTCCACCGAGGGCAGAAGACTGGAAGATACAGCCACGATCCGCCCCTCGCCTTGCAGAAGTCCTAAGAACCAACTTCAAACTCGCACTTCTATTTCGCAACCTCGCAACTCTCAGAACAAAAGAACCAAACATATCCTCCAGGTTTTCGGAGATCTGCAAACGACTCGACGATGCTCAACTGGTTGAGCGTATTGCCAAGATACATGCTTCGCAACGGCCAAAATCCGAAACGAAACGGTCGAATAGGTCGAAAAGAATGCCCAACTAGATTGTTCCTCGCACAACATGACTCAATCTTCGTCTACTCCTCAATGGCGCCCCCTCGTTCCCTCAGATGCCTACGGAAAGTGTAGGATGGATCTGATTTGCGTTTCGTCAGGTATTCGTCGAATCCTAATTGATCGGAGAGCTTCTTTCCAGCGCGAATTGACTCTGCCTGCTGCCGTTCGACGCTCGATATTGACCTGGCAACTTTCAAGACCTCCTCGATCTTGTTCCACGGTACGAAGAGTACACCATCATCATCGGCAAAGACCGCATCACAATCATTCACAGTGAAACCGTCCCATTTAGCCAAAGATAGATCGTGTGGCTCTCGCTGGTCGAGGCGACGAGGACCTGCAGGACACGATCCGTAGCTAAAGACAGGAAAGGCTAGCCGTACAAGCTCCGCAGTGTCCCGATGATAGCCACGCACAACCAACCCTGCCAACCCCCACGACCGGGCCTCCAAGACGGTAAGGTCGCCCACGCAACCCTCGTCGGGTCGACCATCGTTATCGACGACTAACACATCACCGGGGAGAGCTTTCCGCATGGCCTCTAGGAAGACATCTACACTTCCACGATGATGAGAGGGCAACACTCGACCAGCAAGACGCATGCCTGGGAACAACGGATGTATCCCGCCTTGTGCGACACGGAGCGGAACCCGCTGGAGGAGGCACGCATCGGCGATGAGGGCGGTGGAAAGCCTGGAAAAACCATCCTCCAGCAACTCGTTATCCATTAACATCCCCCGTTTTAGTACCACACATGGTAGCATGTACCAAATCTCGTCGGCCTCAGCCTAGCGGTAGTTGCCAATTGGTAAAGAAATAGCGGCACGTCTGCTTCTGCGGCGGACCAGAAGGTAGATTGCTGTCGTGGCTGCGGCTATCGCTCCAATTGTTGCAATCGCAATTAAGACCAGATTAGGGAAGGAAGTTGGTTGAGGCATGGGGAACTGGGTATTGAGATTGTATATGCCGTCAGGTGAGGAGTAGTAGAGTTTGCCGTTCGGTCCCATTTCGACCGCGATTATTCCACCGCTCTGAGTGTATACTTGAGTCATAGAAACGACTGAGCCTGTTGAGGTGAGGTTTAGCCGAACGAGGTCGCCACTCTTCCACTCACCGAAGTAGTAGACGTTCGGTTCCACAGTAGCAATTCCAGTTGGAGTGACGATTGATTTGAAGTCCACGATTGGATCGATGAAGACTGAGTTGTGTGGGCTGCAGGGGCCAGTGCACGTTGGCCAGCCATAGTTTCCGCCTTTGACGATAATATTGATCTCATCATCGCTGGTGGGGCCAGCCTCCGTGGCGATGAGCCTTGCATTTGACGAGTCGAAGTCGAAGCCGAACGCGTTGCGTATCCCCAAAGCCCACACTAGACTCCCAGAAAATGGATTGTCGGAGGGAACGGAACCGTCCGGGTTCATCCGGAGCATCTTGCCTTCCATCACTCCCTGGTTCTGCGCATCGGAGCTTTGGTGAAATTCGCCGACCTGTGCGTACAGTTTGCCGTCTGGTCCGAACTTGAGGTACCCCCCATTATGATAGATTGTGTTTGGAGCCGAGCTCGTTACGTCGAAAATGCTGACTGGGTTGGCGCCGGTATTGCCGGTTGCGGTATATCGTCGGATGTGCCCGTGCGTGTAGTACTGGGGATCGCGGTCCGTGTAGTAGACGTAGACGTGGCCGTTGGAGGAAAAGGATGGGTCCAGGGTTATGCCTAGAAGTCCGGCTTCGCCGTCTGTAAAGATGGGTGAGACGATTGCGAAGGGGGTGGGTAGGAGAGTTCTGTTCTGAAGAATGACTCGTACGTTACCGGTGTTTTTCTCTGTGAAGAATATTCGCCCGTCAGGTGTAAACCTCAGGGAGACGGGAAAGTTGAGGCCGGTAAGAACAGGTGTAACGGGTGACGCGGTTGCCTGCGCTTGCGAAAAGAAATGAGGCACGCTCAGGATGATGAGTGCTAGGATGACTCCTATGGCGAGTTTCGGAGAGTTTGGTAGTACCGAGGCCAAGAAGAGCGAAGAGGGTGTTCAAAGCATCACAGAAAAGACCTTCTGATAACTCAATTCCCTCCTTGCGTTCGCTGGCGGAAAGCAGATAGCGAAGAGCACGCTATCACGATGTCCCATGAGAGAGCTGGTCGTCAAAGAACTAACCCCTTCTCTGAGAGACGACTTTCTACTGTTCTTCGACAGTATTGCATTCGCGGACAATCCGGACTGGTCTGACTGTTACTGCTCCCTCTATCATTTCGCAAACAAAGGAAAGGCTGAGAGTCGTCGCCAGTCCGCAAACCAGATCGAGGACGGTAGGATCCACGGATTCCTTGCCTACGACAATGGAAAACCCGTTGGCTGGTGTAACGCGGCTCCTCGCAACAGCTACCCCACTCTCCACTGGCTGATGGGTCCTGGCCCCGACAAGGCAGAACGAGTCGGTTCAATCGTCTGCTTCGTGATAGCCGCTTCACATCGCAACAAAGGAGTCGCCTCCCACCTACTGAACGCCGCATGCAAGAAATTTTCACAAAAAGGACTAGAATTCGCTGAAGCCTACCCGGTCAAGAAATCAACGTCTACTGCCTACAACTTTCCAGGACCGCTCTCAATGTACCTCAAGAATGGATTCAACACACATCGCGATGCCGACTGGTATCTGGTAGTACGAAAGCGACTCGAAGCAGTAGCTGAGTGATTAACATCGTGAGCCGCCGTATTCAACAGGATAGCCTGGTGGGCCGGGAGCCTGGAGGAGATGCCCGCCCCTTTTCTTGGCTCCTTCCACCTGGTTTTCGACCGATAGACTTTTGGAAACATTGTTATTCAAAGAAATCTTCTCTGTTCTAATAGTCATCTCGATCGTCTAACCAATCGGGCGTGCTTTAGGGCGAGAGTTAAATTCTAGATCCGGGCTTATCGTTGGTGTTTGAAGCGTACCAGGTATCTTGTCGTATTTCTTATCGCAGTGTTGACGGTAGTCGGAGTTGAGTTTGCCTCGACTAGTCTTTGGTCCACCCACAGTTGTCCGGCTGGGGTTTTGATATACTCGTACACGCCACACGGGTTCCAAACGGTAGTCGGCCCGCCTCTGTTTTCGGTTCCACAATTTGTTATGGCTCCGGGGACAATCGCAAGTCTGACGGTCGCTCTGTCGCCATACGATAGCAACAATCTGACACAACTCATCAACCGGGGATCGTACATGAGCGACTATCGGTGGATCGAGAGAATAGACCATATCAACACCGTCTCCCTAGTGCCGCTGACCGGGACAGGTATCTCCATCACCACTTCCAAGTTCGTTCAAGAATCACCGGATAGGGCTGTGGAGAATTTGACGATCGTCGCCTCGCCCGGCGCCGATCAGACAAGCTATGACCTTGGCGGTCTGGACTGTCCGGGTGCAGTGCTTCTCACGGTCGGATATCTTCCTTATTGGGAGCCTTTCATCGGATCACTGCAACCAGTAACACTTCTCGTGTCAGTGATGATCGCAGGCATAATCGCAACGGTGTATGCTTTCGGCGAAAATATCATTCTAAGAAGGAGGACCCAACGAACGGCTGGCCTATCTCCTACATCCGTTGGCACCAACAGAGCCCCGAGCTAGAACAGCATTCGACGCCAAGGTCAGCGGACGACCATAGAAGCGGTGGCAGTGAACCCAGAAAGGCTCCCGGGTTATGACAACTGCAACCGATTGTTGGTGGGCCCGCCCGGATTCACTACGTTAACGTTGAAAGCCTGAGATTTGAGAGGGGCCAGTCCCCTCTTTTTACCCTACCTCTTGGAGCGCTTGTTAGAGGTCTCTTTCAGCCAGACCCTGATGGCGTCTTGGACGGCCTTAGTCACTGCTCCCTTCTCGGAGTCGTAGATCTCGGCCACCCGTATCCGGAATTCCCTGTTGAGATCGTCGGGCATATCGACGGCGAATCGAGGCATGTGTGCCATTGCACAACGGCACGTTTTTATATGTTCCGTGTGGAAGTGCTAACGTGTCGATGTGTCATTCATGCCCTCGATACTCTTGAAGTTGGCCGATCTCGGGTTCACCGCACGCGGTTGTTATCGACAAGGCGACTGCGAATCATGCAAAGCCGACAATCTCCTTACCTGGTATTGGCACCAGCGGTGGATGTGCGACGTCTGCGTCCTCAACCACCTATTTCCGAGAAACGAGCCGAACGTGCCGGTCGAGCAGTCACCGCCTGAGAGGGAGCAGAAGAGGGTGGCCGTGTAATGGAATCATTCTCGATCCTTGAGCGGTCTCTTAATAACGGCCCTCACAAGGGCATAGTCTTTCTCTCCATGATTCTGTTTCAGCTCGTTCGAATATGCACAAAAGTTAAATTCCTTAGATTTCTCGCTCAAGAGAGAAAGAAAATTGCAACCATCCACTGGGATGGATGAGCCGACTAAAGAAAGGAGTAAGAATTCTCGGAGGATTCGCAACCACAGGGACTCGTCTAGACTCCACAGGAACGAGATCAGATCCCTTACCATCGTGACTGTGTTGCTCATCGCATCTTCACTGACGGTCCTTTCAGGATATGCAATCCCGAATGCAAACGCTTGCGCTCCGGTCCCCGCAAGCTCCCAATCCGTCCCAAATTGCTGTGGTGCGCCTAGCACCACTGACACGGTTGTTGAAACTGTGCAACAGTGGACTCCCGAAGTTGTCGCGAACTCGCCCTACCTAGGACAAGTCCAAGCTTCCAGCGGTGGAACCACAGGGCTAAGCTATTCGGTTGGGATTGTCCCACTGGGAACAGCGTCTACCAGCTCAACGACGACCGTCCACATCATCAACGTGGCAAACGGCGAGGCAACAGGCTGGTTCAAATTAGCCACATGGGAGAGACACAACTGGGTGAGGGACACGTGCGCAGGAAGTGTCAGCGGCATGTACTCTAAGGTGGCAAGCTGGGGCCTGGCCGAAATTACCCACAGCTATGCCCAGCCAGGTACCACAGCAGACAGTAATCTCCCCGCACAATTTTCGCAAAGCGGTTACCAGTCAATCCAGTTTGATATGAGGTTCGAACCGGGGTCGAATACTGTTTACACACAGGACACGACGTGCTCTTCTCCAGGCCAGTCAATTGCAGCGTCTGGGACGCTTAGTAATTCAGTCTATGTTTTCCTGTCGGTGTCGGTTACTATTGGCGTGGTCTCCCTCGAGGTCGGGCAGTTCTCGTTATCTTATCAGAGCAGCTCACAGTACGACTACGTGTACACCTTCAATCAAGGCGCTTGGCAATGGCACTACCTCGGAGGGACTAGCTACCTCAGGGCTTTCAGCTACCTCGGTGGCGGAGCGTGCTCAGATTTCGGAGTATCAGCTAATCCCACTTCTCTATCTATTCCTCAAGGAGGGTCAGGAACATCCACCATCACCGTAAACAGTGTCAACGGATTCACCGGTACGGTAATGCTTTCTGCCGCACAATCTCCCTCAAGCAACAATCTCAACGCTTGTTTCCATGGCCAAACTTGCACCAGCTCTACAGACTCGATCAATGTTAACCTAGCACCCGGCGGAACGACTTCGGTGCCTCTAACGGTTAGTGTCAGTTGCGGTTCTGCACCTCCTGGGTCGTACAGTGTGGCAGTCACAGGTGCATCTAGTAATCCTTCGATGTCACACTCGATTACTATACCCGTCACGGTTAATGGGCCTGTGTGCGACTTCGCAGTCTCTGCGAGTCCGAGTTCTGTGTCTATTCAGCAGGGCTATAGCGCTGTTTCCCAGATCACCGTTACCAGTGTTAACGGGTTTGGTGGCACGGTGGCGCTTACCGCGACGCCGAGTGTTAGTGTGTGCGGTTTCACTGCTCTCTTCCCCGGTAATCTTTACGGTTGTAACGGACAAGGTTCAACAACTGTTTCGGTGGCATCGGGCGGTTCGACTTCTGTGCAGTTGAATATCGGGGTTTGCCTGAGCACTTCGCCTGGAGCATACAGTGTAAGCGTCTCGGGGGCAAGTGGCAGTCTTTCCCATGCCACCACCATAGCGGTGCAAGTTCTCTCTGGCCCTGGTTGTGATAGCGGAAGCGTGGAGGCTGGAACACTCATCAGCCTTGCGAACGGTACTCAAGTCCGAGTTGAGAATCTTCGGCCGGGCATGTTGCTTCTCTCCTACAACGTGACCACGAACAGATTTACAACCTCCACTATCACTGTGATGCAGACTGTTCCTACGGACGATAAGCTCGTGATCCACACGGAAGACGGTCCCGTCCTCGTGACAGACAACGCGACTATCCAGAAGCTATGGGTCAGACAGGCCAACGGCAACACTGGCTGGCTGTCGGTTACGCAACTGCGAGTCGGAGACTATCTCTACAGGCCGCTGAAACAAGAATGGACTATGGTAGACCATTTAGATCTAACACTGGGCTCCTACACAATGTACGACATTTACACCACAGCCCCTGGAAACTATATCGCGAACGGCTACCTAGACCCCGTCAAATGAGAGTGTTTTGGCAAAAAAACCGGTGATTTTGTACTCTTTTTCATTTTCTCTGTGGGAATCATTTGAGATGGCGGAGGACCCTTGTCATATGGGTCGTGCTCACCACGCTCTTCAGCGTTTACAATCTGCTCCCGGTTGTTTCAGCGCCAACCATAGTGTCATCGACGTCCCAGGACCCAAAAGTCTTAATGTACAATTTCACGATGGATAAGCCCAGCTCGGTCCAGGACAACTTCACAGCGCAAGTCACTTTGACAAATAACCCTAGCTTCTACAACGTTAGGGCCTTTATCGACAGCTGGTTTAACATTCAAAGCTATTCGGCCTTCGGTGAATACCAGCTAAACTACACTATCTACATTAATGGGGTTAACGCGTTTTCTTCCTACTTCGCGAACGTATGGGATCGCGGGAACTATGCGATAAATGGCGGAGGCCAGACGCCGGACCTTAGTGTCCAAGAGAACACAACTTACCTGCACACCTCAGTC
>VBBQ01000035.1 GCA_005888755.1 Candidatus Bathyarchaeota archaeon
AACACGTCCAGCAACCTGAGAACCTCCCATGCTGGAGCATGGTTTTGCCAGACAGATTTGACAGCCAACACAATAAACGACAAGAGCCAAAATCCTAGCTATAAGTCAGAGAGGCATCCGACGATAAGTTAACAGAGCCGTTGGGTGTAGTGTTTAAATCGAGGAACAGCCGAATCTCGGTAGCCATGTGCGACACCTGTGGCTGTTCTTCCGAGCAGGAAGATAAGAGCGGCGAGGAAGCCTAGCCCTAGGCCTGCCGGGGCGTAAGTTTCCCAAATATCCATAGAAGGGGCTCCGTGGAAGCCTTTTCCATTTTTCGACAACCTAGGGGAATCTCTAGTCCGGAACCCGGTTTAGAAGATCTTCGGAAATCCGAAGAGCGCGCCTAGAGCCAGGGCGCCGAGAATGAACGTGAGAACTACGCCTACTATGACTGCCATAATGGCGACGCCGATTGCTCCAAGCCAGCCTGTTTTGAAGTAGTGTTTGACGAGTAGCAAGAAAATCAGAATTCCCAGCAGGACGCCTATTAGGCCGAGGAAGGTGATTGAAGCGCCGACAAGGAATGTTCCTGTGCCGGCCACGGCTAGTGCTTCTCCGAAGGTGACTCTCCTACCGACGACGATCTCTCCGGCCAACCAGAGTACGAAGCCGATGATCAGGAGGTAGATTATGAAGAGGACGATGAACCCGAGGAGAGTCGTGCCAATGCCTATGCTCGGGATCATAGGGTTTGCCATTGTCAGCTATCGCTCAGCGATCGCTTGTTGTGTCAAGTTATCCCTATTGAAACCACGTCCCATGTCTGGTAGTAATCCTCGATCGCGCTTCGTTTACTTTGGGAAGGTTTAAGCTTGCCAGCTTTTCCGGGTAGCCTTGCCCAGGACATGTATGCCGGGCTCGCGCCCTATTCCTGGAATATGGGAGTGCGTAGAGGTAGTATAGCCCGGTCCGCGGCTTGCGGGAGCCGGCCGAGAGTATGCACGGCTGTCACCCGTGCGACACTCGAGTAATTCGAGCGCGTTGCGGGTTCGAATCCCGCCCTGGGCGCCAAACAGTCCCACCAGTCCTCTGTGGAGGTCAAACGCGGCTGTATCCGGTTAATGCGCAAGGCAGGAAAATCGGCTGTTATCAACCCTAATCTCGAATCTAAGCCTGCGATTTCCAGACACGCCATATTCCACGCCTATCCCTAGGGGAATCCGCAGGGATCGAAAACAGCCAGACAAGGCGATAACAAGCCCGTCTCCCGAAAACAAGCCGGGAAACCAGCCCAGACAGAAACAGGTCGTGAAAAAAATACCTAGATCATGCTCAAAGTCCCGCGTCGCAAAAAGTGGTCGGGAGGAAGGATACTCATCACGCTTCCAGAACAAAAACAGTACGCCGTCCTCCTTGAGACAAACTACAAACTAATTGGTAACTTTTCTTTTCGCGTAACTATTCTTTTCTGTCAACTTTTCTTTTTTTCGCTAACTATATCATGACCCCCGGGGTGACTGTTTTTCCCACGCCCCGCCCTTCGTGAAAACGCTCAGAATCCACGTTCACTGACCATCGCCTATCCCTTCTTCCTTCGTGAAATCAGCCGAACATGGCGCGAATATTCTCCGCTAAAGGCTGACTAACCACACCACGGTCCGTCACAATCCCAGTCACCAGCTCGGGCGGAGTGATGTCGAAGGCCGGGTTCAAAGCCCCAACGTTCTGGGGAGAAAAGCGCCTCCCGCCAATCAACAGAACTTCTCTCTGATCCCGTTCCTCAATAACCACGCGAGACGGGTCGGTCACCAGATCCAGCGTTGATACGGGAGCGGCCACATAGAACGGAACGCTGTGGAACTTTGCAGCAAGGGCGATCGGCAGGGTCCCGATCTTGTTCGTGACATGTCCGGTGCCCAAGATCCTGTCTGCCCCAACGATAACTTTGTCCACCACTCCCTGAGCCATCAGCTGCGCAGCAGCGTTGTCACAGATTACCCGGACTGGAATTCTGTCCCTAGACAGTTCAAACGCGGTCAACCTGGACCCCTGCAACAGCGGCCGCGTCTCTGTCGCGATCACGGACACATTTTTCCCGTCCTCGACAGCCGAACGGACCACCGCCAGCGCAGTACCGTAGCCCGCAGTCGCGAGAGCCCCCGCATTACAGTGAGTCAGCACGGTATCTCCATCCTCGATCAGACCTGCGCCAAAGCGTCCGATGTTGTGAGCGGCCTCAAGTTCCTCGCGAAGAATCGCATCGGCCTCCCGTCTCAACTCATCACCCAAAGATGCGACCGAGTCGACCTGGAAAGATGCTTTGAAGACTCGCTCGACAGCCCAGCGAAGATTCACACCCGTCGGCCTTGTCGAGATCAGAGAGTCAGCGGACTTGCGAAGCTGGGACCTCGCCTGACTCAAATCCCCGTCCCTGATCTTCAACGCGGCCAGAACCAAACCATAGCCACCAGCAACACCGATCAACGGCGCACCTCTGACCTTCATGGACCGGATCGCGGAACAAACCTGGTCCACGGTCCGCATACGAACATAGACCAGCCTTCCCGGCAGCCTCGTCTGGTCAATAGCCTCCAGAACTCCACTCTTCCATCTAACTGGTTCGAGAGAGTCTCGGTTTTTCCCAGGCATTTCTCAAAACTCTGCTACTTGATCCCAATTGTTCGCATGCCTTTATAGACGCCTGCCCGCCGCTAGCGCTCTCAAATCGTAACTGGTGCCTTGCTTGATGACGATAGAAGTTCTAGAAGCCTTCCTCTCCAAGAACAAAATCTACCTGAAAGAACCCGAGAAACTCATGGAGCTCCGAGAGAAAGCCTTCGGGACCTTGGCGGAGGACAAGCTCTTCCTGAGCCCCTACGAAACATTCTATCTCGTCGAGAAAAGAAGAGCCCGAGTAACTGATGAGAAGACGGCGAAAGAGAAGACGCTCCAACATCTCGTCACAAAACTGTCCGTTGGGAAACCAACAATATGGACAAAGTATCTAGTATACCGAGACCTACGCGATAGAGGCTATCTGGTCCGAGAGTCCGAGGGAGGCTTCGACTTCGAAACCTTCGGAAAAGGAGCGACCCGACGACAAGTATCAATCGTCTTCGAAGGAGGAGAATCCACCCTCGAAAGACTCGCGAGGCTCTCCGCAAAAGCGAACAAGGAAGGCAAAGACCTAGTCCTCGCAGTAATCGACAGACGCACAGACATCGTATATTATACGTTGAACACTGAACGGTTCGAAGGAAAATAGCTCCGAGACGGGAGAACCACGGTATCTTGTCAGAAGCACAATTCACTCTTCCAAGGGGAATGAAAGACATTGACCCCGAGGAAATGTCACGCAGGATCTGGCTAACTGACAAGATTCGACAAGAGCTCTGGAACTATGGGTTCCAGATGTTGGAGCCTAGCCCTGTAGAAAACCTGGAAACCCTCGAGGCAAAATCAGGCCCCGCAGTCAGAGACGAAATCTACTGGTTCAAGGACAAGGCAGAACGAAACCTCGGACTTCGATTCGACCTCACGGTAGGCATGACCAGGATGGTTGCAAACAGGTTCGACCTCCCAGAACCGATCAAGATCTCATGCATCGGTGGAGTATGGCGCTACGACGAGCCCCAGTTCGCCCGCTACCGATACCACACACAGTGGGACGCTGAAATCTACGGAGTCGCAGATCCATCGGCCGACGCAGAGATCATCGCACTAGGCTCCGACATTCTAGAGTCAGTCGGTCTCAAAGACCACTTGGTCAAGATTAGCAACAGAAAACTCGTTGAAGGCTTCCTGCGTGGCCTTGGAATTCAGTCCCAAAATGATCTCGATCTCCTGATCAGGATAGTCGACAAATTAGGAAAAATCGGCTCCGAACAGGCAGAGCGAGAATTCACAAGAGCCGGCCTGTCCAAGGACAAGGTCAAGCGAATCCTAGGCTTCGCAGATATCGGTGGAGACCCGGACAAGGTCCTCGGAGAGCTAGAGAGCAAACTTCCCAAGGGCGAGATGATCCACCAGGGTTTCAAAGAACTCTCTGGAACAGTCGACATGATAGAATCCCTCGGAAAAAAGGAGAAGATCAGGATCGACCTGGGAATAGTCCGGGGAATAAGCTACTACGATGGAACGGTGTTCGAGGCCTACGACCGAGACGGAGAAGACGTGGGCGCAATCTTTGGAGGCGGGCGTTTCGACAAGCTAAGCAAGATCTACGGAAAACGCGACATGCCAGCAACGGGAGTCGCAGGAGGCTTCGAAAGACTCATGCTCTCCCTAGAGCGAAAGGATCTGTTCCCTGATATCCAGCAACACCCACAGGTGTTCGTGGTCACAGTCAACGAAACCGTCTGGAACGAAGCTGTGAAAACAGTACAACTACTCCGAAGCCAAGGCATCAGAACTGACTACGATCTCAAACAACGTCCACTCGGCAAACAGTTCGAGTACGCTGACTCGTTGAAGGTAAGGGTATCTCTTGTCTTAGGGCCCAGAGAGATCAAGGAAGGAAGTGTCCGTCTGAAAAACATGAAAACAGGCGAAGAGAAGAGCGTCAAGCTATCATCTGTAGTGGATCAGACCCGAAAGGCCCTCCAATGAACCAGGTTGCCCCAGGGAGGAACAGGATCGAATCCTTTTTCACAAGACAGAAAAGTTTCGAACGAGAACATCCATCATCAGCTTGGTATATTAGGCCCTAATGATCTTCTCAGTTCCCCGTGGAACTGGTTGAGTTTTCGTTCAAGAACTCGTAACGTTAGACGGAGACGGGTCAGAAGAGAAACTAGAACTAGACTCATTCATGTTGCTGTTGCAGCTGGATAGCCATCCACGAATGATTCGACTGGCTACTCCCTGGGATTTAGATCGTACATTTCGGGTGGATTCTTCGGCAGAACGAAATGGATGTATCCGTATCCGTATTTTTCGTGGAATTGATCGCTAGCCTGAACACCTTTCTTGAAGGCCTCTTCAAATCTCCTCCAGTCTTGCGCACGAATAGCCTCACTCAAAGGATGAAAATGTGTTTTTACGAAGCCGTTCAAGTCTTCGGTGAACTTCGGCCTGAGAGTCGCACCTATTCTGAAGAGGGCGATGACTTGGTTGAGCTGGTACTGTGCGAGCTTCCAGTTGAGCGCCTTCGCAGCGTAGTAGATGACGTGATACCTTTCTCCAACCTCTTTCATTAGATGGGCCATGCCGTGTTGAGCCTCGGCGAGCTGTTCGAGGCTAAGTTCTCCGTGTTTTGTCTTAATGACAATCTTCTCGTCTGGCATGAACGGGTCGATGGGATTTTCGTAGTGAGTTTCCTTATAGGCGTAAGGTGTCACGCTAATGTGTGAAGGGGCGGAACGATAATGTGGGTTGAGTTCAAGTGTCCGATCTGTGGAAGAGATCTGGATGATGACAATTCGATGGCGAATTTCATGATCTGTAACGAATCGTCTCATGGAACATTGAGGTTTTTCACCGGGGATGGTTGCTTCTTCACTAGCGATAAGAAAGTTGCTGAGGAACTCACAAAGAAGGGGAAGCGGGTTCACGTCGTAGACCCGCAAGAGTTTTTCGCCAAACAAGCCTGAGACTTAGGCAAGGCGAGGACCTTAGAGTCGAACTATTCTTAGGAACAATTAACTAGGATGCATCATAGTCCAACCCTTTCGGGCCCGTAGCTCAGCCTGGATAGAGCGGCAGTCAATTCCTGGCCGATCCCCCTATGCCTTGAGCGGGTTGAGCTGTAGGTCCGGGGTTCGAATCCCCGCGGGCCCGCCACAATAATTTCTTGACAAGCCAAATGGATTTCTGCCCATGTGTGAATCTCTTGGGCCTTTTTCTCCTTCAGAATGAGGAATCCACCTAAACGAACCTCCCGAACGCATAGCTTGAAATCTCAGGCTAACCGACCTGAATCGTCTTCAAGTTGAAAGGATCTATCGACCCGGTTAAGCTAACTGAGAAAGAGATCAGGTTTCTGGAACAGAATGAGTTGTGCAGGTTCGCGACAGCGTCGAAGAAGGGCGAGCCACATGTTGTACCGGTTTCCTACGTCTGGCATGAAGGTTCACCGTATATCGTGACTGACTACGGGACGAGGAAACTCAAGAACCTAAGAGAGAACCCTCGCGCAGCAATACTGGTTGACACAGCCGGGACCCAGAAGCTGCTGTTGATCAGCGGCCCAGTCTCGATTATCGAGAAAGGAGAGGAGTACCGGAAACTCTACAAGATATTCCATGCCAGGCTGGACTGGGTAAAGCGCGATCCATGGAAGGAAGGCGAAGCACCGTTCGTGAAGATCAGTCCTGCTTTCAAAGCTGGCTGGGGACTCCGCGGCGAGAAGTAACAGGCGTTCTTTCATCATTCTAAGTCCCCTTTCCCGTTCCGGAACAGTTTGAAAGTGAGACAGTAGCGCGAACTGGTTACAAGACTCTTTAATAGCGCTGGAACGGCCAACTTCCAATTAGAGCTGACTCGGAAAAATGGCAGATTTCTGTTCCAGATGCGGTAAGACGCTAAGCCTCATCGATCCGTTGCTAGAACTCAAAGGATTGAGGTTCTGTGAAGACTGCTACCCCGACGTCAAACGGGAACATGCAGCCGCTAGCATCTCCGATAAGATGGATCGGAAGAACCGTGCGGCCTTCGCTGACGACGAGAGCGACGAGAATCTTCGCGGATCTATTATCAAGGGTAAGCAAGCCTTGGCGGCAAAGGAGAACGAGTTCAAATGGGACAATCCTTCTCTCTCTCTGATTGCTAGCGCGCTACGGATTCTCACCGATCAGAACAAGATCATAATGAAGCAGAACGAGCTCATACTGAGAGAGCTTGAGAGCCGAACGCCTGCGGTAAAATCGAAGTAAGAACCTACCTTCTTCCATCCCCAAACGGGAATGGTCCCGGGGACCGGAGTCTCATAGAGGTTGCTACCTCTATTTTGAATTCGCCGAACCGGTTTTTCTGGTTCTCCGGCGACACTCCGGTGTCTACTGTTAGCCTGGTAAGGCTGACGTGGCTGCGCACTGGGCGCACACCTACAGCGTCTTCGTCGCCCACTGTTCTAGGGGGCGGCTCGGAAGCTCTTCCAGGCTGAGCTACCCCGGGACACGGCCAAGACGCGACCTTCGCGTCTAGTTAAGATTTCTCGGGATCAGGTTGGTGATTTTCTCTTATCCAGCGAGCTAGGTCTCGCAGGCCAATATTGGAGGTTACGTCGATTACTGGGACTTCGATGTTCCCGACGCGGACGAAGTTGTTGTATTTTGCCATCGGTGCGTGGGATATGTTCGAAGCGTAGATTCTGCCTTTGACGTATTCTTCGGGGAGGGCTTCCGGTTCGACGAAGTCTGCTAGGAAGACAACGCCTTCTGCCCAGTAGAGAGCCAGAGGCTGGCCGGACACGTTCATGACGAACGCAACCATGGAGGCAAGGTTGGTCTGGCTGGTGAAGCTGGTGAGCCCGGTGACAACGATTTCCTGGGGTGGTGCGTGGATTATGGAGACCAAGGCGGTTTCGGTTGGCGTAGGAGGGTCGCCTGTGTTAAGGCTTGGTCGGCAGCCTGCTTTGTAACGCGTTTTCACGAAGGACGGAATAGATGCCTTCGGCGAAGAGGCCAGACTCCACAGGTTCCGGTCCAGAACCTAGATTCCGTCACGAAGAAAGGAGGGATAGGCGATGGTCAGTGAACGTGGATTCTGAGCGTTTTCACGAAGGGCGGGGCGCGGGAAAAACAGCCACCCCGGGGGTCATGATATAGTTAGCGAAAAAATGAATTTTTGGCAGAAAAGAAGTTACGGGAAAAAATTGTTACGGAAAGAGCGAGTTCACGACGGGAGAAAGTTGAGGAATGATCGGTTCCTCTTGGAAAAGCATGCTTATTCGGTGTGGTGGAAGAGCGAAGACCTTTTTCTGGGATTTCGGCCGGCGCAAATCTATACCTTTTCTACTGATGAAGAGTAGGTTCTATGCGGATATTTCTCGAACTTCTCTCGTCTCTCTTGACTCTCTTTCCTTCTCCTTAGGCTCCTTCTTGATAACCGGGGTCACCACCTCCACGGGAACGTTTCCAGCAGACTCGATACGAGCTTTCCAATCAGTCCCGATAGACACGAGAGCGTAGATCCCTATGACTTCCGCCTTTGCCTTTTGGATAATCTTCATCATGGCACGCTGGGTCTCGCCACTATCGATGATATCGTCGACGATTAGCACGCAGTCAGTCTTCTTGATCGCGTCCCTCGGAACGAATAGGCTCAACACGACCGCTGTCTTGGGAGGTACGAAAATCTCCTCGATAAACTCTCTAACACCAACTTCCCTTGCTTTCTTTGCAACGAGTAATCCAACACCGAGCCGGTGAGCTAGGAGAGTTGCTAGCGGTATTCCGTCAACGGCTGCCGTCATTATCTTTGTAACTCTCTTTCCTGCGAACTTGCCCACTGCATGCTGGACGGCGCGTTCCATCAGCATCGTGTCACCGATGATCGCCGTGTTATCAAAATACCCGCCATCATCGAAATGAATTCTTTCCAGAAGCTCCTTGTCCAGACTCATGTATCTCTGGAGAGTCTTGTTGATCTCTTCGGCCCTTTGTGCCGTCGGTAAAACATGCCCTTTCACGTAACGGCTGAGAACTGTTTCAGGAAGGTGAACCATCGCCGAGAGTTCCCGATAAGTGAACCGCTGTTTGGCCAGGTTGAGCAGTTCGATCGTCATGAGTTTGTATTTTAGGTCTAGAATGCGTGAAGTGTCCTTCATTTCTTGTATCAACGTTTTACCCACTCGTACCCTGTATAACGCTTTCCATTATTTTCGGTGTGTGTGAACGTCTTCTGCGACGACTCGCAACAACTCCGCTACTATTCTGGTAGCGTCCGGCGTATTTTTTGATCGCGGGCTTTCCAAGTCTTAACAGAGAGAGCTGGATGAACCTCTCACCCTTTGCAAGATTGACAGCGCTGTCTCCAGAATTATAGAGACTGACAGTGAGCTGCCCGCGAAAGCCCGGGTCCACCAGAGCAAGACTCGCGAACAATCCTTCACGGGCCAAAGACGAGCGAAGATGTAAAAATCCGACAATACGACCAGAGAGCTCGACCCTTTCGATGCTAGCAACTAGCGAATGTTGTTTTGGTTTGAGCCGGATTCTCCGATCGACGCGCAGATCCACTCCCGCCGGGCTGAGCCTGAATCCCGGAGGAAAGATTCTCAGCTCTCCCCTCTTCATTGCAGAAGAGATCTCTTTGTCCGAAAGTACCATTGACAAATCCGCTTCAATTAGCACTCACTATTCAAAGCTTGAAGGCAGACTGGATTGACTCAAAAATTGGTAGAGGCAAGTCTGACCGAGAAAGAGGTGTGGGCTCAGGGGATTAAACACCTTAAGAAAAACGACCCCGTCCTCGCAAAGATCATCAGCCGCCTCGGACCTTACAAGTTTCAGCTGGACGACGATCACTACGAAGCGCTGGTCGGCTCGATAATTTTCCAGCAGCTGGCAGGAGCCGCAGCGCGTGCAATACTCAACCGGTTCAAACAAATCTATGATGGCAAGATTCCTCGGCCTCGCCAATACCTCGATACTGAAGAGCAACACCTGCGAGCCAGCGGATTGTCCCCACAGAAGATCCGTTACATTCGAGACTTATCTGAGAGAGTCGAGAACGGCGTTCTAAATCTGGAAAAAATGTCCCACCTTCCTAGCTACGAGGTTGTGAAAGAACTGGATGAGGTGAAAGGGATCGGGAGATGGACCGCCGAAATGTTTCTCATCTTCGTCTTGGGACGAACGGATGTGTTGCCAGTTGACGATCTTGGCCTGAGGAAGGCCGCGCAGAAGACTTATCGACTACGGAAACTACCGACGAAAGAAAAATTCGAACAGCTGTCGAAAAAATGGCACCCCTACTGTTCCATAGCGACACTCTATCTCTGGAGGAGCCAGGAGAAACCACAAGGCGCTGTGAAATGGTGACATGGGGTACAGGACTTCTCTCTATCTCAGAACGAAATCCAGAGCACGTCCGAGCTTTAGAGCGAAATCTTTGGGATAGTCGTGGCCCAAACCCTTCTCAATAACGTACTCGGATTCTAGGCCGTTCTGTTTCATGCTTGAGTGGAGAACGTTGATCCGCTCGAAGAAACGATCTTTGTCCCCAACTAGTATCCATCCCCTCGAGTCCGGATTCCTATCGGTTTTGACGAAAGATGTGAACTCTTCAGAGTGCGACGGGATTATTGTTGAAGCCGGAGCTATCGCGACGAAACCTCGAGCCGGCAAGCTTCTTTTCAAAGCGAGGTAGATTGCAAGCGTTGCACCCTGAGAGAAACCAGACAGAATTATCTTCTCTTGATCGAGCTTGCAGCTGCTATTCAGTTGTGAATATGCGTCGACAACCTCTCTTTCTGAACGAGTCAAGTCATCCCGGCAACGGCTATGAGAGCCGAACGGTTGAGAAGAACGTGGGAGAGCGACAACCACACCTTTCGATAGCGCATGCCTCCAGAGCCGGGTAAAATCCTCGAAGTCTTCGCCCCTCGGGTGCAGAGCGATCAGTAGGCCCGAACTTCTCTCGGAGAATAGTCGTCAGGAGTAAGAGCGAGATTGTAAAGTTCGAAGATCTGCTTTTGGAGAACATAGAAATCTTCTGAAGAATCTGACCCGAGATTTGGCGACGGTGGTCTCACTGCTATTGTCTCGAGGAATCACAGTTCTCTGGCCATAATTAGGCCGTCAAAGTATTTTCCGTGTCTGAAGACTTTGCTGGCGATTATTCCAGCTTCTTTGAAGCCTGCTTTCTCGTAGGCTCGCCGAGCTATCACATTATCGGCCAGAAACTCTACTTCTAGGCTCCTGAGTCCCGCGCCGCGGCTTTCTCGGACAAGCAAATCGATCATCCTCCGTCCAACGCCTTGCCCTCTGTGCTCGCCGATCATGGTAAGTCCAATTTGTCCATGGCGACGAGTGTCTTTGTATCTGCCCTGTGCTACCTCACCATTCGCGATTATTTTTCCAGCGATTTCTGCGACCATATTGATGACATTTCCTCCCTCTATTGCTACTAGGGTTTGTGCCAACCATTCCGCTTCCTCCTCACGGGTAACCTTCCTGTCAAACCCTGTGTAGAGGGTCGATTTTGGTTCACCTAGCTTCTCTTCGACGAGACTATTGATGAAAAAGAGAAGACTATCGAGGTCCTCCCATTGTAGCACGCGCAGAGTTACCTTCTTGCCGCTGGCAAGCGTGAAGCGTTCGTAGACATGACCGGCTTTCAAC
Source organism: Candidatus Bathyarchaeota archaeon (assembly GCA_005888755.1). Lineage (GTDB taxonomy): Archaea > Thermoproteota > Bathyarchaeia > 40CM-2-53-6 > 40CM-2-53-6 > 40CM-2-53-6. The sequence goes on from VBBQ01000035.1 coordinate 11,268, forward strand.
AAGATCCGCGATGCAGGCGTTCTTGCCAAGGTTACCAGACAATACTGCAGCCGAAGGGAGTTGTCTCGGACACTCGAACCGGGCTATTTGCAAGGAGATCGTCGATCGCGTTTCGGAGGTCACTGATTGTCACTCTTTCGGGATTCCTTGAATCGTCTATTCGACCCTTGTAACGAAGCCTCCGTTCCTCGTCCAGCAGGAACACGTGAGGGGTGCATACAGCGCCGTAGGCCCTCGCAACGGTCCTATCTTCATCTTTGACATAGGGGAAGTTGAACCCTTTCCCCTGATTTCTAAGGACCATTTCAGAATAGGTATCAGCAGGAGAAAGATACGGGTTGTTTGAGTTCAAGGCCACCAACTGGACATTTTTCGGTTCGTAGTCTCTCTGGATCTTGATCATGCGGTCCTGGCAGGCCTTCACTGTTGGGCACCCGTTTGAGATGAACAACAGAACGAGCATTCTCTTGTTCTGGAACGATGAAAGAGAGTAGCGTTCCCCATCCACGCCGAGCAGATTCCCGAAATCCGGAGCGCCCGCTGCTATCGTGAAGGTTTCTGTTCTGACTTGAGGGAGTTCCGCTTCCAACACCTCTCGTACTCATCGGCCGTCGGTAACGGTGGATGAGCGCTAATTCTGTTCCTTGCTAGAACTTGTCGGGGAATTGTTTCATGATGCCTTGCGAGATCGTGTCCGCGACTGTGTTAATCTCGGTGAAGACATCGTCGAATGCCGCAACATCATCGTTCCATCTCTTGTCAAGCCGTGCTTCAACCTGTTTCTTCGTCAGGGTCAGATGCTGATGGAGCAGATCAAACATGTCGTCCTTGGCCCAGTGAGGGTTCGTCTGGCTTAGGAACCCAGCTATCTCGTCAGCGTTCACGGTCCACTTGCTATCTTGCGTCTCGAAGTTCTTCTGGTCTCCAGCCTTTGCGAACTCGATGAGGTCAACGCCCAAGAGGACGTGCTTCCTCAAGAGTTCAGCGAGTTTTCTGCCTGTTCCTTCGCCATAGTAGGGGACGAACGAGTTGCCGATGTTATCTGGAGTCCTCAAAAGTCTCTCTTTTGCCGCGACCATATCAGGTGCCTCGTCTAATGCTGAGACAGCGTACTGACGGGTCCAGATTGCATGGTCTGCCCAGAGCTTGCGCATGTTGGTCTTGAGGGATACTGTCGTCTCATTCATGGTTGTAGCCGAATAACTATCTGTTTCTTTTTTAAGCTATCGGCTTGACCCCGCCGGTCTCAGCTCGTCAGCCATACTAACCGATGGAACCAAGTGCAAGATTCGCCTTGAAAGTCTCGCCCGCCTCGGTAAAACTGGAAACCAAAACGATTCCATGGGGCGCAAAGCGGCAAATCAGCATGGTCTACGGGTCACCCCTGACAAAGACCCGTCAGACTCTACTACGATAGTCATTGCACACGGAGCTAGAAAATCGATGAGTTCTCCCCTCATTACATTTTTCCATGTCGAAATGGCCCGCCGAGGTTTCTTCACTGTCAAGTTCAACTTTCCTTACATGGAGGCTAGATTTCGGTTGACTAGAACCCCGGACCCAAAAGAGATCCTCGTAGGATGCTTTCGAGAGGTCCTTGGCGAAGTCAGGTCTCGCCAAAGCCCGGAGAAACTGGTCATAGGGGGATTGTCGTGGGAGCCGCCGTCGCATCCCATGTTGTCGCCGACAAGCCTGGGAGAAGCGATGTCGATGGACTGTTCTATCTCAGCTATCCCATTCACCGCCCGGGAAGACCAGAAGAACTCGGAGTCAATCACCTCTCCCAGATCTCGAGACCCATGTTGTTCATCTCAGGCACACGAGACCCTAACGCGCGACAGAAGCATCTTGAGGATCTTATTTCAAAACTTGGACCGCAGGCTAGTTTGCACATGGTCGAGGGAGCGGATCACTCTTTCAACCCCCGCAAGGGACGCGCGATCTACTTCAAGAGACTTGATCATACTGCGACCGTTCTGGAAGACTGGATAATGACTCGAGTTAGCCATTGATGACGGTAGCTTTCACTACGTCTCCAAGAAATCCCGGGCTGATCTCTGACAAGTATCGTATTGACGTTACCTCTAGCTGGCACTCTGGGTAAGCGTCATTGGAAATAGGCGGATCCTCCGCCACCGGGCCTAGTGGAAAAAATGCCGAAATCAGAACAGACCAGCTGGGTCTTCGCGAACGTCAAGGGAGGAATAACACGCGCCATCAGCCAAATACGAAGGATCAATAGTGTGGAATCAGTCACCCCAGTGACAGGAAGATTCGATCTCGTCATCAAGCTGCGAACCAACGAGCCCAACAAGGCGTTCACCATTGTCGAGAAGATCAGAAAGATCAAAGGGATCACCTCTACTCAGACGGGAATTTCCCTACAGAAAATCTCGAACACGAAAAAGGACGAATCAGAAGATCCTATCGCCTTCGCACTAGTGAAGGTGAAGGGAGCCTTCAAGAACGTTCTACAAAAAATCAAGAGCTTCCCGAACTTTGTCGAAGCCCACATAATACCTGGAGAGTTCGACGTATTCGCCGCATTCCACGGCTATAGTCCCGAGGAACTCCTGGAAACCTCCGTTGAGAAACTAGGCAGTGTCAACGGAGTAACCGGTATGGAGACCCTCGTTGCCTGGACACCAACAACACCGTACTAGAGATCAAGCTCGATCCGACTCTCCGGCCTCTTCTTTTCCTTGAAAACAGTTCAGCTTAATAGAAGTCTCCAGGAATTTCCCAGTCGCCGGTGGCCGTCAAGACTCCGTAAGCATTGAGTGAAATCCATTTGTTAGGTTTTTCCAATTTGCTCTATGCCGACAGAGGCCTTTCTTCCATTCCCGCTGGGAAAGAAGAAGCGGATTGTATAGAGAGGTTCGAGTCTCATGGCCCTTCCGAAGTCGCAACAGTACTAATTCTGTTAGAGAAATCCTCGGGGTAAATGATAGGGATATGAGCGGTGGCGGGCCCGGTGAGATGCAAGCTAACGGTTCAGAACTAACGATTTGAGCCTACTGCCATCTCGCGCCTAGAAATTTTCGTGTTGGTTCCTAAGCTTGCATTGACTTGCTGTTGCTTGACCCACTCTGCATAGGTCGAGTTCGAAAAACTGAAATGTAGTCTGGTATACAGTTTCTCATGAACCTGGCCTTGTCTCCTTTGAAGTGAAGTGAGTAGCCAACATCACTTTCATCAACCTGTTTCACAAAATATGGGGTCAAGGATTCCATTTCTAGGTATCCAATCGAGCCGGTTCTTCAATCGACATGAGGACTGCAAGTGTGACCTTAACTGAGAGTACTACGAACATCTCCGGAAGAGGCACTCCTCTTAATCGTATCTCGTTACCCGTCCGAAACGACGTTCACATCCGGAAATATTTACCCCTCGACATCAGGGTGAGGTTGCGGTCTCGGGTCCTCGAGCTTGCAAAGCTTTCGATGAGTTATCAACAAATACAAACCGAAATCTTCGAGTCCACTAATATACGGCTGTCTAAAGGCTCGATAAGCGGATGGGTCCGAGGAATCCATAATCCCTCGGGCGGAAAGAACAAGTTCCGCGCGGTCGCTTCTCCAGAACTTGCATATGTGATCGGCGTGATCGCGGGCGATGGTAATCTTAGCGTTCATGGATACAATTACGAGATGCTACTGAGTGTAACAGACCATGATTTCGCCGCGGAGTTTAGCAGATGTCTCGCGGAGATTCTCGGAAAATCGAGCCTCTACAAGGTTCGATGGAGCGAGAAGAGGAAGAGGTGGATAGTCCAAGGTTCCAGTATTCTCTTGCATAGGTTCCTAAGAGGAGGATGGCAACTACTGAAAAGATATGTCGAACACTGCTACCGGTGCCGAGCATCCTTTCTCAGGGCCTTATTCGATGGCGAGGGCACAATAGCCCGGAATAGAATTTCAATTTACAATACCGACTTGTCTCTCTTATTTTACATCAGGCAGCTTCTTTCCAAGTTCGGAATTGAAACGCGAAGTCCCTACGTTAACACTCTAGCAGGCTCAATTCTCAAAGACCCTCGGACAGGCATATTCTACGAAAGACGAAGAGACTGCTACACCCTGGCTATTAGAACCGCAGATAGCCTACAATTTGCGAGGCGTATTGGCTTCGCGATACAAAGGAAGAGTAGGCTACTCCCGCAGCCTCTTGCTTTTGGGTTGTTTTAGAAAAACAACTCGTCCAATTTATTTTTTCTCAGAAAGTTAAATGCGGGCCCGGTGGGATTCGAACCCACGATTTTGGGCTCTCTTCGCACTGAAATGGATGGCTCCGAAGGCCCACGTCTTGGTCCTGGCTCGACTACGGGCCCCGCGAGACCGAAAGGGAATGAAACAACTAGTTAACCATTCGGAGGAGCAGAGCTAGAATCTCATTCATTGGTTCTGAGACTCAAGTTTCTATTAAGAAAGTGCTTTAGCTATTCATCTGGGATTAGTGCAGGCCCGTTCTTGCAGACAACTTTCTTACTGGATGTGGGAATCGCTGTGGCCGCGGCTCTCCTCGTCAGTCTCCTCTTCTACCGGCTCGGCCTTCCGATGATTGTTGGCCAACTGGTCGCGGGCATGCTTGTTGGACCGTTTGGGCTCGGACTGATCCGTGATACGACGGCCATCGACTTTCTCGCGACGCTAGGAATAATTCTGCTCTTGTTTGTCGTCGGGCTTGAACTGGACCCGCGCAAATTCGGCAAGGTTGGATCCAAGGTTCTCATTTTGGCTACGGTAGAGTTTCTTGTCGCCTTCTCAGTCAGCATGTTGTCGGCTCTGTCTGCAGGGTGGGATCTAGGGACGACGCTCTTTCTCGGATCTGTCCTCGGTCTAAGCAGCACGGCGATTGTCGCGAAATTGATCCTCGATCGCTACCCCGTGCATGATGAAAATTTCACGGCACTAATGATGGTGATGGTGGTGGAGGACGTGATTGCCGTTTTCTTGCTCTTTCTTACGCCTGAGCTTGCAGTGGGAGGCCAACTTCAGGCATCAGGGCTATTACTCATTGCGGCAAAGGGATTTTTCTTGTTCATCGCAAGTTTTGGGTTTGGGAGGTATCTAGGCCCGAGACTGATCAATAAGGTGAGCCAGTACGAGCTGGAAATCGGTGAGGTCGCATTTCTCCTTGCTTTGTCGTTCGGTTTCCTGTTCGGGGTACTTTCAGACTATCTCGGTTTCTCGCCCGCGATTGGGGCTTTGCTAGTCGGGTTCTTTCTTCCTGTCAAGCAGTCGAGGTATGTCAGAGAGAAAATTCTGCCCCTTAAGGACGCCTTCATCGTATTCTTCTTTCTGTCGATGGGGACCCTGATCGACACGTCGAGTGCGCTATCCGTTGGCCTGCCGCTAGTGTTCATCTTAACCGGGGCAGTTCTTGGGAAACTTGCTGGAGGATTCTTCGGAGCGCGTCTCGCTCGGGTCGGACGCCCCATTCTGGTTGGTTCCATTCTGGTTCCGCGCGGAGAGTTCTCGCTAATCCTCGCTAAGACAGGAGTCGATGCTGGATTAGTAGGTCCACAGCTCTACCCTGTCGCGGGTCTAGCAGTTCTTGTAACTGCTCTCGCATCCCCCCTGATCGATAGACTAACGCGTCCGCACGTGGGCCCTGAAAAGTGATCATTCTACAGACGTCTGTTTCGCCGCTCGGTGGAACTAGAGTGTAGTTGCTCTTCGGAGCCTCACCACTGATGGAATTCAAATGTTGGCTTTGGTAAGTCTCAAGATTATTGCGGGGGGCTCATCTTCTTGGTTTGAAAGGCCACCTTAATCTCCTCAAGAACCGTCCCATCGGTCGTCGCAGTCCCTGAGCCTCAGGAGTCGCTTGGTTGTATATGGATACGAAGTCTGAATGATAATTGTGGGCTAGGTTGTTATCGGATAGAAAGGTGGCGTTCTCGTAGTTCGAATCCTCGGCTCGGCCGGTATAATTGTAGCTTCCCCACTCCACGTTCTTGCCGTCGACGACGATGAACTTATCGTGCATTATCCCTCCCGGCGGAGAAATCAATCGTATCGCGGTTCCTGCCTTCTCCAATTCGTCATGTAGTGACGCTTGAGGACCCTTTGTCTCTGATTTATCCATGACCAAGGCGACCTTGACTCCTCGCTTGACTGCGTCGAGGAGGGCCTTTGCGATGTTCTCGTTGGTGAATGCGTATGCGGCCATCTCAATGGTTTCCATCGCAGCACCGATGGTAGTGAGAAGTTGTTGTTCGATTCCTCCTTTTGGGGAGAAGAATGCTGTTATCGGTGACTCCGTGGGAACTGTGGCCGTTTGAACTGGCTTCACCGGAAAGTCTTGGGCTGTGCTGCCTCGTAGCTCTCCCGGTGTGTTCGAGGGAGACGATTCTCCGACGTGATCAAGAGAAACTTCCTTTGATACGACTTCGGGATGCGGTTTGAGGGTGATCTTCGCCCCGGTCTTACCCTCTGTCGAGAGGAAGAGCTCGGTCTTGCCTCTTGCAGTCCTTGCGCCCTCGATCCAGAGCTCAATAGAATCTACTCTGAGAGTCTTGAACCAATCCAGTAGCTCGTCAAGTCTGACTCTATGCCCCTTGAAGGGAGTCTCTACCGCTACTTGGGCCGCAGGGTTCTCGGGCGGCCTAAAAACCAGTACGAGCTCGTCTTCATCAATCGGCCTGTCTTCCCCAAGCACGCTCATAATCGGCCATCTTTGCGGGTCTATCCTTCAATAATGGTTTGAAACCGTGAGCACTAGGCCCAAGTAATTTGAGAGCGAGAAAGCCAGAGTTTCAGTCAATTGCCTGCTGTAGACAGGGATTATGATCAATCGGCAAACTTGTAGTGTCGATAGCCTTGCGAGGTTACGTCTACTAGAACGAACTCGTTCTCGGGTTCTGCCACGAATTTTCTTCCATCTGGGAACGGTTTTCCTTCGTGCAGGATTTCATAGTCGGCGAGAGATACTGGTCGGCGATGGCGCAGCTTCTCGACGTGACCAAACTTCTTCGCAGTCGCCGCCCATTCCTCCTGAAGAGTCCAACTTGAGGCCTTGGCCTTGCAGCCACTACCGTAATTTCCGGATCCACCTCTCTTCCCCACTAGGTCCGCACCCTTCATCGCCTTGGTCTCCAACAACATCGAGAGGCAGCTCTTCTCCGAGGCAGAATAGCTGTTACCACTTTCCCTAGCGTGCACGAGTCCGTCAGCCACCTTGTCCAAGTACTCGCTCTGGAACTGATGTGTCTCCATGAACCGTTTCATATAGTCAGTCTCGACCTTTTCGAATTCTTCCCTCTTCTTGTAGCCCTCTGTTTTGGGTTCATCGCCGATTTCGCGCACGATTTCTTTCCATCGAGGAAGCCCTCTCCAGAAATGTCGCAACAAGTACGCGAAAGCTTTCTCAGCCATTTTCGGGTAGGGGACATGAAAAGACATGGGGCCAATGTGATCTACTAGAGACTCGCCGGGTCCAGCCTTGATGATGCCGGACTCGACCGCCTGCTCTGCCCAATTGTCTACCGCGCCTTCCATTGCTCTCAGGTAGCACCTCTCGGAATGCTTCCCATGCACGACCGCTGTCGTCGAGAATAGTGGTCTCCAGAAGTCATCCTCATCCTCCATGTGAGTGCCGATGACGGGATCGATCGTCAACAACCGAGGATCCTCCTTGACAAGCAGTGCAACCGCACCAGCTCCCTGGGTGGGGTCCCCAGGGGAGCTCAGAGGGTATCTAGCTATGTCGGTTGCGCAGATGATACTGCATCTTCCATTGCTTCTGCCCGCCCATGCCCAGTCCAGCGAACTCTCCAGGGCATCAGCAGTGCTAACACACGCGAACTTGTACTCGACACCTGAGGTTCTCTTCAGAGACCCTTTGCCATACCGTTGTTCCAGCATTCCGTGAACGTAGGCCGCCACAGGTTTGGACTCGTCCACTCCGGTCTCTGTAGCTATGTCTATTCTGGCCAGATTGGACGGGCGAACGTTGTTTCTCTCCATTAATTCGAAGATTGCGTTCGCAGCCAAAACCGCGCTGTCTTGGTATGTGTCTGGAATGGACATTCTGGCGATTCCAATACCATGAAGGTATTTTGAAGGATCAGATTTCCTAGCCATAGAAAACTCGGTCGGTTTCTCTGGCCGATTCTCGTCGGCTAGCTCTAGGTACAATCGAGGAATGTAGATGGCTATGTCATCTATGCCAACGGCGGTTCTCACGAGGGATCCTCCAGACACGTTACTATCACGGAAGTGTCGTCTCGAGTTCTGCAAGTGCTAGAGGGGCGGATTTCGGGAAGATAGGCGAGGTGTTCCTCCGTCACAAGTTCGCAGTTACGATTCGGCATCTTTGCCGTAATAGTCAAGCCATCTTGACTTGATATACTTGCGGTAACCTACTTGGTAGCAGATAACTACCAGCTTTATAATAAAGACCATGCTCCCGAAAGGACATGATTCAAACCCTCTTCGGAAACTCTCCGGACCTGCCCTCACTCATCCTAAGACTGGCAATTGGAACCTTGTTCATCATACACGGATATCCTAAGCTGACTGCCGCTCAAAGGAAGCAGGGCGGTGCATGGATGAAGAGCCAGGGAATGCCGGTAGCTATGATTCCCCTCGGCGGCTTCGTAGAGTTCTTCGGTGGAATAGCATTGATTCTCGGATTACTCACGCCCATAGTCGCGGTCCTTTCAGCGTTATGGATGCTGTCGACAACATGGTTCTCAATTAGCAAGGTGAAGAAAAAGTATGCTGGTGGGTACGAGATCGACGTTACACTCTTCTTGGCAGCGCTTGCCCTGGCTCTCCTTGGCAGCGGAATCTTTTCTATCGACCACTTGCTGGGACTTTAGGAGAACTAAGGTAGTATTGAGAAGAAACATGAATGTAGCCAAGACTTCCGCTCCGACCAGCGATATCGCCGAGAGTGAAGTTGTCAAGAAGGCCTTCTTGAACGCGTCCCGCATGATGAAGGAATCAGGCTTTGGCCTCAAGAGTGACGTGAAGGTTGCAATCGATCCTCAGCTTCCATTCATGGGTTATAGCATGCCGTTGGGCAAAGGGTACAGAATAGTCGTATCAGGTGGCTCGGTCGGTTCAGGAATGCTTGAAGGCTTGATAGTTCATGAAATGTCGCACATTTACAGGATGGAGAACAATCACATTTCTCACGATGCTGAAGTAATCGAGGCGGCAATTGACAAGATCGGAAAGAAGCATCTGTCGCATGATTATCAACAGAAGATCGTCCACGATCTACTGAATGACATCCAAGACCTGTACGCGGACGACATCTCTATGAGAGTACTCAAGAACAACCAGATACTCGATCCAGCTGAGATCAGCACCTTCCTCCAAGACTGGGTAAAAGATGAGCCCGTCAAATCCGATGATCCAAAAAGAGACCGTTGGGTGAACACGTCAATAATGGTCCATAATGCTCGAGCACTTGGCCAGATGACCAGACACGGCATAGAAGATACCGATGGAAAGGCCGAGGAATCGAACAAGAGATTTCTCTCACGAATGCCGCCTACAGCCTCAAGCCAGTTCCCAAGTTTCCAGGACCTAATGATCAACTTGAAGGAAAACATGACTAGAGATCAGTATCGAAAGCTTCTCGCAGACTACCTGAACAGGTTCTTGGAAGTCGCCGAAAAGAACTAATGCTTGATCGAAATAGTCCTGAGTGACCGGATTGAGTGAAGGATTCGACTTCAACAGCGCACTGAAAGAACTCGACAAGAGCGAAACCCACCTCACAATAAGAGTCGAGTTCCGCAGATGGGGAAAACCGGTAACAGTCGTCCAAGGACTCCCGAAAACCGGACGGTCCCTGGCAGAGGTCGCTCACAAACTGAAAGAACGTCTCGCGACAGGCGGGACAGCCAAGGACGGCGTGATAATGCTACAGGGCGATCACCGGGCAAGAATCAAAGCCGAACTGGTCAAGCTCGGCTTTCCAGACGACCACATAGAAATATTCTAGGTCTCCCGACCTGCGGCCGCAACGCTATCTGTTGCGCCGGCCCTCGTTTGATGATTATGAGGGTTTGACGGTTATCTGTCCAGCGAGCCACTGATGCCACGAACAGGTGTACTTGTAAACCCCTGGAACAGTTAGGGTTGCCGTGAAAGCTTTTCCTGGACCGATCAATCCCGAGTTGAACATCAAGCCTCCTGGCGGTGCTATGAAGGCTGAGACCGTGTGATCAACTGTATCATCGTTTACCCATCGTACTGTATTGTTGACGCCTATGGTGACTGTGACATTGAAGGGATACTTGTAGGAGTTCGTAAGGAGTTGTGTTACGTTGAATCCTACTGGGTGTATGTAGGACCCTCTAGGAATGCTAATCACTGTCACTGGCGGCTTGACGTTGTCACTAGCCGGAAACAACGGACCGAGGTAAATGTAACTAGTCGCGACTGTCGCAACTATGGCTATGACAATAATTGCAAGAGGGAGAAATCGCCGCAGCATTTAGTTCTCGTAAAGGTCTGTTTTCTCGTAGTTGAAGTTACCTTTTCGGGAGCTGCGAGGTCTCTTGGAGGTCGTTGCTAAGGCTCGTTGAATCTAACGAGGGTGATTTGGCGTGGTCATGTTATCCGGTGACTGTTAATGTTCCGTGCATCCAGGGATGGTACGTGCACTTGTACTGGTATGTGCCGTCTACCGTGAAGGTCACGGTGTATGTGGCGTTCTGATTCATGTTCCCGGAGTCAAAGCTGCTTGCTCCAGAAGGAACGCTAGTGGAGGTGACGGTATACGGAACCGGATCGTTGTTTGTCCAGGTCACTTTACCGCCCTTCGCGACACTTACGCTTGCTGGATTATAGTTGAGGCCCTGTGTGCTACCGACCCCTTTCGGCATCGAGACGCTCAGAGTACTCCCTCCAGGGTTCGAGCTTGAAAGTGCGAAGATGGGAGAGCCTGTGGTTAGCTGAAATACTCCTAGCCCCGCGAGGCCAATCCCTGCGCCTATAGCAAGAACGATTAGGACCGGGACAATAAGGTCAGCATACTTTATTTTCTTTGGCGGAGTCGTTTCCAACCTACAACACAGAAGTCATGAGCCGATCGATGAGAAAATAAGCTTTCAGAAGTAAAGACTTGCATTCTCTTTCTGAGATGGTGCTAGCTAAAATAGGAGTAGGTCAGGGCAAATCTGATCCCGAATGGTCGACCAGACCAGACGTGAATTTCTCAAACTCGGATTAGCAGCTGCCGCCAGCGCAGTCACAGCATCCGCAATCGAGATCCCACTCTTTGGGAACCAAAACTCTTCTATGCAAACTCAGCTGAATAACGCGAATACTCAGCTCGCCAACCTGAAAAATCGAGTCAATACCGTTGTTGGCTTTGTCAGCCTGAGCGTGACTGAGCAGTCTCTTCTGGAGAAGATAGTAGAGACAATCATCCCCACCGATAGTGATCCGGGGGCGAAAGAAGCCGGGGTGATCTTCTTCATTGACAGAGCATTGGCAGGTGACTATGGGCAGAGCGCCAACATGTTCATGGACGGTCCCCACATACTCCCAAGGATAGCAGCTAGCAATTCCACCCCACTTGTTGTCAATCCAACTCTAAGTTGGGCTACTAATCCGAATATTCCCGGGGCCTCCACTAGCCCGATCTCATACACCGGAGGTAGCATCAGCACTCCGGGAGTCGGTGCTGGCATCACAGCCAGTCCGAGAGTAGGTTCTGGTATCAACTACCAGTATCCGCTTAACTTCAGAGAATTCTGGAGAGTCGGCTTAGTAGCCCTGCAAGCCTATGCTAACAGCGCCTACGGAGGAAACTTCGAGACACTCTCTTCAACGAACCAATTGCAGCTCCTGAAAGATCTTTGGGCTAACACACCGACCAGCTTCAGCAACATCCTTCCGTCTGATTTCGCCTATGAGCTCGTCTTCATGACGTGGGCAGGATTCCTGATGGACCCGATCTATGGAGGAAACCAGAACATGGTCGGATGGACGTACACAGGATTCAATGGGGTCAACTTCGGCAACTTCTACGGCGAGGGTCAGGACCAGAAAACCCTCATGGTTGCTACTATCCCCACAAGGCTCAAGCCAGCAAGCCTTGCGCAATATCAGCAGCAGGCGTCCGGGTCCGGGGGCGCGTAAAAATGCCAACAACGATTACAGAGCCAGCGGCAGACGTAGTTATCCTGGGGGTCGGCTACATGAGTGGCGTAATAGCCGCCGAGCTTTCAATTGCAAGTCTAAACAATAACAAGAACTACAAGGTAGTCGCCATAACCAAAGGTCCCTACTGGGATTACGTAAACGACTTCTCAACCACAAAATATGATGAGTGGGGAGTCGGGCTAGGACGGAAATACGACAGCCCGCTTCCTCTTCAATCGACGACGATCAGGAATACCCCTTACCAGTTCGCACTGCCCGTCCGACGATATACGATGCCCATTCAGTATCACGCGCTTGGGCATGGAGTAGGCGGCGCAGCTCAGCACTACGGCGGAACAATGGGACGTCAGGGCCCATGGGGATACCAGATGTTATTACAAACCAACACTAGGTATCCGGGCACCATTGACACGATCAACCCGCACAATGACCTTGAGGACTGGCCTCTTCAGTACTACCAATACGAGCCATACTACGTACAGTGGGAGAATGCACACGGACTCTGCGGAAACTACAACGGGAGTATTGACAATCCGGGGTCTGACGCGAGCGGCTATCCCTGGATGAGCCAGAACTACAAGCTTCCTCCTCATCCCCTCACGTCGGCTGCACAGTTATTCCAATCGACTGTTTCGTCTGCTCCGTTCAATTATCATCCCTTTCCCCATGTAAACGCTCTGGCCTCACAGCCCTACGTCAACTCGTACGGCGTACCCGTTAACCCATGTGTCTATGACGGTTACTGCGGTGGTCCCTGCGACTATGCATGCGAGACTGGCGCTAAAGCAAATGCGGCATACAGAACCATCCCTGCGGCTATGAAAAGTGGGAACTTCACTCTAGTCGTGAATAGTTTCATTTTCCGACTGGACACCGATCCTACTAGTGGTTTGGTGACCGCTGCCCGGTACTACGATCCGCAAGGAAACGTGCACATCCAACCGGGAACGGTCTTCTTCAACGGTATGTGGGGTTACAACATGATCAGAATAATGCTACTCTCAGGTGTCGGCGCACCCTATGTTTGGAATTCGGATCCGACCTTGGTCTCGGGTACCGTGGGAAGAGGTCTGACCAACGGCTACTCGCCATTCAAGGGTACAAACGTGTCCGGAACTCTCTCCAACATTGGCGGGAACGCCTATCCCGCAGGGAATGCAGGCGGTGGCAGTGTGGACATTTACGATCTGATGGACGATAATTTCGACCACACCGGTTTGGGCTTCATAGGAGGGAGCCAGATCGGCGTGGGCGGGTACCCGGGAGGAGGACCTGGCAATATTACATTCGCGGGAGGAGTCTCCTCAGCGAGTATGGGACCCCAATTCAAACCAAGCCAGAAAGACAAGTACTTGCAGACCAAGACAATCGTAAGCGCGACCCCCTTCGCTCCTGACCTTCCGACTAAGGATAACTACGTTGACCTAGATCCGCACTACGCAGATATCTACGGCGACCCGCTAGCGAGATTGACCTACGACTGGACTCAGAACATGTACATTGGAGCAACCTACCTTGCAAACAAGGTCAAGGACATCTTCACGAAGATGGGTGCTTCAAACGTCACCGTAAGTAGCACGGTATCTCCTGGAGCAGCACACAATGACTGGTGGGGCCACCACTTGAGGGGAGGATGCCGCATTGGCACGGCCCCGGCCTCATCAGTGTGGGACAAATGGAACCAATGTTGGTCACCCACAGTGAAAACACCTTTCAACATATTCGGCGCTGGCGAGATTACGAACACTTCAGGTGACACTGTCCCCTCTGGAACACATGTCGCCGGGCCGCAGTCCTATCGTGCCGCTGAAGGGATCAAACAGTATCTCGGGCTCATGACCCCCGGTCTGGTACCTTAGCAGCTCCACTCACAGGCTTTCAAGGAGAGGGCGAATGCCAGCCCTAAGACTCTCAGAAAAACCAAAGCCTATTGATCTACTCCAGATCCAGAGTAGAATCCCTAAACCAGAAGAACTTGTAGTTCTCAGCAAGCCGCTGCTTGATGCAACAATAATCATTGGAAAGGCGCTCATGGACTGCGAAAACAAATGGGCCGTTGGAGGGGATGTTGCAGAAGTAATATCAGGCGTCAATGTTCAACCTAATCACATCACAATACTTAGTACCAAGGATGGATGCGAGGAGGTTGCGCGAAAGCTAGTCAAGTATCAAGTTGAGCCTCCTCATGATGTCGAGAGTGAGTTAGCTAGAGACGCCATAGTAGACCTGAAGCCCCATAAAGTACGGATCAAGAGCTACTCCTCTAGATTCGATGTTGAAGGTTCACAGCTCAACGTGCATGGGAATTTACGGATCAAGGTGGGCGAGTGGGACTGGGGAGACCCTCTCGACTTTGACCCGGACTATGTATACGTGCTAGGTGTGAAGATGCCAATTGTTCCTCTTAAGATGAAGAGCGAGCTCTATTCAGGTCTTGGATGGACAGACCGAGCGATAAAGATCCATGAAGCTGTCATGAGAAGCCGACATATGTTCGGTTAGACAAATATGGCAATAACTCAACAGGTCCTGCCAGTAACCCCTCAGATCCTCCAGAAAAACCGGGGAAGAATAAGTGGCAAAGAAGTCTGGCGACAGAACTTAACTCTTGCATCACTAGCCGCCTCCAAGATCGGAAACAGCCTAGGACCAAAAGGCGCGTACAAACTCGTAACCTATCACAGGGGTCCTGAAATGGTGATGAAGGTCACCAAAGATCCCGTCGATATTGTCGACGAACTAGGAATAGAGTACCCGGCGATACTAACTCTCGCGGAAGCAGCGAAGATACAGCGCCAGCACATTGGGGACGGAATTTCCACCCTCCTTGTTCTTGTCTCAGCACTGCTAGCCGAGGCCGACAAACTGATCGAGATTGGTTTCCATCCGAATACGATTCTCGATGGCTATCTGAAGGCAACTGAAAAATCAGCCGCGATCATCAACGAAATCGCGAGGAATCCTGCAAGCGACTTTGACGAGCATCTCTTGAAGGTGATCGATTGCGGGAGGGAACTTCTCAGTCCAAGGTTGAGGAGACATCTATCGGAGGCAATCAATCGTGTAGTTGAAAATGGATCGATTGACGTCAACAGGGTCCAGATCGTGAGGAAGCTCGGCGGCCAGAAAGATGATTCCGAACTGGTGCCCGGAGTCATAATCAAGAAAGGCCGGGCGCACCCGAGTATGTCAGATTGGGTCGACCAGCCAAAAATCGCGTTCCTAGCCAAACTTGAGGTGAAGCGGCTGGAACTAAAATCGGTAGACGAAGGTCCCTTCTCGGCCAAACTCAACATTACGAGCCAAGAACAGATTGAGGCTTTCAAGTCGGAAGAGGCTCGGCTGCGGGCCCTCTTGGTAGATATGGTGAAGGCGTCTGGAGCAAACGTCCTCATCTGTCGAGCGAAAATCGCGGATAGAATCTGCGACCAGCTAAGCAGGCGAGGAATCTTCGCGATACATTTTGTGGCTGCCGATGAGTTCGAGGCCGCAGCAAGAGCTACTGGAGCCCGAATTGTCGGCAATGCAGACCAGGTGCGCAAAGAGGACCTAGGTACCGCACGAAGACTCGAAATTGACAAGATCAAACCAGAAGAGATCTCAATTCTTCAATGCGATAGAGGCGCCTCCTTGCTACTTCGCGGCAGTAGTGTCGAGCTTGTCCAAGAGCTGGAAACGACTGTGAAGAGAGCGCTTCTCATCTTGAAGCATTCGCGTTCGAACCCGAGAGTGGTACCTGGGGGAGGCGCGATTCTCGTCGAGCTGGCCTCACAACTTAGAAGATACGCACTGACGTTTGAGGGAAGGGATCAATTCGTGGTTGGTTCATTCGCTGATGCTTTGGAAAAAGTCCACGAGTGTCTATCACGCAACTACGGTCTGGATCCTATTGACATGATGATTCAACTCCGCAATCATCACGCCAGTGGTAAGCAGGCAATGGGTGTTGGAGAACAAGGATGCGTCGACATGTATGATGAGAACATCATCGAGCTTGGCTCCGTAAACAGGGCCAATGTTCACCGGGCTTTTGAGTTGGTCTCTTTGTTGTTGAGAGTAGATGACTGTTTCTATGTGAAGGATATTCCAAAGTTCCATAAACAGTAGTCCAAATCGTTCAGACAAATCCTCGGTGCTGATTCTAACCATCGGACACTCAACGTGGGCAATAGATGATTTCCTTGACATCCTGAGAGCTCATAGCATCACGCGAATTGTCGATATCCGGACAATCCCGCGGTCAGGACACAACCCGCAATTCAACCAAGAATCGCTGTCCGAGAGCTTGAAGAAGTCCGCAATAGACTACCTTTTGGTGAAGCAGCTCGGTGGCTTGCGTCATTCGAGGGCGGATTCCCCGAATAATGGGTTGGAGGAACTCTTCCTTCAGAGGATTCGCGGACTACATGCAGACTCAAGAATTCGTGGAGGGCATCGACCAACTGGTTGGGCTAGCTCAAGAAGGTCAGGTTGCCATTATGTGTGCCGAGGTTCTGCCTTGGCGATGCCATCGGTGGTTGATAGCTGACGCGCTATTGGTCCGGGGAGTTCAGGTAGGACATATCATGACAATCAAAACTCGATCCAAACACACACTGACAAAATGGGTTCATATCAAAGGTACCCAGATCATTTATCCAGGGGAGCCTTGAGCAGATTCATCTGCAATATGTGAATCGCAATGTCGTTCAGGACGTCGTTTGAATCTCAGCTGAGGAGTCGAATGGCTCGAGACATGGAAGACCTTTCTGTGTTGTGAAGTTCAGGCTTCAATTCCGCGTCGGGGCTAGAGTCGTATGGGTGAAGCCTTATGTCGAACCAAGCGTTCCTAACGATTGTGAGCGGGGAGATTGTTCTGACCGCTGAAATCGACATGTACGCTTGCCCAAACTGCAACTATGAAATAGACAGTTGTCAGTGCGCATGTCCCTACTGCGCGGAAACCGAAAACTGTGAATGCGCCGTTGGACACGACAAAGCCACGGGAGGTTAAAATGATGAGTCGCGCAAGCATCAAGGTCAATGATCTGTCTTGGATGACGGGAGGTCCGCAGGGCAGTGGGGTCGATTCATCTGCGAACATTTTCGCTGGAGCTTGCGTGCTGGGCGGGCTCTGGACCTTCGGGCTCCGAGAATACTATTCTAGCATCAAAGGGCCTCACAGCTACTTCGAAGTCAGAGTAAACGGCGACAAGATCAGGTCCCACGTAAACAACGTGGACGTCCTGGCGACGTTCGACGCGGAGACCCTCATTCGCCACGCAGAGGAAGTAGCTCCTGGCGGTGGGATACTGTACGATCCGACATTTGCTAATGTCGAGATCGACAAGATCGATTCGATCGAGACTCCTGTCGTACTGAGGATCAAGGCGAGACTGGCAAAGCAGGGTCTGCCCGGAACCGTGAGTGGAATCCTAGAAGAGGTGAAGAAAAGAGGCGTCAACCTGTTCTCGATACCCTACAATGACATCATTGCGAAGACGGCGGCCCAGATTGGAGAGCACCAGCTGAGCAAGCTTTCAAGAATCGTCAACGTCCTATCTGTCTCAGCCTCTTTCGGAATCCTTGGTTTTGACGAGAACTATCTCAACCAGTCCATCGAGAGAGCCTTCGCCAGCAAGAAGAAAGTTGTTGACATGAACGAGATAGGTGCAAAGCTCGCCTACGACGCCGCGAAGTCCCAGTTGAAACAGCCGTTTCCATTCCAGCTACAACCTATTCAGAACCAGCCGAGGCTATTGCTGATGGGTGTTGAAGCAGTTGCACTTGGGAAGCTGGTGGGCGGTTGCAGGGTCCAGACGTATTATCCGATAACTCCTGCTGCTGACGAGAGCGAGTTCTTAGAGTCGCACGGAAACTTCGATATCTCGGGGGGAAACAATCCGAGCCAAAGAGGCTCGATTCTAGTGACACAGACGGAGGATGAGATCGCGGCCATAACCATGGCGACGGGAGCTGCGTTGACAGGGGCGAGAGCTGCAACGTCCACGTCGGGTCCGGGCTTTTCCTTGATGGTCGAGGGATTGGGATGGGCGGGAATGAACGAGGTTCCGCTCGTCATAACCCATTACCAGAGAGGTGGCCCGGCGACGGGACAACCAACGAGACACGAGCAGGGAGATCTGAAGTTCGTACTCAGCGCCGCGCACGGAGAGTTTCCGAGGATCGTTCTATGCTCGGGGGACATGGAAGAAAGCTTCTATGACGCGATCAGGATTTTCAACTATGCAGAACGATTCCAGATGCCGAGCATCCACCTGATCGACAAGGGATTAGCGAACAACAGCATGACCATTTCGCCACCAAAAGGGGATCTAGTCCCAATTCAGCGGGGAAAACTGATCCAGGGAGACCATCAGGGAAATGGTGATGCGGAACCGTACAGAAGATTTGCTTTCACTGAGGACGGGGTCTCGCCGAGAGCGGTTCTCGGAATGCCAGGCTATCGATTCTGGAACACCGGAGATGAGCATGACGAGGTGGGACACATCGAGGAAGACCCGGACAACAGGGTGAAAATGATGACGAAGAGGATGACAAAGCTGGACACGGCCGCGAAGGAGATTCCAGAAGAGGAGAAGATGAACTTCTTCCGCTCCTCCAAGAAACAAGCCGACGTCACAATCGTAAGCTGGGGATCCACCAAGGGACCCATACTAGACGCCATGAAGCTGCTGGAAAGAGACGGGATCGGAGTAGAGTTTCTCCAGATAAGACTCGTAAGCCCCTTCCCAACGGAGACTGTCAAGCAAAAACTGGCGGGAGCCAAACTATTGGTAGATATCGAACAGAACTATTCAGGCCAGATGGCAGCCGTGATAGCGGAAAAGACAATGATAGATGTCAAGAATAAGATCGTGAAATTCAATGGCAGACCGATGTCACAGGACGAGATCTACCAATCAGTTAAACAGGTCTTGTCAAACCCTGCACAAAATAGGAGAGTGGTATTGAGGGCAGGCGCATAGGACTTGACAATATCGCTATTGTCAAAACTAACAACTCAAGTTCTCGACTGGAAAATGTCTGGAGTTTGGCTTGATACTGAAGGTAGCTTATCCTCTGTCATAACTAGGATGAAAAAAAGGGACAGGGTGGGTCAGCGTAGAGACGACGAGTTAGCTGTCTATCAGGACGAAAGGGAGGTCATGGAGTTTCTGCGCGATTTCCTGATCAAGTCAGGGATCTCCCATCCCTACCTATGCCAAAACCAGAGGACGGGTGTGTTGGCACTTACAGTGTATCGGATCAAGGATATCGAAAGAGTCATACAAGAAGTTGAACCCTACATTCTGACCTTGAAGAAGCGCCTGCAGGTGGAGAAATTTAGGCGGTCTCGGAGTGAGAGATATAAGAGGTTCTCAGAGGTCACAAATTAGATGGCGCTTAAGCTCACCGACCTCAAGACAGACGTCCACAACGACTGGTGTCCAGGATGCTTAACAGGAGATACACTTGTACTTTCGAACCCAGCGGTCAAAGCAATCCAAGATGTCCGACCAGGTGAGCGGGTCCTCACCGCTGCAGGAGAGTATAGAGAAGTTGTTGCAAGAATTCAGCATCACTACAGTGGTCCAATGTATCGTGTTCGAGCCAAGTGTTTTGGAGAAATCAAAGCGACGCCAGAACATCCCTTTGTTGTTGTTAGGAGAACATCAGGCAGACACTATCATAATAGTGACTTTGTGGAGGAAAGAGTGCAGGCTTCAGATCTCAGAGTAGGAGACTACTTCGTCTTCCCAGTGATGCAGAAGGTCGAAGACGCCGGAACATTTCCATTCAATTACGAAGAGAAAGCAAAGGACACCCGACATGGGCTACCGCCCTCGGTAGTGAACATTGATGCGGATCTCCTGCGATTAGCTGGCTATTACATCGCAGAGGGGTCTGCACACGGGAGGTCGCTGATTTTCAGTTTCAGCCAAGCGGAAGCATACCTGATCCACGATACAAAAGCGTTGATGGAGAGAATATTCAGACTAAGGGGCAAGCTCGCGGAGGCTAGAAAGAACGGTATCGACGTAGTCTTCAATTCTTCATACCTTGCGAAAGCATTTGAGGCGTTATTCGGAAACAGAGCTTGGAACAAGCACATCCCGCACGAACTCATGTTACTACCGCCCTCAAAACAAAAAGAGCTCATCAAGGGTTTGTGGCGAGGTGATGGAGACTTTAGAGATGCGAAGGCTAGATACAGCACAACCTCTGTCGTGCTTGCTGAACAAATGAAGCTTCTACTTCTACGTCAGGGCATCGTTCCAATAACCTCTGTTGAGCATGCACACCAAAATCACAAGAGTGCCTATAGACTGTATGTCAGCTACTCGAGGGACTACAACAAGTTAGCTGAAATTGTTGGTGTTCCAGCTCGCAAAGATACTAGCAGAGACAAGCGCTCCTCCGTAATTAGAAACAGCAGACTATATCTTCCCGTTTCTCAAATTGAGACTTTTCCTTTTGACGGGAATGTCTACGACCTTACCATCAACGACCCGGCCCACACTTTCGTAACAAGCGTCACAACCTCGGGAAACTGCGGAGATTTTGGTATCGAGGCTTCATTGAAAATGGCCCTGACAGAGATGCCGGTTGATATCAACAAGGTTGCACTATTCTCCGGAATCGGATGTTCCAGCAAACTTGTCCATTTCACTAATGCCTTCGGAATCCACACGCTACACGGAAGGGTACTAGGTTACGCCCAGGGCGCTAAACTCGCCAATCCGGATCTCGAAGTGATAGCGGTTGGAGGCGACGGTGACGGGCTCGGAATCGGAGTGGGACACTTCGTACACGCTGGAAGGCGGAACATAGACATGGCCTACATCATACACGACAACGGCGTCTACGGCTTGACCAAGGGACAGGCCTCTCCGACATTGCATCTGGGAATGCAGACGAAATCTCTTCCTGAGCCGAACATTAACAGTAATATCAACCCGATAATGCTCGCGCTCGCATCAGGGTTCACCTTCATCGCCCGTAGCTACGCGTACAATACGAGACATCTCAAAGAGATGATCAAGAAGGCCGTCGCCCACAAAGGCTTCGCCCTGATAGATGCGCTTCAACCATGTCCAACATACAACGACATCAACACGAAAGAGTGGTACGGCGGCGAGGACCGAATCGATCCAACAGCGAAGAGACCGATGCCCCGAACCTACGATCTAGAAAGCACCGGGTACAATGGTACGATCACTGCAGATATGAGCCAAGACGAGATTGACAAGAACCTTGTGCAGGTCATAGAGAAATCGAGAGAATGGGGAGACAAGATCCCGATAGGCATCTTCTACCAGAACGAGACGGTGCCGATTTACGAGGAACGAATCAGTGAAAGAATCCCCAGCTACATGAAAGAACCGCCTGCAAAACAACAAATCGGCAAGAGCGACGGAAAGTCCGTCGTGAACCTAGCTAATCTTTCGAAGGAATTACTATTCGAAAGCCTGGTACTTGCGCAGTAGCCAATTCCCTTTAGATCGCGTACGTAAGTGTTTGTTGTCGGCCTAACGAATCAGAGGGGACCTTACACGTTCCCCTAGACGCCTCACAACAGCAGTCCCGAACAGCGCTCCCAAGGCGCCCACGAGAGTATCCCCGACAAGAGCCGTGACCCATATGACTAAAAGTGTTGGAACTCCGAAGCCATGGAAGAATCCAAACAACTGAAGCATGGCTAGACCGAAGACAGCCATCGCAAGATTGCCCAGGGCTCCGGCAACGACGAATCGCTTCCTCGATAAGCTGTCGAAGATGTGATCTCCCGCGCGCAAAGTGAGGTCGAATACAAGCCCATTGGGAATTAGGGCGAGGGTAACTGCCAGTGGCGCCCCTGGTGTTGTTATGAGGATAAGACCGGTGACTGTTCCTAGAATGGTTGCGGACCAGGGTTTGCGTGTCAGCGAGACCAGGATCGTGAAGATTGCCGATATCAGAAAGAACAGGTCCACTTCTCTGATTGTATGTCCGAGCGTTACACCAGACACGTAACTATAGCCAAGATACAAGGCGGACATTCCCGCGACGAGTGCTAGGTCACGACTCGTGAAGGAGCCGCTCTTGTTGTCCATTCTCCTAGGCCTCTTGGAAAATTCTCTGGGGAGCTGCCTTACCCTGAAGTATGAAGGGTACTAGTCAATACTGTAGAGGACCGAAATAACGGTCGAGCTCGCAGGGATTGTTCTTCCAGGTCTGTAGATACCCTACTTGTGGCCGGCCATCCATTTCTTCTCTTCCTTATTCGGAGTGAGCTGGCATCCGGAAGACCAGAGGAAGGTTCTGGCTGTCGATGGACCTACGTGCTGAAATCTATCTTGGACATTTGTCTGCAAACGCTCCTCGTCTTTACCATAGGAGTCGATGTACTTCTTGACTGAACCGAACTCTTTCTCCAGTTTCAGGAACTCGCCTGCGTTATGGATCGTTGCCCGTATCTTCTTCTCATTACGGACGATTCCTGCGTTGCCCATCAACCTCTTGATGTCTTTCTCGGTGAACTTGGCGACTTTGGGAAGGGAGAATTGTGCGAATGCCTTCTGGAAATCAAGCCACTTGTTCTCGACCACGGTCCAGTTGAGTCCTGCTGTGAAAACAGACTTGGTCAGTCGTTCGAAATACTCAGCGTCGTCCTTCGGTGGTTTCATGCTCCTCGGAGACATGTTGTCTGAACGATGGATTTGCGATATTTATGCGCCCCGCTTTTTCCTGGTCAAGCCAGGCTTACTTGATACGCTTGGGGCAACCTACTTGGTAGCCGTCTACTACCAGGTTTATAATCAGGTCACAAGGCTAGAACCATAGATGGTCACTACGAAAGAGAACCCTCTCGGATTCCCAGAGCTCGTCGAATCTGGTGAGATCGAGCTCACGCCGAGGGATAGTAACATCCTCCAAGCAATCCAAGAAGAAGGCTTGACTGTCTTTGCATTCGACGGATTGAAGCGCCTTCTCGGCGTTCATCAGGAGATGTTGTCTAGGGTTCTCGACAGATTGGAGGATGAAGGTCTTGTAGAGAAGGTGTCCGAAGGGTATAGGTTGACAGTGAGAGGCAACCAACAGGCCCCTCGTCCTCTAAGCTCGACTCAACCACGGATCCCAATTGTCCAATCCCTACTCCCGCATGATATTGATGTTCAGAGGATAATCGCAGGACTCAAGGGGCGCTGGTTCGGAAGTCTACGCTGGCTAGGATACTCACAGAACGAGGAGGGCCTCGTTCTGAAATGGATCACTGAGGAGGACAGCATCCAGATAGATGCGAAGTTCACCGAGAACTACCTCAGCATCGACGCCAAGGTAGGAGGGGAAAGAGACACTAGTCAAGCAGTGAAAGCGTCGCACCAGCTTATGGGTCACATTTCACGACTCTACGGCGGACCCAGACGTGGCCGGAACATGTTAACGCCGGTTGCGTTCTTTCCGGACATGTCTTTCGCCTAGCCTTGTGACCCGGGTTAGCACTCCTCGGTCAACAAATAGCTCCACCCACTCTTAGTGGGTAAGGTGAAAAAATGAGTAAACAAACAAATTCGTCAGCGATACTTGAATCAATCTCCGACGCAATAGTCGATGTTACAGAGAAAGTCTCTCAATCCGTCGTCCGGGTAGGAGCCGGAAGATGGAGAGGCGGAACAGGAACCGTCTGGAGCAAAGACGGACACATCGTCACAAGCAACCACGTCATCGGTGATATGCGCGAAGTCGAAGTAGGCTTCAGCGACGGAACGAAACACACAGCCAAAGTAGTGGGACGAGACCCATACTCGGACATTGCACTGTTGAAGATCGACTCGAACAACCTCACACCAGTTGATCAAGGAAACTCCGACAATCTAAAAGTCGGACAGTTCGTCCTCGCAGTAAGCAACCCCTTCGGCAGACAACCAAGCGCCACATCAGGAATCGTAACCAACCCAGCATACAATGTACGTGGATGGTGGGGAGCATCAATGGACAAGGTCGTAGTCTCAGACGCACGTCTCAACCCAGGATACTCCGGCGGACCATTGGTCGACGCTAGGGGTAGACTTATCGGAATCAACGCTGCATACGCCAACAACCGCGGAATCTCAGTACCAGTCAACACCGTCAAGAGCGTCATCGACAAGCTAATGCACGATGGAAAGATCAAGCGCGCATACATGGGCATCACCGCAGACAGTATCAACCTACCAGACAACCTATCCGAGCAAGCCAGTATCGGCCAAGACGCTGGACTGATCGTCTACGGCGTAGACCAGGACAGCTCTGCGAAGAAAGCAGGCCTAGCAATAGGCGATGTTATTGTGAAGCTCGACGGGAAACCGGTTGAGAGCCTCATGGAGCTTCGCGGACTACTCGACGACAAAGCCATCGGAAGACACGTCAACATATCGGTGCTTCGCGGAGAAAAGCTCACACAGCTGACGATAACCCCAACCGAAGCAGAAGAGTAAGCAAACCCAAGACTCTGGCCCCAAGCCAGGGTCAATTTTTCTCGTTTCATTCTTGAGTCATATTTCCTCCCTCGAGGTCATTTTCTCATGGAGGATAGTTTCCAGTAAATGTTGATAGGAAAGCTGCTCACTCTATAGATCGATAATGTCAACCGAATCAGGTTCTAGTCAGAAGCCGTCTCAGTCAGCAATCGATCTTACGAGTATGACCCCAATGGAGTTCACAGTAATTTCCGAACCGTGGACTAAGTACAAACTGGAAGATCAGACCAAGCTCTTCGTGAAACTTGTAGTGGTCAAGGTTGTCAGGGGACTGAATGAGCAGGGACAACCTTCCTACAATATGAACGCGCAGAACATTATTGCAACTCATGGTGCCCCGAACCTTAGAGGTCAGCCCACGACGACCCAGCTTAACCTGGCGGACCCTTCATCCTACAAGGTCGTTGCAAGCCTTGATTTTGACCGAGTTGGGGATGAGAAGTGGAACGAGTATCATCTTACTGATGGAACGGTTCTGAAGGCGAGGCTCGAACTGTCTAACGTGTCGAGAATAGACAAGTATCAAGGCGATGGCGACCCTGTGTATCTTGTCAATACAAGTCAGCCCCTCGTCAGGTTCAAGGTTTCCGACCAGGTCCTGAGATCAGTCAAGGCTCCGGTTCGACAGCCGGACGTTAAGGCACCCTATGGATAGAGGCTCGATCGTTTCCAGTCATGTCTAGTCTAGTTGGGCCATGGGCCAATCGGGGTGGTGGGTATAGGCCGTTTCTAGCTATCTTCTTTCGTTGATCTTGGATGCCAATTCAACCATCTCCAGCATCTCATTGTATTCCTTCTTGTAGGCAAGGAATAGCGCTGAATGCTTCGGATAACGTGAGAGCAATTGATCTATCTTGGCACCGAGGGATGGTTCGGGGTTCAGACTGAAACCTGATAGTTTAAGGCTCTGCCCTTTCATTACTCTAGATACAAGGCCAGCATTGTATCCGTCCCACTCGACGAGATTGGCATGAAAGTCGCTGATTTCCTCGAGTTCCTCGTCTTCAATTTCGCCGGGCACAAGTTTCGAAAGGCTCGGAAATGGATGAAGATGCGCTTTCCAATTCGCCGCCAGGAGTTCCATTTCAGGATCTGAAATCTTGCCCAAGTCACTCAAGCCTAGGTGATGTTTGGTTCCTTTGGCGTCTTCCCGGTATCAATATGTGACTCTATCCCTCGATTGCAGCTTTGATCTTTCTACCAATCTGTTCTAGATCTGCGTCGCTCGCGTTCTTTCGTTCCGGGAAACCGCCAGGCAATTCGTGAATGTAGCGTGGAATAACGTGTACATGCATATGGAATACTTCCTGGGACGCGGCTCGACCGTTTGACTGGCCGATATTGATCCCGTCAGCCTTGGAGGCTTTCATCACCCCTCGCATAACCTTGGCTACAGAGACGAACACTCTTCCCACCTCACCGGGTGGCATCTCAACCATGCTCGGATAGTGCTTTTTCGGAATTACTAGAGTGTGTCCGGGATTCAACGGGTGAATATCTAGGAAACCCAGCGAATGTTCGTCTTCAAAGACGATTACGGCTCCTGCTTTTTTCGAGACGATCTTGCAGAAGATGCAATCCTCATTCATGAGTCCATTCCTCTTCCCTGACCTTGTCTCGCTGGTTTGCCCACCGGGCAAGATCGAATAGGAGGCTTGACAACCGGTTCACGTAAGGAATGGCCTCCGGATTAATCGCCTCTATCTTGGCCAGTGCCGTGACCCGTCTCTCAGCTCGCCGACAAACAGCTCTTGCGACGTGAAGCTGGGCGCCGGCAACGCTTCCTGTTGGAAGAATGAATCTTCGCAACGGCTTCAGCTTGACATGAATCGCGTCAATCGTCTTCTCCAAATTGTCAACATGGGATTTGCTAATGCGTGGAACATTCGCGCTGACAAGCTCAGAAGCAAGGTCTCCCCCAAGCGTGAAGAGATCCTCCTGAACAGTCTTCAGAACCTTCTTTGTCTTTGCGTCCTTTGCAATCGCCCGTGCCAATCCTATCTGCGAGTTCAGCTCGTCAACCGCTCCGTACGCTTCCACCCTCGGATTCTCCTTTCCAACCCGGGTCCCGCCATAGAGACCCGTCTCTCCCCTGTCGCCAGTCCGGGTGTATCCTTTCATCAAGCCTGGGAGTCCACGTAACGATTCAGAACGGATTGTTGCTTATAGTAGCTTAGGTGGAGTTCTGTCCACTGAGTGAGCCTTGCTGTCTCCTGAATTACTCATGAATTACAGAATTATTTGTCGCTCCCTGGGTGTCTCATGAGCCACCAATCAAACTGAAAGCAGGAGAACCAGATGAATCATGAAGAAGTTAGCCTGAATGGCGCGAAGCAGCTAGGTCTTCCTCACAAAGCATGCTTGAGGACTGCAATTACTGGATTTCTCGCTTACAGCCCCGAAAAAGAACGCTAACTTCAGAAGAGTGTTTTCACCTTTGGTCCGAGCTTGGATACCTAAGGTTTCACATTTGGTCCAAGACGTTGTCGAAGGAAGAGTCTGACGTACTGGGCGCAAGTGCCCAGAAACTTCAAGAGCAGTTGTCGGAAGCGGTCGTTCGTTATACAGTTCCACATGCCAAGACTTCGATATTGCTCGTTCGACTTGAGGATGAAATGATGAACGTCATTGAAAAGATGCAACACTGGATAAGCAGGGCCAACCAATTACTGAAAGAGCATAACCTCGCCGAATCATGGGATCAGACGGAGTTCGATAGTTGGATCCAGGATCTAATGGACGATATTGGCTACACATTAGAGTTGCTAGGAGCAATGAAACTGTCTTTGTCTACAAAGGCCACTGACTCGCTCGCGAACCTCGAGAAAAACCTTAGGGGTATTTTTCCGGAATCAGTCAGGCAATATAGGGAGAGCGGACATTATCCCATCGACGCTGGGAGGAAAGTTTGGCCAGAGTCGTTCTGGTGGCGCTAGGTCAATCGGTGAGCGCTATGGTATCAGCCCATCTGATGGAACATGAGCTTCTACAGCCAATTAGACAGATGTTTCTGGGTCCTATGGTAGCTTAGCAATCGGCTCGCCTCTGCCCAGTTTCTGTAGGGGATTAGTAGTCTCATCCGCGCCTCCGAAAGAGCACCCTCAAGACTCGTGAACCTCGACGGGTCTCCTGTAAGCGCTCTCCTTGCAAGTTCCCTGAATCTCCATACTCCGAGGGGAACCCATTCCTTTGTTACTTCGAGGAAGACGATTGCTCCGGCTTGTCGCCGATTCTTGTTAAGATACTCCAGGACAGGAAGCCTTGAGGCGTGGTAGGCACCTGCGATGTTGGTGGGATAGTCTTTCCTTCCCCTGTTGAGTTCGTAATCACCAAACACCTCCGGCCTCGGCCCAGTCAACCAGCCTTCCAAAGCTTCGAACATCCAGCTGGTCGGGAAGAGGAGAACGTGCACGTTGTTGCCCACAGAGCGGGCGCTGAACAAGCGGAACTCGTCGAGTCGAGGATACTCTGAGACCTTTCTTCGAAGGTCCTTCGCCAGAATATCGTCAATTGCCGTAATGCTCCATTCCGTCGGGACTAGCCTACGTGTCCTGCTGGATCCAAGGAGACCGATAGAGAACATTCTGACAATGTGCTGCTGAGATATCCCATTCTGGTAAAGGAATTGAGCACCCTCGTTGGCAGGAAGGTCGGTGTCGGATACGACTTTGTCGATTTGTCGCGGGACGTCCGGGTTACTTGCCAGGCTGAGCCGTTCTACAACTCCTGAAGGCCCGTGGGGCGAGCTTCTTGTTAGCAAGTTGATTCTTACGTACGGTTTCTTCTTTAGGACGAGTTCAGTGTCGGTTGGAGTCTCTGACATCACGATCTCCTGGACTAACGACAATGTCTTGTCCGGGTTTCGAGCGTCTTGGACCCTTACCGTAGATTTTCCTCGAACCAGACCGAACCTGTATCGTAGCAGTTCGTCTATCGATTTGTCAAGCCACCGATCCGGAGCATCAAGCAAGGAGGGGTCCGGCTCCTGCAACACTGGGACGAGGGGACCTGCCAGGAGGTTGGGATAGCCGTAGCTGCCCAGAAAGACGCCCGGGGGAGAGGCTCCGAAAAACTCGGTCTTCCCAACCACCTTCTCGATATCGACTAGACTCTTCGCCCTGAGGAAAACAGGGCAGCGGGAGGCGTTCTGGACGCAAACTAGCCGGTTTCCTTTGCAGATCTCACATGATACCTCGTGGCTCTGTTCGCTTCGTGGTGGCCGGTAGAGTGTCTCCTGCAATCTTATCGCCTGCCAGGTAAGGAAAACAATTTCAAGTCGGCCAGGATCGTCCTATACCTAGCCACGGCGGGTTCAAATCCGTTTCCCGCCGGTTCTGGTGAAAATCAACGATCAAAGAAGCACTCCTCTACCAGCCACTGGCCGATTCAAGGGTCCGATGCACAGCATGCGCCCGATACTGCAACATTCCCGAAGGAAAGGTAGGCCTTTGCGGGGTCCGCCAGAATATCGGCGGAAAACTCCAACTCCTGGTCTATGGAAAAGTGATCACCGGACATATCGATCCTATCGAGAAGAAGCCTGTAGTCCACTACATGCCCGGATCCAAAATATTCTCAATCGCAACAACCGGTTGTAACTGGCTCTGCCATCCCGCTGGCGCGGAGATCCTACTATCAAACGGCGATAAGAAGCCAGTAGAGGAATTGCTGCCCGGAGATTCTCTCTGGTCTTATGACATAGACAATGGGATGAGTATTCATCCAAACGTCGTCACACGTACAGGGTCACGTCTTGCCCGGATCTGGGAGCTGAGATACGGAGCCAGGGGTGCTGGACATCTCTCCCTCACTGCCGAGCATCCGGTTATGACTGGCTCCGGATGGAAATCTGTAGAGAAGGTTGTGCCGGGGGAAAAGATTCTGAAAGTCTGGTATCAGAATACAAAAGACTGGAAACGTAAGAGGCCGGGCTCGATTCAGCGAGCTGTATTCAACTGCACAAAATGCGGAGAGTCGGTGAAAGGAATTGACAACTGGAATCGGCATCGGGGACGATGTTACACCGAGGGAATGGGCATGTCTCCAGAGGTCCGGGAGCATCATCGGCAGAGAATGATAAGCGACAACCCGATGAGAGACCCCGACGTTGCTAGGCGCGCAATAGGCTCGAGCAAGGAGAGATTCCTTCGAGACCCGAATCACGGCTGGCACAGAAATACCGAGAGGCTCAGGACCTGGCTGCACTGCCATCCTTCTGAAGGCCAGAAGAGGCTATATGAACTTCTTGACGAAATGGGCTTGGAATACGATCAAGAGTATGGAATTCACCCGGATCTTCGTCCTCCGAATTCCCGAGCTACATATATCGCCGACGCGGCATTTCCCGATTCAAAACTGGACATCGAGGTAGATGGCTGGTGGCACTACAAGCACGAGGCAACTCGCGAGAGAGACCTTGTTAGGGATCAAACACTTCACGCGAATAGGTGGCAAGTTCTCAGAATATCGGGCAGGCACGTGTATAATCATCCTGAAGAGGTGAAGGCGCTAATCGTACAACATCTTGGGGCTCCCTTAATGCTAAACAAGCGAACATGGGTAGAGGTAACAAGCGTAAAGTCGACGGTTCATTTTGAACCGGTATACAGCTTCGAATGTATCCCCAACCACAACTATGTTGGTGATGGTGTAATCCTCCACAACTGTGGCTACTGTCAGAACGCCGATATCAGCCAGCGGAGGAAGGTGGAGGGTACTGATCTCATGCCTCCTGACGTTGTTGGCTTGGCAGTAAGCCACGGTTGTCAGGGGATTGCGTACACTTACAACCAGCCGACGATTTTCATGGAGTTCGCGCGAGATATCGGGGTTGAAGCTCGTAAGAACGGGCTCATCAACATCTTCGTCTCCAACGGATTCGATACACCAGACACTGTCGCGATGATGGATGATTTTCTAGATTGCATAACGGTTGACTTCAAAGGAAGCGCGGAGACGAGCTTTGTCAGAAAGCATATCGGAATACCGGATGCGCAACCAATTTTCCAAACGATACAGGAGATCAAGAACCGGGGCAAGACGCACATCGAGATCACGGACCTGATTGTGCCGGGGATCGGCGACAATCTTGACGAGGCGCGGAAGCTGACCCGCTGGCTCTATGACAACCTAGGACCTGACGTGCCAATCCACTTCCTCCGATTCCACCCTGACTACAAGCTCATGCATTTACCAAGTACTCCGGTGAAAACTCTTGAAGAGCACTGCAGAGTAGCCAGGGAGGAAGGTCTGCGATACGTCTACGTTGGGAATGTTCCCGGACACCGATGGGAACATACGTACTGCCCAGAATGCAAGTCTATAGCAATCAAAAGATACGGATTCGACATCACCGGATGGAATCTGGATGACAAGAACAGATGCATGAACTGCGGCTACCAGCTACCAATATTTGGCCAACTCAGCTCGTCAGTCAGCGAAGACAGATTCCTACCTGTCGTCAACTAAGTGCTGCTCAGGCTTTCAAGTTCTAATTCAGGATATTTGTTTCGACTCAATTCGCGGTTAGTCGCCGAGAGCAGGATGCGAACTAGTTCATCCGGGGGGATCCTTCTGACTCCTTTCAAGTGGTGGAGAAGGAGTTCCACCCGGCCAGGTTGGAAGGCCAGCCTAGCGAGGTACTGGTCCTGGTGGACCTTGTGTCTCTTACCATCATCGACAGAGTAGTGGAGATGAAC
>VBBQ01000043.1 GCA_005888755.1 Candidatus Bathyarchaeota archaeon
TCTTCTGCATCTTGGGCATCTTAGATTCCTTGAAGAATCCAAGAGAAAAGGAGGCCCTAGATCCAAGCTTGTAGTTGTTGTCGCCCGTGACAAGACCGTGTTTCGCAGGAAAGGAAGGGGTCCGATTATCCCGGAAGATCAGAGAAGGGAGCTCGTTGCCGCTCTTCGAGTGGTAGATCGAGCGATTATGGGAAGGGAAGAAATTGATCTTCTTGGAATTCTCAAAGAGGTTAGGCCTGATATTGTCTCTGTCGGATATGACCAGGATGAGATAAGAGCAGCAGTTACCCGACTTATCCGGAAACAAGGGCTGCCGATCAAGGTTGTTCGAATACGAAGGTTTGGGCCGATTGGTTTCAACAGTAGCTCGAAGCTGAAGAACAGGGTTGCTAAGGTGTTGTCGGCGTCTTAGGGTTTTGTCGGGATTCTGACACGCACTTTGTCTCCATCGTTTAGCTTGAACTGTTTTCTCAATGATACGGGAGCGATTAGCTCGATAACATCCTCGCCGTAGTGTGCTCGGATGGGAAGGACGATTGCGCTGTTGACTTCCTCGTTGACCATTGCTCTGTAGCATTTTGCCGGGCCATAGGTTCGGTTCTCATTTGCGAAACCTTCGATGTATACAAACGGGTATGTGTCCAGGATCTTTCGATTGTCCAGACCTTCCTTACCGACCCTGAGGTTGAGGGTGCCGGGAAAAGGGTCGAATCCTAGTTTGGATATGAACTGTTTCCGGTAGCCGTCGCGGCTCATGTAGTATGAGCCCTCGCGGAGCCCGGTGAACACTGTTCCAGTGATGATCAGGTCTTTCTTGGGGGCTTCGAAGACTCGCCTGAGGTTGACGTACATGTCGGATAGTTGGCGGAGTCCTTCGCCGGTTATTCTTACCTTCTGGTCGCGTCCGTTTCGAGCTCTCTCTATCAGACCAAGTTTTTCCATCTCAATAAGGTGCCGGGAGGCGGTTTGTTGAGAGCTTCCAATTCCCTTCGCTACGTCTGACGTGCTGCAGACAACCTCTTTGTCGGTTGCTCCCATCTCGGATAGTTTGTAGAGGGCTAGTAGATGGGAGGGTTTCATTTCCAGATGCCCCTTCTCAAGGGTGGTCGTGGATCACTTACTGCTTTTCTATCTTTTTTCCAAGACGGTCTAGGGCCTGTTCGAGTGAGAATCGTCGGACTTCCGTGACCACATCGCCCCTCGTGGTCTCAATGATTCTTCTGGCCGCGTCCATTTTGACTCTGAACGTTGGAACGATTGAAGTGTGTTCGAGGGTTTGTAAGTCCTCGTATACTCCTTCCATCGCGTCTAGAAGTTTCTCGGCTTTTCCAACGTCGCCTTTTCGGAGAGAGTTCAATGCCATTCTCCGAAATTCTCCAACAGCGTCAAGCAATCCGAGAATGTAGCTTCGGTGATCGGCGCCAGATTCTGAGATGGATACAATTCCTTCGTTCCGCGAAACCTTTCGCAGAGTGATTGCTTCCACATACTCCTGGAATGCGACTATGACTCCGTTGGAACTTCGTAGCTCTGGGGCGTCAGCGGATAGTTTTTCGATCTCCTGCAGAGTCTTCTCGGCTTGTTCCAGTGTCAAGTTTGCTGCCTTCAGGTCTCCTCTGTGAATCTCGAGAATTGAGGATGACGCCATTCTCGTGGCGGCTCTGGAAAGATCGAGGACTCTTTCACGCGCGCGATCGTACTGGGAGAGGTCTTTCTGGATTGAGGTCAGGTCCTTTTTTGATAGCATATTGCGGGCTTCCGCTCCGCTGAGCTTCGGGGTATTAAAACAGGGTTCCAGTTACTCGTTTTTCTCTTTGACGAGCTTGTGGGATTCTTCCTTTATCCCGCTCTCTGTTATTACGAGTAGATCGACTCCATCTCCACTTGATATGTCTCGAGCGAGGGCGGATCTTATGGCTCGCAGGATGAGTGGGCGGGCTTCGTCGACGGATAGTCCTTCTCGGTATTCTGATTCGAGGACTCCCATGGCGACTTCTGCGCCAGTTCCGACTGCGGCGAACTTGTCTTCAAGCACGGATCCGATGGGGTCCATGACGAATAGGCTTGGTACGCTGTTGTCTACGCCTGCGATTATGGTCTGGGCGAGATAGGGCATGAAGCGTCTTGCTGAGAGCAGGTTGGCCATTAGTTTGGCTGTGTTCTTTACCGTTCCAGCTCTTCCTCGTTCGTATTCGAAGATGTTCATGTAAGCTAATGCTTCTCGTGATAGGACTTGCATGTCTCCGATAATTCCGGCGCAGCCGACTCCTATCTTGTCTGTTATCTTGAAGACTTTCTTGGCTACCTTGCTCATGACGAATGTTCCATACGCGTATCTGCGCTCGGAGCCAAGGATGGCTCCTTCCTTGCACACGAGTCCAACTGTTGTTGCCCCTGGCATGTATATGTCGTCGCTCATAATCGGGTCAGTGAGCGACCGTCATGCCGTTTTGTATAAAGCTAGCGCTTGACGAAGATTCGGGCTGGAATCTTCCTGTAATCTAGTGGGGTTCGACGGGGATGTGGTCGCGGATTCGCGGTTCGCGTTGTCCAAGCCAGGCTGGAACATAGGGTTTCCTCCAATCGATAGGTCCGGAAGAGAATCTCTGCTGCATTCTCGCTAGGTCGAGGTTCCACGCGTGGTCGAAGAATTCGTAGGCTTCGTCCCACTCTTCGCCTTCTTGCCAGCCGGAATGAGCAACGCTGACTTTGGTCAGGGCTTCAACCCTCTCGAAAAAGATGTCAACACGCGTCTTTTGTCTTCGCACATTGGGAAACTGAGGCGGAGCCTTCCATTCTACCGACAGAGTCTTGATCGGGTCGAATCCTAGTATTTTGCAGCCCTCTGTTCCCTTGAAGCCTAGTGGAGCTTCGGGGTCGAACAATATCTCGTAGGGTCCTTGGACTTCGAGCTTGATGTTCGCTTTTGGGGCCAGAAAACTGATTATTCCCTCGTTGGTCGTCCAGACTGTCCAGACATCCGCGATCAGGGCTGATGTTATGGCCTCTTTTCGAAGT
>VBBQ01000045.1 GCA_005888755.1 Candidatus Bathyarchaeota archaeon
ATTTGCCGCACCACCGGCTACTTCTGCTAAAGCTTGTCAAGGGGGTTGACACTTACCCCTAGGCACCTCTCGATCGTGCGTCCTAGAGCCTCGTATTGCGTTTTTTTTCCTCATTTCCACAGGGACACTCAACTTCAAGCAAGATTTATCCATGATAGGCTCAGGGGCGGGGGGTGGGCATGGCCCTGGGGGTTTCTAAGGGGGGGTGTTACCACTCAGAAAGGAGGGGACGTGTGGTTTTTCCGTGGGAATTCCACAAAGCGTGAGTTTGAGCAAGTCCATCAAGAGATGGCAGAGCTCAAGCGGCGCTTTTTGCAGATGGAGCAGGAGTGGGATGCAACGTCCACGCGGGTGTCGAAAGTACTTCGACGCATCGCCCGCGCGGAACAGGCTGCTGACGATCGGACGGACGCCGTGATTGAAGGCAACGGCGGAACTTTGCCGTTGACTTCAATCGCGACTCCGTCCGATCGTATGGCGAAGATCCGTGCGCAACTCGCACAGAAAGGGAGGTCGTAAAAAAATGGGGTACTACGCTGGAGACTTTTACGCCGGCGCGAGAGGTGATCCTGGCATCGGAAGTTTTTTAGGTGGCCTGGTCAAGAATGCCGTCGGATTCATTCCGGGTGTCGGTCCACTTGCGTCAACAGTTGTGGGAGGGATTGCCGGTGCCGCCACCAAGGGACGACTCGTCAAGACGGTAGGCGGCGTCATCATGAAGCATCCGGTACTCTCTGCCGCGGGAGCTGCGGGCGTGATCGGGGCCGCGGGTGCCGTTGGTGCTGAGAAACTCATCGGGATGGGTGGCGGCGGCGCCTGTCCAAAGGGGTTTCACATCAGCAAAAGCAAACACTCAAAACGTTTCGGACAGTGCGTCCGAAACCGCCACATGAACGCTTGCAACCCTCGCGCGCTTCGCCGCGCGATTCGCCGGACTCACAGCTTCGCGCGTCTGGCAATGCACGCGATCCACATCACTCACCCGAAGAAGAAGGGCCGCTTCGGTGGGTTCAAGAGGAAAGGGAAGAAATGATCTTCTCGTACGCCGATCGGCCGAAGTGCCGTCGATGCGGTGAACCGGTTTGTCCTGCGTGCGGCCAATGTCATGACTGCGCGGAGGATTGCGAACGCTATGACGACGAAATTGAGGAGGGGGAAAGTGATCTCGAAAGAGACAGAAGGTAGCGCTTTGATTTTGAAACAGCCATCACCACCACCCGAAATCATTCCGTTTTTCGAAGCGGGTGGCACAACGTTTCACAGGCACACTTGCCCGGTGGGTCCCCACATTTGGGACTGCAACTCACCGTACTGCTCAACCTTAACCGACAATTGCCCCGATCACGGCGGGGACTCTCCGGTGAAAATCGGACGCGAACCGTGGAGGAGATAATGAAATGCCACAGTTCCCTTTTAGTCAAGCACTCACCGCAAACCAACTGGGGTTCAATCCGCTATCCGGTTGGCAATACGAATGGACGCCCTACCCTTGTTCTCTTCTTATCCTCATCAGAGCCACTGGAAATACTGCGAAACTCACTCTTTTCAGTGGTTCTGAAACTATCCAGGAGAGGACTCCTATCCAGGGTGGAGGCACGGCAGGCGTTACGCCGTCTGAGCTCAACACTCCGGCAATTTCGTTCATGGCTCCGGGCGGAGACCGACTCAAACTCGTTATTGACGAGACTGGCGGTCTCACACCGACAGTTGACGGTGTCGTTATCCTCAACCCCTTGTGAGTACGAACGGCTGATGACCTATGGCGATCTTCAACGAAATTCTGGTTGGAAGATTCAACCGGGGATTGCAAAAACTCTTTGCGATCAAAGCCGGTCCACCGGTTCGACAACTCGCCGGAGAAATCTCCGTCAACCATCCGCTGCAAAGCGGATCTGAAAATCGATACCTGGAAGGGTGGCAGTCCTTTGCCTACTTCGATGGGATCGTTGCGACTGCCGGCCAAAACACTTCGAGCCGTCTGAGAAATCCGCCGAGCTCGAACATCATCGTAGTTCTCGAACGAATCATCGTCACTGCGTCAGCGGCCGCTGACCAATTCTTCCTTGAGCATCAGGGATCGACCGCGGATTTGTCGATCATTGCTCACAGCACCGCTGAAAGATGGGACCCTCGAGGAAACGCTGCATCCGCCACAGTTCGTTCAATCAACAGTGCTGGTTCTCCGACTGTCGCGTTGTTCGCCAAACTTTTCCTCGCCCTCGCTGCAAATTCTTCGGCTGATTTCATCATCAATCCAGTGCACGAGATTCCACTCTTGCCTGGTGATGCGATTCAGGTTCGATCCAACAATGTCGCGTTGGCGATGAACGTCAGTTGGTTTTGGCGAGAGCGATTTCTTGAAGAAAGCGAAAGGACATGAGATGTCTGCTAGCCTTGACGGTCTGGTGGATGAACTTCGCGACGCTGCTCGCGAGTTGGATGCTGCGGTTTGGAGATCTGGTCTCCAAGGAAGGTTCACTTCAACTTACCGTACGCGTGCTGAGCAAGAACGGCTCTATCGTGCGTACATCTCCGGCCGTCACGCTTTCCCAGTGGCCCCCCCTGGTTCATCGGCTCACGAATACGGGGAAGCATTCGACTACCTGGTTTCTCCTGCAGAGTACCAACAGGACGTTGGAGAGACTTGGGTTTCCTGGGGAGGCGAATGGGGGGGCATTCCAGATATGGTTCACTTTGAGCTTCCAGGAGCCAGCTCGCGAGCCAAGCAAGCGGGAGAAAATCTGATCCAAGAATTGGCGCGGAAATATAATGCGCTTCCGTGGTGGGCCACAATCTTCGCACCACTCGGATTGACAAACCGTCCTGCCGAGCCTGCTCCGATCCTAGGCCAGGGCGTCTCTTACATTTGCCGCACCACCGGCTACTTCTGCTAAAGCTTGTCAAGGGGGTTGACACTTACCCCTAGGCACCTCTCGATCGTGCGTCCTAGAGCCTCGTATTGCGTTTTTTTTCCTCATTTCCACAGGGACACTCAACTTCAAGCAAGATTTATCCATGATAGGCTCAGGGGCGGGGGGTGGGCATGGCCCCGGGGGTTTCTAAGGGGGGGTGTTACCACTCAGAAAGGAGGGGACGTGTGGTTTTTCCAAGGGAAGTCCACAAGGCGCGAGTTTGAGCAAGTCCATCAAGAGTTAGCAGAGCTCAAGCGGCGCTTTTTGCAGATGGAACAGGAGTGGGATGCGACGTCCACGCGGGTGTCGAAAGTACTTCGACGCCTCGCCCGCGCGGAACAAGCTGCCGACGATCGGACGGACGCCGCGATCGAAGGCAACGGCGGAAGTTTGCCGTTGACTTCGATCGCGACTCCGTCCGATCGTATGGCGAAGATCCGTGCACAACTCGCACAGAAAGGGAGGTCGTAAAACATGGGGTACTACGCTGGAGACTTTTACGCCGGCGCGAGAGGTGATCCTGGCATCGGAAGTTTTTTAGGCGGCCTGGTCAAGAAGGCTGTCGGATTCATTCCGGGTGTCGGTCCACTTGCGTCAACAGTTGTGGGAGGGATTGCCGGTGCAGCCACCAAGGGGCGACTCGTCAAGACGGTCGGCGGCGTCATCATGAAGCATCCGGTACTCTCTGCCGCGGGAGCTGCGGGCGTGATCGGGGCCGCGGGTGCCGTTGGTGCTGAGAAACTCATCGGGATGGGTGGCGGCGGCGCCTGTCCAAAAGGGTTTCACATCAGCAAAAGCAAACACTCAAAACGTTTCGGACAGTG
>VBBQ01000036.1 GCA_005888755.1 Candidatus Bathyarchaeota archaeon
CTGTCCGAATGGTCGAAATTCTCTCGCCCTTCTCAGGCTTCAGAACTCTA
The DNA here is from genome assembly GCA_005888755.1 of Candidatus Bathyarchaeota archaeon. GTDB lineage: Archaea > Thermoproteota > Bathyarchaeia > 40CM-2-53-6 > 40CM-2-53-6 > 40CM-2-53-6. The sequence goes on from VBBQ01000036.1 coordinate 51, forward strand.
TCGTAGATTCTCTTCTCTTCCTCCAACGCTATTCCTTGAACAGGGTTTCCAAAGCTCTGTGCACCCTGCTTCGCGGCGTATTGAGCTGCTCCGATTCCAGCCTCGGCGCCGAACACGAGACATTCTGTCAACGAGTTGCTGCCGAGACGGTTTGCACCGTTCATGCTGATGCAGGCGACTTCTCCCGCAGCGTACAGTCCAGGTAGGCCTGTGTAGCCGTGAATGTTGGTGTGGACGCCTCCCATCATGTAGTGCTGGCCGGGCCTGACGGGTATCATCTCATGAGCTGGATCTATCCCCAAATATTTCTCGGCCAGTTCCTTCACGAAGGGGAGTTTCGCCTCAATCGTCTCCTCGCCTAGATGGGTGAGATCCAAATGGACATAACTGCCGTATGGGCCCTCGAATCCCCGGCCCTCCTTGATCTCAGTCATCTCCGCCCGTGAGAGTATGTCTCTGGGCCCGAGCTCCATCTTGTTGGGAACGTACGTCTTCAGGAATCGTTCGCCATCCTTGTTGAGTAGATGGCCACCTTCGCCCCGCGCTGCTTCTGTGATCAAGATGCCAGTGTTGGGTAGCAATGTTGGATGATACTGAACCATTTCCATGTCTTTGAGCGGCACGCCGGCGCGGTAAGCCAATGCCATACCATCGCCTGTCTTGATCCATCCGTTGGTTGTGAATTGATAGATTCTACCGCATCCTCCTGTAGCTATAACGACTGCCTTGGCTAAGAACGAGACGAGGCCGCCTGAGCGCATGTCGATCGCGGTAACGCCGTCAACGCGTCCATTTTCTACAAGGATGGATGTGGCAAACCACTCGTCGTATCTACGAATATTCTCGAACTTCAAGCTGGTCTGAAAGAGACTGTGCAGGAGGTGGAAGCCAATCTTGTCGGTAGCAAACAATGTTCTCTTTACGCTCATTCCTCCGAATGCCCGGACGCTAATTCGGCCATCAGGGTCTCGGCTGAATGGACAGCCCCAGTGCTCAAGCCGTACTGCTTCCTTGGGGGCTTCTTTCACAAAGAACTCTACGGTATCTTGGTCTGCTAGAAAGTCGCTCCCCTTGATAGTATCATATGCGTGTAGGTCGAAATTATCGTAGTCGGTCCTCAGGACGGCAGCCATGCCGCCTTCCGCGGATACCGTGTGGCTGCGCATAGGGTATACCTTTGACACAATGGCGATGTCTAGCTTGGGGTTGAGCTCCGCTGCAGCAATGGCAGCTCGGAGTCCAGCTGCGCCACCCCCAATGATCAAAACATCGTGGCTGAGATGTTCCACTATGATTCAGCTTCCTGCATTCGACGAGCGGCTGTTAACGAATCGGCCCGTATTTTAAATAGCGTTAGGAAGTCGGAGGAAAAACCGGCGATGGGGCAGGAGTCCCTAGTTGACTAGAACGCTGCCTTCGCGACTCTGAGGGCTTGGCCTTGTGTATCGTCAAGTCGCATCTGGACTGAAAAGAGGCCTCTCAGCGCGCCCAAGAATCGTGGCTCTGTCGTCTCTATATTGACGAGAAATATTGCAGTGACAGTTGACGGGCTCAACAGCTCGATCAACTGTTTGATACCAGAGTAGACTTGCTCCCACCTTTCACCACGAATGAGTTCGGTGATACTGTCAAAGACGAAGCTCAACGCAACGAACATGTTATTCTCGAAGAAATCCGTAACCAGCGAAGTTACCAGGCCGAGCTCTTTGTCCGGGATCTGGATCTCTCCATCCGGAGATTCGTCGGGAACAGATACGAGAGAAGAAGCCACGACTATCCTCACCATTCTCTTTCCCTTCAACGATCTGTACAGCTTGCTCGACTTGGATGTGAACAGGGCACACATCTCAGCATTGGCGATTCCTTCGTCGAAGAACTTCTTCACCACGTCCTCAAAGTTCGCGTTTGAAGAGTACTCAAGAAGAATCTTTGAACCCTCAATCTTTGGATGGTCCAGGTTGAGAAGAGTTGAGAATGGGTCCGATGCTTCTGAGAGGTTGACGAGCTCAACGTCTGCGTTCTTCTGCAAGAAATCAGCAACTTGGGGCCTTGGAGCCTTGCTAGATTCTAGCAGAAGCACTTCAGCTTCTGGCTCATTAGGATTCTTGGATTCTCTTGCAATCGATCCCATCGAGCTTTGGAGGTCCTGCCGTTCCAGCTCTTTCACGAACACGATTGCTGTCTGGCTCAGACCAAATTTGTCGGAGAGACCCTCTTTCCCAGACCTTTTGTCATCGGAAATGGTCGAAGGGGTGACAAATTTTCCGTTCTCTGTCCACTCGTTGAATCGCGAATCGCTACCTGACAGCCCTTCTACTAGCCAGGTGGCCGGAGACTTGAGGACGACCTTAGCACCGGCCTCGATGGTGCTTCGAAAAGCGGAGGACAGGAATGATACCGTTCGCGTACCACTATCGTGAAGGACAAGGTATCGTTTCCCGAATTTTATGAGACTTTGCGGAAAGAGGCTGCTTTTCAGAAACCTAGTTGTTCCAGGAAGAGAACGAATGGAAACGGCTAGCAGGCAATATAGCGTTGAACTGATAATCAGCCCTAGCTCGTAGGAAAACGGAATCATCGGCGAAAGGAGGAAGAAAACTACGAGCCCTACGGTGGGAAAGCAAAGCCAACTGGACAACATGAGGAGGAGAGAGTTTCTCGTATACGAAGTCTGGGCACGACGCAGAGATGAGAGAAGCATCAGGGAAGGATACAAGACTATGGGAACCGCTACAGCAACAGTGAGCGCAGTGTACCAAGCGGGAAAGGTGGGCAGCACATAGGCCTCGTTCCCGTATGACGTGAGGGAAGAGGTGACCGGATCAAAGACAATTGTGACAGCAAGCCATGTGCCAAGAATGAGAAGAAACAAGGGGAATAGCATGGTTCTCTTGAGAATGATCCTCACAGATTCTCCCCACGTCCTCGCTTCAGGACAAAACTGAACAACGGCTGCGGCATGGCCAAAGTTCACGGCGACCAGGAAGAAGCCGACAAGCATTGCGTATGTTGCGAGGACGTTTTGGGTTAGAATTCTGTCGATATCAGCCGCCAGAATTAGGAAGAAGTAGATGTTGAGCCAAATCAGGTTCTCTCGCGCAATCCCGACAAAGGAGGGCTTCTGTCTGAAAAGTAGCCACAGAGATAGGGCTGGGGCCACCATCGCAACTAGGTCTAGATAAACGGGGGTGGACATGTTACCCTTTCTTGGTCCTGTAAGTGTTCGTGTTAGTGTGTTTGGACAGTGGCGAATGTTTCAAGGTGACGTAACTGGACCGTGTGGCCGATTGTTACTCGGCTTTTCCGCGCGGCATAGTCTTGTTCCGTGGGGTCGGGATGTGTGTTTCGATTCTTCGCTTTAGCAACTGGTATCCTTCTTCGTTCAACCTCTTCCGGCGCCTGTTACCGGCCCAGATGGGGCGTCCCCACATCGGGTCCGACATGTATCTCGGGACCAAGTGCCAGTGAAGGTGTGGCATGGAATTCCCCAGCAACTCATAATTCATCTTGTCAGGCTTGAACGCTTTCGACAAGACGTTCGCAACAAGAGACATATCTTCGAGAAACTGTTTGCGATCCTTGTCAGCAAGCTTGTAAAGTTCTTCCTCGTGCCATTTTAGTGTCAGAAAACTGTACCCTTCGAACGCCTGGTCTGGGTTCAACTTGGCGACTGCCACCCTCGACTCGTAAAAGATCAGATTCTTGAGCTCGAAGATACCTTGGCACATCCAGCAGTCGGCCTGCAGACGTGGCAAGATAGGACGATGCTGGGCTGGAATCCGATTGTTTTTAAGATAACGATGAAGATTCCGTTCGCCGAGGTTAGAGATCTTCGATTCCACGGAGACCACTAGTTTGGGTGTCGACAGCTGACTCCTGGATCGGTGGGCAAGCTTGGCAGAGAATACAACCCTCACCAGACGGAGCAGGAGACGCTCAACTGGTGGAGTTCTAACCGAACCTATCAAAAGACCAAGAAGAAACTCGTCAAACGTCGCAAGTTCTACTTTCTAGACGGTCCACCCTACGTAACCAACGCTCCCCACGTGGGGCTCGCCTGGAACAAGACGCTGAAAGACATCGTGATCCGATACTATCGGATGAAAGGCTTCAATGTCCACGACCAGCCGGGCTACGACTGCCACGGTCTTCCCATCGAAGTACTGATAGAAAAATCGTTGAAGCTAAGTTCGAAAAAAGACATTGAGAATGTTGTTGGAGTAGACCGGTTCATCGCTGACTGCAAGAAATTCGCTGAAGAAAACGTTCAGGCCCAAACGAAGGTTCTGAAAGACCTCGGGATCTGGATGGACTGGGACAACCCATACCTGACCTACAAAGACAGCTACATCGAGTCTGTCTGGTGGACGATAAAACGCGCCGAAGAGAAACACCTCCTCTACAAAGCCTTGAAAGTGGTCCACTGGTGTCCTCGATGCGAGACTGCGCTCGCCGGGTACGAGGTCACAGACGAATACCGAACCCTTCAAGACTTCTCTATCTACGTGAAGCTTCCTCTAGTCGACAAGCCAGGACGATTCCTACTCATCTGGACAACAACGCCCTGGACCCTGCCTGCAAACTTGGGTGTGATGGTTCACCCAGACAAACCCTACGTCTTGGCGGAAGTCGACGGAGACAAACTCATACTCGCGAAGGAGAGGATTGAACAGCTCCTTGGAGGACGAAGCTACAAGATCTTAGAGGAATTTCAAGGACGAGAACTAGAGGGCACACGATACCGGCCACCGCTACAGGAAGAGACCCAGGCCCAAACTGGAGGAGACCGGCATCGGGTTTTGCTGAGCGCGGAACACGTTTCAATGTCGGAAGGAACCGGAGCCGTCCACACCGCCCCGGGTCATGGAGAAGAGGACTTCGAGGTCGGCTCTAAATATGGACTCCCAGCCTTCTCGCCCGTAGACCCGTCAGGGCGCTTCACGAAGGAGGCAGGAAAGTATGCGGGTCTCTCCGTCAGAGATGCAAACAGAGTGATCATCGAAGACCTCCAGGCCAAGAACCTTCTCTGGAAGGAGGAAACAATAGAGCACTCTTACCCGCACTGCTGGAGGTGTAAGACCGCACTCATACTCCGAGCTACAGATCAATGGTTTGTCAAAGTCACTTCCATCAAGGAAAAAATGCTGAGCGAAAACGAGAAGGTCCGATGGGTGCCGGAATGGGCCGGGTCCAAAAGATTCCACGACTGGCTTGAAGGCGCCAGGGACTGGGTAATATCGCGCCAACGCTACTGGGGAGTCCCACTACCAGTATGGACCTGCGAAAAATGTGGGGAACATATCGTGATCGGCTCGAGAGCAGAACTCGTCAAGCTCGCCATACGCCCGCCGAAACAGTTTGAGCTGCACAGGAACGGTGTCGATAAAATTGAGGTCAAGTGCAAGTGCGGGGGGAACGCAAGGAGAGAGGCTGACATTCTAGATGTTTGGATGGACTCCGGCACTGCCTCTTGGGCCAGCCTCGACTATCCAAAGAACTCTGCCAAGCTAAAACGCTGGTGGCCAGCTGACTTGATCCTAGAAGCACATGATCAGACAAGAGGCTGGTTCTACAACCAGCTCGTTCCCAGCGTCTTTGCCTTCAACCGAAGCCCATACCGAAGAGTGTTGATGCACGGACATACCCTTGATGAACAGGGAGAAAAAATGAGCAAGTCGAAAGGCAACTTCGTCAGCCCAAGCGACGTTGTTGGCAAGTACAGCCGTGACATCCTTCGATTCTACACTGTTCAGTCAACACTCTGGGAGGATTTCCAGTTCTCATGGAACGCCGTTGAGGTGGCAGCGAAAGATCTTCAGATTGCCTGGAACGTCTTCTCGTTCGCAACCCTCTACATGAACCTCGACAAGTTCAAGCCTGACGCTTGGTCGGTCAAGAGACTCTGGAGCAGCCTTAGGCCCGAGGACAAATGGCTGGTGTCTCGTAGCGAGAGCTTGCTGAAAGAGGTCGGTGACAATATGGAAGGCTTGGAATTCCACCTGGCCCTGCGGCGACTCAGAGCGTTTGTAATAGAGGATTTAAGCCACTGGTACATCCGTCTCGTAAGAAGACGGTTCTGGCAAGAAAAACAAAACAAGGACAAGCTTGCCTCGTACTCAGCACTCCATCATGCACTAAAAATCTGGGTGATCCTAGCGTCTCCGTTCATCCCATTCTTGACCGAGACAGTATACCAGCAAGCATTTCGCAAAACGGTGAAGTCGGATCTGGAGAGCATTCACATGTCCTCTTGGCCAAGTTCTAGAGCGATGTGGATTAACAAGAGGCTTGAAGAGAACATGGAGATAGTACAACAGGTCTCCGCAGCATCATCGTCAGCCAGGCAATCGAAAAAAGTAAAACTACGCCAACCAGTCGCTAGGACCCTAATCGTCACAGACAGCAGCAGAGTAAGGCGAGCGGTCAAGAGCCTAAGACCACTATTCCTTCAACAGACAAACTCGAAAGACATTCGCCTCGTCGGACTCGCAGAAGAAGAACAGCTCAAGAAGCTGATAGTTGAACCGAACTTCAAAGGACTTGGACCCGTTTTCAAGGGAGATGCCAACAAGGTCGCCGAAGCCCTACGATTAACAAATGGCCGGCAGCTCTTCCAAGCCCTTCAAGCCAACAAGTCTTACGCATTGAAAGTGAATGATCGAGACTACACAATTACTGGGCAGATGGTCTCGTTCAAAGAGGAAATGCCGGAGAACTTTGCTGTGGGAAGCTTCGACGATGGCCGCGTGTACGTCGATCTTACCATTCCGAAGGAACTGGTGAGGGAAGGCTTCGTAAGGGAAATTGTGAGACGATTACAGGAGATGAGGAAACGCCTCGACCTTCCAGTAGACGCCTTCGTTGAAGCATACGTAACCGTTCCTGACGCCCAGAAGCTCGAATGGTTGGAAGATGAGCGAGATTACCTAATGGAAGAGGTCAGGGCGGAGACACTGCATCTCCTTCGTCCCGACCAAGAAAAGCCCAAGGTAAACGCGGAAGAAAACTGGCAGATAGAAGGTCACACGTTCCAGATGGGCCTATTATCCAAAGACGCGCTTCGCTAAGATTGCCAAACCGGATCAACGCCCAAAGGGTAGGCTTTCTCGTCAATCCGATAGCTGGAATGGGTGGAGCAGTAGGGCTCAAGGGCACCGACGGCAAGAACATATTACAGGAGGCGATCCGAAAAGGTGCAAGATCGGTCTCCCCAGAAAGGGCCCTAAGATATCTGGAAGAGGTTCAGAGAAGCGACAAGGGCATCGAGTTTCTAATCGCCCCGGGAAAAATGGGAGAGAACATTGCTGACCAATTGAAGCTTGAGTATGAATTGGTTGGGCGAATTGGAAGGGCAACTACGTCCGAGGACAGCGTGAGGATCTCTTGTCTCATGAAGAAGAGAAGAGCAGACTTGATCGTTTTTTGCGGTGGAGACGGAACCGCCCGAGATGTATTGAAGGGCGTTGGCCAAGATACTCCCGTTCTAGGTGTTCCCGCTGGTGTGAAAATCTACTCGTCAGTCTTCGCTATCAATCCGGGAGCCGCGGGAGAATCTACCGTCGCGTTTCTTCAGGGTCAGATTCCCAAGAGGTTGGGTGAGGTGGTCGATGTTGATGAAACTGCGTTCAGAGAGAATCGATTGTCAGTTAAACTGTTCGGCCATCTTACGACCCCCGATTCGGGACCGCTGATGCAACGGTCAAAATCAGTTATTGGATCATCCGAGAACACTGAACTAGACGCGATCGCGGAATATTTCCAGGAGGAGATCGACCCAGCCTACACTTACGTTCTCGGTCCTGGATCAACATTGGAGAGGATTGCGAAGCGATTGAGAGTCAACAAGACGCTTCTAGGAGTTGATGCTGTGAAAGGGAATGGCACTCTCTTAGGAAGGGATATGGACCAAAGGGCACTGCTAAGCCTCGTCGGCAAGAGTCCTACTAAGATCGTGATTTCACCGATAGGTGGACAGGGCTTTCTGTTCGGACGAGGAAACCAACAGATCACCCCAGAGGTGATTCGCAGAGTGGGTATCGAGAACATTATTGTGGTTGGATCGAGGAGCAAGATCGAAGCACTAGATCCCCGACGTCTGCTTGTCGACTCTGGTGATGATGAGATAGATCGACAGCTACGAGGTTACCTTCGGGTGATCACGGGATACAGGGAGGAAATGGTCATCAAGGTAGAGTAAGCGACCGACTCTCGCAGCTGACCCCTGCTGTGCCCCCATCTTGATGACCGACAGTAACACTACACTCTAAGTCAGTAGGACCCTTTAACATAACGATTGGTCATGCCCACAGCCCACAGAAAGGCCCTGAAGAAAAAAACAAAATCCAAACCCGTGAAGAAACCTCGGAAAGCCTCTCATCCTCACAAGTCTTCTCCAAAGACTATTTCCCATTCTAAGAGAAAGACCACAACAGAGAAAGAATACGTCACCTACGTGTATGAGTGCACTCGCCCTGGTTGTGGCTACAAGATCTGGCGAGACGACAAGGGTGAACCGGGACAGCTGCGCAGCGATTTGAAGTGTCCAAAGTGTCACCATGTAGAATTCCGGTGTCTCGGCAAAGGGGATTTACCTGAAAGCTTCCAAGTTCCAATCCCCCCGAACCCTGTCGATTTCAACGCGGTCAAAGCCTCTGAGATAGGATCTAACTAGCACATCGCTCACTATCAGAACAATGCTTGAAGGCCCACCTAAACTGACGTGGTGATTGCTGCTTGGTGCGGGGGGTGGGATTCGAACCCACGAAGGCCTACGCCACAGGATCTCTCCTGAAGCCGGATCTTAAGTCAAGCACCACTCCCACCTGAGTGGTCCTGCCCCTTTGACCTGAATCCCGCCCTATAGGACAGGATCCCATAGAGGTCTCGGGAACCCCCGCTGGTAGTGCAATCGGCCTCAGTCCATTCTTAAAGACAATCCAAATTATGACGTCACGAAGGTATGATAGTTCGGAACCTGAGACTGACACCCCTCGTTCTTCAGTCTGAGGTACAATCTCCACAAATTCCAGAATGAATCAGCCCCTTCTTGCGGAAGGGTCTGGCGGAAAGGATGTCTCCCAGTAGGACCGTTCAGAAAGCTGTCACGCCAGATTCTGTCAAATCGCTCATGATCATCGAGGCAATCGTGATAGCGTTCTTCTCGTTCTGGCTTGCTAATGAGTACGTCTACAACGTATTCTTCCGGATATACGTGAACAGCATCTTTATCGAACACTTCACGACCTACACAATCGTATTAGGCCTAGGAATAGGTCTAGCAGGGACAGCTGCTGCGGCGACTCTCTACAAGAACCTACGGGAGGCAAAGGTGAGGCTGGAATCAGTTGCTCCAAAGATTAGAGGTTCTGTCGAGAAAATGCTAGCCGCTGTTCCTACCATGGAGACGCAGGGGGCCGTTCCCACGATCAGCTCTGTTTCCGTCTCTCAACCCGCCTCGGGAGCATCTACAACGATCGGCCCCCCGGTTCCTCCTCCAGTTTCTTCTTCCCAGCAAACGGAAGAGAAGAAATAATTTGCCTTAGGGTTTCTCGCCTAGTTCTCTGGCGAACTCTGATAATAGTTCTTTTTGCCTGCGGGAGAGGTCTCTCGGGATCTCAACATCAACTCTTACAAGCTCATCTCCTCGCCCCCATCCTCCGACCCTGGGGAAACCTTTGCCTTCCAGACGAAACACTGTTCCGGGTCTTGTCCCCGGTGGAATCTTTAGCTGCGCTTTACCGTCGATAGATGGGATTTGAAGTTCTCCGCCGAGGGCGGCCTTTGGAAAACTGACTTTGGTCTCGTAGAGAATATTGTCTCCGTCGCGTTTGAACTCGGCGTGAGGCTTCAATCTTATCCGAACATAGAGATCTCCACTACGCCCTCCCTGAGCAGCGTTTCCTTCTCCTCTAATTCGGAGGCTCTGGCCTTCATCCGCCCCAGGGGGAACCTTCACTTGGAGTTTGGTCCTGGTCCGGTCAAGGCCGCTCCCGCCGCAGTTTTTACATGGCTTGTCAATGATACTTCCTTCTCCCCTACACTTGGGGCATGTGGTTATTTGGACGAGTTGGGCGAAGCCGGCTCGCCGCACTGTTTGGACCTGGCCTCGGCCATGACAGTTGCTACAAGTCTTTCTGGAGCTTCCAGGCTGGGCCCCGGACCCGTTGCATTCTTTGCACTCTGCGAGCCGGGGTATCTCTATCTCTCTCGTCGCTCCATGGGCGACCTCGTCGAAGTTGATCTGTAGATCGTAGACCAAGTCCTCACCTTTGGCGGGTCCACCTGGAGCTCCATAGCTCTCGAAGCCTCCGAATCCGCCGAGGATTCGTTCCACGAAGCTGCTGAAGCCGCCGCCGAATGTGCCGAACCCCATGTCCCGGAATATGGAGTCAAAATCGGCGCCTCGGAAAATGTCTTCAGTGTTATATTTCTGGTAGATGCCTTCTCGCCCGAACTGGTCGTACTGTTTTCTCTTCTCATCATCGGACAGTATCGCGTAGGCTTCGGAGATTTCCTTGAACTTCTCAGTTGCCTCTGGGGCCTTGTTTCTATCCGGGTGATACTGTAAGGCGAGCTTGCGGTAGGATCCCTTTATGTCATCCTTGGACGCGTTTCGAGTAACCCCGAGCACGTCGTAGTAGTCTCGCTTCTCCATCCTTTCCGATTCATCTCGCTCTACCGAGAGCCTTCGTCCTTTACCTCTCTGAACTCCGCGTCTACGACATTATCATCTTTAGGGGGGCTTGCTCCAGGAGCGCTTGCCTGCTGGGCTGACTCTCCAGGCTTCTGGGCAGTGACCTTCTGGTATATCTCCGCGCCAATCTTCTGCAGAATTCGCGAGAGATCGTCACTGGCCGATTTTATCTTCTCAGCCTCCTTCCCGGATAGCGCGCCTCTCAAAACGCCTGCTGCCTTGTCAATGGTTTCGACCTGTTCTTTCGTAATTTTGTCTTTCAACTCGTCTTTTGTCTTGTCTGCGGTATACAGCATGCTCTCCGCTGTGTTGCGAAGTTCGACCTCTTCCTTTCTCTTCTTGTCCTCTTCTGAGAACTGTTCAGCTTCATGAACCATTTTCTCCTTTTGGTCCTTCGAAAGCTTGGTCGAAGCAGCAATCGTGATCTTATTCTCTTTTGACGTAGCCAAGTCTTTTGCGGAGACGTTCAGGATACCGTTGGCATCGATGTCGAAGGTCACTTCGATCTGTGGAATGCCTCTTGGTGCTGGCGGGATTCCAGTTAGGTTGAACATCCCCAGAGATATGTTGTCGGAGGCCATGGCACGCTCTCCTTGGAGCACGTGAATTGTGACTGTGGTTTGCGAGTCGGCCGCTGTCGAGAATATCTGGCTACGCTTTGTCGGAATGGTAGTGTTTCTCTCCATAATCTTTGTAGCGACGCCTCCCAAGGTTTCTACGCCTAATGACAGCGGTGTGACGTCCAACAGAAGGATGTCCTTGACCTCTCCGGCGAGAACTGCGCCCTGAATGGCTGCTCCAACGGCCACGCATTCCATTGGATCGACTCCTCGCTCTGCTTGTTTGCCGATTATGTCTTCGACGAATTTTCGGACGAGTGGCATGCGGGTCTGGCCACCGATGAGTATGATTCTGTCCACATCCTTCGACGTAAGTTTCGCATCATCGAGGGTTCTCTTGATCGGTGTCTCAACTTTTCGGACTATAGGATTGGCGAGCTCTTCCAGCTTGGCCCTCGATAGGGTTGTGTGGAGGTGTTTGGGTTGGGATGAGTCTGCTGAGATGAACGGCAGATCTACATCGGTTGTGAGGAGAGTGGAAAGTTCGATCTTTGCTTTTTCCGCGCCTTCCTTGAGCCGCGTCATAGCGGCACGGTCGTTTCGCAAGCTTATGCCGGTCTGGCGCTGAAACTCAGTGAGCAAGTACTCGACGATCGCATTGTCGATGTCAGTCCCGCCTGTTTGCGTGTCTCCGCTAGTGGCTAGAACCTGGAAGACTCCGCCGCCGAATTCCATCAGGGTTACATCGTGTGTTCCGCCTCCGAAGCTGAACACCATGATTTTCATCTCCTTGTCGGCCTTGTCCAGCCCATAGGCGAGACATGCTGCTGTGGGTTCATTGATTATTCTGGCGACCTGGAAGCCGGCTATCTCTCCAGCGTCCTTGGTTGCTTGTCGTTGGTTGTCGTTGAAGTGGGCTGGGACTGTGATGACTGCTTTCTTCGTCGGTCGTCCTAAGAACGTCTCGGCGTCTTGCCTTATCTTCTGAAGTATGAATGCAGAGAGCTGTTGTGGAGTATAGTCCTTCCCCGCGATGTGGACTCTGTAGTCGGTGCCCATCTTCCGTTTGATTTCGATAATTGTCCCCTCAGGGTTCGTAGCCGCCTGTCGCTTAGCCGGCTCACCGACTATCAATTGGCCGTCTTTGGTGAAGGCGATGACTGATGGGAACATCTTTCCGGACGCTGTCTGTCCTTCCGCGCTTGGGATAACGACCGGGCGTCCAGCTTCCATTATCGCGGCAGCCGAGTTCGTTGTTCCCAGGTCTATTCCTAGTATCTTCTCGGTCTCAGGCTTACTCATTGTCCTCTATCTCCTCTAGATCTGGCCTCTCGGATTTAGACTCGCGCTCGGCGGACTTCGCAGCTACTTTGACGATGCTTGGCCGGAGGACCTTTCCCTTCAGCATGTATCCTTGCCGGATCTCCTCCACGATCGTTCCATCCTCCTTGTCCGACTCGACTCGTAGTGCTGCCTCGTGGAGGTCGGAGTTGAACCTTGATCCTAGGCTTCGAATCTTCTCGACGCCTTCTTTTGAGAGGAGGGTCTGTAACCGTTTGTGGACCATTCCCACTCCCTCAACTATTGTCGGGTTCTCCTTGCTTTCCTCCGCTTCTCTGAGTGCCAATTCTAGCTCGTCATTTACGATTATGAGGTCCGATAGGAGGCGTTGGTTTCCGAATTGTCTGTTGTCAGACATTTCCTTCTCCACTCTCTTCCTATAGTTCTCGAAATCGGCCTGGAGATATTGCAGGCGCCGCAAATAGTCGTTAGATTTCGCCTTCTCTTTCTCCAATTCCTCTATGACCCCCTTCAACATGATTTCTGCGTCTTCTTCTTTCGAGGGTTTCTTGGGGGGTGGTTGAGCCTCTACTACTTCGGTTGCAAGATGTCTCTTTTTCTCACCCATCACAATTACTCCTTCCTGCCCTCGCCAAATTCCATAAGGCTAAGTTACAATCGATTTGGAGCGTCAGGGAAAAATTAAACCTTCTGACACGCCGACTGCTTGACATGCCGCAATGACTACGGGTGGGCGCCGACTGAGTCCCTTTTTTTGGTGAACTCCCCTTAAAGGAGGGCATCTGTTTCTCCGAAGATGCTGGTTTGGTTACGCTCGGTTGATAGCCCACATGGAAGGTGATAGAACCCATTCGGAGGATCATGTATGGGCTTATTGAGTCATCTTACCCATCCAAAGGGCAAGATATGGATCGCCCTTGACAAGGCGACTTTCCAAGAGGGAGAGGCGGTTGTAGGCAAAGTAAACGTGACAGCAGAGGAGTACATCCCGTCCATCGGATTGAAGGTTGAAGCGAGAGTCGTTGAAAGCTGGAACGAGATGGTCTGGGTCACTCTTCCCAATAACCAGCGGGTCCAAGAGAACCAACGTCGGACGAACAATCTCTATTCGCGCGACGTACAGGTCACTGGACCTACCGACTTTGGAAAAGGCCCAACCCAGACATTTCCGTTTAGCGTCGGTATTCCTCCCTGCAGACCAACCCGAGGCGGGGCTTCCATCCAGAACTTGTTGAAGGCGGTCTTGCAGGTCAAAGGTAGACCCGACATGACCAATGAAACTCAAATCGCGTTCGTTCCAGCAGGAGCGTATGGCTCCATGCCAATGAATGTCGGATACGGTCCAGGACCAATGCCCGCAGGCTACGGACCGAACCCTGGCTATCAGCCAAATCCTGGCTACGGAATGCCACCTATGAACCCAGGCTACCAGGGCTATGGTCAACCGGGGTACGGTGTTCCGCCGCCACAACAGCAAACTCCCTCGGTCAAGGTCCGCTGCAAGTACTGTACCGGACTGATGGACGCTAATGCGTCAAACTGTCCTACATGCGGCGCCCACCAGTAGTCCAGTATCTCGTTCTAGGACGAGGATGATACTAGTAGGACACCGGCGAGTATGAGGACTGCGCCTGTTCCTGAGTAGAGGTTGAACGGGTCCCCGAATATTATCACTGATAGAGCGACAGCAACGATCACTTCTATCGGGAGAACGATCGAGGAGACCGTCGGAGACACGGTTTCCAATCCTTTCATAAGGAAATGGTAAGCTCCTATTGTCGCAACCACCGATAGAAACACGACATAGAAGACAACTTCCCAGCTAAAGTTGATGGAAGCACTTTGGTCTAAGGGAATCGCGAGGACAAGTAGAAGACTTGTGACGAGAATCATTCCTCCCGTGACCGCACGGCCGCCTTTCTGAATGACGAGATCCTTGGAATAGATGAAAACCAATGCTATCGTAACTGCTGTTCCAAATATCAGCACGTCGCCTAGAAACTGCGCCTCACCCAAGCTCACAGCTCGACCCTGAGTTACTACCAGACTTGCTCCAAAGAATCCCGACAATACTCCGAGACCCTTCTTCGCGGCTATCTTTTCGTTTCCACGTGCCCACGATAGAACTGGAATCATCAAGGCCGCCGTGCTTATGATCAAAGCCGCATCCGAAGAGGTTGTGAACTTCTGTCCTTGAAACTGCAGCACATATCCAAAAGCGTTAACGAAACCTACAACCCAGATCGGTCTTGATCGGAGAAGGGACCAGTCAACCCATCCCTTCCGGCGAAGAAGCAACAAGACCAGAACAGAGGATAGTGAAAATCGAAGAGCGGCGAAGAGACTCGGGGGAAGGAGGCCTAGCCCGAGCTTGATCACGGGCACGCTCGTGCCGAATAGTATACCGGAGAACACGGTGGCAAGGATTCCAGTTCTGGGAGCCGATTCCTCTCACCTCTAGAGGGGCGCGGTCTTGCGCTCTGGCTTTAGAGTATAGCGCCACCTTGAGGAGAACGAGCGTGTTGAGATTCAGCTAGGCTTATCTTTGGGTGGGACCCTAATTCTAACCTCAATATGAGCGCGACAAGTCTGTTGGAGAGGGAGCAAGTCGAGTGCGCGTACTGCAAGGATTCCAAACCAGTATCAGAGACGACCTGGTTCATGGCTGAGCCAGGCGAGAAATCTGTGCGACTATGCGACTTCTGCTACGAGGAAGCGCGGAAACAGCTCCGCCTCCTCCGGATAGTCCGAAACCGCGGAGACTATCCCATAGAAGCAGCGTCTTAGCCAAAAGAACAACCTCGTCGAAACACAAGCTTGTACGCTTCCAGTAGCGCAGCTTGCGGTCGAGGTCTTCAACTCATTCCTCCACAAAGGGTTATTGCGGTTCAAATCCCCAAGTCTTGACGGGAAAATTTGTCATCCAACGATAGAGTCATCGTTCTCGGTTGTGGAATGGGAGGTCTGGCAGTCTCAAGTCTCTTGGCCGAGCGCGCTCCCAAGGCATCGATTACGATCGTCGAGCAGAAGAAAATCTTCGAGTTCCCGCCTTCCTTCCCGTTGCTGGCAATGGGTCGGCGCGAACCCGGAAAAGTCCGTCGCCCCCTCTACGTCTCAAAGAAGCGGAAAGTCCGCCTGGTGAACGACCGGGTCGGTTCTATTGAGACTTCATCGAGGACGGTTAAGACGGGATCGGAAGAGTTGCGTTATGATCATCTAGTCATTTCGATGGGAGTTGAATACTCGCCTGGTGACGTTCCAGGTCTAGAGAAATACGCTCACCAATTCTACGATTTTGAATCGGCAATGAAGCTGCGTGATGCTCTCGAGAATCTCGATGGTGGAAAGTTGGCTATTGGGATTTCGCGATTGCCTATCAAGTGTCCTGTTGCGCCGTATGGTTTGGCTTTGCTCTTGCAGGATCACTTTGCGAGAGCGAAAAAGAAGGTTTCGATGGAGTTTTTCACCCCGGAGCCTCATCCCGCTCCGGCTGCCGGTCCTGTAATCGGTAAACAGGTGGAGAGGCTCTTGGCAGCCAGGGGGATCGCGTTTCGCCCGAAGGTCAAGCTTTCCAAGGTGGAAAAAGACAAGGTGGTCTTTGAGGGAAAGACAGAGCTCCCGTACGATCTGTTGATCGTTGTTCCGCCTCACAAGTGTCCAAGCGCCGTTGTTGAGGCTGGATTGACCGATTCGTCGGGCTGGGTCCCTGTGAGCCCGCAAACTCTAGCCACCAGGTTCGAACGGGTCTACGCGATCGGAGATGTAACCGCCATCGAGACGCCGCATGCTCATGTTCCGTTTCTGCCGAAGTCAGGATCATTCGCGCTCGGTCAAGCGGAAGTTGTCGCGAACAACATTGCAATGTCGATCACAGGGAAAGGGGAGCGAAAGATCTGGGACGGAACTGGATCCTGTTTTCTCGAAGTTAACAGGGGAGAAAGCGCTATGCTTAGGGGAGAATTTCTCTCGAACCCTCCACGGTTGGAGTTTCACCCGCCTCGCCGAAAATGGCAGGTTGAGAAGACAAAGTTGGAAGAGTACTGGATGACTCACCGATTCTAAAAACCCGCTTTTCGTTAACAATCTGTGTCGACTTCAGAGTCGAAGGCAATCCGTGAACCCGACCATTCTAAACAATACATTCGGTGTTCTCCGTCTCTCCCACTCATGCGTCGCGAGGTGTAGTCGCTAGGACCCCCTATTTCTAAAACATCCGCTGTTTGGTAGCGATAATGGGCGAGTCAGGCGATTCGGAACCCAATTATGGACTAGACGCCTTGGCGAAAAACGCGATCTACCCGAACGAATCTAGGGGTGATCTTGAAGTGCCCTCTCAGATCGTCGAACATGATTCGTTCTGGGCTATTCGGGCAGCCTTTTTTCTTCTGACGGACTTGGGTTCGGTTAGCCGGACAGAGTGTCTGCGGGTTCGGTTTCAGATGAGCTCTTGACGGCCTTCCGCCATTCTCTCGCCTTGTCCCCAAGTCTGTGGAGCAACCTGTCCTCTTCGCGGGTGAGAAGTTCGCCCTTGCTTATCTTACTCCTTAGCGAGGATATTGTCATCTCGTCCTCCTCTACTGGGTATCCTGACTCTTCGATAGAATGGAGAAGAGACCGTGCTTGATTCTCTCCCGCTCCGACCTCCCATCTCTCTGCTTTTCCGACTTCAACTGTCTTACTGCTTGACTCGGTTGAGATTGGTTTGAAGGCGAGAATGTCGGTGATAGCGCCCCCACGTTCTGATGGGTTCTTGAGAGATGGGGATACTTTCATCCCGATTGATAGTCGATCAGAATCGCCTCTCTCGAGCAGGTGCACTATTCCTCCCTTGACGCCTTCAAATTTCACAAGGCCAACGGTAATCGGTAATTCCGTGTCGGCACCGGCTCTGTCTCGGTTGACCGAAGTAAAGCTGTAGACATATCCAGGCTTGTCGATTGGGAACTGGTCTTTCATCTCGATGAAGCAGCTGGGGCAGTACATTCTAGCTGGAATGTAGGTGCTCTTGCACTTGGAACACTTCGAGACCAGGAAACGGCCGTTGTCCCGGAGCTCGCGTCGAAATTCCTCCCCTGCAACCCCTGCCGTATAGTGGAACTCAAGCGGTATGCTGTCCGTCCAGTGCCGAGCCTGGCTTTGTTGTGTGAGCTTCTCTAAGATCGGCATGTTCTACTCTTCTCCTATTGGTCTGAAGTACCGGATGTCTGTGATGGCGCCCTGCCTCTCGCTCGACGATTTCCATACTGCCTTGACCTTCATGCCTACTTTGATCTCTGAAGGCTCAACTTCTCCCAGATTGTGGAGTATTCCCATTCCAGGAGTCGCACCGTCTAGATCAACGACCGCAACTAGTATAGGTGTTTTCAATCGTCTAGCGTCTGTGCCCACGTGTGAAATCGAGTAAGTGTTGATAGTCCCCGTATCTTTGATCTGGACCCATTCGTCTGTGGGCCTGAAGCATTGCTCGCAGTACATTCTCGGCGGTACAAGTATCCGTTCGCAATTCATACACTTTCTCGCGATTATCCTTCCCTCTTTCAGCTCGGCCAGGAAGCGGCTGATCGCGACGCCTGCAGCCCAGCTATACTTCGGCTCAAACTTGTAGACAACATCCAGATACTTTCCCTCCTTTACATCCTCCGGAGTAATCTCGTGGCCAGGATAGCTTGTGATTTTCTGAGACAATATCATCTTCCTCCTTTAGGACCTCATTACCGCAACAGTTCCGACCTGCATCAAATCTCCCCAGGCCTGAGCCAGACCCGTCCGAGCATCCTTCTTCACTTGTCTTTTCCCTGCTTCCCCTCGAAGTTGCCAGAAGACTTCGCAGATCTTCATCATCCCAGCGGCCGCGATTGGATTACCAACGCCCAGTAGTCCGCCTGAGGGGCAGACGGGCAGATCACCGTCTCGCTGGGTTACACCGTCGACGGCCATCTTTGCAGCTTCTCCCTTGCCCGCCAGCTGAAGCCCTTCCATGTGATGAAGCTCCTTGTAGTCGAATGGATCGTAGACTTCCGCGATATCGATCTCCTTCCTCGGCTTCTTGATCCCGGCCATCTTGTAGGCCATCCAGGCAGCTTTCTCAACATACTCCGGATAGGCCAAGTCACGGTTCGTCCAGTGTGTGCTATCAAGAGTCCAGCCTACACCGTCGAGCCAGACAGGCTGGTCGGTTAGTTTCTTCGCAACTTTCTCAGTAGCGAGAACCACCGCAGCAGCTCCATCGCTAGGAGGACTCACGTCCAATCGTTTTACGGGCCAACAGATTGGCTCGGAGTTCATGACGTCGTCGACAGTTATCTTAGCGCCTAGTTGTGCACAAGGATGATCAACAGCGTTTCCCTTGTTCTTCACCGCAACGCTCGCGATCTCTTCCTCCTTGATCCCGTACTTGTGCATGTAGCGTCGCATCTCCAACGAGAAAATCCACAGCAGAGTTGTGCCAAGAGGTCTCTCGAGGATCTGGTCGAATATGCTCCAGAAGGCGTACTGAGGATGAGGATGCAACGGTGACATTTTCTCTTCGGCAACGCAGAGGCAAGTATCGTACATTCCAGAGGCAACGTTCCAGAATCCGCCGATAGGCGTGAAGACTCCTGTTCCTCCTCCGACGTAGACGCGCTGGTTGGGCTTGCCTATCCCTCCCATCCCGTCTAGGAGGTATTCTCCTTTCATGTGCATGCCGTCGAAAGCGTCAGGTGCTGAGCCTGATACCACTGACTGGATGTCTTTCAGTTCAAGCCCTGCCGAGTCGAGGGCCATTCTCGTCGCCTCAAATGAGAGTTCCTTCGGACTTTCAAGCATTCGTCGTCTGAATAGTGTCATACCTGCCCCAACGATTGCTACACGATTTTTCATTAGCAGACTCCTCCTAGTTTCCCAATACCGCTACTGCCCCGGTCGCAGTTGGAATTCCTCTCCAGCTCTGAACGACAGCCTTCTTCGCTCTCTGAATCTGTAGACGTCCGGCTTGTCCTCGGAGTTGTAGAACAGCTTCGAGCACTCTGTGAAGACCGGTCGCCTCTAGGAGATGACCAACTCCCAACGAGCCGCCTGACGCGTTCACAGGCAACCGCCCGTCTCTATCAAAAGCGCCAGACTCGACCATCTTGCCAGCCTTGCCTTTAGCGGCGAGCTTGAGAGCCTCGAGGCTCTGAAGCTCCTTGTAGGAATAGGTATCATCCACCTCAGCAAGGTCAAAGTAAGTCGCTGGGTTCCGCACGCCTGCCATCTTGTAAGCGCGAGCCGCGGACTGTTCCGCGTACGCGGCTCTCGCCATGTCTCGATCCTCTAACCATGGCGTGTCAGAACTCCAGCCGATACCGTTTATCCAGACAGTGTGGTTGCCGAGTTTCTTGGCCTTCTGGGCCGAGGCGAGTACGAAGACCATGCTTCCGTCGATGGTCTTGCTCGATTCCAGTTCGGTGAGCGGTGAGGCTGCAATTTTCGAGTTAAGCACCGCCTTCTTGTCCAAGTCTGCCCCGTGGACCCCGCGCGGGTTCAGGAGCGCGTTCTTCTTGTTCTTGACCGCAACTTGTGCACAGTATTCTCTCTTTGTCGCAGTCTCTTTCAAGTAGCGGGCCATTTCGAGCCCTGCTACGAATCTCGGGTCCGCGTTAACGTGATGATCGTAGATAGGGTCGAGGGCGAAGCTTGAGATCTCGTCAGGGTTTACAACGTCCGAGATCTTGCTGTGAGACTCTACGACCGCGACGTCAGCAATTCCGGACATGATGTGCATGCACGCCGTTGCGAGACCGACAATTCCGTCTGAAGATATCGTGCATAATGGTTTGAGAACCGCTCCAAGCTGGTCGGGCATGTACTCGTCAGTAATGCTGATTCCCTCCCAGAAATCCTCGGTACAACAGATGAAACTCTGAACATCTTTTCGAGGGTCCACTCCAGCGTCTTCGTAGGCGCGAGTTGCTGCCTCAAACATTAGTTCCCGGGTTGAGAGACTGGGGGTCATCGAGTCGAAGCCTGAATATCCGACGCCCACTATTCCGATTCGTAGAGGCAAGAATCTATCGGAAGCGACGGCGTTAGCGTGTTTACTATAAGACTTCCGCGAATAAAATGCTCATTGGGACGGTGGAGGCGGGGCCGATGATGAACCGGGCAATTGCTGTTGAGGCGGAGGTTGCGGAGACCCAGCTCTAGGAGTTCCACATGTCATACAGAAGAATTCTGCAGGACCAAGGGGCTTTCCACAAGCACCACAGTAAGCCGCGGGGATTACAATTGGGTAGGGTGAAGTAATTGGCATGGCGGCCCGCCGAGTTTGTTCTCTCCTCAACGCCACGACTACAACTGCAATGGCGACTGCGATTGGCGGCATGATTACTGTGAGAAGTTCTGCGATGCTGAAGACAGGGATTGAGATGTTGGCTGGTCCTAGCACATTCGTCCTGAAGACGGATTGTACTCCGTACGGTACTATAACACGCAGGCTGTAATTCCCTGGAGGTAATTGCGCGAGAGTTGCATTTCCTTCAGAGTCCGTTCTTACGGTCTGATTGGTCGAGTCAGGAAGGAATGTGAGAACAGTTGCTCCGCCAACGGGCAGAGAGTAGAATCGACCTACTACGCGAACAGGAATTGAGAAAACATTTCCCTGGATTGTCTGGCTTGATGCCGAACTAGAAACCAAGGTATTGTTTACAACGTTGACACCGTGCCAGTACGCATAGTTAATTTTGAAAGTGCTGGATTGAGTAATGTTCTGGGACAAGTAGCTGGTGTAATATAGCACGTTGCCGTTGCCCTGGTCCTGCAGCGAAATCCAATCAGGTGTGAAAGGATTTCCACTGTGATCGATGAAATTGAAATTGAGCTGAGTGGGGGACGGAACTGACGTTGGCCAGAGTGTGGTCGCGGAGGCGGGCTGGCGAATGTTGCTTCCCGCGAGGAAGTCATCTCTGTGTCCTTCAACTTCCCAGACACCGTATAGGTTGGGCAAGCCTGTCTGACTACTATAACCGTAGCAACAATGGCTTATCCCTGTTGGCATTTGGTGCCACGGACCAGCCTGACGTATTTCTAGATCTTTGAACTCGGCAGGGCCAATTATGTCCTTGTTGTCAGTAGCCTGGGCTACTTCAGCGATTCCCGCTGGAGCTTGGCTCCCTGAACTAGTCGCGCCGGCTCCAAGATAGCTCTTGTCCCCAGGCGGAGGTGATTTTCCAAGAAGATTGCCATCCATGTAGAAAGACCAAACGCCATTGCCGGTGTGGACCATTGAGTATGTGTGCCATGAACCGATAGGCCCGGCTGACCCTTCAGGTCCGATTATTGGTGGACAGTCACAGTTTGGGGTATAGAAGGTTTCGAAGAACCAGGCGCAACAGTAGGTTTGGCCAGTGGTGCTGAGTCCGTTGAGATATCCTACCTGGACGAAGCCACCAGTGGAGAGTAGAGTCCCTACCCAGTATGAATGAGCGTCATTCCGAACCTGGTCATACACCGTTCTGATCGTAATGTTTGCGCCATCAACATTGTAACTGCTACTGTCGCCAATGGCTCCGATCTGGAACCAGTAATAGCCCCCAAGAGCGTAGGTAGTTTGGAGTGGTCCTTGTCTAATCGGCTGCGGGATGAGGCCCAAGTTGGAACTAATTGCAAGCGAGCCATGCCCGAGAGCGATGAAAGACTGGAGACCCGCCACGACGCTGAGAATAACTAGAGCAATCCTAAGGGTCCGTGTCATCATCGCCTAGATCCTTCATTGGTAGTGATAGAGGCGTTCAGATTTTAGGAGTATGGAACTCTCCCCCGTTGCTCAATCAAGATTTCGTTCTTGGCTAAGGTATAAACCGGAGCTTCCAAAAAAGGAGTTTCCTAGAGGTTAATCACATGGGTTTCTTCGGGAACGAACAGAAAGAACTCATCCAGATGATATACGGATCCAGCTCCGAGGACCATATTCTCCTCCTAGACTCCCTCGGAGATTTCATCGAGAAAGAGATCGCACCCACCGCCCGAGAGATCGACGTAAACGCTCAGTTTCCACGCGAGAACATTACCAAGATGTTCGAACAAGGCTTCACAAGCATAGGTTTTCCCAAGGAATACGGCGGCCTTGAACTCCCCTGGCCAGTCTATGTCGCGGCCATGGAGATGGTCGGCAAGGCATGTGCCAGCACTGCTCTCTCACTCGCAATTCACGGAACCTGTTGCGAAGGAGTACGTCTGTTCAGTAATCCAGAGCAGAAGAAACAGTTTCTTCCCGGAATGATCAGCGGAAAATCCTTTGCCGCGTTCTCGCTAACCGAACCGGGTGCGGGATCGGACGCACGAAACATGCAAACCCAGGCCCGGTTGGAAGGGAACGAATGGATAGTTAACGGAACGAAAATGTTCACCACAAACGGAGGCTACTGCGATCTATACTTTCTGTTCGCCAAGACCCCGAAGGGCCCATCCGCGTTTCTGGTCGATTCGAAAAAAGCAAAATCGAGCAAAGACATTGAAAAACTCGGGGTGAGAGGATCAGTCACTTCAGAGGTAGTGTTCGAAAACGCAAAGGTCCCTAAGGAAAACCTGGTAGGAATAGAAGGAGAAGGCTTCGAGTACGCTAAGAGAATGCTCTGGGGCGGACGCGTAACGATTGGAGCCCTCACAACCGGAATCGCCCAAGCCGCCTTCGAAAAAGCAGTGAGGTACAGCAAGGAAAGGACGGCGTTTGGAAAGACACTGTCCGAGTTCGAAATGACCCAGGCCAAACTCGCCGACATGTTAACGATGATTAACGCGTCACGAATGATGGTTTACCGCGCAGCGCACCTGAAGAGTCAGGGAAAACCATTCGAGTCAGAAGCAGCTCAAGGCAAACTTCTGGCGACGGAAAACGCGCTCAAAGTGTGTGATGAGGCAATTCAGATCTACGGAGGATACGGGTACGCGGACGAATTTGATGTTCATCGTCACTGGCGGGACGCGAGACTAATGACGGTGGGAGAGGGCACCTCGGAGATCATGAGATTAATTATCTCGAAGAACATCCTCCATCCATCATAGAGGTCAGAGCGTCTTCTCGTAGAGACTGGCCTTCCATCCAGGCGCCAGAGTATCTCTAACGTGGACAAATCCGGCCTTCTCATAATATTCGCGAATCACCTTGTTGCTAGCGAGACAGTCGAGCCGCAGGTAACTCTTGCCGTCTTCTCGCGCCTTCACCTCAGCCCAACTGAGCAATCTCAGGCCGAGACGTTGGCCGGCGTGGGCGCGTTTGATCGCAAGCTTGTGGATGTACCCGGCATCCGGTGGTACATCGCCCCAAAACTTCTTGTCACTCCACTGGAGAGTAATCGTCCCAACAGTTTCTTTGACGTCCTTTGCAACGTAGACTTCCCCGTGGTCAATATTGTCACGAATAGTCTGACGGAACGCTGGGCTGGGCAACCATTGGGTCTCAAGCCCTTTTGAGATTAACCATCGAGAGGCCTCTTCCAGAATTTCCAGAACCCTATCAAGATCCCCTTGTTGCGCTCCGATGATTCTGATATCGGACCCGAGTTCGACCAAACCGTTGCCTTCGATGCAAAGCCTGTCCTCGTGAGATTTGGACATTGCCAGCGATTCGCCTGCGGCGGGAAACATCCTCCAAGAGCTTGTGCTTCTGCGGAGCAGATTTGTGTTACCTGATTTACATCGTCAGGGTTAGACTTTGGCTATCATTAGCCCAGCCAACGGTCCTAGCGACCCAACAATGAAAGTCAAGAGAAAAGCCAAGGCGAAGCCGAGAACGAAAGCTAAGACCAGAGCCAAATCAAAGACAAGCCGAACGACTCAGGCAAGTGCAGCACCAAGACCCAGCTTAGCTACAACATCAAACCTGAGCCCCGATTTCAAGACCTGTGAAGAGGTCGAAGTGGGAGATATCGGCGGCTTCGGAATCACGAGCGAAGAACGAATGGAACGCGAGACTCGCTGCACTCAACGTGCAGCGCAATTCTGCAAGAGTTGCGCTAAGAACCTATGCAACACTCATTACGACATACTTCACAAAGACCACGACCATCCGACCGGCCCCGATTCTGGGCCAAGCCCAGTTCAGATGTAGACACTAATGGGACCCTGCGTCCCATCTTCTCCCTTTTTTTCGGACCGCACATCAATGCTTCATGTTTCAAGCTAGATTAGGCAAATAAAGGGGGATTATGCCAGAAATATACTTCGTTAGGGCTGGAATCACTTGGATTGGCGTGTATCTCCAACTTGCTTCCCGCATCCTTCTGAGATGGGTCAAATGGGGGCTTCAACTGCGAAAAAGGGACTGTTTCAAGCGAACTAAGGGTAGGCCTTGAGCGTACCGATGCTCCGACGTATCTTTTCGGGAACGGAAGCTTATTACTCGGTCTGACCAACCGGCCTTCAACTATCACCTAGATTTACCGGAACAAGAGGTAGAGACTAGCCTGTGAGAACACTTATTGTCGGTGCGGGACGAATAGGAATGCACCTCATAGAATACCTGTCCTCGAGCGATGAGAACCAGCTTACCGTTATCGAGAAGAAAGGCGAACGATGCAAGGATGTCTCTAACAAGTATGACGCTATCATACTAAACGAAGACGGGTCAAAACTAGATATTCTGAAGAAAGCTGACGCGTCTCAGGCTGACCTGCTGCTCGCTGCCACTGACGACGACAGAGTAAATCTTGCAACTACGAGAGCTGCAAAGAAGGACTTCGGCATTCCCCGGGTAATCGCAGTTGCAAACAGCCCCAAGAACAAGGTACGGCTTATGCAAGCAGGAGCCGACGTGGTAATCTGCCCCGTAGACTTGGCTCTCCGTGACTTTGAGAATGTCCTCTCCAAGGATCAGTCTATTACCCTAATGTATCGGGCCGCCGAGAACCTGCGGGTGGCAGAAGCCGTTATTCCGTTAAACGCCTCGCTCATAGGCAAGAAAATTCACGAGATACAGTTACCTGAAAGGTGCCGGGTAGGCCTCGTCTGCCGAGACGACGCTTTCGTCTTCCCCGAACCTGAACTCGAATTGAAATCTGGCGACAAAGTCTTGCTTCTAGGTGACGCCCCATCTGTGGCACGAACCGTCGAACTCTTAAGATCGAGCGAATCTGCCTAGCTCGATCATAACGAAGGTCTTGCCGGGCTAGTATGGCACTTCCAACTATCTACGACCTTCTGACGAGCAGCTTCGCCATCAGGATCTTCTACGTTGTCCTGACCCTTCTCTTCACCTTCCTAGTCGTCCGCCTTTACCGGAGCATCATCCACAGAGCTGCAGGGTCCGTTCCTTCTGGGCTTGTAGCCAGCCTTCAACAGATCGGATCTTGGGCTATCTGGATCTTTGGAATAATCATCGGCCTGAGCCAGCTTGACGTAGCGATCAACGTGCTACTCCTGATTCTCTTCCTGGGAGGAGTAGCGATAATCGTCGCTTACAGGAACATTCTCACAGATATGGCGGCGTCCCAGTTCATCTCCACCTACCAACCTTTCAAGGTGGGAGAATGGATAGAGGTCCAAGACTACTATGGAAGAGTCATCGAGAGGAACCTGATACAAACAAAGATTCTAACCTCTGACAACGAGATCGTTATTATCCCGAATTCTACCTTATTGAAGAGATCCGTCACAAACAGAAGCCGGTCCGGCGGCTTGCGGGTCCAGATTCCGGTCACCGTTGACAGCAAGTATGACTTGAAAAACGTAGAGAAAAACCTGCTGGAAATTGGCCAGGGGATGAAGACGGACCTTGTGCCTGACGCCCCTCCCCAAGTAAGGCTCACGCAGGTGACCTCCCAGCAAGCCCACCTTGTCCTTATGCTCCGGATAACCAATCCGGCCAAGCGGGACCAGCTCATTTCAGATGTTCAAGAGAAATTCTACGAAGTTCTCCCTGAACTCGACGCTCGAAAGCAATACTAGAAACGTCAAGCCATATTAGCGCGGGGATTCGGGAACCCGCTTCTATCACTCACGGAATCATAGAGGAAACTCTTCCTTGACTCAACCCCCCGAGAAACCCGCCCGACGAAGGGGTCTAAAGAGGACCATCGGAATCGGCGGATTGTTCTCCATTGGATATGCGGACGTCGGAGCCGGCATCTATCTCGCTCTAAGCCTGGTTGCTCTTCATGCAGGCTACGCCACTCCTATAGCCATTGGAATAGCGGCTATCGCCTACTTTCTCACCGGACTTACCTATGCGGAGCTATCCTCAACATATCCGACGGCAGGAGGGTCCGCAGCCTTCGGCCAAGCAGCATTCGGAGACACCGTGAGCTTTCTCGCTGGATGGATGCTTTGCCTCGACTACGTGGTCACGGCCGCGATCTTCTCTATCCCGGCTATCGGCTATCTATCCTACTTCACGCCGATCCTCAAGGAGCCCCTCTGGCTAGGAACCGGAGCGATCGTCCTACTTTTCAGTCTCCTTCTCCTCAACGTGGTCGGAATAAAAGAATCCGCGAACTTCACACTCGGCCTCAGCATTCTCAGCCTGATCAGCGAGATCGCCCTCATCATTCTCGGACTTGCACTTGTGATACCCAACGGCAGCCTCTCCCAGTGGCCACAGAAGTTCAACCTCGGCACGATGCCGACATGGTCCCAGCTCATTCAGGGCATAACCCTAGCAATGGTGTCTTATCTCGGAATCGAAGCACTGGCACAAGCGGCCGAGGAAACGAAGATTGCAGGGAAGACAATTCCTCGAGCAACAATGCTGACGCTCGTAATTGTAATCGCACTCTATCTCGCAATTTCCTTGGTCGCAGTCAATGTAGTTCCGCCAACCATCCTGTCGAGTACATGGAAGAATGATCCCCTTTCCGGAGTTGCAAGTAATCTTCCCGGAACGGGGGTACTCATTGTTGGATGGATCGCGCTGTTGGGAAGTGCCATCAGCATTATCGGGGCGAACGCTGGAATAATCGGGTCTTCCCGAACGCTCTTCGCACTCTCGCGATACAGGCTACTTCCAAAACGATTCGGCCAGATACATCCCAAATTCCGGACCCCGCACATTGCCGTGATGACGTTCGGTGTCGGAAGCATACTTCTAGTCGTATTCAGTACGTTCGTCTATCTAACCGGTGGTGAGGACCCACTGGTCTTGCTGGGAAGTCTCTACAATGTGGGAGCCCTTGTCGCATATGTCTCCGCGCACGCTAGCCTCATTGTCACTCGCAACACGGACAGACCGAGGTTCAGGCCCTTCAGGGTTCCGCTAACCCTCCGTTTCAAGAGAAAAACAGGAGTGTTGGAGCTTCCTATCTTGCCCCTCCTTGGATTGATCGCCACTAGCGCGATTTGGGTGGCCGTGATCGCGACACATGAACTGGGTAGAGAACTGGGCATTGTTTGGGTCGCAATGGGAATGGGGTTGTACATCTATTTCAGACGTAAGAATCGTCTGCCTCTCCGTGGGCGCACCCCTCCTGAGCCTCGAGAAGCATCAAGCCCTGAAAAGGGAGAGGGGCCTATTCTGTCTGCTTGAGCCTCTTCTCTATGAAGTCTACCTGTTTTGTAAGGAATCTCTTGTATGTTCTGAGGAGCTTTGCCTGCTGAGGCTTGGTCTGCTTGTCGATTGTAGTCATGGTACGACGAAAGGTCTCCATAGTCTCCTCCAGTCCGGCTGAAACCTTTGGACCCGTGTCTTGCACAAACCTCTCAGTTGAGGTTTTCAGAGTCTTGCTCGCGACAACCAAGTCCTTGCTCAATTGTTGGAGATCTTTTCGCATGGCTTCGAGGGCCTCCTTAGCCTCGCGCCGCACCTCATCTCGCATGCTCTTCTTCTCTGACATTTCTGGCTTCAGAGAAGGGTCATCTGAAGATAAAGCTTCGAATTTGAACGGCTTCATCTGAATTCATATTTAGACCGGTGACTGGACTGGCGAAGACATGAGAGGGGTCCGGGACAAGGTCTACTCTGCATTGAAGGAGGGCCAGCCACCCAGTCCGGCGATCGCGACTCTGGGGATCAAGGTTCGCAGCATAGCGGAGAGCCGAGCGGTTCTCGAAATGGACGTAGACGAGCACCTGCACAATCTGTCGGGAACGATGCATGGGGGAGTAATGGTGGATATTGCGGATGCGGCAATGGGGATAGCAGTAGCATCCACTCTCAGGCCCGATGAAGACATGACCACAATAGAGTTGAAGATGAGCTTCATGCGCCCCCATGTCAAAGGACGATTAGTTGCGGAAGGAACGATCGCAAAGAGAGGCCGACGTATCGCTTTCACCGAGGCGGTGCTAACCAATACCAAGAAAGAGGTATTGGCGAAGTGCAGCGGTACATGGCTCATAATGCCCGCGTAGAATGGCTTTGTCATGTCGTCTAAGCGGCCTGTTGAACTTGGCAGAGAAGTGCGGCTCTTTCTACTCTTCCTGTCAGAAATCAACCTAGTCATGGGCGCGCTGTTCTTTATGTATCCGAACTTGGTAATCGGCGTATGGCCATGGCCCGTGAAGGCATTGGCAGTTCGGTTCATCGGCGCCATATTTCTCGCGATAGCCTTTGGCTGCTGGTCTGCGCTGCGAGCCAAGATCTGGCAGAGGGCCAAGATTCTCTTGCTAGTTGGAGGAACATTCTTTGGAATTACATCGATCGTCTCGATCGTCCTAGCGGCCTCGCAGGGTGGCGGATATGTCATCTCTACGTGGACAGGATATTTCATAGTTGCAAGTCTAGGGAATTTCTACCTCTTGTACCGCTATCGTTGGTCTCGGAAGCCTCAGGATAGGCTGCCTGCAGGCCAACCTTGGAGGACTGCCCGTTGGTTCTTCCGGATCCAAACCGTCGTTGTCGGCGTGTTTGGCATCATGATGCTCTTGCTGCCTGAGGTTGCCCAGCAACAGTTCTGGCCTTGGCATGTAGCCACTCCTACTCTGCAAATGTTCGCGGGTTTGTTCTTGGCCACGTGTCTCGCGACTGGTTGGGCATCCTTGCAGACGGATATTGGTAGAATCAGAGTTTTGCTGCCACTGGACGTGATCTTTCCGAGCCTCGCACTCTTCGCCGTATGGATCCATTGGGACGTCATATCACGCGAGAGCCCGAGCGTGCCAGTCACGGGCGTTTGGGTGTTCATATACGCTTTCGTAGCAGTGGGATCCGCTTACCTTCATTTTTTCTCTAGAAAAAAGATGGTGATGTGATTTCGAAGATTCCCCGTCGCGGGAAATGAGCCCTGAGCACAACTAAATCTACTCAAAACAGATATTTTCTGACACCGCGATATGGAGAGTCACGTGGATAGCACTCTCCTGTTCAAACTCTTGATCTAAATAGCCCGATGGGCGATCGTATCATCAGTTGGAAAATGGCATCGCAGGTACCGTTACTTACGCTGTCAAGACTCCTGGTCCTGATTGGTGGCATCGTTCTCCTCGTCGGCGGAATATTGGAGGCAGCAAACGTGGGAGGGCTAATGGATTTGGGCACCAATTTGGCCAGATTGGGTAGTCTCACGGGCATCGTCGTAGGAATCCTCGTAGGAATCCTGGCACTGGTGGGATCAAGAGAAGTTGCTAATCCTGCATGGAGCCTCATCCTCCTAATCCTCGGCTTGTTCGTTGGAAGCCTCGGCGGCATAGTTGTCTTCATCGGCGGCCTAATCGGCCTCGTCTCCTACTACGTGAAGGTCTAACTAACCGATAGATTAGAAACGAGGTGATCTGTTGGAAATAGAAGTATACAATTGCGGGTGCAGGGTCCGCATTTACGAAGTGGAATTTGGGGAGTCGAAAAACGACCTTACAGAACGACCAAGCCTCATTTCAGACTACAGTCCTTGTTCCAAGCATAGCTATGCTCGCAAGATTCCGCCAAGAGAGGCTCGTCTTCTAAAGGTCCGAGGCGAACACGAGGCCTTTCTGAATGAGTAAAAGCTGACTATCATGAAGTGTTGACAATATCGTTCGATAGAGAGCGCAGAATCTAATTCTTCTTCCTATGTCGGAGATACAATGCTCCGAGCAGAACGGATACTGAAACAGCCCCGAAAAGGATCGGGCTAGAAGATACTAGTTGAGCTCCCACCTGAACTTCGGGGCTTTCTGTAACCCCTCTTAAGTACGGTATCTCGTAGGCTCCCGTAGCGTATCCGTATAGCCAAACAGCGAGAAAGCCGCCGAGAAAGACCACCAGTGCACCGCGAGCGGAACCGCGGTTTCGAGTTCTGGCCGGAATAGCTCTCTGACCAGAGTCCGAGACCTGAACTGGGTCTTGAATCTCAACAGCCTCTCTTACTTGTCCTTCTTGAGGATGCGCATATTTCGTCAAGCTATTCAGAATATCATTCCTTGTGACGTTGGCCTCGCGAGGCTTGGCAGGACCTTCAGGTTGCCTAGTCTGGCCGGAAAAACTGAATCGGTGCCTTGGCCTCGGGGGTTTCTTCGAATCTGACCCCAAATGTACCTGTCCCCCATGTTATCTAGGCTCTGCTTCGATTTGGGCGTAGACGTACTGTCGAGCCCCCGGATTCGGACAGACGCAACCTCTCGTCGCATGACACCTTCGGACTGTCCGCTTCGGGCTCTAAGTTCCGAAAAATCGACGTTTCCAAGCCTCCTTCATTGTTTCTGTTCAATAATGAAGAACATGAAACGCGTTAAATCCATGGTCAGCTAGGCTGAGTCCCAATAATGTCCAAACGCGACTGGGTGAACTCTCCAAGGATCAACCTGATCTCCCTCCTAGCTGGAGCTCTCGCACTTGCCAGCCTATTTCTCCCATGGTGGGGCCTAGACGCGTCGGGTTTCGGTTCCTCTGTATCTCCCCGCTGGACCCTCTGGAACGGGCCCTCAACGGATAGTATCTTCAGAGGTTCAACACAGCCCTACCCGACACTGACCTCGGCAAGCCCGATTATCGGGGCCCTCGTAGTTATCTCAGCTCTACTGGCCCTAGCTGGAAGCTTCACTAGGAATATTCGACCGCTGATTGGCAGCTTCATTCTTAGCGTTCTGACTCCTATCGCGTATCTGGGAGTCGTCAGCTATGCTGTCACCAACTCCTGCAACGGCCAATCGAACTGTCTCAGCGGACCGTTCGGCACAGAAACTGTTTTTGGAATCACGCTCAACTGGGGCTTCCAGATAGGCTTCTACCTCTACGTTGTCGCTGGAACTCTGACGCTAGTCGGACTAGGTTTCCATCGAATCTTCCACAAGACTATCCCAACAACTCAGAAACCATCATCCCAACTTTCCAAGTCCACGAACTAAGCCCAAGCCCAAGCTCCGAGACCAGTCTTGAACTAAAGAGCAAGTTCTGAACGAAGAAAAAGCTCGCTCCCTCGACTTGGCGCTAATCCATTGTCTGCGAAACATCCAGGCGCCCAAGAATTAGTGTTCTTAGGTACGGGTGGAGCAGATTGCACTCCCCGCGTCGGATGCTTGTGCGAGATATGCGCGGAAGCACGTCAAAAAAAGGGAAGATACGCACGCAACGGGCCCAGCGTTTTCTTCACTGGTGCTGACTTGCTGTTTGACACTCCGGAAGATGTCGCCCACAGTTTAGAGAGGGAGGAAATTCACTACGTGTCCAATCTCGTCTATAGTCACTGGCATCCCGATCATACAATGGGTCGTCGGGTTCTAGAACAGCTCAATCTGAATCTTCGAAAGAGAACGAAAACGACCACCAATGTTTGGCTACCGTCTTGGGTCCGCGATGACTTCCGAAAAAAGCTGGGCCTAGAGGACCATTTCCAGTTCTTTGAGAAAATGGAAATCGTAAAGATTCACGAGCTTGCTGAGGGCGAAGCAGTCAAGCTCGGCGATGCAACAGTGAAGGCGTTCCGTATGACTCAGCCCGGACTTGCATCATACCTAGTGCAACACGGTGGGAAACGAGTGGTACTCGCCCTTGATGAGATCAAGGATTGGAATCCTGGAGGCGAGCTGCTAGCGCCGGACGTGTTGGTCCTTGAAACTGGCTGGTTCGAACATGACAAGCAAGGAGAGCAGATAATCCCGACCGGGCACTGGATTCGCCGGTCAGAAGCCTCCTTCGAAGAGACGCTGGACTTGATTCAGAAGATCAACCCGCGGCTCGCTATTGCGACGCATATTGAAGAGTTGAATGGCCGCTCCTACGCTGACTATCTTGAACTTGAGAAGAAATACAAGAAATACCGATTACGCTTTGCGTACGATGGACTTCGAGTTTCAATTTGATGAGAAGCCCCGGACCGTTAGTCCGAGAACAAAAAAGGGGCTTGGAGAAACAATGGAACCTTAACATAACGGCCGCCAGTTCGAGGACGCCATGTCCGGACAGAGGACTCTCTCCCTTGAGATGAGGGAGTTCGACCCCACCGACTATCAGAGGCTATTGGAAATCTACAACGCGAACTATCCGGACTATACTCGCAGCATTGACGAATGGAGCTCCAGAGATGAAAGCGTGGACAGGTCGAAGTATCATCTACAGAGATACGCGTTTCTTGAGAGCGAGGCCGTAGTCGGATTTGGTGATGTGTCCCATGTCACGGACATGTTTCATCCGAGGAAATTCTGGATTAACATCTTTGTCGATCCAACGGTCCAGGGAAGAGGAGTTGGGAGCGCGATCTATGAGAGGCTGAGTGGGGAGCTCGGGAAGCTAAATGCGATCGTGGCATGGGCTGGAAGCACCGAGAGGCTGCCTCGGCTC
Organism: Candidatus Bathyarchaeota archaeon; assembly: GCA_005888755.1. GTDB lineage: Archaea > Thermoproteota > Bathyarchaeia > 40CM-2-53-6 > 40CM-2-53-6 > 40CM-2-53-6. The sequence goes on from VBBQ01000036.1 coordinate 33,247, forward strand.
ACGGAGTTCTATCAGAGGCGAGGTTTCGAGGAGAAGATGAAAGCATGGGAATCACGGCTCGACGTGCCGACGATAAATTTGGAGAAATTCCGAGATTACGCCGAGAAAGTGCTGCGGCAAGGGATTACGATTACGAACCTCGCAGAAGAGCGCAAGAATGGCCCTGATTCGCTAAAGAGTCTCTACAAGCTCGTTCAGCTAATCTCAGCTGACATGCCAAGTCCAGCCGCCTTTACGCCAATCTCGTACGAGCAGTGGGAGGCGTTTGAACTCAAGAACCCGAGTCTATTACCTGAAGCGTACATGATAGCAAAGGACGGTCCCAGGTTTGTCGGACTGAGCACGGTCTGGCGTCTCGATAAGGAGCCTACAGGCCTCGTCCAGGGAAACACTGGTGTTAGACGAGAATATCGTGGTAGGGGTATAGCGGTCGCGTTGAAGTTGAAGGTCATTGATTTCGCAAGACGAAATGGCTACGTGAAGTTGAAGACATGGAACGCGTCCAGTAATGCCCCGATGCTGGCGGTCAACACGAAGCTGGGCTTCAAACGGGAAGTTGGCTGGATAACGTTGGAAAAAGCCCTCGCCTAATACACTGCCTCGCAACGTTCCAAGAGCCCATTTTTCACGCCCCCTCGTACTCTTGAGAGTAATTCGGTATCCAGAGGAAACAAGTCACTTCGGGACTGAGGCTCTGGTAACGACCGACAAATTGGCTAACCCTGTCTGCCTTGTATGGAATATCGAGGCAGGGAATGCAAGATTGGCGACTTGGGAAGAGCCGAGAGAGCTGGACACTGACAACGAGGCAGTCGTCAGTCTTTACGATGGCATCAAGAAAATACTCGAGAAGCAGCCGAAACCAAAAGCCAAGCAAAACTCGGGCATCCCCAGAGAAGCAAGACACATCTTACGCTGTGGCCGAATTCTGAAAGTCGACATCGAACGGAAACTCGTCATCATTACTGTAATGAAGACAGACGGCGAACTTCACCAGCTCCGAATAGAAGCCAACCAAGACTGACTGTACACCAGGTCAAGTCTGCGGTAGTCTCGCAGTCCTCCGTTTCTCCCTCTCCTGCGACACGAGGTCGAGTCGCTAAGACCCCGTACCCCAGAGAGAACATTTGTTGTCTCGCGGGTATTCTGGCCGAGTCTCGTGATTCAGAGCTTGGACTGGGCTTCGATGCCTGGACGGAACTCGGGGTTTCATCGCCCTGTCACGAACGGTTTCCCGGGCAATCCACGGAAGGGCTTCCAGAATCGAGATCAGGGCAGAAAATGGGCGATTCAAGACGCACAATTCTTTCCATGTCACTGTCACGCGTTGATTCTAACTCGGTATTCTCCGAAAGCCTCTCTCAGAGCGTCGCTGATCTCGCCCACGGTGCAATTGGAACGGACTGCGCCTAGGATATCGTCTACAAGATTCTGTTGATGTTTTGCAGACCGGGAGAGGCGTCCGAGAGCATTCTTGACCTGGGTCGTGTTTCTCGATGCTTTCATCTTCTTCAACTGCCTGACTTGAGCCTTCTCAAGTTTGGGATCGATGCGCTGGATCTTCGGCTCGCTACTTCCTTCGGTAAACTTGTTGACTCCCACGATGATCGTTCGGCCTTCGTCGACGGATTTCTGGAACCTGTAGGCGCTTTCCTGTATCTCGCGATGGACAAATCCGGACTCTATCGCTTTTCGCGCTCCGCCTAAATCCTCCACTCTCTCTAAGAGACCTGTTGCTTTGGCCTCAAGGTTTCTTGTCAAGTATTCCAGATAGTAGCTTCCGGCCAACGGATCAGCCGTCTTTGTCACCCCAGATTCGTTCGCGATGATTTGCTGGGTCCTCAGTGCAATTCGCACAGACTCTTCAGTAGGTAGAGACAGTGCCTCGTCCCTAGAATTTGTATGGAGAGACTGTGTTCCACCCAGAACTCCTGCAAGGGCTTGGATTGCGACTCGAACGATGTTGTTGTTAGGCTGCTGCGCAGTCAAAGTCTCGCCACTCGTCTGGGTGTGAAATCGTAGCTTACACGATTCAGGGTCTCGGGCTTTGAAACGGCCCTTCATTATGCGGGCCCAGATTCTACGCGCAGCTCTGAATTTCGCGATCTCCTCCAAGAAATCATTCCTGCAGGCAAAGAAGAACGAGAGTTGCGGCGCAAACTGGTCGATCCTGAGCCCTCGTTCAAGAGCCGCCTTAACGTATTCGATTGCGTTTGCAAAACAGAATCCCAATTCCTGAACCGCGTCTGCGCCTGATTCGCGAATGTGGTAACCGCTGATACTGATGGGGTGCCAGTGGGGCATTTTGTAGGCGCAGTATTCTATGAGATCGACGGAGAGTCTCAGCGATGCTTCTGGAGGGTAGATGTACGTGTTTCTCGCGATGTATTCTTTCAGAATATCATTCTGGGTCGTTCCCCTCAACTTGTTCTGCGGGACGCCTTGATTCATTCCAACGGCGATGTACAACGAGAACAGGATAGGTGCTGTCGCATTGATGGTCATGCTCGTGCTCACTCTTCCGAGGTCGATGCCCTCGAAGAGACGTCTCATGTCATGGACGCTGCTGATCGCAACTCCTACCCTGCCAACTTCCCCTGCTGCCCTAGGATGGTCTGAATCGAGGCCGAGCTGTGTTGGAAGGTCAAACGCTGTGCTGAGCCCGGTCTCGCCGTGAGATATCAGATACTTGAAGCGCCGGTTAGTTTCTCGAGCCGAACCAAACCCGGTGTACTGGCGCATGGTCCACAGCCGGTCCCGATACATTCCATCGTAGATGCCCCGTGTATACGGGAATTGGCCCGGTCTTCCCAGTGACTTTGACCATTTCGATGGAACATCTTTTTTCTCGCAGAACTTCTTGACTGGTATCCCAGAGTCCGTTGTTACAGGCTCAGTCAAGCTCTCGCCCCCATTTTTGCAATAATCGCCACAAGTCTCGACGCAGCTGTCTCTGGGTCGAGTTCAAGTTTGACAACTCTTCCGACCAGCGCGTCGAGTTCTTTCTGATCCCTGAGACGCTCGACTGTTTGATCATGGAAATCTGAGAATGCAGCATCCAACAGTTCAGACTCGATTCTCCTCCTCAATTTTTTCTCTCTGAGTCCCCTCGCCTCCAAGTGTTTCCAGAATTTTTCGAGCGAATCTACGACCGCAGGTATGCCTGTTCCCTTGATTGCGACGGTCTTCAGAACTGGCGGCCTCCATCCATCTCTCTCTTGCAAACCGCTTGCGATGTTGTAGATTGTCTTGGCCGGGTTGACCAAGTCTGCCTTGTTGATGACGAACAAGTCACCGATCTCTGCGAAACCCGCTTTGAACGCCTGGACCTCGTCCCCCAGCTGGGGCATCAATACAACTACCGTGGCATCGACTGTGGTGGCGACTTGGACCTCTGTCTGGCCTGCTCCTACTGTCTCGACGATAATGAGGTCCATGCCGGCCGCGTCCAAAACTCGTATAGTGTTTCTCGCAGCGCGAGCGAGTCCCCCCAGGTCGCCTCTGGAGGCCATGCTTCTAATGTAGACTTTCCTCTCTAGACTGTGGTCCATCATCCGGACTCGGTCCCCCAGCAACGCGCCGCCTGTGAACGCGCTGGACGGGTCGATGGCTAGAACTCCAACGCTACGTTCTCTCTCGCGATACTCTCCAACTATCTTGTCGACGAGAGTGCTCTTGCCGGTCCCGGTTGGACCAGTAACCCCGATGGTGAATGCCTTGCCCGTATGCGGATACAATTCTTGAATGAGCTTTCGGCTCGGCTCTCCGCCAGCCTCGACTATCGAGATCGCCTTGGCAACAGCGCGATGCTCACCCTTGAGCACTTGAGAAGATAGCTCCCGAGCCAAGTGAAATTCTCAGTTCTGCTCTCGCCTCTAGAGCGTATTTCAAGATTCGGCGATGAAAGGCGTCAGGATAATGGAAAAATAGGAACCTCCAGGCATCTTCTATTGTTTCGTGATCGTGTTTTGGCAAAGGGTTACTGGAAGAAAGTTCTAGACGAGATCAAACAGGTCAAGCAAGAGAGGCTCCGGTGGGAGACCAAGACGCTCAAACCGTGGACCCGCACTAGCCCTGAACAGAAGGCGGAATTCAGAAACCTGTCCAATATTTCTGTGAAGAGAGTATACACTCCAGAAGACGTGTCACACCTAAACCAGTCCGAGCAGATCGGCCTTCCAGGCGAGTATCCCTATGTCCGTGGCGTATATCCGACGATGTACCGCGGGCGACCGTGGACTATGCGCATGTTCTCCGGCTTCGGAACCCCTGAAGACACCAACAAACGTCTACACTACTTGCTAGAGCACGGGGAAACAGGTCTAAGCATTGCATTCGACATGCCCACGCTCTACGGGTATGATCCTGACAGTCCCCGAGCTGAGGGGGAAGTGGGACGTTGCGGTGTGTCAGTGGGCTCGTTGAAGGACATGGAGATCATTTTCGAGGGCATCCCGCTGGAGAAGGTCAGTACTAGTATGACGATCAATGCCCCAGCATCGGTTCTGACCGCGATGTATGTCGGCGTGGCTGAGAGGCATGGGGTGAAACCAAAAGAGCTGCGCGGAACGGTTCAAGCGGACATTCTGAAAGAGTACATCGCCCAGAAAGAATGGGCTTTCCCACCTGAGGCGCATCTTCGGATCATTCGGGACATGATGGTGTATTGTACGAAGGAAATGCCGCAGTGGAACTACATCAGCATTAGTGGCTACCACATACGAGAAGCAGGGTCCAGTGCTGTCCAGGAGCTGGCATTCACACTGGCAGACGGGTTCGCATATGTCGATCTTGGAATTGAAGCAGGGTTGAAGGTCGAGGATTTCGCGCCCCGCCTCTCGTTCTTTTTCAACTGCGGGATGGACTTTTTCGAAGAAGTCGCCAAGTTTCGCGCTGCCCGGCGAATCTGGGCTCGGGTGTTGAAAGACAAGTACAAGGTCAAAGACCCTAGATCGTTGTTGTTGAGGACACACGCTCAGAACTCAGGTGCATCTCTCACGTGGCAGCAGCCTCTCAACAATATCGTGCGAACGACGATCGAAGCATTAGCGACGGTTCTCGGTGGAACCCAGTCGCTTCATACCAACTCTTACGATGAGGCGTGGGCGTTGCCGTCCGAGGCGGCGGCCACTGTCGCGCTGAGGACTCAGCAGATCCTAGCAGAAGAGACAGGCGTCACCGACACCATCGACCCCCTAGCTGGATCATACTATCTCGAATGGCTTACTGATGAGATGGAAGAACGTGCGTTCCAGTACTTCGACAAGATAGAACGGGCAGGTGGGCTGCTCAACGCGATAAAGACCGGATTCATACAAAGGGAGATCGCTGAGAACTCCTACCGATATCAGCAAGAACTGGAGAAGGGAGAACGGGTCATCGTCGGCGTCAACAAGTACCAGTTAGAAGAGAAGAAACCTATTGACACTTTGAAGATCAACGAGGAGGCACAGCGACGACAGGTTGCACGGATGAACAGCGTGCGGGAGACCCGGGACAACAAGAAGGTCGAGCAAGCGCTCAATGATCTGCGGAAGACGTTCAAGGATGAGAAGGCGAACTCCATGTATCCTATGATCAAGGCGGTCAGAGCTTACGCAACGCTTGGAGAGATCATGGATGTGGGACGGAAGATTTTCGGCGAATACAAGGAGCCACCGATTCTCTGAGCAGGGGGGGACCCTATCAACGAGGAAGAAAGCAGGACAAACACCAGCTCGGATTAACTATGAGGTCAAGGAGCTAAGCTCTGCTACTTGGCCTGATTTCGAGAAGTTCTTCGCGAAACACAACGGGGTCCAGGGCGGTTGCTGGTGCACTTTCTACCACCATGCTGAAGGCCGCTTGTTGAAAGAAGGCTTGGAGCGGAATGACGCGATCGCGCTGAATCGAAAGGAAAAGAAGACTCTTGTCACTAAGGGCCGATCTCACGGAATCCTCGTCTACGCAGGCGACCAAGCTGTCGGATCGTGCCAGTACGGTAAGAAGGAGGAGTTGCCTCGGATCGATTCAGGTCGCAACTACAGCAAGCTGGACCTATCAGCTGATCAAGGCCAAAAACTCTGGCGTCTCACATGCTTCTTCGTGGACAGAGACTTCAGGAAAAAAGGCGTCGCAGGGGTCGCCTTGAAGGCGACTCTGGATTCCATTCGAAAACAAGGTGGCGGAATAGTCGAGGCGTACCCGCCCACTTCCAAGGAAGGAGGATCATGGGCTCTCTGGTTCGGAACGGTGGCCATGTATGAGAGGGAAGGCTTCAAAGCCCACGCCAAGCTGGGTGAGAAACACTTGCTCATGCGCAAGACCATTGCATAACGTGTCCGTTCTTGCCACGAGATAACCTGAAGTTCCGAAAGACCCCGAAGCCCTGGAAGACTCTGGAAAGTAGAAAGATCGCAACTCTGGGCGACCTGAGGCTTCACAGGGACCGGATCGTCTCCAAGACTGGTTTCGAAATGGTTCATCCTCGACTACTCGTTGACGATTTCTCAATCATCGTCCCGGTTCTTGGCCGCGACAAGCTTGTAATGATCTGGAACTATCGACATGCGATTCAGGGCTGGGAGCTAGAGCTGCCAGCGGGTCATATTGAGAATGGCGAGAGTCCGGAGGCTTGTGCTAGGCGGGAGCTAGAAGAGGAAACAGGATACTCCGCCAGTTCCTGGAAGAGACTCGGATGGTTCCATCCCTCTCCAGGAATATCCTCGCAAAGAGCCTACGCCTATCTCGCCCGGAGACTGAAGAATGGAGATTTGCATCGAGAGCCGTACGAGTTTGGCATGGAAGTCAAGACCCTTGGAGTGCGGGATGCCTACAGGCGGTTATGGCGTGGTGAGATTGTTCATTCGCCGACGGCGTCTGCCCTCGGAATAGCCCAGCCTACGATTCTACCGGTAAAGAGAGCTACTGTTTCGCGCCGCAGTTAGTGCAGAAGGAATTGCCTGGAGCCAAAGGCATGCCGCAAGAGCGACACTTCCCGGTCGCTGTCGCCGGTGTCTGTGCAGGTATAGGTGCTGGGGTGGGGTTGTACTGGAGGGTGGGCGGAGCCATTGGAGCATACTGAGTCTGTGATTGGAGAACTGGAGCAGATCGCATTGTCGGCTGAGTGTTCATCGCGGGCATGTAGCTTGGAACAGTTCCTTTGCCGAAGAAAACTTTGACGTGAGACCTGGTAAGATAGATGATCATGATAATCCAGAAAACTAAGGCGTACCCGGCTTGATAGACCCCGGTAAACGCGACGTAGGCCGCGCCGAGTATGGAGAGGACTGTGAAGATCATCCCGAGGGTCCAGGCCCAACCTTTTCCATGGAGAAAACCGACCCCGGTTGCCAGCCAGATGAGGCTGAAGAAAGCAAACACTCCACCAATGACGACTCCTACAGTACCGATCAGGGTTCCGACTGTGGGAAGGGTCGAGAAGAGCGCCGACACGCCGATTATCGCGATGCTAACTAGAAGTCCGAGGACCCCAATTAGGATCTCAATTATCCCAAGAATTGTAATGCCGATCGGTCGCGGAGGCTTCTGCATCATGGGAAAATCGAGTCTCAACGGAAGGTGTTAAGCGGACTGTTACCAACCTCCTTCTCAAACAGTGAGCCATGACGGAATAGGCGATCGGGATGGGGAGAAGAAGGTTGATTCTGATTGCTTGAGATAATCGCTCGACTAGGGCTTCGAGGAGCCCGTTCCTGGCGTTGTAGCAGGTGATGCCATCAGGGTTCCCTTGCCGAAGAAGGTTTTGACGTGCGGTCTCATTAGATAGTAGACTATCAACAGCGAGATTATCAGCGAAAGGATACTGCCGTAGTTGCCGAAAGCCAACTGAACTATGGCGAGAACTATTCCGATGACACTTACTATGACTCCTAGGGTCCATGCCCATCTTTTTCCACCGAAGAACCCGATTCCGACGGCGAGATAGAGGATTCCGAGAATCGCGAATACTGCGCCTAGGGCGATTATGAGCGCCGATATTGTTCCAACGCCCAGCGAGCTCAATCCGGGATAGCCGGCATTGTTGATGGCGTTCGTAATGTCAACGGTTGCTGCTAGCGTACCAAGGAGGAGTCCAAGTCCGATCAGCGCTGCTCCGCTAAACAGAAGCCCGAGTGCTCCTAGTATCGCTAGTACGGCAAGAATTGTTACGCCGGTTGGTCGCGGTGGTTTCGGTTGCATGGCTAAAGGTTCGCTCCGCAACTAGGGCAACGTGTTGCCCCAGCAGGTATGCTTGCTCCACAGTTCTTACAGGTCATACCCATCGATCCCATTGGGGCCGAGCCCATCGGCATTGACGAACTCATCATAGGTGGAGGCATGGCACCTGGAGCCATAGTCGGCTTGAAGGTCAGTGCCAGTATGCTGCCAATTAGTCCGAGGAGGAAGCCGATGAAGAAGCCTCCGAGGGCGGTGACCCAGCTAATTATCGAGAGTATCAATACTATGACGCCCCACATCTTGGCGCTGGTTGGTTTGGAGTACATCATGAACCCTCCAACAACCATGATGATTCCCATGATTACGCCTGCGATTCCTAATCCCAATGCGGTACTACTGGCAGCCCCTGTGCCCGTAACGTTAAGGGAGCCGATTAGCGACCCTACGAACGCAAGGGCGGCTCCTCCGAAGATTACGAATAACCCACCTATCAGGGATAGAACCATTGCGGCTGTTGGCTTATCTCCCATATTCAGTCAGGCTTTGCCTCGCCCTTACGCTATATAAGATATTTCATTCTCGCCGAGTTTAGGCGATTATCACCGGTTTTAGGGAGTTTTCCGAGTTTTGAAGCCTGTTTACCTATTGGTCTGATCGGAGGCTCAAGGCATGTTTGTGTTTTGTGAAGGGTGGCGAGCGGAAAAATCGATCACCCGAACGGGCCAAGAGAGGGTTGGGGAAAAGAAGAGTTCGCAGAAAAACTGTTTCAGAAAAAGGCGAAGCATGAGGATTCCAACATATTCTTCGTGCTCGTTTATCGTAGGCTAGGTTCAGTTGGTTTCGGCATGTTCGATTTGGGTTGAACTGGATCTTGGATTCTGGGGAGGCGCGCGAGGATGTTCTTTCTGATCCAGAGGAGGTAAGTGATGAAAGAAATTCCCAAGACAATTGTTCCTATCCTTCCGAGGAAGAGATCGAGGATGAAGTCGAAGAAGAGCGCGAAGAAGCCTATTGCCCCGGTCATGAGGCCGAGTTTCTGAAGATCGCTGAATCCTTTCCGGGCCCAACGGGTAAGCAGCCTCTCGTAACCAAGAACAATGAAAACTCCAATAATCATGGTCCCCGCAGCGATCGGAATCAATGCGCTGTTGAAAAAGAAAAAGAAAAAGAATACTGCTGGTACTGAGAATCCGAGAGGGACGAGGATTTTCCAGGATAGCTTGAGATTTCGTTGTGCTGGAGAAATGTTTGAGATCCGCTTCGCGAACCAACCTAGAGCGACAACCGCTGCGATGCAACCCGTTATGGCAAGTACGCCGGGGTCGTAGGGGAAGGCGAAGAAGCCGAGAATTATGGCAACGACCAATAGGCCGTGGAACAGAACTCGCATCCTTGACGAGAGCCAGATCCGAGTCTTAGATTGTGGAAAAGTTAGCTCGACGAGGAAAATGGGGATCGTGATGCTGAAGATCGCATGGTAGATTGCGAGCCATTCCGCCCATACCCAATTTGTACCGAGCCAGCGCCCATAAGTCCCGAGGACCCCGAGATCTTTCCATGCCGGGTTGAAGAAGCTGCGGACCATTATTCCCTCCTCGATTATTCCGTAGGCGGCGCCGAGGATCAGGATTGATCGCCAGCCTTTCTGCCAACGCCTCGCATAATCCCTGACTAGCAACGCGCCACTGCCGTAGAGAGAGGCTAGGAGAAGCGTCACTCCAGGATTGAGGAATGCTAGTGGAGGAGTCGATCCGGAAAGCCCCTCCCCGATTAGAGGGGAGAGGAAAAAGAGTAGCAGAATTGGTTTTCGATAGACCTTCGTCAGACTTAGAGCTGCCAGGATTGGACCCTTTGAAAGGGTCCGGATGAGACGAAAAAAAGGGAGTTGATACTCCGCGCTGGGCTAGCGCGTACCTAGGAACGCGTGGGGCGTTGGTTTACTTTTTGCTCCAGAGACCTATGACGTTGCCGTGCGGGTCACCGATGGTGCCCCAGTAGCCCATTCCGCCGCCGATGGACTTCCGCTTCTTCAGTATTCGTCCGCCGAGACTCTTTGCCTTCTGTTGTGTTGCTGGTATGGTGTCGACGTTGACGTAGAATGTTGTTGAGCCGGGTTTGACTTTCTTGCCGAGCATGAAGCCACCGCCGAGACCTTTCTGGGTGGTCTTGAACATTGCATAGCCGTCGCCGAACATCTCGAATTTCCAGCCGAAGAGTTTGCTGTAGAACTTCTTTGTCGTCACTAGATCCTTTGATACCAGTTCTATGTGGCCGATTTCCTTTGGCATAGTAGCTGTATATTGCCAAATATTGAGTTTAAAAGTTCTCACACGAGCTTCGGAAACAGCTGTTTTGATGTATCAGCCGCTCAGGCCGAGATCAAACAGTCTAGAAACAAATTCTTGAAACCTCTAGAATCGACATTCTTGCAGATCAGCACTTTTTCGCCTAGCATCTTGCCTGGCGGTGGCCGTTCGCGTCTGTCGGCAACAGTCATGCCTGCGGTGATTTCGCCCCTCGTCTCCACGTGGACCTTGTAGTCTGCAAATTGGAACAGTGATGGTTTGACTCTGGTGGCGACGGTCATTGGATCGTGCAACGCGAATATTCCGTGATGATGTATGTTCTTGTTGAGGATGGCGGCCGCGAAAGCTGCTACCCTACCCTTCCCCCTCTTGATACTGGCATAATCCGCCAGAGTCAATTGATTCTTGGGCATCATTGTCACGTCGAGGCCGACTGCTTCTAGCGAGATTCCAGATTCGAACACGATCTTGGCGGCTTCGGGGTCCGCGTAGATATTGAACTCCGCAACGGGAGTTACATTGCCAACACCATACTCTGTCAGGCCGTAGACTCCGCCCATTATCACAAGTTCCTTGATCTTCTTGGCAGCATCTGGGAGGCTGGTGAGTAGAGCGGCAATGTTGGTTAGAGGACCAGTGCAGATTATGGTTAGTTCATGAGGCTTTGACGTGGCTAGCTCGTCCGAGATAGCATCTAGAGCACTCTTGTCTGAGGGTCGAATCCTAGAAAGTGGTAGGTTGGAATCGCCCAGCCCATCTTTCCCATGAAAGCTTGTGGCCCGAACTGCATCTCGTACAAGCGGGTTTGCCAATCCCATAGCAACCGGCACGTCTCCTCTATTGAGGAGATCAACCACTCGCAACGCATTCAACGTCGCCTGCTCCACCGTAACGTTTCCCGAGACAGAGGTTATGCCTGCGACTTCTAGTTCCGAAGATCTAAGCGCGAGGATGAGGGCGAGCGCATCGTCTATTCCACCATCTTGGTCGATGATGACGAGGGTGGGCCTCTTCGAGCCCGAGCCCTTCTTAGAACAACTTCACGATCTTCTTTGTCGGAAGCACGTCAGTCAAATACCAGAACTTGACGTACTGCAGTCCAGTCCGGTATTGTAGCTCGGTGAACGAGTTGACAGCGTCCTCAGCAACGATCGTCTCGTAGCCTTTGAAGAACGCGTCCGCGCAAGTATGTCTCACACAACAGTCTGCGTGTAGCCCCGCGAGTATCAGCGTGTTTGCACCCTTGCCGTCGTAGGCCCTTTTGAGTTCCTTCTCTAGCCTCGTGTCGTGGAAGCTGCTGTAGGTCGTCTTAGGAATCTCCAGATCCTTCTTCCGCGGCCGAAGAGCGCTAATCACTTTTGCGCCTTTTGTCCCTCTCATGGCATGTTCTCCCCAGCGCTGGATCTCGAAGTCTCGGCGTGTGTGTGAATCGTTAGGATAGAAGACTGGGATGGCCGCGCTGCGAGCAACGTCAGCTAGTTCCCCTGATTTCGGAATTATCGGCAAGGCGCGGTCGGTCTTGATCTTGCCATAGACAAAGTCGTAGAGCATGTCGACGACTAGTACAGCGTATCGTCGGTCTTTGTCGTAGACGTGGGGCGCGACCGACATTCCGGGATCATAGAGTATTAGTTTCTCGGTGGAGCCCTGTCCGTGAATTCTGCTCAAGTCTCCTCGACAATGGATCAGGCATGATTTTAAGGCTGGTGGGGTGACTGCCGCTTTTGCAGGGACGCTGTCCTCGTTCAACTTCGCGAAGAGGCGGTTCCCAGGTTCGTTCTTTCGCCCAATTTCCAGAATGATTCTTGTCGTCACCCTGTTCAACGCCCTTTCATCTGAAGTTATCCTCAATGAACCTCGCCCAGCTTTGCCAACTAGGACCTTCATCGGTAACCGCTCCTTCTCTTTCAAATAGAGAGACCTCCATGGAGACCGTTTCGATATTAGTGTCAGTTTGTCACCGAAAATTGTTTTCTTGAGGGTTGAGTCGCTTCCAATGGAGTGCCTCGTAGGATAGTCTGGACGCGCTGTCAATCCCATAGAACGTAGCCAGCCCCCAGGCCAACGCTTGTAGGACCATGGACGTTTCGCAAGTGCTGTTAGAGAAGTTATGCAGCCAACTCCGAAAACCCTTTGATGCATCTTGTGAAAGCTCAATGCGTTACACGCCGATCGAAGCTCTTTGTCCAAAGCACTAACCTCTTGCTTCGTGGAAGCATTGACTTGTTCTATGCGCGTGTCTTTGTACATAGGTGAAGCCAAGTATTGCTTTGACAACCTGATCTTCTTCTGAACAAATTCGCGATAGTTCAACAACTCAATTAGGCGAACTATCTCTGGCTCCGTTCTTCTATGCCTGTGCCATACGACCTCGGTTGAGAAGTCGCGTAGGATTTTGGCATCAACAAAGTCGGATTTGCGAAGACCGTACTTTTTTCTCAGTCTTTTGTCTTAGCTCTTCTTCGGATAGAACTTTCTCCGTGCTGTCCAGGGTGGCTACAGTGAGAGGCTTCGTCTTCACCCAATCCACAAAAAGGTCGCCAATGTTCCGGCGGCGGTCGAAATCATGCTAGTTGTAAGATATCTAGAACCGCCGGCCGGTTGCGGAGAACCGAACCCTCTGAGATTCGGATCCCTTTCGCCACTTGCGGGAGTCAATCACTCGACAGAGTACTTTCTCAGGATTAGTTCCAATATAATTAGACTCCTAAGCAAAGGCACTCTGCTGTTGACATCTAATTATGGATCGCTAACGAACTCTTCCAACCAAGCC
>VBBQ01000046.1 GCA_005888755.1 Candidatus Bathyarchaeota archaeon
TTACCGAGGGCCGACGAGAACCTCGAACAATTTGTTGAAGTCGGCCTTGGCCGTCTCGATGAAGACTCCTCGGTTGCCCCAGATAGCCACTGTGTAGTCGCCACCAGCGTACATCCAACCTCTCTGAGGTACCCAGTTTATTTTGCTCATTCGTGCGTAACCGTCAGCCAGTGTGTTGAACATCGTGGTGACAGTTGCACAGAACTGAGCGGTCATCGCCGTCATCTCGCGTGACATTTCCATTTTTGCCTTGAAGTCCACCAATTCGCCATCGGCGGCGAACTGACCAGCAGCGACGACACCATTGATTTTGAGCAAGTCATCCAGCGTTGCCATATTTTCCCCATCCTTTCAGGGTTGTAACGAGTGCTCAGTGTACTGCCCCACTTAAATTTCGACAGGTCGTTTCTCGTTTTTGACCGTCCCTCCCGTATAGATTTCGGCCGTGTTCTGGGCTCCGCTTCAAAAGGTACTCTGGGCAACACCGCCAGCTTCCGCCCGCAGGTCAACCGACGCTTCCGACCGCGGCCGTTCTGGACAGACCCCCATTATCCCTTCTGACTAATGAGCCTGTCCCCAATCCTAAGTGGGGCACAACAGTCGCCTAGAACGGTTACAGGCGGACCCTCATCTTTGATCAACGGCATTCTGATGCCTTCGAGCCTCGAGCAATAGGCTGGCGACCTGCAGCTAGTCGGACCTACGGAAGGGACTTTTACGAGGGGAACGCCAGCTCGATTGGAACGGGTGGGCGGGTAGCCTTTTGAAATGTGGCACCCGATCAAAATTTATCTATGCTGAATGATACGCCCGATTACCGCTGGTGCAGCGTTCTCACCTGTCTAAAGAAGCCCTTCAGCGATCAATGCTAGGTGCAGGCTGCATAACGCCGAGGTTTAGCTTCTCTATCCGTTCCATACGACAATTTTTATTTTATTTAGTTTATTTATTTTATGCCTTCAGGGGGATATTTAAATTTGAACGCATATCTTTTAGGATAGGTAATATTTTGTCGGAGTTATCATATTTTGCTATTTATGTCAAGAGGCGGCCTTAGTGCGGCCCTAGTAATGTTTGAACTGTAGTGAGGTTGTGTTTTGCTATGTCCGACTATGTATTGAAAAATATAGAGATATATCAATGTAATGGCACAATTTACTAGTAATGCTGGGCACGAGTAAAGTTTTCTTTTTGATCCTCCAGAAGGCTGCACCTATTCCCCAGAAAAATCACAGCGTGTGTCTTCGGATCTCGAACTAGGTTTTTGAATCTCAGGGGTGGGGTATGGATGCCATACTCGCTTGAGTGGAAAAGACTTGGATAGGTTTTACGGAAGTGCTCTGCAGCACAGCGATCCGTGTATTTACGCAGATCTCGGTTTTATTCCCGGTTCCAAACAAGCACCCCCGGTTCACGGCCTCTTGGAGATGCCCCGTCGCAAGGTGGGCATAACGTGGAGTCGTTTCAATATCCCTGTGTCCCAAGAACTCCTCGACAGCTACCAGATCAACACCAGCCATGATCCGACGAGAGGCGAAAGTGATGCGAGACCCAGGATATCTCGGAGCCGCGCGGCGTGAGGGGCAAGTGTTGCAGATTATTCACAGGTTGATCAATTTGGAAAGGCTACGGTGTCGCGACACCGCGACAACTTCGCCATGTGCCGTAGTCGCTGCGATGAAATCGGGAACCGTGCACCACCATGTGTCGAAAGACCTTGATCTTTTCATGGAATTACCTGGTTGACTCATTGCGAGGGTGGCTCCACACTTGGAGAATCGGTGTGTTATGCCGAACGCGCATCCATTAAAACGATGGTTCCCAAGATGCAAGGTCAATCTCCCCTGTACGGTGAGTTGGCCGGACCGTCAGTTTCGAGCAAAGACCGTTGATGTGTCCTACACCGGCCTCGGCGTCCTGCTGTCGGAAGCTGTCGATGTGAATGTAGAGGCCAAGGTCCAGATTCCCGAAGGAATCTGGCTACGGGTCCAGCCGGTTTACCTTCGGCAGCAGAATGGAAGTGGGGAGAGGTACCAGGTCGGTTGCAAGGTCGAACTCGTCGAGCGGGGAGAACAGCAATGGATGAACCTGTGCTATGTGCCCCGTTGGTAATCATGCGTGCCCGTAATTCGGCAATTCACGGTTTTACCCGATTGCCTTCTTCTGAAAGCGGGGTATATTGGGGTATATTAAAGTTTCGTTAAATGTCTGAAAGCCTATCGGTGAGTCGAGGTCCCTGCAATGGCGGAAGAGCAACGGTTTAAACGCTTGTACCCACGGCGCAAGCTCCTTACGCCCTGTCGGGTGAGTTGCGCGGACCGCCTGATCATGGGGAAGATCGTCGATGTGTCGTACAACGGCGTGAGCCTGTTGCTTCCTGGGACCATCGAATTGACTGAGGCGGCCTCCGTCGAGATTCCGAAGAGAGTCAGGTTGCGGGTGCGGCCGGTGTACAACCAGCCGGTGTTCACTCGAACTCTAACGGAGGAGAGTACACAGTACCGCGTTGGATTCAAGGTACAGCTCATCGAGCAGGGGAAGCGGGACTGGACCAACCTGTGTCATGTGGTCCATTGGTAAATGAACCGTCATTGCAGAACGGGCCTGCCCCTGTCACACCGGTTTTTACTCTAGAGCCGGCGGTTCTGCCCGGCGACACACTGATCCATCTACATCTTTTCTCTGTGGGCCTTCCTGTCGGTGGGATCAGGGGACTGCCTGATGGGGCTGACCAGAGCGGGCCTCAGGCCGACGCGAGGCCCCGACGGATCGCGTAGCGCACGAGCCCAGCGGTCTCATGGATACTCAACTTCTTCATGATTCTGTTGCGGTGCGATTCTGCTGTATT
>VBBQ01000037.1:0-11908 GCA_005888755.1 Candidatus Bathyarchaeota archaeon
CTTTTTGTCCTGCCTGGTCAGGTGTTCGTCCAAAGGCGAGGGCTGCTATGCACTCGCCATCGTTGGTCGAAAGGTCGAGTTCAGCTGTCAGCGCGATGTTTCCATTCGGGGCGTTGGCATATGACCATGTCATCTTCTTGTTCGTGTTGATATCTTGCCAGCCATCGCTCACCCCTACGTACCCGCAGCTCACGCGTTTGAAGGGGGTGGAGCAAGCCAGCGCTAATGATGTGTCTTCTCTCTGGGCATAGAGCATTGGTGTTCCCTTGTAGTTCCCGACCCATCCATTGTTTCCATAACCCCGGTTGCCAATGTGCGGAGAGAGAAGAGCATAGACTCCGTAATCCTCAAGTTTGCCCTTGAGAGGGTCGAAGTGGACCTTCTGAAGGAGCACGTCTCGTTCTGGGTCCGTGATGACGATCTTAGTTATTCGAAATCGGCCCTTTTTGCAAGAGTTGACAAGCTTGTAGCCGGGCACTCCCTGTTCTAACGGCGAAATTTTCCTGAGGGTGTCTCGTTTTTCTTCAGAGAAGTATCGGTCGCCGTCAGCCACGAGTAATTCCATGTCCCTGGTGTTCGCTTGGTCTATTCGGGGATAGTAGACTTCGTTGATTATTCCATGTGATATTGTGAACCAGACTCTGCTCTGGTAACTTGCCGAGGTGCCTATGCCCTCTTTGGCGCTGGAGGTCCAACGGGGCGGAATACCAGGCCAACCAGGAGCGACACTCTCGCAAGTCGGACTCATATGCTCTCCAGAGCCGGTTTCATGTCCGTCCATATCATTGCTCGTTTATAGAAGGTTGGGCGGCACCAATTTTGAGCAAAGCCGGCTCCGAGCTGGGCAAGTGCAAACGTTGAGCATGTATGGCCTGCCGAACTAAATCCGTCAAGATCATGCTTTGTTGAGGGATCCTTTTCTCACCACCGGGGAAGAGGTTGCTTGGCGTTCCAGTAGGCTCCGTATCGAGGTCGTTCGGCCTACCCCTGGGTCCAGTCATCCAAGAAAAAGGGGGTAGCAGTACAAAATCCATGGCGTAATGGCGAAACCCATCGGTCCAGCCACGCGTCAATTGTTGAAACACTAGACGGAGGTAACAGCATCCTATTTTTCTTGAGATCGCAGTTCCCAAGAGACCCTCATGGATCAGTACCGATGTACCGCTCCTTCATGTGAATTCATAGCGAAATCAGTCAAGATTGCCTACAGCCACAAACAACAAACGGGGCATACTCTCGAGCTGATAGGAAGCGGAGCCCAGCATAGTCCATATCCAACTGGAGCTTTTGGCCAAGCTGTGCTCACCGACAGTCCATATCAATACTTTCTTACATTCAATGATGATCACATTCTCTGGGAGAAGCAAACCTGGGATCCGAAATCTTCCAAGATTCCAGCTAGGGTCGAACACGACCAGATTTCCTATTCGAAAATCAAATCGATAACCTATGAAGAGATCGACCTCGGGCCGACGAGCCTCTTCAACCGAGAACGGAGAGTCTGGAAAGGCTGGTATATCATTCTAACCAACGGAATGAGGTTCCCAGTGACCGACGATGGAAAGGGCGGGCAAATGATTGTTAGAATCAAGGAACGGATGAAACTCGACGATGGAAAAGGTACCGAAAAGTCGTCTTCCGGGATTCCAACACGTGAAGTAATCAAAGAGTTCAGGGAGGTCGTCTTGATCCAATGCCGAAGCTGTGGTGCTCGTTATCAACAAGGAACACTCAGATGTCTGACCTGCGGAGCTAATCTCTAACTGAACAGTTTCGAATCGGGAAAATGGATTCCTTCAATTTTCAAGTGAATCCGCGCAGCCCATCATATTGTTATAGCATCTGTACTATTCGGAGATGCCAATCGTAACAAGGGTCCGAAACCCCGATGGGTCTGACCGAAATCGAACGGGAACGAGCGGCCCCCTTGAGGAGGCCAGGATACGGCTGTCATTCTGGGCCTTTTTGACTCGCGGTTGAAGTCAGGGTTTCTTCTTGCTCCGTTTACTCGAGATCAATGTCGCCAGGAAGGCTTCTATGAACACTCCGCCCCCGACGCCCAGGATTAATTCAAGGGACGGCCGGTAGCCGTTCCAGATCGAATACACGCTGTACGCGACCGTGAGGACGATCGGGACCATGATGGCGAGAAGGAGAAGTTTAGGCTCCCTTCTATTCATGGCCTTGATGATTCTAGATGGACTGTCCTATTGAACATGATCTAACGGCTTCAACTTAACGCTCAAAGTGCGCGATTCCGCCTTCTGATTTGAACCGGTTCTGGTTCACACCACACCCCCACCGGTCCCGCTTGTTTACCCGATGAGATCGTAGACCGGACCCTTCTCTCTTATTCATGGCTTGGTTGAGGTTTGTTTCCCAGAATAACTTCAACTTGCTCTAGAACATCTGAATCAAGTTTTGGTGCGACTTCTAGTGCCTTCATGTTTTCACTAACTTGTTCCAACCGGCTTGCGCCAGTAATGACCGTACTCACGTTTGGATTCTTCAGACACCAAGCAAGCGCTAACTGAGCTAAGGTACACCCGAGGTCTCGGGCAACTGGTTCAAGTTGCTTGGCCTTTTCCACGTTTTCCGGCGTGATGACATTTTTCTTTAGCCACTCGTATCCTGGCAACGTCGCACGGGAACCTGAGGGAATGCCTTTGGCATATTTCCCGCTCAATAGCCCGGAAGCAAGCGGACTCCATATCGTCGTTCCTAATCCGATTTCTCGATACAAGGGGAGATACTCTTCCTCCACGCGTTCACGGTGGAGCATGTTGTACTGTGGTTGTTCCATTTGAGGAGGAGTCAGACCGTATTCCATGGCAAGCCCGTGCGCTCGCATAATGTCCGCAGCACTCCATTCCGAGGTGCCCCAGTAGAGTATCTCTCCCTGATGAACCAGATCATCCATAGCACGAACAGTTTCTTCAATAGGAGTGTTCGGGTCCGGTCGATGACAGAAGAAAAGGTCTAGATAATCCAACTGTAATCTTTTGAGGGATTTGCGGCAGGCCTCGAAGATATGTTTACGAGACAAGCCCTTGTCGTTGGGTCCGTCGCCTCCCCAGAAGACTTTGCTCGAGACAACAATGCTCTCCCGAGCCCATCCCAATTTCTTGAAAATATTCCCCATTACAACCTCAGCCTTCCCTTCAGCGTAGGCCTCCGCACTGTCGAAGAAATTGACACCCATATCATATGCGATAGACATGCACTTGACTGCGACTTCTTCGCCGACCTGTCCACCGTAGGTCACCCAGGAACCGAGGGATAGTTCGCTTAGTTTGAGCCCTGCCGCACCAAGTTTACGATAATTCACGTGCCGACACCAATCGACGAATTCGGCGATCGCCCATTAATATGCTCGTCCGACGCGATTGGGCTCCTTGTTCACTGCCCTAAGGGTAGAGGTCGATCTGCTATCTGGCTGTCGGCCAGTCAAACCACGAGAGTACCTGTATCTCAGACTGAACAGACATACACTTCG
Organism: Candidatus Bathyarchaeota archaeon; assembly: GCA_005888755.1. Lineage (GTDB taxonomy): Archaea > Thermoproteota > Bathyarchaeia > 40CM-2-53-6 > 40CM-2-53-6 > 40CM-2-53-6. The sequence goes on from VBBQ01000037.1 coordinate 3,497, forward strand.
CGTCCTTTCAGGGCATAACGTTCACTCGGTCACGCTGACATCGGAGTCGCTGTGCATAAGTTATTCCAAGGAGACAGTCGAGATCAGGCCTCAGGGATATATTGGGGTAGATCGTAATCTAGACAACGTTACAGTCGCATCAACAGACCATACTGTTCGAGCATTCGACCTGTCAAAGGTCACCAATATCAAGTCTACGTATCGTCTTGTCAAGAGTCATTTCAAGAGAAACGATACCAGAATGGCAAGACAGGTCTTCGCCAAGTATCGTCAGAGGCACCAGAACCGAGTGCAACCACTGTTTCACATTGTCACCAAGAGAATAGTTGACGAGGCCAAGACAAGACGGTATGGAATAGTCCTGGAGAGATTGACTGGCATAAGGAGGCTCTATCGCAAAGGCAATTCCCAAAGCAGAAACTATCGGGCGAGGATGAACAGTTGGAGCTATGGAGAGCTGCAACGACAGATAGAGTACAAGGCGCGATGGGAAGGATTGAAGGTAATCTACGTTCCTGCCTGGAACACGTCTAAACAGTGCTCAATATGCGGGTACAAGACCCTAGAGAGCACCCAACGAAGACCATGGTGTCCACAATGTGGAACCATACTAGACAGGGACGAGAACGCGGCCAGGAACCTGGCTGCGGGAGGGCTGAGGTTCAGCCCCAGCGGGCCTCCAGGCGAAGCAATGGTAGAGGAACGGGAAACCGGAGAACGCGACCCCAATCCCCAAAGTCGATGGAGGCAAGTCAAGTCGGCAAACGCAGGACAAAACCGACAAAGACTTAACAGAACCTGAACCACTCATCAAATAGCCAGCTTTTGACCCTTGAACCTCCTGTGATTATCGGAAGGGGAACTTGGCTCGACAAGATCGCGGCCGATATTGTCGTCCGGGAAAAAACCCTCGGGCGAGTAGGAAAATCTTTGCGGGTGGAGAGCGGGCTTGGTGCATCTGGTATTCCTCACATTGGGAGCTTTGGGGATGCCGCGAGAGCTCACGGGGTCAGAATGGCGCTGGAGAACATAGGCGTCAAGACGGAACTAATTGCTTTCTCGGATGATATGGATGGTTTGAGAAGAGTACCCGCAGGATTCCCGAAGACGCTGTCAAAGTACCTCGGGTTCCCAGTGTCAAGCATCCCAGACCCGTTCGGTTGTCATGAGAGTTATGGACAACACATGGGTTCGTTGCTTCTCGATTCTCTAGACAAGACAGGAATAGCATACCGCGCTGTTTCAGGGACCCGAGCCTACAAGGAGGGTTTGTTCAATGAGCAAATCGACAAGATTCTTCGCAACGCCACAAAGGTTGGTTTGATCATCAAAGAGACCCTCGGCCAAGAGAAATACACTGAGACTCTACCCTACTTTCCTATCTGCAAGAATTGTGGCCGAATATACACGACCAAAGCACTCGAGTACATTCCTGAGCGTCACGTTGTGACGTACGTGTGCGAGGACGTGCAACTTAGAGTGGAGACGCTCAAGGGTTGCGGGCACAAGGGCGAAGTTGATGTTAGAAGGGGAGAGGGAAAGCTCAGCTGGAAGGTAGAATTCGCGGCTAGATGGTCAGCCCTCAAGATCAACTATGAAGCCTATGGAAAAGACCTGACCGAGTCGGTAAGAGCAAACGATCGAGTAATGGAGGAAGTCCTAGGCGAGGCGCCTCCCTTTCACACGCGGTACGAGCATTTCATCGACAAGACAGGCTCGAAGATCTCGAAATCGGTCGGAAATGTCATAGCTCCTCAGCTATGGCTGAAGTATGGCCCTCCGCAATCCCTGCTTCTTCTGATGTTCAAGAGGAGCGTTGGCTCCAGAGCAGTCTGGGTCAAGGACATACCCACTTATGTTGGCGAGTTGGATGAGCTGGAGGACATCTACTTCGGCCGCAAACAGGTCAAAGACCAGAAAGAGCTTGCGAAGCTCAGAGGACTCTACGAATACTGCTGGAACATGAAACCGCCCTCAGCACCTTCTGTCCATATTCCGCATAACCTACTGGTCTACCTTGTCAAAGTCGCCCCCAAAGGCAAAGAGAACGATTTCGTTCGAGAGAAACTCGCCAGCTACGGATACAAGGTAAGCACTACAGACCCTGACTTCTTAGCGAGATTGGAAAGAGCGCTGAACTGGGCACGAGACATCGACACTATCTCGACTAGAGAGGTTAGTATCGAGGGTAAGGAGAGAGACGCTGTGCTCGAATTGGCTGGAGTCATTAATGCGAGCAATGATGAGGCTTATCTGCAAAACGTCGTCTTCACCATCGCGAAGAAACATGGCCTTCAGCCAGGCAGTTTCTTCAAGACTCTATACCGGATACTCATCGGAGCCGATTCCGGTCCCAGACTAGGACCCTACATCCTCGCGATGGGTAGGGAAAATGTATCTTCTGCTCTGGTCGCCGCCGGACGATCTTCAAAAGGACAAGAGTAAGTTGCAAACAGTCCAGGAAGTCAGCATCCGACCAGTAAGGCAGGACGACATTGATCAGATCTCCCTACTAGAGCAGGCGAGCTTCGACGACCCCTATCCATCCTACTTTCTATCCGAACTCGCCCGAGACAACCCGGACACATTTCTCGTCCTCACTTTGAACAACGAGATCGTAGCCTATGGGGTCGTTGATCACTGGGAAGACCATGATCACTTGATCTCGATCGCGGCGGAACTTGAAAAAGGGATCTCGAAAGAAAGGCCGTTGAAACTAGAGGTACGCCAGAGCAACTTGGCTGCTCTTCAGCTCTATTCGAAAAGAGGGTTCACCAGAACCGGGGTGGCAGAAGGATACTATGGCGATGGCGAGGATGCAATTATAATGGAGAAGAGGCTGGTCAAAGAAGCATTGATAGAGAGTTAGACGTCTCGAGGCCGAACGTCATTTGCGTTTTTGTCTAAATGCGGCCTGAATCTCCCCTGGATTCTGTCCAGGATTCCTTGAGAGCATTTGTCGCTCTACCCATTCTGGAATTATTACCGCTCTGAGTAGAGTCTGAACTCGTATCCCTTTTTCCCTTGAAATCCTTCCTAATTCGTCGAACATCTCGTCGCCGATAGTCTGCATGAATTTGTGATTAGAATCGAACCCGGTCGGGCCTGGCTTTCTCCCTCGAATCCTGTCAGTCTTCTTGTAACTAGATTCTAATGACTCCGCATTCATACTCATTAACTATGAGTAGTGCTCTCAATCCGGTGCGAATTTAACAGTTTACCATGGAATTCCACAAAAAATTCGAGAACCCACCTATGATCCACCGTTCTGAGCGCTCTTGACCTCAGGCGGAACGTTTTGCTGGCTGTTTTCCACAACCGGCCTCTTGGGCTGAGGAGCTCGTTGCGGGCGAGCTTTGTGCAGCTGCTGATCGTGGAGGGTAACCCTGGTCGCCTTGATCAAGCCGAGCCTCTGAAGAGTATCATCCAGCATCCCAAGTTGCTCAATCGTCAAATCTCGATTGACCTCGATCACGATTCTTCTCACACCGACTCGTGTCGTCACAGGGATTTTGGTCATAGTTGCGTACCCTCTCTCGTTTCGCATCTTCGTAGGACTTTGGAGCGGTTCGATAAGTTCCGATTGTTACTTTGGTTTCACAGTTCAAGCTTGACCGTGAAGGCGGCGGAAAATGGGATGGGATGTGCAGAGCTGGCCAGCATGGGCTAGCGGATATTCGAATCTTGCGTCGTCTAAGACTTGAGTTCGAAACTTGATTGCGCCAGGGCGAATGGTCAGTCAGGGTGCGACTCAATTGGAGCGTCACGAAGCATCGCGTCAGAAAGCCATGCCTGGTGCTTGTGTTGAATTATTTTCTCAAAATCAAGTCTGAGAGGGGTTCGATACTCAATCTTTTGGCCTCGGACACGCTTAATCTATAACGCGAACAGTAAACATCTCATGGCTAAAACCCCTCAGTTCGACGAGGAAATAGGGATTCTCAATCGCGACGGTCTTTGGCAATGAGTGAGACCGAGAAACTGATAAAGGCTAATGAAGACCTGGCAAAGTCAGGACCCCTGTTTCCAGTACTGTTTCCAAATGTACTTTTTCCACCTCGATCGCAGGGCCTCGAATCATCATCAGGAGGAGGCCTAGCCATCCTTACCTGCATGGACCCACGGGTCCACCTGGATTTCATACCGGGATTTGAAAGGGTAACTAGCATCATCAGAAACGCTGGCGGCATCGTAACAGATGATGTTGTTCGGTCCCTCATGGTGTCCAACGAAGTCTTAGGCGTGAAGGAATTTTTGATAATTAATCATACAGACTGTGCAATGCTCAAGTTCAAGGACCCGGAACTTCAGGGAAGACTTGAGAAAAAGTACGGAAGAGAGGCAGGCCTCATGAAGTTCTACACCTTCTCTAGTCTAGAACAGAACATCAAGGACCAAGTCCAGAAAGTCAAGAACCATCCCGTAGTCCCAAAGGACATCACAGTTTCCGGCCTCCTCTACGATGTAGAAACCCGAAAGCTCAGCAGTACCGGCATCTAGCCAATGGGTGCTCTCGTGGTACCAATCTTCGACCAACGCAGGGAACCCAAGAACCGACTAAGTTCCTCCACCTTTTCTTTTCGGGGTTCAAAATCGGTGTGATTCGCCCCATTTGAATTGTGTCTAAGCCCTAACATATTTCATAAATATCTGTGGGGGCAGCGACAGAAAGGATGGAAGAGTTATCAATGTATAGTCAAAATTACACCACTACCTTTACCGTAGACCAGACTCCGAAGGAAGCCTTCTCTGCCATCAATAATGTTCGTGGATGGTGGTCAGGAGAAATTGATGGTAGTACCGGCAAGCTCGGCGACGTGTTTACGTATCGTTACGAAGACGTCCATTATTCCAAACAGAAGATAACAGAATTCATTCCTAACAAAAGAGTCGTCTGGACTGTTTTAGACAGCAAACTGAATTTCATCAAGGACAAAACCGAGTGGAATGGCACAAAAGTTGTTTTCGAGGTCTCTAAGAAAGGCGCCAAAACGGAAGTGCGCTTCACTCACGAGGGTTTACTTCCCGAGGTCGAGTGTTTCGATGCCTGTTCAAACGCATGGGGCTCATACGTCAACGGTAGCCTCAAGAACTTGATCACCAAGGGTAAAGGACAGCCTAACAAGCCCGAAAAAGCCGATAAGAAAAAAGCACCTCGATAAATCAAGGCGCTTACCTGGCCCCCGAGATATACAAAAGGGCCATCGGAGAGAACGGCTTGAAGTCGTCTCGTCAGAAATGTCCTTCGCAAGCTGATCGCGAGTTCAAACATCCTTAACAGAGTACAACCGAATCGTGGGTATAGGCCGCACTTTCCACGAATGAACCTCAAGCCCTCCCATCGTGAATTCTCTTGTTGAGCAAGGATTACAATGCTGAATCACCGCAAGGCGATCATGATCGACCAAACGCAGCGAGAGCCGGCGTGGCGAAGGGCAAAGTCCGATGGTACCAACTTGCCTCTCTGATTCTTCTTGCCGCTACCCTTGCAGAGTTCCTGACAGGTTCCACTCCTCTTCCCTTGATCGTTATCTATCCGCCGGGTTTCGTTTTCAACGTGGGACTCTACGGGGGAGGAGCGCTGTTGATCAGGGAGGCCACCATCAGGTGGAGGAAGCGTTGGGGAGCAGTCCTTCTCCTTGGAGGAGCCTATGCGGTAGGCGAGGAGGGTTTCGCCGCCAAGACGATGATTAACCCGAATTCGCCGATCATCGGGAATCAGGCGTACAGTCACTGGATGGGAGTAAACTGGGTCCCATTAGCCTCCTTGACAGTGTTCCACTCGGCATTCAGCATCGCTGTCCCGCTCCTCCTCATCGAACTGCTCTTCCCGGAGACCAAGGGACGCCGGTTGCTAGGCAGCGTCGGATTGGCAATCACTATGGTTCTGTACGGACTCACGGTGTTCGTGTTGACCGCGTGGCTTGGTGACCCCTACGTGCTTACTCTCGGAGTTGCGGTTTTTCTTGTGGCCTACGCATCTGCATTCATCTTAGCAGCTTACAAGGTTCCGAGGTCGTTCTTGCGGGCGAAAGGAGACCGACCGGACCGCCGCGAGTTCGACTTTTTCCTCTTAGGACTCGGTTTCATGGTATCGTTCTTCATCATTTCGGCCGGTCTCACGCCAATTGGGGGCCTCGCACACAATCTTCTTCCCTGGCCTGTCACCGACGCATTGTTCTTTCCACTGACCGGGCTCACGGCCTGGTACCTTGTAAGACACGCGGGTCGATCTGGCAATGACCTTGTGAAAATCGCGTTCGTGCTGGGAGTGATGGTCATCTTTGTTCCTATGGACCTTATCCTAGAACTTGGCGGAGATGCGGGAGTCCTGATCTTCACCGCCACAATCATCGGCTTACTGTTTTTGCTGCGCCAAAGAGCCAAACGAGCCTACAAGTCTTCACCCGTCAGATTTCCCGTTATTCCAACGTAAACAGTGATTGTGATTGGAAAAATCGACGTTCTCAATTCGTCTGCTTCCAGCCGAAAGGGCAAGAGCGGGCCGGGTGGGATTCGAACCCACGATTTGCGGCTCCGCAGGCCGCCGTCTTGGTCCTGGCTCGACTACCGGCCCCGCGCACCTCAACCAAATCATCCCCTTATAATGGGTGGGACCGTAAAGTCTTCGGCTGGCGGAAGGTTACTTTCGCAACGCTCCTGAAATAAAATACTCCTGACTTCGTAGAGCTCGCGGCCTTGCTCGCAGTGAAGTCCGTGACGCAAAGCTACAGGCCAAGTTCGCGGGTAATGGATTTACTGAAAGTCTTCCGGTTAATGGTGAGCGACTCCATCAAGATCGGGCTCGAGACTGATTCGTCATCTCTAAAGAGGCTCTCCACCTTCGCGTATGGGCGTCTCAAAAGGTACTCATGCCCCTCTGCCTATCGTCTCAATGCTATCTCTAGGGCAGCTGGTATCCTCGCTTCGAGAAGAAAGTCGCTTCGACGAGGCAACTCGACGAGGAGGCCGTACTTGGCCAGGTTGATTCTCGTGTCCTGTTACGGATTCAAGATAAGAGATGGAAATTTGATAATTCCTCTCGGCGAGCAGAAGTTTGAACGGATCCCGTTAGCTCCTCACACCGTCCTAGTCCTTTCCGATCCATTGGTGAACGTTCGGTCCTTCACCCTGACTCAAACGAGTCTATCCCTTTGCATCTCGAAGGAACTAGTGCTGGTTGAATGTACAGGAGCAGTTGGCGTAGACAGGAACCTTCGGAACTTAACCGTGGGCGACCCTGACGGAGCGATACAGTACGATCTGTCAGGTGCTGTGAGAATTGCCGATAGAATGAGGCGCTCATACGCTCGTTCAGAAGAAATGACGCGAGGGTCAGAGGAAAACTTGCATCAAAGTACGGCCACCGAAGACATCATCGCACTCAGCACATCCTTCACAACGCAACCAAATTGATAGTGGCAGACGCTCTCAAACACAGACAGGCGATTGTTCTGGAAAATATTGAGGGGATCCGACGCCTCTACGGTAGAGGGAACAGGCAAGGCCCTAGACAGAGATACCGAATGAACAGTTGGAGTTTTGGCGAGGCGCAACGCCAGATAGAATACAAGGCTAGATGGGCCGGATTGCCAGTGATTCGTCTGAGCAGGCGCGAGACTAGAGGGACGAGTGTCGTCTGTCATCGATGCGGGGAGAGACTCCAAGAGGACAGACAATTGAGACGAAAGCTATGGTGTGCGAGCTGTAGGGGTAAGATGGACCGGGACGTGGTTGCCGCGGTCAACGTCTCCCGGCGTGGACGGTTGAGGTTCGACCGTTCACGAGCCCGTGAAAGGCTGCAAGGCGGAGTAGCTGAAGCCGTGAAGGAGAACCCGACGACTACGGACTTGACAGAACCGTTAATAGCTAATTGAGCTGTTCGGTGCCGCCATGCCTGACCAGACGAATGCTTGGAAGATCAGGGTGAAAAAGGGGAACTCCGAGGTAGAAGTCGCAGGTCCATCCCCCGAGATCGTTCAGAAAATGTTCGAAGATCTTGTCAAGAAGTACATGACGAAGCTCGCCTCGTCCCGGTAACCCTCAACCGCCGTGGATCCGATCCCCCGGTCGGAGTCTGATAGTCGGACTGATGCTCTCTAGTGGTACGGTAATGCGAAAGAACATTCTTGTAGTTGGATTCGCCATGCTTGCCTTGGCTCTCCTCTTCGGGGTCTCGTATCCTCCCGCGTTTCTTTTCGTTGTTCTCTTCGGCATACCGATATCCATCCTCAACACCATTCTCGGATTGATCACGAGAACGCCTCCAGGACTGGAATTTCAACCCGAATCTGCAAAGATCAGACTAATAATCGATAGAGGGGTTGTACGGGCTAGCATCTACCAGCTTGTCTTCCTGAACTCCAAACTCATCCTCAAGCGGCTGACGTCGGTCATGGTCACCGTCATTCT
>VBBQ01000037.1:11936-56777 GCA_005888755.1 Candidatus Bathyarchaeota archaeon
TAGGAGCACTGATGGGAGGAGTCACCGGGTTCTCCTTGCAAGAATTTCTCACGCAGAGAATGCGCAACAAGATTGGGACCGAAATGCAGCTGACCTCGCTTGGAAAGAACGATATCGAGATCGAATACAACGATCTACTGGAAGTCAGACTCGTGAAGAGCCGGCTTCATTTGATATCTGAAAACGGTTCGCTCACAGCTAATTTCCCCGGAGGATACGCAATAAAAATAAAGCCGATGCTAGCGGATCTTTTCGAAACGAAATTCACGACGGAAGAGTCACTCAGGGCGGCCGAGGCTGCGGAGAAAGAGAATGAAAAGCGCCAGCATCCCGGTAGCGACCGTGGCAAGTTCTCCCGCCGCTAAAACTCTGTTAGGTTCTATGAACAACGCTCCCCGTCCAGTAGTTTCCACGTAGAATGCCCAGGCCATGAATATCATGCTCGCCAGACCGGTGGCCAACGAGTAGATCCATAAGCCGCTCCAGAAGAATTTCTCACGCGAAGAGGCCAAGGATAGCACTTATAGTGCTTATCTGCATAATTAAGATCGCGATGTGCGAAAACTCCACATCAGACTCAACTCGATGATACACAATCTACTTTCGTCGTCGAAAGGCTCTCACAAGGTTCTTGGTACCCTTAACACGCCAGAGTTGCAAGCCACCAATGGTCAGCGCTCCCAGAGCCGCGACCATTTGCGATATGATGAACCGAGTTGCACCGTCGATCTGTGAGACATTGAACGCCCAGTTGTAGAACGACTCTGCGGTTGGTTTGAACGCTTGGACTGACGCGACCGCATTCACAAACCAGTTTGCCTCTACTATGTATGGAGCGAACAGGATTATCGTAAAGGGAGCAAGCACCAGTGCTGCCGTCCTGATCATCCTCAGCGGGTAAAGTATCCTCCGGACCTGCTTGTCAGGTCCAGCTTTGACGTAGGCCGTGCTTTCAAACACGTTCATCCAGAGAGTGACCACGACCAGAGCGTTTCCAAGCGCTAGCGATAGCGCGATAGAAATAGGCAGATTCCAAGAACCTATCGGGATAGACACGGTCTTGTCAACGAAGCCCGTGTTCAAAGCGTCGTAGAAGAAGAGAAGCTCCAGGCCGACGCAGATCGCGGCGAAAATGATGGCTGGAATCCAGCCGCGAAGAATCTCCCATCGCAAAAAGAGTCTATGGTATTGCTCGGACATTTCTGCTTGTGTCCTTTTGACCCGTTCTCGGCCTTGTTAAAAAACCAATGGACCCTGTAACCAATTGGTTTCTCTCGGGGTTACGGGACCTTAGTCTATTCCTCGAACAGCCCTGACTCTCCGGAACGCGATTCTATGGTCGCGCGCTAAGTGTCAGAGCCTAGACTTCAGAGGTTGATGTGTTAGTTGAAAAAACTGACTGGTGCCCTAGCCGTCCTCATGATGGCGGCAATTGCGCTGCTACCTCTCCCTGCCCACACTGCCACAATGAATCCCCAAGAGAACCTGAATCTCTATGCTGGAAACAAGCTCATAGTCGACTCAACCCAGCCATCGATAAAGTCCGTCGTTGTTCGAGGAAATCTTACCGCTGCTATGGTCTCGAATAACGCGTATCCCGCTAAGAACTTCACGATCACAACTAACTCGACACAGCTGTACACACTCAACTTCTTACTCTCGTACCAGTCTCCATATACCACGGAGATAACTATCAAAGATCCCTCGTCAGGGTCCAGCACCCAATACACGTCCTACTTTGTCTCCGGTGGAGACCTGAATCTCACAGTGTTCGCCTCGTTTCAAACGGCTCCTTCAAACGGGCCCAACACGCCTCTAGGATGGGCATCTTTCTACGGATGGGTCTCCCAGTTCGGAGGCGCATTCCCCTTCTGGATCAAAATACTGTACGCAGTCCTGGGGGCCCAGTTCGCCTTTGTCGGATACAGATGGATAAAATTCGAGGATGAGCGCAGAAGAATTGAGGGACACCTGCCTCCGTTGGACCGAGGAAACAAGGCCTATCTTTGGACCGAGGTGGTCTTCCGCACTCTTCTCGCCGGTTTTGCGATCAGTCTAGCAGTAATGATCGGAGAGGTCCTAGTACTCCTAATCGCACAGTATCTTTTCTTTGTCAACTTGGACCTAGTATCACTCATTGATTTCTTCTCCATATTCTTCGTCGCAGCATTAGGAACCCTGGTCTACCTTACGAGGGAAGGCCTTGACCGTATCTTCGATCTCAAGCCGATCATGGAGGACTGATCTTTGGCGTCTAAGATACGGGTCGCGTCAAACGATGATCAACTATCCGAATTCCTCTTCGGATCCGTAAGACCCTGGTGGGACAGGCAACCATGGTTTAGACGATTGTTTGTTATCCCTCTCAAATCGGTTGACAAGTCCTACTCCAGATGGAGCAAGGCCAGAGTCTCGCCCAGACGATTCCGGAAAATCCAGGAACGCTTGGACAGGGAATACCCACCGGAGAAATTCTCGCCCGCAAATCTGATCGGTCGAGATAAAGAATTCAACATTCTCATGGACTCCTTCAGACTCCACGTACTGCGACACCCAATGCTTGCAAAATACTTTGGCCGAGACGAGCTTCCAAAGGCCATCTGCCTCGCCGGGGACAGTGGAACTGGAAAGACGTTTCTGACCATGGTCTCGTTGAGACAGATGCTCTTGGAAGGATATCGCAGCGGTGTACTAGTCACACCGGTCATCCTGAAAGGATCAGATGTCTATTCGGAATTCTACGGAAAAAGCACCCGACAACTGGGCAGATTCCTGGATTACGCAAGCTCCGTCCCGTCGGTCGTGTATGTCGACGAGTTCCAGAGCTTTGGTAGAAAAGTGAGAGGAGAAACTGGAGCCGAGATAGAGGATACAAGGTTGCAGGACGAGCTGAATCGTTGGCTCGACAAGATAGTAAGCGGAAAAACCCGGACCCTCGTAGTCGTCGCAACCAATGCCTACGAGAAGATCAGAGAGGACATACGAAGACGATTGACAAAGGTAAGCCTCAACGATGGAGTGACACGCGAAATGCTTCTCGCTGTCGTGGAAGACTCGATAAAACGAGAGGCTTGGCTTGGCTTGAAGGCGGAAGATCTTCTCGATCTGATGGAGAGAGAAGTCACCATGAGACGCAGAGCCTCCCTCACGCCCAGTGACATCCAAGAAATCTTCCGCGAAGTCAGAAAATCCAAAGAAGCTCCACTAAGAGAGAAATTCAGAGACAATCGCAACCTCTCTGTTAGTATCGAGAGACCCAAAATATCCGTCAAAATAGACGACTTTGTGATCGCCGCCAGGAACATCAAGCTCTACTCCGAACAAGAAAAATCCCAAGAAGTGACAGACGCAGTTTACGTGAGCAAGCCCAAAGTCAACAGAGAAGACGTCGGGGGCTTGCATGATGTCAAAAACAAGATTCTGAACCACATCGCGCTCGCTTTCAATCCTTCAATGGCAGAGCTGGGACACCAGTCCAACCCCAGGTTCTTCTTGCTGGGTCCACCGGGCACCGGCAAGACTCTCCTCGCCATGGTAGCTGCTGCAGAGAACAACGTGGGCTTCATCAAAGTCAGAGGCGGCGAACTCATGAGCGGCGCGAACTACATGGGTGACCCCGAAAAAAGGGTCAAGGACCTATTCTCGCTCGTCCGCCAAAAGAGCCCCTGTATCCTACTATTGGACGAGGCGGACGCGATCTTCTGGGGAGGAGATCCCTCAAGTAACAAGATCCTTGCCCAGGTAAAGGCAGAACTGAGCGAGTTGAGGCCCGAAGACAAAGTAGTTGTCATCGCGACTTCGAATAAGGAACAATTGATCGACCAGGCCACACGGGACAGGTTTGAGCCTAACATCTACTATGTTCACCCACCACAGAACGATGCCGAATGGAACGAAGTCGTCGGAATCCACCTAAGAAAATTCGGCACATACCTGCACCCAGAAGTGGACGCAGGGAAGATCACGAAGATGTTCAGGCGACAGCGAATTCTCAGCCCAAGAGGTGCGGCAGAGACAGTGTCGGAAGCCCATCGCATGTGGGCATCCGAGGTCGCCGCCGCTCGCGAAGTTACTCAAGCCAAAGGCCAGGAAACATCGCTTCAAGCTATCACGCTCAAGTACCAAGATGATCTGGACCGCTTGGACCAACTACTGGCGATTTACAAGAACGAGGGAAGCACGCTCACCCCCGACCAGGTCAACCAGGACAACTACAAGATACGACTCTTTCACTTCCAACGAGCCATCTCAAGCCTTGAGTCCCTAGAGGACAAGGAACACCGAGAAATCGCCGAGGCGTTGATCTTATCGCAAGCGATACCCGGGGTAACGTATGGTCTCTACACCAGTGACAGAGGAAGTGGCGGTATCCTAACTATTCAGTGCACCGTGAGACCAATCAATCCCGGAGAGAGACACGTATCGGTGACTGGCCAAGCAAGCTCGATGATGATGGGACAGAGCTTCGTACCCGATGATTCCGTCATACAAAGCGCTACCAATGCTGTCGAGGCGGTCCGGTCATGGCTGTGGTTGAAAGCTCGGGCGAACCTAACCAGGTTCCATGTCGCGTTTCAGATTCGATCCATCCTGGAAGGCGCGCCCGGTCAGGGTGTATCGGGCCCAAGCGCAGGGTATGCGCTGCTGAACGCGCTGGTCTCCGAACTGTCAGGAATTCCAATCCCACAGTCCAGAGTGATGACTGGAACCATAGGGCTGAAAATGGACATCGGACCGGTTGGAGGGCTCGGTGGAAGGGGTCGAGAAGCCGGAAAGCTAGTGGGTATCCTGAAGGCGGAGAAGATCAAGGTCACTGACCTACTAATCCCCGAGTCCAACTTCAAGAACGCATCCGACGAGATGAAGATGATTCAGGACGAGGGAATAATCGTTCACCCCATCGCGAACGCTCCGGATGGATGGCCAATACTCTTCTCGATGAACGCCGAGGACCTTGCGAAGAGAATTCGCCAATCTCTCATCGAAAGAGAGTCTGTAGTGGATATGGGACCCAGTTCTTCGCGACTCGTCGGAAGCTCAGGAACGTAATTCTACCACAAGGCTAGGGCCTGCGAGAAGGATCAATTACGCCAAACATTGAAACCGTTGAGAGGCCAATTCTCCTAAGTCTGGACGGTAGAGGATTCCACGTATTACGATACTCGGCGATTCCAGAGGAGGAAATGACTAGGTTGAGCTTCGAACTCGTGGACCCTAACACCGGTGAAGGCGCATCCGCCGAGGCCGTTGTCGATCCAAAGCTAGTCGAGGACCTAAACTTCTACCGAACGCAAGGGGCAACAGGCAAGGCATTCCTGATCTGGATCGATACTGTGAAAGGCGAAGTTAGTTGGCAGCTTAGAACGATCCCGGTTTTTGGCCTTTAATGAAACTGCTGCTCGGGACATTACTATCTGGGCTGGTATAGAGGAAGATCTTGCCAACGATTTTTTCTCCTGCTCTTGCAGCGTGGCTGGACGATGCTATGTTGGACTCGGAAATCTCGTTGATCAGGGTATGGACGTGCCTTGATTTGAGATAGATGAGCCTAGCGTGCAGGTTGTCTCTCATTATGCCCTTTTTTCTGAACTGGGGTTCAACATAGAGGCCGTGGGATCTTGCTACTCCGCCGACAATCGTCATCCATGCCATACTTACGATTCTGTTTGCTATTCTGACAACGAAGCATTTGTCTCCGTTTCTGAGGGCGACCTTGATCCATTGCCTATTTGTCTCGGGTTGTGAAGAGGCCATAAAGCGTTCTATTTCTCCGACATCATACTCCATGCTGACATGGTGCTTGAATCTGTGGTCCAGGGAAACCTTCTCGATGTCGAGCTGCCAGATGTTCCAGACTTCCTTCGGATGCTCCGCTGCCTCATACTCCGAGAAAATGTAACTGGAAGGCTTCAACAAATAGAAGTGGTCGAATACTTCCCTTGATCTCGTAAAGATGGTTCCCGTCGCTTCATAGTCATCATATATGAACAAACCACTCTTGTGTCCATCAGAATTCTGGGAGACGTAAACTTCACCGCCGGCTTCAAGAGCCTCTTTGGCTTCGTGACGTATGATCGGGTCAAAGAAGGAGAGGCCCTTCGGCAAATCACGAAGTTCCTCATCTGCAGATTTTACCTCAGATACCTGAAGGCTATTGCTATTTTTCATGATTCTCTACCCACGTCACCTGACTTTCCGTTTGTGCGCGTCTTGACCGTGTAAAGATGGTTGTCGTAGGCTACCAATCCAGAATCGTGAATCTCTTGCTTAGCCTCTCTTCTCCAAGTATATTGCCTATGACTAGTTCAAGGCTATCTTGGCTCCGATGGAGGTCTACAACCTCATCTTCTTTCAAGGCATCCTTCAGGAGGTACTCGAACTGGGTCTTGCGATCAGTGATATGACCGAACCTCCTGACCCGCTCCCTTTCTATCTGTTCATAGGCATACATGAATTCGTACAGGGACCTGTATATCTGATGCTCCATCTTCTCCTCGATATTGAATTCGAGGTCGGCCCTGTCCCTTCCCCCAATCACTATCATCTGGAGCCCTTCCAGGTCCGCCCAGAAGATGGTCCCGTCTGGAGCTAGTACCGCATCCTTATCCAGCCAGACATCGTAAAAATCCAACCCGCTGTATGTTCCATTGCCATTGTCCCTTAGGGACCTAACGAACAGAGTGAGGATCGCAATTCCGCTCTTAACGAAGTTCTCTAGGAAACCCATCGCCTTGTCATTGTTGTTGATGCGGAAAAAGTCAAAAAGGTCCCCCGTATCGTCCCCGATGGTCCAGTCTGAATGGAAATAGATCCTGATATTGGATGGGATTAGCCTCATCTCCTGAACCATCTCCTGCTTGAACCTCCTGTACCAGTACACTTGAGTGACCTCGTTTTGGAGGGCTTCCGGCAGCTTGACAATCTTCACCAGGGGAGCAATGCGGAACCCGTGGATGGATGTGGTGCTAGCATCCGACATCTCAGTTGCTTTCATCGCAATGGACGCGAATTCGAGCCCTTGAGACCCATAAGGGCATCCCCTCGACCACAACTCTCCGGTAAGATACCTCGGAAACGTCATCTCTTTCTCCTTGGCATTCATGATCCTTTCCTTCGTAGCACCAGTCTTGAGAAGCCAGCAAATCTCCTCCTTCTTGAAGAGCTGGCGGCTGAACGGACTGGTTGTGGACCCTATTCCCTTGACGGAGAAGTAGAAATCGGTGCCGTCAATTGTCATGTAGGGCTGTCTACCAACAGCGCTCCGATTGTCATCTATCAAGAGCTCTTTGGTTCCTATCGGGTCCACGTCAGAGAAGGACCTTAGACTATCAGGGAGGTATATCCTCTCGAAGTCCGGCATCGGAAAACGCTTGAAGTACTCGTTCGTGATCGTCGCGGCTCCGTCGTATACATTGAGGTTGATGGGCATCCCTCTAAGGGTGATCGGCGCTGGCTTGGTGATTGCTAATGTCAGAGCTTTTCTCGCGCTCGAATACTACCGTCTGGGCGCTCCGCAGTATGGGCACGTGTCTGCTGTGGTTGGAATGAGAGTTCCACAGTACTTGCAGTTCACCTTTGCCACGTCCCTTATCACGACCTGAGGCAGTGGCCTTGAGCCTAGGTCTATTCCAGATCCCAGAGGCGTTGAAGGTGGTGCACTTGGGAGGGTGGCTGGACCTGTTGGGTGCTCGGGAATAGTGTCCATGCGTCTCCTTCGCTTTGAAGCATAGACCAATATCACCACGGCGAATAGGACAGCTATCAACGCCAAGATGAGGTAAGGAGCCAACGCCAAGAGAGTATCAATGGGATTCACAGGGGGAGGATCCGCCGGTGCCAGATTGTAGCTAGTTGAAGTGACGTAGAGATTATCGGTGTAAGTGAAGCTCCCGGCCTGCCCTTGGTACGAGCCGTTATCCTGCTCAACGTAGTTGTAGCCTATGATGTATCCAGTTGATGGGTCGAAGTATTCGTACCAGGTGTAGGATGCTGTGAAGAGGCCGTAGGCGTCGTTCCGCTGGTATTGACCTGTCCCCTTGGTTTGGATGCTCTGAACGTACTTGTTACCTTCCGTAGGTAACTGCAGACTGTAATTCTTCGACAACACTGTGAATTGAGTGTTGAGAACATAGAAGGTGCCCCCGACTGGAAGCGAGGGGTTCACGTCAAACCAAACGTAAATGGGGTTTGTGTAGCCCACCTGATGATCGGTTCCCTTTACGTACGTGAAGCTACTTGTTGACCAGGTATAACTGCCAGAAGACGAGCTAGAGTTGGAGAGCCCCTGGTTGTTGCTGTATTGAAATGAATAGCTATAGGTGGCTGATACATTGCTTCCGCTTATGGAGGTCATCTTCTCCATACCCGTTGTCTGGGTTTGATCCGTGTAGCCGGAGTACATGTTCTGACCGTTGTTCACAGTCGTCGTTTCGGAATAGTTGAAGAAGTCGCCGCTCTGCGGTGCGTACGCGGAAACCAAGCTCGCATTCGCTGCAACTGCAAGTGCTATCAGCAATATTGATAGAGCTATGGCGAAGACTTTGTGGTTCAACCTGCGAATCCTCCTACGCCGTGGCTATGAGCCGGATGGAATCCTCCCATCCCACTGAAGGTTGAATGATAGGATCCGTGGGCTATGATTACCGGGTAGTACCCGAAAAAGAGTGGATGTGGTCCATACGTGAACTGCACTGGGGTTCCCGTGATCTTGGCTGTAGGGTCAATCTCCTTTACTATCTCGTTTCGAACCCCATGGATCATCCTCACTGCCATGGCTACTAATTCGGACCGTTCTAGGCCTGTAACATAGGTTGCAGCGTAGCCTCTGAGTAACGTAACTGCCTTCTCCATGAGGTCGAGGACCTCGTGGGCCTCGAACACAGGTATGGAGGCGAGAATCGCGGCTGCGACTATCGGATACTGCAAATAGTTCTGCAGCTGTTCAATAATATACTTCAGTTTCTCTTTTACCTCGTCTGGGTTTAGTTCCCCGATTCCCAGGAAGGCCGAAGAGATCTCCGTGTCCTCTGATGTCGTGTATCCCCAGGAGTTGAACAATGACCTGAACTGCTGGAATTTGGAACTCAACCCGTCGATTGGAACATTCATGATGGCCAGTATCGAAGCAGCTTCGCTTGATTTGGTCAGATTCTTAAACTGGGAAAATCGGCCGATGGGATAGGTGCCGTCGAACCTTCGGCCTGCCATGATCGTAGCGGCAACTCCAGCGGATTGTTCCTTCGGAACACCCTGATGCCTCAGCTGTTCGTCCAGATTCCTTAGAGTAGCTCCAAGAATTTGGACGTCCTGACTGCTCAGCGCGGCCATGATCTCAGCGGCCATGAGCTTGTTGGGAAGTGTGGAATCGAACGCCCGAAGAGCCGAGAGGGCATCAGCGAACCTTCGACCTATTTTAGCCGTATCCCCTTCGAGTTTGGCTAGTCCTATTCCCGTGCTCCATAACAATGACAGACCTTGATCCCCATTACCATTATCGCCGTTTTCTGAGTCGTCTAGATCCTCTATCTCAGGGACTTGAGGTCTGATCCAACCCACGTAGGAAGCAGCTTTGTCGCCTATAGATCGCAACTCTGCATAGGTTGCCTTGATTTCCGTGATGAAATCAGGGAACTCTTGATTGGCTACCCTGTAGTTCCTGACACTGAGGTCGTTAAACACGAGGGTTCCAAGACCCGTAATAGACAAGTATTCTCCATCACATGCGACCATTCGATCAATCGTGGACTTCTGCTGGATGAGTCTATTCACATTTGCTTCTAGCTGATTTATCTCAGATTCCTCTCCGAAGATCGCGGCCGTTTCTTTCTGAATCCTCTCACCTAGCTCATCTTTACCCTCTCTTCCTTCAAAGTGGAATTGGAACGAGTGCTCTTTTCGCTCATCGGCCTGCAAGGCCTCTTTGGCTTGCTGCTCTGCGGATCTCTCAGTGTCTATTTGCGTTAGTACTTGGGACATTCTGGCAACATCGCTAACCCCCTTTTCGTAATCCTCTTTTGTCGTCTTCAGAACATAGCCGTTGGCGGACAGGTATTCCAAATCGGTTGATGGAACAGGACTAACGGGTTCTTTCCTATCATATAACTGAGATAGAATTGTTCTTACTTCAGTACACTTCATGATTAGGACCGCGCGGTGCGCGAAAGTGTTGCAACTCTTAAAGTGATTTGCTGTGACAGCAAGGATGCACCACACCTGAAGCCATCTGCGATTTCAAGTTCGTTTGTGTTCTTCTACAATCCCGAGGAAGTTCTTGAATAGGTCGACGCCCTTCGTCGTGTGCGATACCTCTGGGTGGAACTGGACCCCAAAAATATCCCTTTTTTCGTGTCCCATAGCTTCGACCGAACAGCTAGTTGACTTTGCGATAACTTCGAAGCCATCCGGCTTCCTTACCACCTCATCGTTGTGAGACTCCCATGCGGTAAAACTCGGTCCCAATCCTTCAAGAATTCGTCCATCGTCAAGAACGGAGATTTCCACTGGGCCAAACTCCGGTTTCCGCGCAGCTTCAGTCACTCCACCAAACGCCGTTGCCAGAAGCTGGTGAGTCACGCAGATACAGAGCATAGGCAATTTGACTTGTCTGATTAATCGGGCTGCATCTGCCAGTTCACCTGTTAGTTTGTCGGGAGACCTGACGCTTTGAGGCCCTCCTCCCATTACCAGCGCGTCAGGCTTCATAGATTCAAGTTGTTCAAGCGGGACAGATGGTGAGAGTAGTTTTGAGGTCACTCCCAGCTCCTTCAAGTTTCGGACGATAAGGTGGTTGTACTGGCCTTTCACGTATACGACTGGTATTGTCGTCAAGTCTTATTCGAACTCGATGGTTCCCGGTGGTTTGGGCGTGATGTCGTAGTAGACCCGGCTCACATTCTCTTCTTTCATAATCTGCTGGCCGATGTCTTTGAGGATTTTCCAGGGTACTGGAGACACCGCAGCGGTCATGAAATCCCTGGTTGAAACCGCCCTCACGATAATCGATAGGGGCCCTCCGCCTCTTCGTTCCTTTACGAGCAATGCGACCCTTGTGATGTCCGGGAACTTTTCGACGATTCCTGTTTGGAGCTGGCGAAGGCGATCTTGTAGCCAGCCATAGGTCTCGCGGGACTCTTCTGAGAGCTTGACGCCGGCCACTAGACCATAGCATCTCTGGTCACCCTTCACTCCTGTTACTCTGTCTTCGAATACCTCTGCGTGGACCTCAGACTTTGGAAGTCCAAGTGCTTCACTGGCTGTTTCCGAGATTGTTTTGGTTGAGGGGTCTTTAGCGAACTTGTTTTCGATGATTGCTGCAAAATACTGCTCATAGTTGAAAGGCGAGAGGCTTGTCTCGACAACCTTTGTCGCCTCTTTGAGCACACGAATCTTCTTCTTGGTCACACTCCCAATGCATCGGACGAGGAGACCTGGTCCTGGAAACGGTTGTCTCTCTGAGAATTCCTTTGGAAGATTGAGGTGGCGTCCGAGCGCTCGGACTTGGTCTTTGTAGAGGTCAGCCAGGGGCTCGATGATCTTGAATCCGTAGGTTGTCGCGGGGTCTATTCCGACCTGTTCTAGAACATTGTGTTGAGTCTTGATACCGCCCTGCGTCTCAATCCAGTCGGGAGCAATTGTTCCCTGGAGGATGTACTCACAACCTTCTTTCTGAGCTTCTTCTCTGAGAACCTGGTAGAATGTTTCTCGGAATTTTTTCCGTTTTTCTTCCGCGGTTGTTTCTCCTTTGATCGAGGAAAGGAACCGTCCACTCGCGTGGACTAGGCGGAGTTTCAATGATATTGGAGATCGGGATAGTCTGTCTTTTACTTGTTCGGGCTCACCGGCCCGGAGAAGGCCGGTGTCTATCATAATCGGAAGAAGGTTATCGCCTAGCGCTTGTCTCGCAACAAGTGTAGCAACGGTGCTGTCCACTCCGCCTGATACTGCGGATATGACCTTCTTGCCTTGCGTGATGTCGCGGATTCTTCCGGTTTCTTCGGATAGAAAGCTTGACGGGTGGAAGCCTTGGACCGCCACCGACAACCGTTCGCCCATCTTGCCAAGATTCGGTTACGGTAATTTATTACTTCTTTCGCTGCCTGACCAGCAAATGAGCAAAGCAATGCTTCAAAGTCCAAGGGAGTTCTCTAACAACATGCTTTGATCCCATACTCAGGCCCTCGACGCAACTGACCCGCGAGCTGCATCCATCGAGCTTGGTGCGGAGAGCACGTTCAAATTCTGGTCTCAGTTCTTCAGGCTAAGGGCAATAGAGGACCGAAATCGCCCATAATCAGCCCAAATCTCGAATCTAGGTCACGCCCTGATTCTCGTCCGCAAATCGTTCGGGAATCGTCCTATATTTCCCGTCCTTTTGCCCTGCCGTCAAAGCCTCGAATGCGCCCTGAATCGCCAGAATCGCTCGTTATCCACGCCAGACAGAAAATCTTCTCCAGAGAAAGAGTAGGGGGTATAGCGCAGAGCATCTCGCGACGCAAGAACGGGTTTCCGAACAAAGAAGAGATGTGGAAATCCCCCGTTTTCAACCCTGATGCGCCATCTGAACCGGCACAGCCAGTACACGGGATATTTTACGCTGTAAGATGGGGATAACTTCCGGTCGATCCGGGCTCAGACTGTGCCTCGATCAACGAGACTCACGTCGAATCATTACCAGACAGCCGGCGTTTCAGAAAAAGGAGGGTTTTGCGCAGCAGTTTTGCGTGGCATGAGACCAGAGTTCAGAGTTCTCCAAAACTGGACGGAGCTGCGTGGCATGAGTGATCAAGGGCACGCTTCTGACCGACAGATGTCAAAGTGGACCTACGCTTTTGAGATCAGGATCTCGGCGATCTTGCTGAAGGCGCTGAAATAGTCATCCTCCAGCATCGTGAACTTTTGGCCTGTGAGCCCGTGAGCGCCTCTTCCATAGGCTATGATCCGGAGTTTCCCGCCCGTGTCCTGAATGTGCGTGTTCGCATCAATGAGCTTCTTGGCCGCCGACTCTGTAAGCAACGGAACCGCGAGGATATCCGGTCTGTTGTGCTTGACCTTGCTCGCAACCTGTTCAGGTGAAAGGTCGGTTCCCCCGTCAATGGCGGTGAAACCTCCGATTTCCAGCATAGTCAGCAAAAGCGTCTTGTCGAAACCATGAGGATCGCCTTGCAAAGAGCCAACCATCACGCGTCCCTTGATCTTCTTGTGGTCAATCTTGATCCTGGGCCTGACAGCGACTAGTGCTTTCTCGGCAGCATCCTCACACTTCTCCACCTCGGCAACAGAATAGCGTTCCATTCCGTGAAGATCGGAGACAATGTTCATTGCATCAGCGATCGTGTCGACAACATCGTTCGCACTACCACTCTTCGCAACAATCTCGACCGCGACCCTAGCCGCATTCTCATGATCACCTTTCAGAATAAGATCGGTAAGCGTCTTCGACCCATCGTCCGGGATCTGAGCCTGCTCCTCAGTAGTCATAGAAACCACTCTTCGTCTTTCTTCCCAGCTTTCCTTCCTTGACCATTTTTTCGAGCAAGGGTGTCGGCGCGAACATCTCGCCGAACTCGGTCTCCAGAACCTTCAACGTTGACAGGACCACATCTATTCCGATAAAGTCCGCGAGCTTCAGCGGCCCCATCGGATGATTTGTTCCGAGAAGGAACGCTTTGTCGATATCATCGCGCGTGGCAACGTTCTCCTCTAGGAGCTTAACGCTTTCGTTGATGAACGGCATCAGAGCTCTGTTCACAATGAACCCCGTCCGATCAGCGGACTGGACTACAGTCTTTCCCAGCGTCTCAACGAAAGAGGTCGCGGCCTTGACCGAGTCCGGAGACGTACGTTCGCCCTTGATCAACTCCACCAGCTTCATTGTCGGCACCGGATTGAAAAAGTGTAACCCGAGGACTTTCTCCGGCCGTTTTGTCGCTGAAGCGATCTTGCTAATACTTATCGACGAAGTGTTCGAAGCCAGAATAGTACTCCTAGGACAGACCCTATCCAGGGTCGAGAAGACCTTCTCCTTGATCCCAGGATCCTCAAACACAGCTTCCACGACGAGATCAGCGTCGCTGCAAGCCTTCGCAAAGTCTGTGCTTCCTCTAATCTTCGCGTGGATCTGCGACGCCTGCTCCTTGTTAATGTGCCCACGAGTAAGGTTTCTCTGGACATAGTCGTCGACTCGCTTCATTCCTTGGTCGAGCAGCTTCTGATCCTGCTCAATAACCGTAACAGCGTGTCCGGAAGCAGCGGAAGAGTAGGCAATGCCTGAACCCATTGTTCCCGCTCCAACAACGACGATGTTCATGTGTCTTGACGGATGTTAGTTGGATTGACTCATAGGGTTTTCCACGACGGCGTGAGGTGAAGTTATGAAGGGAAGATTCTCGTCGTAGGGAGTCACATCGCCTAGAAAGCTCGGAAGCTTCTCAACCGAGACGAGTATCGTATTCTCGGACAATTGCGCAGGCGGCTCACGAAGTGTGAGGATGACAGCCAGTGCTTGCCTCCCTTTCCTCCCTTCAATCGTCTTCTCATTTAGAGTTGCAAGAAGATGCGAAGCGGCATGCCTCTGGTGGTCTGCCGCAGGTCTGAATCTAGAGAGATAACTGGGAGTGTTCCAGTGCTTACAATCGATCGCAAGTACCAACTCGCCTCGGAATCCAACAACATCGATCTGCCAAGCCCGTCCTTCACCCTTGACCCTTACATTCCTCTCAGCTTCAAACCCTGCCTCCTCCAGGCATTCCTCGGCAAAATTCTCGAACTCCTGCCAGGTGAGAACTCGAGCCGCATCTCCCAGCCGTCCAGCACGAGCGACTTCCAAGGCAAGCTGGATACGAAGCCTTGGACTCAGAGAAACATAGGAATCACCAATCTCGCCAACAACAGGCGTCAGGACGCTTCTGGCAAAGGATTCCGAAGCTTTCGCGTTAGACGCGATATTCTCCAGTTGGACGCGGTCCGCGATCTTGCTTAGCATCAGAGCTTCAACCAGAACTCTGACTGTCCCATCTCTCGCATCGTGCCGCATTGCGAATCTTCTAGAATGGAGAGAACGCGAAGGTCAACAGTAACATGCCAAGCGCCAGAATGTAAAGCAGTTTTCTCGAGTTGCTGACTGGACTGATGTCGTCGAGAGGTTCTACTCCTGCAAAGCCGCGGCGTGAGAAGAACATGAAAGCGAGAATCAGAATGCCGAAGGTCCAATACCCGGATAAGAAAAGCAGCAGCAGCCCGATCACGCTGGCAACTCTATGTCCATCCGCGCCAAACACTGCCCTGGAAATATGGCCGCCGTCGAGTTGCCAAGCCGGAACAATGTTGAGAAAGGTCAAGAGAGCACCTATCTGCGCCGCAAAGAAGAGCTGTCCATCCAAGAGAACGCCAGGTCTCACTCCGCTAGTAAGACCGGAGATAATTATCAAAATGAGAGGTTGGCCAGGCCAGATGCTGAAATCAATGCTAGAGAGACAGCCCGAAGTTCCAAGCTGAGCTCCACACGTTGAACTCCATTGTGCAAGTTGTGTTGCTTGGCTCGCGCTCGGCAATATCCCTATAAGCACACTCAAAGCCGCAATAACAATCGTTACAACGAACCCGACTACAGGACCGCTCAAACCAAGGTCGAAGAGCTGATCACGATTGGCAGGTGGCGACTTTAGAGATATGAGAGCTCCGAACGTTCCGATCGGCGGTGGACCTGGAACGAAATAGGGAAGCGTTGCGTCCATCTTATGATGTCGGGCCGCCGCCTTGTGCCCGAATTCGTGAAGACCTATGATGGAGAGTAGACCTCCGGCGAACAACCCCGCCTTGAGATACGGATTCGCCGTAGGATCAATTATCGCAACAAGTTGTTGCTGGAGTACCTGGCTACCGAAGAGGCCTGTAGTCCAGAGATAGTAGCCTGCGAGGAAGACTGTTGCGACGGTCGCGAGAAAGAGGCCGAGATTGATATTCTTGTTTGATGGTTTGACTTGAGGCTTCTGGAAGACTTTGATAGTAAGACCATCCGTCGTTCCCCTTATCGCCGCGATTAACCCCTGTTGGCGAAGTTGTTCGAGCAGCCGCTGGAACTTCTCCTTAGCCGGCTCTCGGGTTACTTGAACAGTTGGAATCCCGTTAGGATCCAGGAAAGCGTCTTTGACCTGGAACTCTGAAGCGACCATCGTCTTGATCGAATCCAGTGGAGGCCCAGCGTATACCGCGAAGCTAGTTTGACTCGCCGGTAAAGGAGTCGGCGATAGGGGCCCATCACTCACTCAAGAGTCGCCTGTCTTTCGCGGCTCGCTCCGTTCTGAGCGATTTAAACGTGTTGTCAAACTGAGAGAAATTATCGAATTCGACGACAAGATATTATACATCAGGATTCCCAACTATCTTAGAGAGAGAGTTGCTCGAAGCACCCTACCTGTTACGCCCGTTTCATCCAGACGATCTCTCATCGGTTATCGAGATCAACAGGGTCTGTCTTCCAGAAAATTACAGCCCTTACTTTTTCCTCGAGGTCTACAAAAGCTGCCCCGAGGCGTTCATTGTCGCGGAGAAGGAACGCAAGGTCGCAGGCTACATCATGTGCAGACTTGAGTTCGGCTTCTCGGATGTTCGCAGGTTCAGAATGGTCCGAAAAGGACATGTCGTCTCTGTCGCGGTGATACCTGATTTCAGGCGACAAGGAATCGGAAAGGAACTGGTTCTTGCTGCAATGAAGGCACTCGAGTTACACGGCGCCGAAGAGTGCTTCCTCGAGGTCAGAACCGCCAATGAGGACGCCGTAAGGCTCTACAAGAATATGGGATTTGAGACCTCGAGGGTGGCGACTCACTACTATCATGACGGTGCTGATGCTTACGTCATGACCATCAAGCTGCCTCATAACTAGCCTGTTAACTAGGAGGAACTGTCGGTTTTTCTCAGCGCTCTCGTCAGAAACGGTCCCACAATCAGAACTGCCGTCGGCAAGTAAACGAACGAAACATTGAAACTGATCGCGAACGGGTTCACGCTCAAGACATAGGCTAAGATGGAAACCGCCGACAGCAGAACCATAACACCACGCGCAGCCTTGAACGAGAATCGCTCGTCCTCAGCACTCACCCCAACCGCTAGGACCGGTTCCTGAGATGGTTGGATGGTTATTCGTCTTCCTTCTTTGACCTAGGCTTCTTCTCCTCTTCTACAGGATGAAGGAGCCATTTCAACGGAATATTCTGGCTTGTTCCGTCAGGTAGTGAGCGACGTATGCTGATAGGGAGGACACCTTCTTCCAGTTCCAGCAGAGCTACATCAATAGGCGACAGCCGATCTTGTTTGAGGTCGAGAAGAACTGGGGCGCCCATTGATATCTGGAGAGCCCGAGCCCCTACTACTCTCGCTTTTTCGAAGCGTGTGAGTTTTGGGGGTCCGATCTCGATGCTGTCCGGCTCTCTAGTAATCGCTGCTTCCCTCGTCGTCACCCTCGTCCTTTCCCTTCGGGCCGCCTTGACCACCGGGGCTAGACTTTGCAGCGGCGATCACGTCGTCGATCTTTAGGATCATTCCCGCCGCTTCAGCGGCGGATTTTATCACTTGTACTTTTACGCCAAGTGGCTCGATTATGCCCCTTTCTTTGAGGTCGGCTACCTTGGACTCATTGACATCGACTCCTGCCCAGAGCTGTCCTTTCTCATGGGCGACTCGGAGCTGGACGAGTATGTCGATCGGGTCCATCCCCGCGTTTTCCGCTAGGGCTGTCGGTAAAGTTTCGAGGGCCTCGCCGAAGGCTATGACTGCCAATTGCTCCTTTCCCGAGAGTTTCTGTGCGTGTTCTCTGAGGCGCCTTGCGACTTCGGCTTCAGGGGCTCCTCCACCGCCGACGACTCTCGGGTCTAGCACAACATCGCGCACAACGCACAGTGCATCGTGGATTGCTCTTTCCGCTTCGTCAACGAGTCTCTCGCTTCCGCCACGGACGAGGATGGTAACAGCCTTGGGGTTCTTGCTTCCTTCGACGAACGTCATCTTATCGTCTGCAACTTTCCGTTCTTCGACTAGCTTGGCGAATCCCAGATCTTCAGGCCTTAGATCGTTTACGTTGCTGACGACTTTTCCTCCGGTCGCCTTGACGAGTTTCTCCATGTCAGACTGCTTTACTCGTCTGACTGCAAGTATCCCCTTCTTCGCGAGATAGTGCTGGGCGACGTCATCTATTCCTTTTTCGCAGAGTAGAACGTTGGCTCCAGAGTCTGAGATCTTGTCAGTCATATCTTTGAGCATTTTTTCCTCTTCGTCGAGGAATGCTTTCATTTGCTCCGGATTCTCGATGTTGATCTTCGCATCGAACTCGGTCTTTTCGACCTCCAATGGTGCGTCGACTAGTGCGATCTTTGCATCCTCTACTCTCTTGGGCATACCAGGATGAACGATTTCTTTGTCGAGGACTATTCCCTTGATGAGGGCGGTATCGGTCAAAGATTCGCCTGGTTTCTTCTCCACCTTTACGTCATCTATGTCGACCTTGTATCCGTCCGGCGTTTTTTCCGCAACTTGGAGGATCGCGTTTACGGCAAGCTCTGCCATTGCCTCCTTATCCTCGGCGAGTATTTTGCTCGCTAAAGATACCTCGGCAATCTTTCGAAGCATCGCCCTGTCATTTGGTTCGATCTTGATCGCGATCTGGTTAAGGACCTCTAATGCCCGATTCGAGGCTTCCCTGTAACCATCAACTATTACTGTGGGGTGGACGCCTTGGTCAATGAGTTCCTCCGCTTTTTTGAGAAGTTCGCCAGCTACCACAACGGAGGTAGTGGTTCCGTCTCCAACTTCGTCGTCCTGGGTCTTTGCAACCTCCACCATCATCTTGGCAGCAGGATGCTGTACTTCCATCTCGTCAAGGATCGTCGCTCCATCATTGGTGATGGTAACATCTCCGAATCCGTCCACGAGCATTTTGTCCATGCCTTTTGGTCCTAGTGAGGATCGGACAGATTCGGCAATTATTTTCGCAGCCATGATGTTCGCTTTCAGAGCGTCCTGGCCGCGGCTTCTCGAAGTTCCTTCTCTCAGAATGATTACTTGTTGCCCTGCTAATTCTGATGACAATTTTTTCTTTGTCCCCGAGTCTCGCCGAGCGAGAGATTTCGCGTGCAATATAAAATTTATCAAGCGCTAGGGGTCCGAAACCGAAAGCAAATATGACCTAGGCGAGTTATGCGGCTCTAATTCTTCGTTATAGGCTCATTTCCGACGATTTGCTTCCTTCCAACCGTCTAAGACTCAACAGGAGAATTCAGGGCGGTGGTGCGTTCACAATCGCATCCTTTTTCTTGCGAGATTTTTCCCATTTTTTTCGGAATTTGAGCTTGAGAAAAGCTTGCGACGAGAATTTGTTTTGGGCCAACTCTTTTAGGCATCAGAAGGTACGTTGCTGAAAACCGGAGCGAAGCTGAACGAATGCGGGAACTGATCAGGATCAACCAACCCTTTCTTGGAAAAGAAGAGATCGATGCAGCTGTAGAAGTCCTGCGCAGTGGAATCTTGACTGACAAGAGCGGTATGGGGCCTCGCGTTCTGGAGTTTGAAAGGAGCTTCGGCAAGTTTGTGGGTGCAAAGCATGCCGTAGCTGTAGTGAATGGGACAGCAGCATTACATGCCTCGTTACTTGCCGCAGATGTCGGTCCCGGTGACGAAGTCATTCTTCCGTCGTTCACGTTTGTGGGAGCAGCCAACGCGGTCGTCCTGACTGGTGCAACCCCCGTGTTTGCGGACATTGACAAGGACACATATTGTATCAGAATGGAGAGCATTGAAGAATGCATATCGCGGAAGACGAAAGCGATCATTCCCACGGATCTCTACGGGCTTCCTTCCGATATTACGGCAGTCGCGAGTTTAGCCAGGGGAAAAGACATTGTTGTAATAGAAGATGCGGCGCAGGCGCACGGCGCTCAACTTGACGGTAAGAGAATAGGTTCCATTGCCGACATGACCTGTTTCAGTTTCTACGCTGGAAAGAATATTACAACCGGTGAAGGAGGGATGGTTACGACGAACGATGATGGGTATGCTCAAGCGCTGAGAATGGTTCGTTCTCATGGAGAACAACGCCCTTACTGGACCGTTAGGCCAGGTCACAATTATCACATGACGGAGATCGCAGCGGCGATCGGTTATGCCCAGCTGAAGAAGTTACCTTCTTTCCTTGAAAAGAGGCGGAAGAATGCTGAGTTGACCACTGAGAAATTGAACATGACGGGCAAACTCTTGTTGCCTAGGGAGCCCGACGGTCGAAAGCACAGCTGGTATCTTTACACTGTGCGGTTGAGAGGCGTCAACGCCGCGAAACGGAACAAAATTGTGGATAAATTGTGGAACAAGAACATCGAAGCCGGCGTCTACTATTCATCGCCAGTACACTCTACTCCATTATACCGGGACTCGAATATTGCTCGGAGAGGGCGATTGCCTGAGACTGAGAAAGCGTCCAGGCAGGTCTTTTCGTTGCCTGTTCATCCTAGGCTGGGAGAAACCGAGATAGAGTATGTGGCTGAGACGTTGCGGAAGACGATAGCCTAGTTTTTTTTAGGAAATCTAGATGATCCCTTTAGTGTGGAGAACGTCCTTGATTTCTGGTTTCGTCTGTTCCTTCAGCTCGTAGCCTACTCTAACAGTCGGCTTGGGGAACTTGATGATTCTCCTAATATCAGCCGGCTTCGCGATCATAATGGTATCGCAGTCTACTCGAGCTATGGTCGCTTCCATGTCCCGGATCTGCTGGTTACCGTACCCGACAGTGGGCAGAACCTCAGTGACATGGGTGTATTTTTTGAAGATGTCTTTTACGATTCCCACGGCATACTTGCGCGGATCCACGATTTCTTTCGCGTGGAAAGACTTCGCGGCAACGTATCCGACTCCATAGGCCATGTCACCGTGGGTGACAGTTGGACCGTCTTCTATGACCAGGACTCGTTTCCCTCTGACAAGCTCAGGCTTGTCCACCGTAACCTCTGATGAGGTCTTGATCACGATAGCGGTGGGGTTCAACATTTTCAGATTCGATTCTACCAGCTGAATGTTCTTCGGTTCGGCGACGTTGACCTTGTTGATGATTCCAACATTGGCGAGTCTGACGTTTACCTCACTTGGATAGTGCGTCAGCTCGTCCCCGGGACGTAGTGGATCTAGGACCGCGAAGTGGACGTTTGGTTGGATGAAGGGTATGTCGTTGTTTCCTCCATCCCACAGGATTATGTCAGCTTCTTTCTCCGCAGATCGGAGGATTTGTTCGTAATCTATGCCCGCGTAAACGACGAACCCGTGTTCAATGTGGGGTTCGTATTCCTCTCTCTCTTCGATCGAGCAGTCCGCTTTGTCTAGGTCTTCAAAGGAAGAAAATCTCTGAACTCCTTCTTTGGTGAGGTCGCCATATGGCATAGGATGTCGAATTACTACGACTTTCTTGCCAGCGTCTCGGAGAGTTAAGGAGATTTTTCTCGAGACTGTACTTTTGCCAGCCCCCGTTCGGACTGCCCCGACAGAGACCACTGGTAATCTTGAGCGAAGCATGGTGTTCCTGGGGCCAAGCAACTGGAAATCCGCCCCCGCAGCCAGTGCCGACGACCCGACGTGCATAACGTCCCCGTAGGAAAGGTCGCTGTAAGACAATATCGCGAGGTCGGCCTTCAGGTCTTTGATAAGGCGAGGAAGTTCTTTCTCCGCGAATATGGGTATTCCTTTCGGGTATCTTGGTCCAGCTAGCTCCGGCGGGTATGTTCTTCCTTCTATTCCGGGGATCTGGGCTGCTGTGAATGCAACTACTTCATGGTCGGGCGAGTTCCGGAAGACCATGTTGAAGTTGTGGAAGTCTCTGCCGGCTGCCCCAATAATGATAACTCGTTTCATTCGAACTCGCTTTGTCGGCGTGCGCCCTGAGCGAGCTATATAACTTGGTTCACCGGGGTGTGCAGGGAAATGTCACGGGGACTGGCTTCAGAAGTCTCGCGGCCCAAAGTCGCTTTTTCGATCGAAGGATTGGGCGAGGCTCAGGGGGAGTTCTTTAGGTTCGCTGCCCCTCGAACCTCTGATGCTCTGCTTCGCAATCTTCCAGTCAATGGCCGGGCGGTCAGGTACGGGGAAGAGATCTATTTCCAAGTCACAGTGAAAGCTCCGGGCGAGAAGCCCCGCAGCAATATGGAAGTGGGATCAGTGGGCTATTGGCCGCAGGGCGATGCGGTCTGTGTCTTCTACGGGCCGACGAAGCCTTACAGTCCCGTTAATCTCTTAGGCCGCATTACCAGCGGGTTGGAGCTCTTCAAGCAGCTGAAGGAGGGTACGGTGATAACGATAAGAAAGGTCTAAGCAGCGGCAGGCTGATAAATTCTAATTCTCGCATTGCCGCCCACAAGCCGCACCAACCGCCTCTTCTCCAGGTCCTCCAGGAGATCCTTTGCCACGCTTAGCCTCAGATTGAACTGTGATGCTATTGAGAATGGGGTTATTGCTCCCATCTTCTGGACCTCAGCCAGGAACTTGGGGTCGGAGATGTCGGGACTCTGCAATCCTCTAGGCCTCTTTTCAACAACTGTCTTGCCCTTGGCTTTTTTCGATCCGGGTTCATCTTTCTTGTCAGTCTGGTCCTGGGTCTTTTCCATCTGTGCCATGCTCTTCTTCTTAGCGCCGCCCATAATTCGTCACTGCGTCCATACGGTTTTGCTGGATAAATACGTTATCGGAAAAATCGGGGAAACCCTTATTCCTCTTAAGCCTCGTAAAGCCCTTTTGCTGTTGCCTTGAAGCTAGTCACCGTTAAGCTTCCTGAGAAACTGATCGACGATGTTGACCAGCTAGTTAAGGCCGGAATCTATCATAGCAGGAGCGATGCTATTAGGGCGGCGGTCCGGGATCTCCTACGGCGCGAGCTCTGGCAGCCTGGCCAAGCCTAGGTGTCTAAGTCAACGGAAGCTTTTGCGAATTCCTCTGCGACATTCCCTGGGTTCTTCGCTGTTGTGATTGATCTTCCGATTATGAAATAGTCTGTTCCTGCCTTTAGAGAGCGGGCTATTTCTCCACCCTGTGTCCCAACGCCGGGTGAGAAGATAGGCACGCTCGTCCCCAGTATTTCTTTGGCTCTCAGAACTATGCTGGGCCGGGTTGCGCCCACTACCGCCCCGTCGGCCTTCCACTTGACTGCTCTCTCGGCAAAGATTTCGAACTCGAGTCTGGTCTTTTTGGATCTTGCGTTTGACAAGATTTTCTGGCCATATCCTTCAGAGGCTCCGGGGTGGCTCATGTAGACGAGCGCTAGAAGCCCCATTCCACGTTCGTGGGCGAGCTTGAAGGTCGCTTCGAGGCCACCTTTCCATCCTGTGAACGGGTTAACGGTTATGGCATCGAATCCGAGATTGTGATAAGCCCGTGTAATCGCCGCGTTTGTCTCGTCGATATCATTGAGCTTGTCGTCTATTATCGTCGTTAGCCCACTACCATGTATTTTCCTTAGCAATTCAGCCGTTCTTTCTGGACCAATACACAGGATTGTCTGGCGTCCGAGCTTCACCGCGCATATCCATTGAAGGGTCTGTTCAATCAGATCGGTTGCACGGTCGCTCAGCTCTTTAGGTGGGCCATCGTTGACATCGATGGCGAGAACGATCCGGGTCTTTTTGGATCGTGAGGATTGTAGGATTCGGTTCTTGAACGGTTTCTGGCTACTTTTCCTCAATTCGGCCTTGGACCCATCGGCATCCAGCCCAATTCTTGGTTAAGGTTTTCGAGAGCTACGCGTCTCGGTGGTGCTTTGAACCCGTACGATGAGACCGCGTTTAGTGCTCCGGACTGCTCTTTCTCCTCCGCAAGTTTCACCATTCGTATGACGTCCGTTAGAATTCCGGCGCACGCCGGGCCATCTTCGAGAGAGATGCGCATGTCGAGGGTGAAGTCTGTTCCTGCGAAATATTCGCCTTTGATCCAGAAGTAGCTTGTCCTCCGGTTCTCCATGAAATCCACGAAATCAGAGGACCCTGCGACTATTGGGAACTTGTAAGGTACAGCGGCAGCGACTGCGGCGGTCTTTATTCCCCGCTTGATCTCGTATCTCTTCTTGTCAAGAGCGAGTTGTGATTCTGTTCCGCCACCTATGTCGAGCTGGTAGGTTTCCTCGATCTGTGTCCCCCTGTTCACGAGCAAGGATAAGAGGTTCTTGTGGAGGATGGTTGAGCCAATCTGGTCCATGATGTCATCTCCGACGACCAGGGCTCCTTTTTTCTTGTATTTGGCTTGCCACGCCTTGTTCGAGGCTATCTTCGCTGGCGTGGCATTGATGAATGCTCGGCCCGCCTGCAGTGCCGCTTGGGCATACATGTCGCTGGCTTTTGAGGCGCCTGTTGGAGTGAGGTTCACCACCACATCAGTCTTGGTGTCCTCTAGTACCTTGGTAATGTTAGATGGCTTCGCGTTGCTTGGCTGTATCTTGTCGCCTGCGATAGGGGATATTCCATCTAGCGGTTGGGCCATCTGGACCTTGACTCCGATGGGGCGCAATTGAAGAATCTTTCTCGTGTTGTTCGGTTCTGCGTATACTGCTTCTGACAGGTCCTTCCCAACTTTTCTCTCGTCGATGTCAAACGCGGCAACGAATCGTATGTCTGATACTTTGTAGGGTCCAACTTTCTCGTTCATCAGTCCAGTTTTCTTTTGGGCGGTGCGGTAGAATTCTGTTCCTTGAACGAGGCTTGAGGCGCAGTTTCCGATTCCGGCGATGGCGACTCTGATTTCCCTTGGCAAGACGTTATCAGTAGTCTTGAGAGAGTATCTACTGCTGAAAAGTCTTTGGCCCTGGTCTACTTCGGGAAGAGTGGGAAGTTGATGACGTCAATGACCTTCGTGTAAAAGTATTTTGCGTCCGTAGCGGCGTTTGTGAATTCAAGTCTCTCGCCGTGTGGTTTTGCTGCCAGATACTTGAGAAACGGTCCGGAAGGTGGGCTCATCGTTGCGATATAGAAGAAGATTGGGAGAGCGTCGGAGTCGTAGTAGTGTTCGAAGGGTATGCAGTTGCCCAGTATGTGTCTGTCTCCTCTGCGGAAGTGCCACAGGGGAAAGACGTTGCCATCTCGCATGGAGAGTGTGAGTAGAACCCTCGCCAAGGACTTCGCGTCTTGAAGCTCCGTTAGAACCGGATCAGGGGCATCCGGAAAGTCGCCTTCGATACTCTTTGCGAAAGCGTCAGGCAGGTTTTTCACGTTGATTATGGAGGCGTATTTGAATCTGGTATCATCGGCTTCGTCGGAGAACTGCCATTCTTCCCCTTTGGGAGAGTCGCTCTTGTACGCAAGGAAGGGTTTGTTATCGTCAAAATCGGCCTCTGTGTACGCCAAGATTGGAATGTCTCCATCCCAGTACATGTATGCAGTGAAGAATGCTAGTATGTTGCTGGATTTGTGTTTGAAGCTCCAGATCATCTGGGACCCTTCTGTTAGGCCTAATGCTAGGCGGGCGAAGTTTTGGATATCCCGGACGTGTACCGACATCGGTGGTTTGATCGGCTCCATTGTCAACCCTTTGTCATCCTGCCAACCTATTCCTGGTATCATTAAGACTTAGCCAGTTGCTGAGAAAGCCGGACTTATCTGAATAGGTCCAGTTCTTCAGGTCTTAGAAGGTCTTTGCCCGTTCCCTTGCCCCGCCTGAATCTGTATCCTCTCACCAGCGCAACTGGGACCTTGTCGGATTTGTTCATTACTAGTTCACCCGCCGAAGCGAGTTCGTCGGCGACAGCAATCTCAGTCACACGAAGAGTGTGACGATACATATCTCTGGATCCTCTGTAGTCGTGGATTGACTTCATCCCTGAGATTCCTATTGCGAAGTTGACCTGGCCCATTCTCCAGGCCCTACCAAACGTGTCAGTTACGATTACCGGCACGGCTTTTCCCGTAAGCTTTCTGATAGTTTTGCCAATGCGGTCGGCGGAGGCATCAGGGTCCAACGGTAACAGTGTAACGATGTCCTTCCCTCTTGCGACATTCGAGGCGTCGACCCCGGCGTTGGCGCAAATGAATCCGTGCCTTGTTTCGGTGATCAAATGCCCCGCTTTCATCCTAATGATCTTTCGGGTCTCTCGAAGGATAATCTCTACCTGGCGCGGGTCCTTTCCTGCTTCTTTGGCGATAAAGGATGCAAACGGTGAAGGTGTCACCTTAGACAGGTTTACGACTCGGCCTTCTGCCTTTGACACAACTTTCTGAGAAACGACCGTAACATCGCCATCTTGAAATTCCTCTCCTTGATCCTTTAGCCTGGAAACAATTATCTCGCCTAGGTTATCCCCTGACTCAATATCTGGAATCCCTTTCACAGGGATTATCGCAAGCAAAACGATGCTAGGCCCCAGAAAAGAAAGATGTCAGCTTCTTTGCACCAGTGAGCTCCTCGTAGTCGAGGCCTACGGCGTCAAGTACTTGTTCGAAGGTGGATCGAATATATTCATTGTATTTTTCGACATCAATCTCATGAATGCTAGCAAGTTGAACCGGCTTTACCCCGCTCCCCGTGGTGACCTTAACAAAGCTGACCAAGTCACCAGCCCTGACGTCACCTCCCTTGTTACTCAACTGCTGGGCCGCTTTGACGTGCTGTGGAGTAGTCTTGGTGTATGCAGAGACGGATTTTCCAATCATCATGTTGAATGCCAGGTCATTCAGCGAGTATTTCCTGCTGCGCAGTTTGCTGTACGAATCCTGCACGAGATCCTTGATCTTGATCCTTGCCACGTCGAAGTCGATCGGTGTCTTGACCTGACCCAGAATCTCCACAAGTTGGGTGAAAGTGTTCTTGAGAAATTCGGGGATGTGCCTCTTCTTCCCAGTTAGTCCTTTGATGTCGACTTTGTTATCGGGATGAACTCCAAGGTAGTTTTTCTTCCTAAGACTCAGAGCAACGTACCGGTAGTTCTTGTCGACTTCGAGCTCCATGCCGAGCTCCTTCTTCGACCAACGAATCAGCTCGTCCAGCTTCTCCCTTGCAGGCGTACCCAGGAAGAGGGAGTCGGTGTCCCCGTAAAAGACCTCGATGCCCAGTCGTTTTGCTTCTTGAATCGTGTTTGTTATCGCGTACCTTCCAACGGCGGCTGTTGACTCCGCGAGGGGAGGACAGTAGAGCGAGAACCTGTCCGAGCCGAAGACCCCGTAGCTGGCGTTCAATACTACTTTGAGCGCATTCTGTACTACCTGGTACCAGGTGAGCTTTTCCGACGAGAGTCCCTTGTCTTTGGCTCTGGGTTTGTACCAGTGTATTCTGAGATCTCGAAGCGATCCAACTAGTTGACTTTCCATTGCCTTTCTGTGTCGGCACACCCAGTGGTCTGTATCTGGAATCTTATTTGTCCGGCAATCAGGATGCCCGCACAGAATCGTCTCGTAGCCCAAGTTCCACGTCTTGATTATAGATGGGTAAAGTGAAGCGAAGTCGAGCACAGCGACGTCAAAGTGAACACCTGGAACCGGATCAACAACCATTCCCCCTTTGTACTTCTTGCCCTTGATGACGGCAGTCGTGCTAGTCGACCCTTTCTTTGCGGTGATCTCTTCCGACCGTGGAATGATGAAACCTCGTGCTCGATGTTCGCGGAATAGCATGCTTCTGATCCAGCCGGAGACACCCTGACGGGCCATATCCTCCATGGGCAGGAAGCTAATTCGAGAGAGAGCAGTGATCAGTTTCATGACAACCTCTCCGTCGAACGTTGTGAGATTCATCACGAGCTCAGCATCTTGGTAGCAATATGCGGCAAGTTCGGTTGGACTTAGTCGAGATACTGAAGCCGAAATGTCTAGCTTACCAGTTTCGAGGAGCGCCTCAGAGACAGCATCTAGCGTGACCTCTCTGTATCGATTGCTAAACGCGTAAACTTGGATGGATCGGTTGAAGAAGAACTTGTAGAGATCCAAGTGCACACCGTATTTTACGGTGGCGGATTCTCTTCCAAGCTCTATGGGTATCTGGTCCCGGTAAAAACCGAGATGGTTTAGCGCTCTATGAAATAGATATCGGAGGTCGAAGTCATCTCCGTTGAAGGTTAGGACAAACGGGTAGTCGTTGACAGCCGTGAAAATGGCCGAAATGAGTTCCGGTTCAGAATCGTACACTTCGACCTCAATTCCTGGAAGTTCTACACCTTCTGTCCCGGTCTGTTTGAGCAGCAGAACTCTCTTTGAGCCGTCAGATCCGCAAAGGCTGGCACAGATGACCTTGTACTCCGCCGCCGTCGGGTCCGGAACTCTCGTCTCAATCGGCGAGTAAACTTCGATGTCGAGCGCGAGGCGCCTATAGTTTGGAACCGGGTATTCTAAGAGGCGCAGCCATCGTTCCATCAGCTTTCTGTATTCCTCGTCTTTTTCTTCGATTGCCTCCCTTACAGCTGGGACTTGGGCTGAGGTTCCGGGTTTGAGATCGCCTTGATGAATGTTGTAGGACATTCCGGGCTCAAGGTGTCTATCGTAAATGTAGTTCTCGACGTATCGGATATCGGCCTCCCATGCGGTAATTATGTCTCGGATACATCCGGTGGGTCTTCCGCCAATGGAAAGAGGGTCTTTCGCCAGCACAATAGTCACGGGAATTTCTTTGCCTTCCAGAGCGTCGAATCGTCTTGCTGGCTCGAGGCCTAAGAGTCCGGGATGATTCATCAACTCCTTGTTCTTCCGCAGATTCTCGAGAGTATCCTTGGACAGGCAATAGGGCGTATGGCCAGTGTTGTCGTACCAGAACTGTATCTTCTCAGTTTGAGGATCGTAGAGTTTGAGGAATACCGCTCTTCTCTCGCCATCGTATGCAGCTCCCACAAAGTATGACTGATCCATCTCCCTCGGCGTCTCAGGCTTGAACTCGAGCTGCGTCTTCGCCGGAGCCCTGGGCTTCGGAGTCTCCGGCTCAGGCTTTGTTAGATAGTGGTCAAGGCTGGACATCATATGGGGCCAAGCCGAAAGGGCTTATCGGTAAAAAGGTTCCCCGAAAGGATACAAGAAATGCTCGACTCGAAACTGGTGGACAGGCTCAGACTAGCCCGCGAAGCTTTGCTGCTTGTGTCACAGGGAAAGAGTGAACGATCTGCGGTTTCAAGAATCGCATCTTCTGATCCTCAACTCCGACACGAGAAATCTTCCGCCCTCGCATTAGTCATTGACACGGTTGCGAAGCTTGACCTGCTGGACAGAACAGTCCAGACAACGTTTCCAGGCTCTCAATTTGACAAGAGGAGTCTCGCACTCTTCCGCCTCGCGGTCCACATGATTTTTGCAGACAATACCGATCCAAAGGCTGATGTGATTCGGGCCTTGAGAAAAATATCATCTGGGCTCGAAAGTCCAAGGCTCGAACACCTACTGGGGCATCTAGTCGCAAGTGGGCCTCCCAACCCTTCGAATGGTATGAGCGAGACGGAGCGGGTCGGCCTTCTTACCCACAATCCGCCATGGTGGGTCTCGTATTGCTTCTATCATTTCGGGAGGGAGACTGGTCTCAAGATTCTTTCCTCTCCCCCACGTCCTCGATATGTTCGGGTCAATCCCCTGCGAAATCGTGGACGCATCAGACTCCCCCTTGAACTCAGAAAATACTCCGGCCAGCTTGTTGAGGCTGATTCTGGTATTTACCTGCTGAGGGGATCACCTTCGATCTTGGCGAAGTATTTCGAGAAAGGACTCTTCCAAGTTCAGGACTTGGCCTCTTTTCTAGCGGTTAAGGCTGCAGATCCTGTTCCAGGCGACGACGTCCTGGATCTTTGTGCTGCACCTGGCGGCAAGAGTGCGACTCTGGCTCAGTTGATGAAGAATCGGGGACGAATCATCTCCGTCGACTATTCAAGGAATAGGATGGCCTCTTGGAGGTCAGAAACAGAGAGGCTTGGAGTAAAGATAGCCTCGCCTCTAATCGGAGATGCCTCAAATCTGGGACTTAACTCGGATTTTGATCTCGTAATTGTTGACCCACCCTGCACAGGAACAGGAATTCTAGACAGAAACCCCAGGATGAAATGGCACCTTTCTCCTAAACTCGTTCAGAAGTTCTCCCTCCTGCAATCCAGAATGCTTGAAGAATCTTCCCAATACGCTCGGCCAGGCGGACGAGTCCTCTACTGCACTTGCAGTCTGACTCTTGAAGAGAATGAACTTGTGTTGTCAAGGTTTCTGTCTGCACACGTTGATTTCGAGACACGTCCAATCTTGGAAGGCTATGGCTCACCGGGTCTCCAGGGCCAAAATAATTGTCGACGGTTCTATCCTCATCGAGACAGGACTGCTGGCTATTTCATTGCTAGACTCGAACGTACCCAATCATAAGGCTGCGTATTAGACCAGATTACCAAGGGATTAAGGAGCGCTTGGCCGACACGGTGTCTAGGAGCCGTAGAGTCGACTTCGACCCACGAGGTCTGTAATTATGGGCATCAGATCAAGCCCGCGTATCCTTCCAAGGTTTCCCCTTGCGGCTGAGGCCTCGCTGAGCTTGAGAACTCTGCTTGCAGGGACGTCTGGACCCCCGATTATGACCGGGACTGGGTCACCGGTATGCGCTCCATAGCCAACAGGAGTAGCGTGGTCGGCTGTCAGCGCGACATAATTGAGCCCGATATCGACCTCGTCTATGATGTGGCCTACGAGCCCATCTACCTCTTCCAGAGTTCTGACCTTGCCTTTGAAATCGCCATCATGGCCTGCGATGTCGGGCGCTTTTACGTGGACGAGAACGAAGTTCTTGTCCTTGCTTCCTTCGATCACTGCCTTGGCCTTTGCTTCGTAGTCTGTCTTGATCCCGCCACTTGCGCCCTTGACGTCCATGACCTCCATCCCGGCGGCCATTGCTAGTCCTTGGACCATTGGTGTTCCGGAGATGCAACATCCTCGGAGGTCGAACATGGACTTGAAACTCGGAAGATTGGGAATAGTTCCAGCCCCTCTTGTCAGGACAATGTTCGCCGCCTTTTCACCATCATTGGCCCGTTCTTGATTCAATGGATGTTCTCGCAAGGCTTCATGTGATCTCTTGACGAATTCGTTGATGGCGGCAGATGTTCGTTTCGCTTCTTCGCTGCCATCGAGCGCTCTCGAAATCGCGATCTTCGCGCCTTCTTCTTTCGGATCTACATCAGAGACCATTCTTGACAGCTTTTCACCCCGCAATACAAGGACCGCTCTGTGATCAACCGTGGCCTTGAAAATCGTCCTGATTCCTGGTACGCTGTCAATCTTGATCGCATCAACCACCTTGGCAAGTTTTGAGGTTCCCTTTCTGATTCGTCCAGCGCGTCTGTCTTCGACGCGGAAATCATCATCAACAGTAGCGAAGTTGCATCGAAACGCCACATCCCCGGGTCGAAGCTCTATTCCAGCACCGAGAGCCTCCAAGGCTCCCCTCCCCGTGTAATACTTGACGGGGTCATATCCGAGCAGGGCTAGGTTTGCAACATCGCTTCCGGCGCGTATACCGGGAGATATAGGGTCAAGCTGACCGACTAGGCCTCCTTTGGCCAGTCTGTCCATGTTAGGAGTGTTCGCGAATTCTAGAGGCGTCTTGTAGTCATGATCAATTAGCGGCCTATCAGCCATTCCATCTACGATTAGCAATACAGCTCTCTTATCTGCCAATGGTTGAACTACCAGCGACCATTTTACGGTAATACAGTTAAAACAGTTTGCTTTAGACGCGATTGTTAGCACATTTGATATGGACTCACATCTATAGCCAGACGTCGCCGACTTTAGGGTCTCACGGCACAGGTATAATGAGAACGGAGGGGGAAGATCTGGATCAGTGCGCTGTCTGTGGAATGAAAATTGTAGACGCCACTACGAGTTTTTGCGGCAATCATTCGGAGGCGTATCGTAAAGTCAATGACGCATATTCGCTCTGGTACGCCGCCTACGGCAGCTTAACAACCGACGCTTTCCTCAAGCGTCTACTCACATTGCCTGAAACTGGTGATCGCGCCAGAGAGATGGCTCGGTTCCTGTCTCGTGATCCTGAGAGGTGGAAATAGATCAGGACACTGATCGTATGCGAGAAGCCCGACGCGGCTCAACGCGTCGCCCGAGCCCTCGACGACGAAAATCTCCCCCGAAAATTAGAATCTCAGGGTGTTCCCTATTTCGAGTGTCATACCAAAACCGGACCGCTCATAGTCTGCTCAGCCCTCGGACATCTATATGGTGTCGATTCGAAAGGTCGATCAAGTAGGAGCTCATATCCTGTCTGGGATTATTACTGGGCGCCAAAATATCTGATCGACAAGGCTTCAGCGAGGTTAGCTCGATGGGTACGTGTCATAGGATCCCTTGCCACAAACATGGATCGTTACATCAACGCCTGCGATTACGACACTGAAGGATCCGTAATCGGTCACACAATTCTGCAATACGCATGCAACGGCGCCGCCGTTAAGGCGCTTAGAATGAAGTTCAGTACCATGACCGAGCGGGAGCTTCGTTTCGCGTTTCAAAAGCTTGACTCAAAGGCCGAACTTCCGATAGTAAACGCGGGAAAGTGCCGGCATGAACTAGATTGGCTCTACGGGATCAATCTGTCACGATTGCTAACAGAGTCGGCGCTGAAGCAAGGGAAAGGCTACGCCACACTTAGCACAGGAAGAGTACAGGGACCCACTTTGGGCTTCGTTGTCGCAAGGGAGGAAGAGATATCATGTTTCGTCCCAGTTCCATTCTGGACAATAGAAGCCACGATCGTTCACGACGGCAAGACCTTCGCACTAGAGTACGAAAGGGACAAGGTCGTTTCGCAGTCTGAGGCCAAGGTGATCTGCGGCGAGTGTCGAGACGTGCTTCTTGAAGTCAAGGGCATAGAATCCCATGACATTGAGCAGCAAGCCCCCTACCCATTTGACTTGTCTACTCTTCAATCAGAGTCCTATCGTCAATTTGGCTTCTCCCCGGGGAGGACGCTTGCTTTGGCTGAGAGATTGTACCTCGACGCGCTAATCTCTTACCCGAGGACGTCTAGCCAGAAACTCCCACCCGATATCGGGTATGCGGAAATCTTGCAGGGAATCGGGTCTCATGCCGAATATCGATCTTTGGTCGCCAAACTCATGACCCGAGGCGTTCTTCATCCGAACAATGGTCCCAAGGATGACTCCGCTCATCCCGCAATCTTCCCTACAGGCGAATCTGCGAAAAAGCCCCTGTTCGGCGGAGAAGCCAAATTATACGATCTCATTTCGCGACGATTCATGGCCACCTTCGCAGACTCCAGCCTCAAAACCAGTTCCAGAATAATTCTCAACTACAACAACTACAGATTCTTTCTCTCAGGTTCCCGAATCGTCAGACTGGG
Organism: Candidatus Bathyarchaeota archaeon; assembly: GCA_005888755.1. Lineage (GTDB taxonomy): Archaea > Thermoproteota > Bathyarchaeia > 40CM-2-53-6 > 40CM-2-53-6 > 40CM-2-53-6. Next base: position 45,258 of record VBBQ01000037.1, read on the forward strand.
TTGGATTGAATTCTACCTGCCATATGTGTTTGATGAATCACGATCTTTGCCTGACTTGAAGATCGGCGACAGAGCAAAGGTTCGAGATATGAAATCCGTCGAGAAGTTCACGCAGCCGCCTCACCGTTACAATCCCAGTAGTCTGCTGAAGAAAATGGAAGAGACGAACATAGGAACAAAGGCCACTCGAGCCGGTATAATTGATCTACTTTACACACGCGGGTATGTCAGAGACGAGAGGATGAAAGCTAGCGAACTCGCTGACAAGGTAACTGATGTTCTCTCAGAGTATTGCCCCTTGATCATCGATCCATCCTTCACGGCGAACATGGAGAACTTGATGCAAGACATCCAAAATGGAACATCATCTAAACGACTCGTATTGGTGGAAGCACTGGAGCATCTTCGATCCATCATGCGTTCCTTGGCAGAAAACGAGGAGAGGATTGGTTCTCAGCTCTCCGAGGTTGTTGTGGCACAGAGAGTGGCTGATGTTACCTTTGACACACCCTGCCCGAAATGCGGGCTAAAGCTTGCGGTCGTTCGCAGCCGCGGGACTGGCAAGAGGTTCATTGGTTGCAATGGAAAATGGCAAACCGGATGCAGTTTCACCCTTCCATTGCCTCAATTCGGCAATCTTACACTTCTGTCCCGTCACTGCAAGACCTGTGGCTTCCAAATGATTCAAGCAAGATCTAGAGGACGCCGGCCGCTAGTCTCCTGCCCGCGTTGCTACGTAACAAAAGCTAGAGATGCGGGTTCGTCTTCCAAGCGAATGGATGTTCTCGCACGAATCGCGAGCGAAGCTCCGTCGGCTACTTGAAGCTCCTTCTCTTATCAAGAACGAGCAGAAAGGTCAAGGATGCAAAGAACATTAGAATTGCAAGCGACACGATGTAAGCTATAGCGGTGCTGCTCGAGGCCACACCAGGGTATTGCAAGGCGGTCATCAGCGCGAACGCAGGGGCGACTATCTGAAGGGGAAAGAGGGAGAGCCCGGCCCAGAGACCCCATCTCGTCACTCTCATTATTCCGACCGAGCCTACTATCGACAAGGCTCCAATGATGTACAAGGGGTACAGCGACGTATCTTGCACCACGAACGGATAGATCAGATAGTATAAGCCCGAAGCGGCGTAGAAGAACGAGGAGAAGGAAAGACCAACGGGTCGTATCACTCCTGTGCTAATTGCCTCATCTTTCGACTCTTGCTTTACTTCCTGCTTGGGCATCGTATTGATCGAATGGTCGGTTCTGCCTCTTACCCAATAAGCTTTACAATGGCTGTCCTCGACAGTATCGAATGGATTTGAGCCGAGCAAAATTATACCTGTCACCTCGGGTACCATTCACCGGAATATCCTCAGCATATGACGAGTCTCACTTCGTCTTCTTTGGAGTTCCGTACGACAAGACCAGCACCTACAAGGCTGGCTCAAGATTTGCTCCTGGATCACTCCGGGATGTTTCCGCCAACATGGAACTCTACAGCGTCAGATCTGGCGTGGACTTGGAAAGGATCGCAGTTCACGACTGGGGAGATGTCGATATCGTTGAGGACCTTGGTCAGACTCTCGATAGAGTCAAGTCCGTTTGTTCGGAGCTTGTAGAGTCAAAGAAGGTTCCGATAATGGTCGGCGGAGAACACTCCATAACCAAAGCAGCGGCCGATTCCCTGCCGCCGGACTCAGGACTCGTGAGCTTTGACGCTCATCTTGACTTGCGAGACGAATTTCTGGGAGAAAAACTCTCCCATGCCACTTTTATGCGCAGGGTCAGCGAGCAACTTGGCCCCGATCACATTATGGAAGTCGGAATACGCGCCTTCTCCAAGCCGGAGCTAGATTTCACAAAGAAATCCGGTGTCACGATGATTACTCCACAGGACCTGAGGAGCGCGGGGATTTCAAAGACAGCTCAAGGAATCCGGGGATTCCTGTCCAGGTTCTCGCACAGCTATGTAACAGTGGATATCGATGTGCTGGATCCAGCGTTTGCCCCAGGCGTCGGGAATCCCGAACCGGATGGGCTTTCAACAGACGAGCTTCTGACACTAGTTGATGCAGCAATGGAAAAGAACACGGTCGGATTCGATCTGGTCGAAGTATCTCCCCAACTGGACACGGGGCAGACAGCCGCGGTCGGTGTAAAAGTCATATTCGAGGCAGTTGCCGCTCTGTCAGCGCGGAGCCATAAGACGTGAAACTGGACAACTACATCACATCATCCACCGCTCGAGTCAAAAGCGACAAGAACGTACCAAGAGCGAAGTTTGAAACGCTCAAGGCCATCGCTGAAAAAAAACTCCACGAGGCACAAGCTGCACGTTCAAAGGCTAACCTCAACGGCGTTACCGTAGAGTTCTACGGCAACAGCAGGCATCAGAAAGATTTTTGGAAGCTAAATTGGAAGGAGGCACCCGATTCCTCCCACCCCGATGCAAGAATATACTCGGCGTATGGCGTCGAGGGGCGTGAACCGACCGCCTACTACTGCCCGGAGACGCACGAGTCAGTATTCTTCAATACAGAATACTACGGGCAATGCAAGAGTTGGGCCTTGGGAATGGCCGCCGCCATCATGGAGGAGAAGAGGAACACCCACTCCATACACGGTGCTTGCGTTGACGTTTCGGACAAAGGAGTCATCATTGTTGCCCCAACCGGGACAGGGAAGACAACACAGGCCTTCAAGTTGATGGAGCTTCCTGGAGGCAGAATCGTTGGAGACGACTGGGTCTACATTGACCATAACGAAGGAGAACGACTGAGACACTTGGTTGGAAGACAGCCTGAGAAGAGTCTCTACATGAGGACTGAGACACAAATGAGCAAACCGTGGCTACGAAAGATTTTCGACGAAAGCAAGTGCGAGAACATCACTACGACCAAAGAGAGTTGCGAGTTCACCCAAGGCCTCACAGGCTGCAAGCTAACAAATGGCAAGTGCGTGTTCGACGAGCGACTGCACTGGTGTTACTACGCTTTCGGAAACAGTAGAGCACTGGTTCCTCGAGAAAAAGTGTTTGGGGCCGGAAAAGTCACCGATGAGGCAAGAATTAGGCTACTCGTTCTCTTGCGAAGAGACGACAAAAGCCCTCCCGAAGTGCACTTGGACGCTGACGAGGCAATCAAGGTCCTCAGGAAGGGAGAGTACATGGTACGCCCTGGCGCCGGTCCCAAAGAGATGTGGGGAAAGCTTGCCAGCGAACCATGGTACAACCCCTATCTCCTACTATTGGACCACGCTCGCCAAGAACAGTTCTTCCGGAGAATGATTTCCAAATTCGACGTCAAATGTCTACTGCTAAACACAGGGGTCGACAGCATAGACGAAACCCACAAGCGGATCATCTCTACTCTCGACGACACTTAGAGAACAAGCGCCTTTCCAGAAAATGTTAAGACATCTAGCTACAAACCCCAACTCATGCCCGCGAAACCCTTGAGCGCCTCGGCAAAGAAACGCAAAGCCTACTATTACTACGCTGGAAAAGAGACCAAAGCAAAGAGTGTAACAAAGAAGAAAGCAAAGAAATCTCCCAAAAAGACGAAAAAGTCAATCCGTAGGCCGAGAAAGAAATAGACGGCCTAACTCCGGGAGAACCCTGGAAGACAGAAAGGGTCGGTCACGGCGTCGAAAGAACGGACCTTAACTCTACCCAATGGTCTGGCCACGCGACTCACTAACCCGTTGAGGGAGTGCGGCAGCCTGATCAGTCTCATCGCCCCACCCGCGACCCACTCATCCATTAGGTATCCCCTATGTGAAAGAGATCTGGCCAATTTGAGACGTCGCTTCGGTGTCCAGAAGAATGCGTCCTCGTCGAGAACGTGCACGTGGAAACCTCTTCCCGAATAGACCATCCGGAGTTCCCCGAAAGAATGGGACAACTCGTCCACTAAGCCGAGCGCCTGCTCTTGGGCCAGCTGGAGCTCTAATCTACAAAACGACAATCCTTGCCGCCTGTTCATTTTCTCTTCAAGAGTGCCGTGGATCGGACATTCGAAATTCTCCGGATCAATGTCGAAAGCTAGTTGTTGGCCGAACGACTTGCCCAGTTGTTCAATCTTGCCTGGGCCACGCCTGGCTTCGTCCCAGTTCTTGTACACGTTCCTGTCGTAGTATACGGATTCGGGCTTGAATTCGACGCAATATCGTCGGAGATCTTGCAAGGTATCGTACTCGTCAATGAGAACTGTTCGGTCCCTATCCCCACGATATCTGGCTGGAAAGATCTTGGTATGTCGTCCAATGACGACCGCGAATACAATTGGCTTCATCCAACCTCGAAACCATTCCCGAATGAGATTCGTACGGAACTCTCGCGTGTAGAATTCATGTCTCTCTTGGAGTGATGCAGGACGCATTTGGTCTGGGAATCTGTATCGCGATCTCAAGCTAGGTTGCTTCCAGGTTGAGTTTCTCTGAAACCTTCTTCAGCTGAGCCCGGTACATCTTAACCACTTCATCAGTGGTCGTGCAGTCTTCAGGTGACTTGTCCTCCCGATACTTCCCAGTAAACCGTGGAAATCTCACGGCCAGACCAGCACCCTGTCTGATACTGTTCATACCACATGTGTGTATTGGACTCAGAGTGATTTCTGCTCCAACTATCTCGAGGACAAGTCCTGGAATGAACCATGCGTCCGGTTCAATCTTAGAATCGACCCTCGGATGTCGATGACCTATTCGATACTTCTCGAGCAGCTTGGGTAGTTTGTTCAAGTCTTCATCAGTAAATCCTGAGCCGCACTTGCAGAGGGTTCTGAACATGTCCTCGCTCTTGTCATAGGCTGCGAGAAGCAGAGCACCATAAGTTCCTCCTCGTCGTCCTCTACCCGCGAACGCCCCCACCGCCGCGAGATCGACGCTGTCTTGCATTTCCGACTTGTATTCACGCTTGTACTTGATCCAAGTCCATCCTCTCGCTCCGGCCTGGTAGGTTGAGTCGGGACCGATCGACTTGATCATCAAGCCTTCACATCCGTCTGCGACCGCCTGCTGCATGAAGTCATCGAGTTGCTTGGGATCATTGCAAATTTTCTGCCGTGAGAGCTCGGTTTTTCCATTCATCGGGATAAGCTCTCGGAGCCGTTCGCGTCTTTCGAGATAGCGACGATCTGCATAGTCAGTCATGTCGGCGTATAGGAGATCAAAAGGGAAGAAAGCCACGGGTATCTCCTCGATCGTTTTGTCAAGGTCATATTTTCTGCCTCGACGTTGCGAGATCAGCTGGAACGGTAGAAGCTCACCGGTAGACGAGTCAACAGGGACAGCTTCTCCTTCAAGGATTACTCCTCTTGCCTCTATGTTATCCTTCAGCAGTCGTTGAACGTCTGGGAACTGGTCAGTGATGTTCTCAAGACGTCGGGAAAAGAGTGTGACTTCCTCAGCGGAGATGTGTGCCTGGATTCTTAGTCCGTCGTACTTGTACTCCGCCGCACACTCGCCGTTCATCTTGGCCATGATCGCCGCCGCGTTGGAAAGCCGTTCGGCGAGCATTGGGCGGATTGGCCTTCCGACCGTAACTTTGAGCGATTCAATTGTTTTGATACCTCCACTGGCGAGAGTTCTAGCGACGTAGCCGAGGTCTGACGATCGATTGTAAGCACGCTCTAGAAGATGCCTTGACTCTTTTCCCCCTCCTAAGGAAATCGCGAGCGCGTCGAGAATGGTCATGTCAGCTACTCCAAGCCGTAGGCGGCCGAGAGCCATTCGGGTGAGGTACTTTGCCTCCCTTGGAGAAGCCTTTCCCAAGAGGCCAGTCATATGCCTGAGCTTAGAGTCGACAGAGCCCTGGCCTGCCTCGTGTGCTATCGTGTCGAAGATTTTGTAGACTTCCTCTACTGTGAGGGAGTCTCTTTGAAAGGACGCCTGAGTTTTGTCTCTTAAGAGTTCCTCAGCAACGGTTCCTAGATCGCCTTCCTTCTTGTAGACCGTTGTAACCTTTGCCTCATTTTGTCCGGTTACTTTCGCGAGAACACGGAAGAGCAGTTTCTCTGCGACTCCGAGTTCAATCCCGAGAAAATCCGGATACAGTTTTCCTTGAGTCAGATATACCACCTTATCGAGAATTGAACGTGGAGTATCTTGAATGAGTTCGACGAGAAAACTGGTTATTTCAAGCCTTTTCGTGGTCGCCTCGATCTTCGTGTACGTTTCGACTATCCGCGAATATAGCATGGTGCCGAAACAGCTCGGTGGAGAACCTTGGAGAGTCTTAATTTCTTATTTGCGTTCCAGCAGTGCCATTGATTGCTTTTCCCAGGTCTCCGAGGTTTGCTATCACCGCTCTCTTTCCGCCGTTTCGGAGAAATCTGATTGCAGCTTCCACCTTCGGTCCCATACTTCCTTTGGCGAAATATCCCTTTTGGGCATAGGTCTCAAGCTCGCTTGGGCTAATTTTTGAAAGTAATCGCTGGTTCGGTTTTCCGTAATCAAGGTAGACACCTTCAACATCAGTGAGTATGACAAGGCTCTCTGCGTGAATCGATGTGGCCAATCTTTCAGCAGCCAAGTCCTTGTCGATTACGGCTTCTACCCCCTGAAGGCTTGTCCCTTGCCTTATGACCGGTATCCCTCCTCCTCCGCAAGCGATGACCACCGACTCATCGTCAACGAGAACTCGGATAGCATCATCCTCTACAACTGCTTTAGGATCAGGTGACGGAACGAATCTTCTATATCCCCTGCCAGAGTCTTCTTCAATGACGAGGTCGCTCCTATCTCTGAGCAAGGTCTCTCTCTGCCCCTTCGTGTAGAATGGACCGATGGGTTTTGACGGATGCTTGAACGCAGGATCGCTCTGGTCCACGATAACCTGGGTGATAATCGTTGCAACTGATCTCTTGACCTCAAGCTTAGCTAACTCGTCTCGAAGAGACTGTTGAATAATGTAGCCTAGGAAACCTTGAGTCTCCGCACCGCAAGCGTGAAGTGGCAAAGGCGGCACCTTCGCATGGCCCAGCTCGTGCCTGATGACAGTTGCACCAATCTGGGGACCATTTCCATGGACGATGACAACTCTGAACCCGTCATTAAGAAGAGCCGCTATCTGAGCCATGGTCGACCTTACGTTTTCATATTGTTCCTGAAAGGTCCCCCTTTGGCCACGCTGAAGAATTGCATTCCCGCCGAGAGCAAGAACTGTAATTGGAGCTCGACTCAGCAAGCGTTTCGTCTCTTCGAAGGGCGGGTGAAGCATGATAGGTTCCTTTTGTCTCCTACGTCCCCATCACGAGGCGGGATAGGGTAGTCCATGAGCCGTGTTTTCCGCCTCGAAATTTGATCTCACCGAGAAATTTGGCGGGATTAAAGGATAGTTGTTATGTCTGCAGAGTTTGCAGCGACACGAGAACTAGTCGATCACGCCACATGATCGTGACGACTCAATCGAAAGAAAGGAATTACTGACATAGCCGCGACCCTGCCCAACGACGCTCGAAGCGTGAAGCGATATTAGGTCGTGGGCGAATTCTACGACTGGGTAGCCGATCCCAGGGCCCTGGAACGAATATTCCATTGGGGCGATCTCTTCTACGAGAATCTTCTGATGAACCTCTTCACGGCCCGAGGACCGGCGCCCAGTAGACGCTAGGCTTGAACGCCATTGCTTGCTGGTTGTTAAATAGCAGTGTTGCCTCCCAAGCGCAACAATACCAATGTATCCATATCCTGGATGGCGACGAGTGATATTTGTTGCAGTGCTCGTCGTCGTACTGGTCATTGCCCTTGCGCCCTCGATTACCCAGGGCATCATCAAGGTTCACATCTATGGACTGACTTCGCCCGGCGTAATTGACCATCTTTACATCAAGTTCACGAGCTTACAATTCCATACGTACGGGTTCGGATCCAGTGCCGGATGGGTTAACGTCACTGAGACAACGCCGACCATAGATCTAATACCCATCCCAACTCAGTTCTTGCCCCAGATCGTGGCCTCCGCACAGATAACCTCAGGTAGATACGATGCAATTCGGTTGCTCATGACAAATTCGACCGCAATAATCGGCGGAACTCATGTGTCCCTGTCAAATACCCCGACATTGAGCGCAAACTTCACCCTTCCAATCCCTCCGAATGGCTTTGGAGACGTTCTGTTACTCGTAAGCTTCGATGATTCACTTGTACTTGCAAATCCAGCAGCCCTCTCGATTCAAGTCGTCCAGACGTCAGTGGTCTGACGACTCTACCGAAACCATCAAATTCGACCACTTAGTGCGCGATTTGCATGTGTGTGATCGGCAAAAACCAACTCGTTAGCCTAATCAAGGCTCACAAGTGCATTCATCCGTTCGACTATGGACTCCTAGACGGAGACGGCTACGTCCTTACTGTTAGGGAGGAAAGGACGCTCCACTATCTGGAACACCAGAACCTGGTCTCTAACGAGGTCGTGTTCACGCCCCCTGAATTCGTGGCCCATCTCACCGCTAAAAGCAAGTACGGGAGAATGGGTCTCTCCTTTCTGAACGCGGCAAAAGTCCACAGCGGCTTCATAGGACGCCTCGCACTCGAGCTAGTTAACCTCAGCAACGAGCGACAGCCAATAACGATCAAGAGGGGGGACCCGCTATTGCATATTGAGTTCATGAAACGCGAGGGGGAAGCCTCGCCTTACAACGGAGGTTACATGTTCCAATTCATGAGTGAAGATGAAATCGGGGAATACATGTTGATCCTGGCGAGAGACTTCAAGACTCTGTTTCCCAAAGAGTATCTAACAAAAGCGGCTCAGGCGCGCGTTGCTGTGGTCACTCAAATCTAGTCGCGCGGCGTCGAATAAACTGGAGTCATTGTCCATAGTCAGCGCCGTCCGGCTGGTTCTGCGCTTGCCTTGGAGACGAAATTTCGTCCAAAAGCCGCTTTAGCTTCGGATCTTTGATTGCAGCCCTGGAGGATTCGTAGAACTCTTTGAGTTTGGTCGCTTCAATGCCTCCCTTAGCATATTCATTCGCTTGAAGGGCCATTTCCAGCTTGTCGAGTTCGTGAACTAGCTGTGCTTCTTTGCTTCTCTCGTTCTCCAGCTCCGACCATAATTCCTGATAGACCCGTTGATTCTCCTTTGGAAAGTAGGAAAGCAATTGTTCGCGGGCAGCGATTTTCTGAGCCTTGACGATATTTTCGCCCCTCGACTCCTTATCTTGGGGAGTTAGATCTCCTGTAATCGATTCCTCTAAGTCGTGTAATAAGGCGAGCTTTAGCAGTCTTTCCACGTTGTAGCCTCGTCTTTCGCCTTCGAATAAGCATAGAAGCGATAATGCAAAAGAGTGATCGGCCACCGACTCAGTTCTTTGAAGACGAAGTTTCTTGACCCAGCCCTTCCGCTGTTCGGCCTTTAGTCTTGCAGCGAATTCCCAAAATCGGACAAGCTGGTCCAGAAGTATTCCTTCCTTGGCCGCGAATATTACCATAATGCCTAAAAACCCTTCACGATGCAAATACGTCAGCTATTCAGCTCGTCAAAGGCTTAGCAAATTGGTTAAGAAAATCCTAACTAGATTCGCCGTCGCAAAGAAGCCAGCTCGATCTGAGCGTACACAATACAGATCCCCGCGAATATATTTGCCAACAAAACTGACGGATGACTCTAGTTTTCCATTCAAAGAAGGAGACTTACTCACCATTCGAGTTGATGGCCGTAAGTTGATCGTTCAGAAGGCTCAGAAACGCATTCTCCAGATATCTGGGACCGGAGATGCCCGGCAGAAACCATAATACCTCAGGGACCCGACCCGTCTTGCGTTGCAAGCCGAATGTTAAGGGTGACCGTGCAAGTTACGAGTCTTACTGGTGAACGTTTCTGGGGCCAAGACACGCAATTACCGCCTCAAGTCCAGATCGCTGTTAACATCAATATCGTCGGACTAGAGATGAAAAATGAGTCCACGGCTGACGCTCCCTTTGTTTTCACGGTGAACTATAGTCCGTCGATTGCACAGCTCAGCGTCAAAGGCCGGGCGCAAGTGATCGGCGAAAAAGAAGAGATCCGTAAGATGATAGATGAGCACAAACAGAACAAGCCGCCGCCAGTCGCGATAATTCAGGCAGTATCGAGCATTGCGATGGCTGAGGCGATTCTCTTATCGAAGAGCCTGGGGATCCCTCCGCCACTCCCTCCTATGGGCCTTCCGCCAGAACAAATGCAAGCGCTGCAACAGCAAGGACTGCGAAATTCCGAGCCGCGTTACACAGCGTAGTGTAGCTTGGATTTTTTCTAGCCTTCCAAAATTTTGGAGGATGTTGATATCTCCAAAAAATTGGAGCCAGCTTCAAGCTCACAACGGAATACCTTCTTCGGCCAGTACGCTCTCAACAATGCTCCGCCGTCTATCTAGCGGAGTAGCCGGAACATATCTAGCAATTACACCCAGGGGAGTCCGATCATGTCTCTCAATGTCGTAGAACTCGAACTGGTTCAAAGGCTGCCCTGAGACCGAAACACCAAGCCTCTTAGACATTATTCCGTGGAACCAGTGCCGAATCCGATGTGGATGAGCACAAGCCCAGTCCTCAATCCCGATTATCTTAGCATACTTATGCACGAGATTATTAGGAGTCTGATGGCTAATCTGAAACAGTTTTCCATTTTCTCGTTTTCCTACAAACTCCTTCAATCGGGCCAATAGCAAAGGAGAGATTGGAATTGACTCCCAGGACCTTCTCCACGGTTTGTCAGTTGTCGGGCCATACCCTTTTCCAGTTAGCCAAAAATATCCATCTTTCCACTTGATATCCTCAATCATCATGCCGGGCAACTGATTTCCTTTTTGATCCCCGCCTATGGGCTCGGCGCGTCTTAGCCCGTAACCGATATACAGCCCAAAGAGACAGAAGTGTTCTAGGTTTTCCTTCTCGGTTATGGCAAGAATCCGTGCGAGATGCCGGCTCGTGAAATCGATCTCATGCTTCAAGGTTCTTCAGGCATTCGCAGAGTGAGTTCACGGCTGCAATGTAATAGCAGCTTACAAAGGGCCTTGGATCTGACATAGTCTTGAGGCCAGTGCTTCCGTCTCTCGGAGTCTGGAAGGTCATTATTGCGTCGGTAGTTGAAAGGAGGCCTCAGACTGGCAATATAGTCGGACTCTTTTCGATCCAATTCCTCGACGGGACATTGAATAGTGTGGGCCGCATCTACGCTTCCATATACACAATCGATTGCCGGCATTGAATCAATCATAGCCAAAGGCCAGCCTATGATGCGCGAGATCTTATCGAATCGGGCTCCGTCCTCTTGATCGGATGCCTCCTTAATTCGAAGATTCAGGTTTTCGAATTGCTCGTCGAAGAAGCACATCCACGGCTTCACAATATCATAGTTGGCTTCATGTTGTCTAAGTCGGACTCGAAGGTTATTCGCCCTGCCCACGTAGAGAATATGCTCTTCCTTGTCATGAAGGAGGTAGATTCCTGGTTCGGGTGCGATTTCCTGAAGATGTATCATGAAGGTGTCGCACTCGAGGAAACATAGTGACAAGCACAAATTAGTCTTTCTGTAATGGAAAGACTAATGAT
>VBBQ01000037.1:56783-79853 GCA_005888755.1 Candidatus Bathyarchaeota archaeon
TGTTGTTACACCAACGTCGGGGATCGATCACTCTCCGAAGGCTGAACGTGCCTTTCTCGTTGGTCCCATTATGTTGACCGGAATCGTCGCAACAATTGTCTCGAGAATCTCAAACTGGCTTGTCCAACTTGTCACGTCAAAGAACATGAGAGAGACTGGGGAAATACCGGAAAGAGAAAACGCCCCTGGCGGGCTCTTAGATGCGAATAAGCAGAGACGGACGAGGAGAGACTCGGCTAACTGATGTTCAGAAGAATCGCATAATCGAGTTAGCCCAGGCAGTTCCTAGAGATCACCTACTCTTGGGACTCCAGCTCGAGCGGGGATGGCGCATCGGGAGCATAGTGGGTTGCCATAACAAGGTAACCTACACGAGAAAGAGGACAAGGGAAAAGGTCGTTTGCGTTGTGGATCTTCCGGGAATACGGAAAGAGGACGTAGGCAGGGAAACGATAATGATTCACTTCAAAGGAGGAAAGACGGAGCCAGATTATCCTGGGAAGAAATGGCTTAGACTTGCTCAGAGCTTAGCATCAAAGGTTCAGAAGGGCGAGAGAATCATTTCTCTTACAGAACAGCATGGAACAAACATCTTGCGAAAGTATGCCAGGCTCGCTGGTGTTCCTGACTGGGACCGTCTGCATAACCACCGTCAACGGGCCTATTTCGGGACATACTGGGCCAGAAAGACTGGTAGGGACCCTTGGAAGGTTCAGAGCCTTATGGGACACAAAGACTTGAGGGCAACAGCCGTGTATGTTGAAGAGCTCTCCCTGGAAGAGAAGAAACAGCTCCTAGACGAGTCCTAGACAACGTCAAAGATCCCGTGATTCGGAAAGAACTCACGGAGTCTCAATAACAAATCGAAAAATCTAGAAACTTGTCCTTCGACGGAAGTTACGCAAGGATTTAGGAGGACAAGTAAGGCGCGATTCATTGAAGAATTTACGTTAGAAATTTTCAACCAACAATCCATCTTTTTCTCTCAGTTTACAGATTGTTCTTCAACCATAAGGATTAAACGAGAGATGAAATTGCCGGTTGTCGGACGTGAAATACCTGCCGAGAAGAGCTGTTCGAAGACCGGCCAAGCAAAAGACAACAGTCCTGTTCAAGGCTGGGAACCTGCCCAGCACTCCTGAAGAACTGTTCCGACGGGTCTTCTGGAAGAGCGACTTTCTAGCGGGCGAGGCCCACAACTTCTGGAAGGAAGTCAAGAAGGCAGAACCAAGTGGTCTACCAATTCAGGCATGGAAGGACTGGATCTCGAAACGTGGGATGAGCGTTGGACAATTCTACAACATGATACATGGACTCGTTGGAGCGGGATTCATAGAGAAGCGCGATTCCAAATGGCATATGAGTGAGGGTTTCATGCAGGAACTGGAACAGATGATGAAAGTATATTCTACAGAAAGTGGCTATGAACCTAAAATGAAATAGTCATCCAAAAAACTGGATCATTGGCATACATCCAATAAATTGAAGCCCTAATGGCGGGCTTTCAAAAGTCGTCCTTGAAGATCAATTTCTCCATTCCTGACCCTAGTGGTTGAGATTGGTTTTCCGTCAGCAGCCCTGAACAAATCGACGACGTACAGATCCACAAGCGGAAGGTGATTCTGTCTTCTGAGACGGTTCAACCGACGACCACTTGCAAGAGTACCCTTACTGACAATTAGCGCTTCCAGCTTCTCGCGCCTAGCAGCTGGTCCATAAGGCTCGCGAAGCATAGCTATTCTTACCCGCGACGACCAGCGCCGAGTCTTGAGAAACCTGCGCAGTTCACGAACCCGATTTGAAAATGGGCGAACTTGGTGTTTCTTATGGAGGGTCGCGACAAGTTGGTCGCTCGTGACTCCGATCAAAACTGTGTCTCCAAGTTTGAAAGCCTCAGAGAGCAAATGTCGGTGGCCGGCGTGTAAGACGTCGAAAGTTCCTCCGAGAGCCACAAGTTTGTATCGGCGGGCTGATCGGGACAAGTCGCGCCTTCTGGGCGCGGGATTTTAAGGATAAAGCTTGGGCTGCCATAGCGAATTCCTTCGGTTTTCTGGACAGCAGTGCGAAAACGACCCGCCACGTCTTCGTCAGATGTGTGCTCCACGCTCGGGGTCACGAGATGAAGTCGCTAAGACCCCCGTTTTTCTTGAAGCATTTCGTGTCTGGCGGCGATAACGGATGAGACAGAACGATCAAACCACGATCCGGGCTTTTGTCGATTCGGAATTATCCGGATTTACAGCACAAATTATCCCGCGTCCTAGACGTGCATGTTCAGATCGTGAATCAGGGCTGAAAATAGCCGATTCGGTCGCGAGCCGTGCCTACACCTATGCCGCATCAGAGATCTCAGGCAAACCTGCGAAAGGATCAGACGGGTGCCCTCCTTACCACGATCATTCAACGAGCTTCGCAATGGCGACGGTTCAACATCCCCCTTACGGCAATGTAGTGTCCATACTAGCCATGCGAGCGCGACCTGATCAATCGAACGACTCCTGGATTCTCGCTCTATCCGGTTCGACGAAACCTATTATGGCTAGCCAATGAACAACCAAGAACTTCGTAGCCCGGTGGTGTAGTGGTCTAGCATAGCATGGGCGTTTCGGGCCAGAAACACGGAAGCGTCCCTAGTCGGCTCTGGATCCCCTCAAAAAGAGGGGTTGGAGCAACCTGCTGACGGGAGTTCGAATCTCCCCCGGGCTACCAAGGCCTTGTTCGAATATGAAAAATGGGGGGATGAAACCCTTGGGGAATCGAATTCACGTTTCTTGCAAACTGTCTTGTTTGGTCTGCGGACTAGCTTGGTTTCCAGGCTAGGCCTCTGAGGCTGGTTGATGTATTGTTTGTGAGTGTAGACAACACCCCGCCCGTGTATGTCAGGCTGGAACCGCTTCCACCTGAGATGTAGGCTGTCGTTCCAAGCCAGCTTATCGAGTACAGGTTGCTCGCGACAGGATTTGCGACACGGGTCAGCACGTTGCCATCGTAGGTGAGGACTAGGCCGGAGTCTCCTACGAGCAGAGCAGAGGTGCCTGACGGAATCCATGAGATGGAGTGGATAACGATCGTAGAGCTGTAGAGACCGGTGGTGTTGAGGGTCTGAACGCTTGTTCCATCATAGCGCACGATGACACCGTTCCCACCTGCCACCAACGCGTACTGCCCGTTTGGACTCCAACCTGCAGAGTAGAGGTACTCCGTGGTGCCAGACGATATCTTTGTGATTTGTCCGTTCGGCTGGTAGAGCAACATGGTACCAGAGGATCCAACCATCAATGCCTGGGTCCCCGCGGGGTTCCAGCTTATCGACCGTATTGAGTTGGTGAACGGGTTTTGGAGCCTGGTCATAGAGGCTCCATCATACTTGAACAGAACACCTCCTGAGCCAGCGATCATTGCGTAAGACCCGTCCGGCTTCCAAGCCAACGCGTACAGGTTGGTAGTTACCCCTGTGGGTATCGTTGAGAGTTGAGAGCCATCGTACTTCAAAACCACGCCCGAGTCGCCCACTATTAGCGCGTAGGATCCATTAGGGTTCCAGGCCACTTGTCTGAGCGGAGTCGTCACAGGCTGAGCTATCAGGGTGAAGACACCGCGCTGATAGCTGAAAACCTTACCATCATTTGAGATGGCAAGAGCATTGGGGGCCAGCGAAGCAACCGTGACCACCTTCGACACAACGATAGTCCTGCTCGCTGAGTCTTGAGTCGTCAGTGTTACCGTGTACGACCCACCGGTTGAATAGGTGTGGGTGGCAGAGCTGCCTGTTGTCGAACCTCCATCGCCAAAAGTCCAGCTGAAACTGTAAGGCGGACTCCCTCCTGAAGCGAATGCGGTAAAGTTAGCCGGGCGACCGGCGGTAACCGGGTTAGAGGCTGTGAATGACGCTGCGAGCGAGGCGACCGTAATGGTCAGGGATATGCTCGTCGAATGGCTGACGCCATCGCTGTCTGCCGTGATTGTTACGTTCGTAGTCCCGAGAGTGGCGGTGACAGTGGCAGAAAAGGACACGGAAACGAAGCAACCCGGAGTTCCTTGTACATCCCCAAGGAATGGGCATGGATTACGTGTGAAAGAGGCGGTGACTCCACTGGGAAGGCCAGACGCTGTGAAGGTAATGAAACCATACGAAGGAGCATTCACTAACCACGCGGCTATCCAAGAGGACGGGCTGGTGCCACCCTGAGCCATGGAAAGGCTGCTAGGCGAAGGCGTGTCCAGGCTGAAGTCGAAGCCAACGGGGGGATTGGTCTGAACTGGGTAGGGCTTCATCAACGGGTAACGGTCCAGACCGAAAGGTGTGTCTCCAATACCGTCTGGGCCTGTGCACACCTCCTGCTGCGGTCCCCCGCAATTGTCTGTAGCGTTATAGTTCCACCAGAAATTGCCCCCGCTGGGGTAGCCGTCGTCCCATGAGTCATAGCTACCCTTGTAATCCATTCCTTGGTAAGCTCCTCCTGCAAAATCGCCTCCTCCGAGGAAGTTGTTGTGGTAGACTAGCATGTTGCTTGAGATATAGAACTGAATTCCATTACCTGCGGTAATGTTATTGCCGGTAACTGTCACATGGTCAGAGTTGAAGGCTAGAACGCCGAACCGGCTTATGTTTGACAGGGTATCATTGACGATTGTTGCTCCGTGGACGTTTGATAGAACGATCCCTTCAATCACGCCGCTGATCTGGAGGTTGCTGGCCTGAAAGTTCGTGCAGTTGACCACTATTAGTTGTCCGACAGGAATCCCGTTGATACTCGTTCCAGAGCATCCCTCGAAGTAATAGATTGGTTTGCCATTGACCAGGTTGTCCGTTGTAATTGTATTGGAGCTGAGTTGAGCAAGGCCGTAGACCATTGTGTTGGAGGGGCAACAGTCAGCTATGGTGGGTGGATGGAGGTCGATGCCCTGCCCGGAGAAAATATTGCCGGATATGGTGGTCTGGGTAACATTTGCGCCATCGTTAATCTCGATGCCCCTATCTGATCCAGGTCCGAACTGATTATTCTCTATTAGCGCCCCTACCGTTGAGGCCGCTCCATAGCCCTCCAGAAATAGCCCGTAGACCCCATCTTGGACGAACTTGTTTCCAGAAACGACCATGCCGGTGGTCCCGAAGGATTCCATTCCATTGACACATGGGGACAGTGAATTTCCAGAGACAACTATGCTGGTGGAAGAATGAATGCTCATACACGGGCCTGCAACTTGCGTTTCCCCTCCACCCCCCGATGAGATGTAGATGGGTTGAACCGAGAGATTGTTCCCTGACAATGTGACATACTTAGAGCCTTCAACGGTGATGCCGGAGCGGCCGTCGCTTAGAGTCGAGTTCTCAACCCGACCGTTTGCAACGTTGTAAAGATAGACGTCGGCATCGTAATAGCTGAAGGTATTGATGCTGCCGCTACTGTGGACGCGGACGTTCCGGATTACGAAATTGGCGTCAGTGTTTTCCACAAAAACCCCGGAACCACCGCAACCCGCCCCTGGTTGGCAGAGGTCGATGTCCCAATTTGATATGACATAGGGGTCCGACGCTGTGCCCGACCCACTTCTAACACCATTGGCATATGTGAAGCCTGAGTTTCCATCGATAAATATGGGAGCGTGGGAGTTGGAGGTGGCAGGCGGGCCGAGAGTAAGTACGAGCTGTGGTGGGTTGGCTCCTTCCTTCGACGAGTAGTACGCCCCGTCACCACTAGGCGACGAAACCCGAAGGCTGACAATTGAATCGCCGGGGACTATTGAGGTCAGGTCGACCTCGAACCATTTCCCAGTTGACACGCTTCCGAGGGACGCGATCGTCTTCGGGCCGGCCGCTGGAGCATTATTCCACGTCACAATTCCCTCCGACCAGTTACTGGCTGTTGTGTGGAAGTCTCCTCCCCGGTCAGAAGAGTCTACCTGGAACAAGCGCAGCGTTGCGCTAGTCACCTGGCACGAGCCTACTCCCGTTACAGAGAACCTTAGGAGAAAATCTCTGACAGGGCTTGCGTCGGCGACCAGGGTCGTACCGGTTCCGAGATTGGTCGTAGGCATATCCGCCCTGATGGTCGCGTCGTCCGTGGGGCGAAAGACCAACGTCGTCGAGCAATCAGTAGCTCTCACAGAAGCAAACAAGGAGACAACTGAGAGTATCAATAGACAGGCTACTAGCAGAGCTGACGGCTTCAGAGGTAAGAGATACTGGTGAATATGAATACTTCCTACGACAAATGGGTAGAGAAATTATCATGAATAAAAAGTTACCTCGAGAGAGTATCCGTTGATATCCAAAGATAACCAGGCCCAGCCCCCGCCCTTATAAAACCTCAGCCAATGAGCTGCTCCCTCAAAGTGATTGAAAATAAGACCAGAATTTTCAATGTTCGCGGCACGAACCCTGGGCCGTGATGGGTAGTCCCCCTAGAAGGCTCCAAACATGTTGTGGAAAGCGAGGGTTGACTCTTCTATCGAGTTTAGAAAAGAAAAAGGGGGAGTTTCGAAATCCGTGGTATAAAGTCAGTGGCCAGCCACGCATGTCCCCCGGGCTACCACAGTCCGGCCTCGAATATACCCGATCCCACGGTAATTCCGAGGTGTGCGGCCAAGAATCTTGTCACCTAGTACTGGCACTGGAAGGAATCTCCTACCCGAGCCTAGCCGAGACCCAGTCGACCATTCACCATTAGATATTGAAGACCAGAAGCTGGCTGTGAAATGGAATCATTCTCGATCCTTGGAAGATTCGCAGAGAAACTTGAGGACCCGAGGCTAACAGCCAAACTCTCGCTCGTCGACATATCGGCCCGTGTAATATTTTGCCGGGATTCTATGTCGATACTATTTCGATGCTCTCCGGACCATCTGTCGGACCGGACGGTTTTCTAGCTCGTCTTAACCCATTGAAAGCGACCAGTAACGCCAACCCGCCTGTGAACACGGCCGTGTAGAGGATCCATGATGGCACCGGAATCGGATTCATGGAGGCTGTTCCCTTGCCCAGATACGCCACGTATGTAGGATCGTGCAGTATTGCTGTCCCGGACCAAGTAGGATAGTTCATCCTGTAGAGAAACTTGGTCGCAGTGTAGTTGATGTTCGAGGTTGAAGGAAGTCCCGCGATATCCGGAAGCTCGCCCCTCACAAAGTCTTGGACTCTGAGGAGTGGATCGAAGAATTGGCCTTGCAAGGCGTTCGTAGGAATTGAACCGACAGGTGAAGCAAGGTACACTGCTGGGTGCGTCGTTGGAGAACTTGTCTGTAGCGTGTAGTTGTCTTTGAACTGAAACTCGTAAGCGAGGATGTTGTCCACATTGACCTGTGCAGCAGTGAAAGTCGACGCAACGGGACTCGATTGAGAATCATAGGGCGATCCACCCGTGACAATGGTCAACTGTCTAGATGCGACAGTTGATGTTGCGTAAAGCAATGAGAGGCTCAGGTCTTGTAGGCTGGGAGTCGGTGGTGTGAAAGAGGACAGCGTTATGCCGCCGATCTGAAAACTTGTCTTCAGAAATGTCCTGTTCCCTTTGATTGAGTAGTCATAGAACATAGACACGTGATCGACAAGCGCGTTCGCCGCGCTTGCTCCGCCTCCATAACCGTATCCTGGTGGCGTTGCCTTGATGAGAAAGGCCTGGATCGAGCCGTACGTGACACCCCATTGATAATGTGGAACTCCATCGACGATCGTCTTGTTCACGGCGTCAGTCGTGAAGGTTTGGGATGCGTTCATTATCAGAGTGTACTTGAGTTCGGTCGTAGGGATACTGTAGTCAGCGTCAAGGTAGCCATTGTGGTTCGTATCGTTATACACCTCTATAGCCAGCAATGAGTTCCCCACAAAGACCCTCTGGCCTGTGGGTGAATTGTACGCTTGCCCGACGAAGGTAAAGATCGGGTTCTGGTTCAGAAAATGTAACGCGAAGAATACCGTGCGAGTATTGTTGACGTTAACCCAAGAGTACCACAATCTCAGGTTCCCCCCACCATAGTATGGCACCTGGAGGTCTCCGCTTGCATACTCCTGCGATATCGGAATCGTTGACGACTGTGCCCGAACAGAAAAGGGCAACTGGAAGAACGCCGCAGAAAACACGATCGCTGCGAGAAACACAGCCAAGAATATTCGTTTCAACTACATCGTCCCCAGAATATTATTGCTCTTTCTTCGATATAGTTCGATGCTGTCGAAATATTGTTGAAAAGTCTTGAACAATGAATCCTCATTTCAATCCCCTGAGAACCTTGGCTTGTCCTTCCAATCACGGCAGGACTCGAACCAGAACACGCCGGCGGACACCGTGTTTAGCAGTAGCGCGATGATCGTGAAGGGAGAAGAAAGAAAATCTCTCAGCAGACTGAGATAAAGGATCGAGGCAATCGTCATCACTATCGCGTAGAAAACGTGGCGTGGCACGAAGATGTTTCTAATAAGAACATAGTTTCGCACGAGACCGACCCGGACCCGTGTCTTGACCCGATAGTTCCCTATCGGATCCTTCGAGATCAATCCAGCAGACTCAAGCTTCTGCAAGTGAAACAGTGCCGAGCTTGGACTTGCGAAGCCCATCGCGTGCTGAACCTCGCGGAGCCGGACCTCGTCTCCAGCGTGGGACTGTATGTAAACGTAGATGAGCATCGCGGTCTCTGAGAGCTTCAAGCCAGCCCTTTCTCGAACTAGTGACTCGATCACACGGTGGTATGATAGCTGATCGGTCGCTTATAGTTCGACACCATAGAACCCCCATTCGATAGACTCGAAATCGCGTCTGACGAAAACAATCCAAGGGCGAAGCGTGACGATGACGACACGCGCCAGATTGTGAAAGACGCTCTGTATGGCCATCAGGGAAAACCCTGCGGCCAAGTCCATCCTGGCATGAGCGACGACGACTTTGCAGACCGGAGAGAAGCCGAAGAAGAGGAAGAGAAGCGCATCGCGGGAACGAAACTTCTAGGCCCCACTCCCGAAGTTCAGATCCTGGGGCCGGACTCGGCAAGGGCAAGTGTCAACACGATACCAATCGAAGACCTACGGAAGACATTAGACACGGCCGAAACGCTGCGACAGCTCACCGTCGGCAGAGTCCGATCTGAGATTACAGCACGATGGAAGAAGACGCCCAAATCCAAAGGTCAGGTCCCTTAGCCATGTCGGGTTTGCCCGGTCCGGCCCATTTTCCCTGGTTCAATTGGTATTTTCGAATTCTACTTCGAATCTCCCCCCGGCTACCATTGGCTGGCCGCGACTTTATACCGATTGCATTATGTCCTTTTTCACAGCGTCCTTCAGGGCAGCTGTTATCAGTAGCGTGTTGTGCTCGTTCCCTTTAATCGGTGAGGCATAGGTCCTTTGGGGATATGCTTGGGCCTCGGTCGTAGGAATGCGGTCCGGGTCTAGTCCCCAGGCTCTGGCGACTTGTTTGAGCATCCCGATTTTGGAAATCTGAGTCTTAGGTCTCATGCCGAGTCTGCTAGCTGTGTAGATGCCTCGGAGGAATTCTGGTCTTTTCATCTGGATGTCATGGCATGTGTCGACATCTTTACCGCTCGGAAAATGTTTTAAGCAACATACTATGCCAATCGTAAGATTTAGTATCCTTCACGGTGTTATCTGATAACAGTAAGAGTTCTAGAAGAACTCATCAATTGAAGTGCGCATGTGACTTCACAAGATTGCTGGTAGTTGGTACCAAGAAACAGGGGGGTTTAGATCTTCTAAGTTCGGAATCGGGCAGGGGTTAGCTGACGGTTACCTGTATTGTCACGGAGTGAGATATCGTTCCGCTTGATCCCGTTACTGTTACAGTGTACGCTCTAATTGGCGTAGAATGAAGCGCTGAGACTGTCAACGATGAAGTCCCAACCGTATTGCTAGCGCTGAGCGTGACACTTGTGGGGTTCAGCGTAGCCGATGGGCCATGTTTTATGACAGGAGAGACGACGGCCAAAAGACTTACGGACCCAGTGAACCCGCCCGTGCCGGTTACCAAGATGGTAACAGATCCGGAGGATCCTCTCTTGAGCGACAGCGATGATGAGCTCGCAGTCAAGATGAAGCCTGCTGCAGTCGTAAATGTAGCTCCTTGAACTGTTTCAGGGTCGACCGTCCCCGCGTTTACAACCTGAACGCATGTAGTGGTACCTGCCACACTGCTATTGCTGCAACCAGAGGGATACGCGATTGGAGTGTCCGTCGTTGATCCAACAATATTGTATCTAATGCTGAACAGTAGCCCAGTTGTAGGGCTGGGCGTCATGAACCCCAACACGACCTGGACAAGCCGGGCCACCCCGGTAGAGGTGTTTGTGGAGTTCATTTGTGTAAAGGTAATTTGACCTGCGAAGACATTCCCGGCTGAGCTTATGCTAACTGGACTGAGTACCTGGGGATCAGCCTGAACACTTATGTCGAAACCGTTTAAGGAATCCGAGCCTTGGATAACAACGTTCACTACTATTTGATTGCCCACAGATCCGCCGAAGGTTGGCGCAGACGATGGGCAGGAAGTCGTGATTGCAGAGAGGCAGACTATTCCTGTGAATTGAGCGTGTGCGGATCGAGGCATAGCTGGCAGGAAGCTCAGCGATGCGATCACTAGTCCAAAGAGTACTACGCTGACGGAGAGTTTCTTTCTATTTGATCGCTCCAAGATATTTTCTGGCTCTGGTGCGGGGGTTGGGCATATAAGTTATTCTATTTGATTGGTAATGGAAGTCGCCTGTAGATAGCCGTGTATCGTGCCGGCAATCGAGGGTTGCTGACAACTTCCTCTCGAAAATGCCTCTAGGAAAAGAAGGGGTAGCAGCCGTCCTGGCCCACTAGGCTATCCTGTTGAATCCAGGCGGATTCGAACCCCGAGGATCATAGTTCTTCAAGTGGGAGTCAACATGGGGCGAGTCATTTAGCAATTTTTCTTCCTACCTTACTTTTAGTCCATCAGTACTTGAAGGAATTTGGAAAAAAAAGGGTCGTATACAAAGCGGTGAATTCCGCGGCCAGCCACTGGTCTCCCCCGGGCTACCACGAGGGATCGGATAAGTCGCATCGTTTCCGGTCAAGCCGAGATTTAGAAGTTTTTCAGCTCGGAGCTCCAGAACCTTCGAAGAAGGAGCCCGGTGATCAGGCCTCCGATGTGTGCGAAGAAACCTCCGCCGGCGAAGAGGTCCAAACCAGCGATGAATATAATCAGTATGACACCTCGTGGTCCTGTTGCAGCCCCCATGATGCCATAGACCGCCCCTGAGGCGCCTACTCCACAGCTCCATGTTAAGGGGTTCATGTTAGGGACACCGGTGAGAAAGAAGCCTGTTAGATCCGCTCCAACAAAGGTTAGGTTGCCTGCAACGCCTGTGAGAAAAAACGTTGCAACCCAACGAGTCTTAGTGACCTGTTCCTCCAGGATAAACCCGAATATCAACAGAAATAGAACATTACTAGAGATGTGAATGATACCTGCGTGCAGAAAGATAGACGTAACCAGCGTCCAAGGATAGATGGGCAGAGGGCCATCACATTGCACCAGCGCCAAAGGAAGGAGAGGGTTGACAAGATCCCCTCCAAGTACTGCAATAGCCATGTAGACAGCGATGAGTACGAGGGAGAAGACAAGCGTCGGAGAAGTCAGGTATGGGTTTGACGATCTCTCCCCCGACTCCTGAAAGTCTTCTTGCACAAGGCACGCCCATGCTCGCCATCATATAACTTGCAAGCAATAAGCGGACAGAACCCTTCGGCCTTTCCCCTCGCCGAGCCCAAATTCGAGCGTCAGAGTCAATCTGAGCGAAGAACGATTCCTACTAGGATGGTCCTGCGAGTCTAGTTGGAAAGAAGCCGCGTGCTTGATCCCCGCCTTCTGTGACGAATCCATAGAGCACCTAGGAGGGCGGCCAATGCAATTATTCCCAATTGAGCCTGGTTGGTGAAAATCGACTGAATGCCAGATTTCTGAATAATCCCGCTCAATGATGCCAAATCAAACGGCTTCGAGAATGAACTGTACAGCCATACTACTGTGAGCCCGGTTAGAAGCATGAAGGCGAATGCAAGGTGTCCAAAACTTCTTTTCTTGGCCACTTCGGAGGGGAACGCAGGTTCAGGATTGAACCCCTGAAACCGGATGAGCTCTTCTGTGCCCGCAATCTCCTCAAGTCTCAGCGAATCGTTTTCCCCGAGTTTTTGCTTGAGTTCGGCCTGCCTAGTCAGACTATCAAGAATGTCGTCAGTAGTAACCCTGTCCTTCTTCTGTCTCGTCACTGGACCAGAGAACCCGAATCGATGACGTGCCCTGGGAGATCTAGAATCCGAACCCAACCTTGTCTTCCCACGATACTAGTGGGCTAATCGCGAATTTGAGGATGAGAGTACTCGTCAACGCTGGATTAAGGACTGGCTCCATCCTCCCTGTCCTAGCCCAGAAAGTCGGGTCAGGAATCCCGACGCCGGGCGTGCGGAACCCGACCTAGCCTATATACTTGTCGAAACACTTATATGCAAAATCGAACGCGTCGCTCTCGCTTTCCGAGCTTGGACTCTCTTAAAGCCCCCTCTGAAGCCGGTCCGGAAAGCGGAGACGCAAACCTTCCTTCGGAAACCCAGGGAAAAACCCATGAGCACGCCCGCGCCCGGCGCACATCAGCCTAAAGTTCATGTCTGTCCCGAATGCGGAAGTCTCAACCTCATAGAGGACTTCGACCAAGGAGAGACTATCTGCCAAGACTGTGGCCTGGTCCTTTCCCAGAACCTAATGAGTCGCGGACCCGAATGGAGAGCATTCACGAAAGAGGAAAGGGATGAGAGGGGCAGGGTCGGTATACCAACTTCCTTCTCTATCCACGACAAGGGGCTCTCTACAGTTATCGACCGAGTCAACAGGGACGCCTTCGGGAGACAGCTACCCTTCGAGACAAGGATGGAAATGCTCCGTCTCCGAAAATGGCAGATCCGGACCCGCGTTCACTCCTCATCAGACCGTAACCTTGCCCAGGCAATGGCCGAGCTGGACCGTTTGACCGATAGACTGCACGTGCCAGCTAACGTAAAGGAAGACTCGGCCGTCGTATATCGAAAGGCACTGGATAGCGGACTGGTGAGAGGACGCTCGATTGCCGCAATAGCAGCCGCAGCCCTCTACGCGGCATGCAGATCCAGCGAAACGCCAAGAACCCTCAAGGAAGTCGCCTCGGCAAGTCGAATCAAAAAGAAGGACGTTGCGCGTTGCTACCGCCTCCTCCTGAGAGAGCTAGAGATGGCAATGCCTGTCGAAGACCCGGTCCGCTGCATATCGAAAATCGCCAGCCGCGCCGAAATCACGATACAGACCCAGCAATCGGCCATTCAAGTATTGAAAGACGCGAGAAGTAAGGGAGTCGTAGCCGGCAAAGACCCGATGGGTCTCGCCGCAGCAGCACTTTATGTCGCCTGCGTTCTTCAAGGAGAAAAGAAGACTCAGAAGGAGATCGCGGAGATTGCAAATGTCACAGAGGTTACTGTCCGGAACAGGTACAAGGGTCTGAAAGACGCCCTCGGCCTGACGACCTGACTGAGATGCTAACGAAGATACTGTCGCATGCTCTGAATGTTATTGAACACCGTGCTCCACTGGGGTGACGGATTCGGCTTCGTCGTGCTATACCCAGTCATGGAGATAGAGAACTTCACCCTCGGATCCCTAGAGTAGTAATAGATAATGTCCAACTTTCGCTTGGGATTCGCATTGTAGAGACTCCTCTTCAAAGCGTTGAACAAGTATTTGTTGAAGAACTCCAACTCAATCGAGACGGTTATCCGCTCACTCAATCGAGAACCTTCTTGCTCGCCTTATCCGTATATACTAGGTATACCTATTTATCGATAGCCCCTGAAGCCGATAAAATCCTCCACGAGTCCCCTAGAAAGCGCTGGAAACCCGCGGCAATCCAAAGAAACTTGGAGCGGTAGGCGGCTCCAAAACTCAGTACTGGTATTTGTGGGTGTTAATCGTTCCTTTCCTTCCTTTCCGAAGTTACAATCCAGATTTTACCGCTGGACCCATAGTACGTCCTAGAAGTCATTTGACCGAAAAGACGACCTTAATTCTCGCCCTTGGAACGGCCTGGCTATTCTGGTTTCTCTTCTTCCTCTATCTAGGCGTATGATTCACAGCCTCTGAGGGCACGCTTAAATACGCAAGTCGAACCTGTATGGTTCGTGGACGATTACAAGGGAGCATTGGGCTTCTAGAATGGCCGACGTGTGCTCTACCTGCGGCCTTCCCAAAGACCTGTGCGTCTGCGGCACCATCAGCATGGAGCAGCAGACCGTAAAAGTGCGCATGGAAATGCGCAAATGGGGCAAACCTGCCACCATAGTTGAAGGAATAGACGGAAAAAGCGTGGACCTTCCAGATCTGGCAACAAAACTGAAAACATATTGCGCCTGCGGAGGAACCTCGAAGAACAACGCCATCATCCTACAAGGAGACCATCGCGACAAAGTGAAAAAAGTCCTAGTCGGATACGGCTTCCCGGAAGCCAGCATCGAACTTCACTAGGACCCCTGAAAATCGTGTCCACTCTGAAGGAAATCCTTGGCTCATTTCGGAGAGGCCCAGTCGGATTCCGAACATGTCCCATATGCGGTTCTTCCGTCGTAAGATCTCGAACTCCACTGGAGGGGTGGATACTGCCCGTAAAGTATGTCTGCAAGAACTGCGGGTACGAAGGGTTCGTCGCCTTGGAAGAAGAGCGAGAGGCCAAACCTTAGAACGTTCAAGTTTTCAAGACACCGTAAGGATCCTTATCATTTCTGATTCGAAAACCTGAGGACGGAACTGCCTCGCCCTGACAGACGCGGCTGCGGAAAGCTCTCGCCGAAGACTATCATTTTCAGCGAGCATAACAATCTGTCTTGCCGCCACGGACAAATTACTCCATCGGAAACCCACGTCACTAGTCACGATCTCCCTAGGTCCACCGCTGTCGTGAACAATGGGAACGCATCCAGCAGCCATAGCTTCAACAATCGTTATTCCAAAATGCTCGTTTTGAGCACAGTGAACATACGCCATAGCTCGACCGAGAACGTCCCTCACCTTTCTCAACGGTGAAAGAACAAACGACACATTTTCCGGCGCGCTCGTCTTAAGCTGGTCATAGTAAGCTGAGGTCTCATCTGATAGACTTCCTATGGCAACAAATCTTGTCTTAGGAACGATTCGAGCCAACTCAACAAACAAATGAAATCTCTTTTCTGGAACAATCCTACCGATCGTCACTACCATGTTTTCTCTTGACTTCACATTGGTGAACTCAGAAAAGTCCTCGACCGGACAAGGAGGGTATACAGTCTTCGAATCGCGTTCCCACTTCTTCGCTACGAATCCTCGTGTAAAGTCTGAGACGCTCAGCAGGATTCCCACTCGGCGAACGCGATTCCGGTAATATGTGCTCGCCGGCCGATAGTACAAGCGCCACACCGGAGATGAGCCTGTTTGCAAATGAGAGAAATATTCTGGAAAATAACAATACTGGATGACTGGAGCCTGTGTTGAAGGGACGTATCCAATATCTTGTGTGCTAAGCACAATGTCAAAAGAATCTCGCGAGACGGCTTTACGGATCTGAAGCCAGTGATAGACCAGCCTCTGATAAAGGAGAAAGCGAGGGCCAGGGATGGGCTTGAAGGCCGGGTAGTAGAAGCGGTCTACCTTGTCGAAGACCCCGGGGCAACCGTAAAAGTCCTCGAAACTCGTCTCATCAAACTCTTCGCTGAGAAGAGAAACCTCGTGACCGGCTGTAGTGGCCGCGAGGATCGAATGAATTGCAACTCTCTCGGTGAATGAGGAGGACTTTCATGGACTAACCGGAGAGCAGAAGTCAGAGCGCTGTTTAACCGTTCTTTGAATTCCACATCTTGACTGTGAGCTTTAGTCCCTCTTGAAGAGTGTGCGATGGCTTCCAATTCAATTCTTTCGATATTTTCGAGTTGTCCAGCACTAGATATTGCGGGTCTTGCGACTTCGGCCGTTGAGGGTACCCTGGTGGATAGGATCCGAAGACGATCTTTCCCGTGTACCCTGTCATTTGCGTCAACATCTTTGCCAGCTCAGAGTTCGTAACGGGATTGCCGGGTGAAACATTGTAGACTTGACCTACCGCTTGGGTCGATTTGGCAGCAAGGACGTAGGCGCTGACATGGTCTTCTGCAAACATGTAGTCTCGGATGGAGTCAGGAGCTCCAACATAGCAGGTTTCTCCCGCAAGCATTTTGGATATGAGGTATTCTGTGTAAAATCCTCCTTCGCCGGTTCTTCCATAGCTGTTGATCGGTCGAAGCACAGTCCCTTTTAGGTGGTACACTCTGTCTGCCATCTGGACGTACTGATCAGCGGCTGATTTTGTGACAGCGTAGGGGGAAGCTGGATTTAGCAACGCGTCTTCTGCAATGGGTTTGTTCCCATTTTGCCATCCGTATACCTCGGCGGTAGATGCCGCGATCAGTCGTGCGTTAGGTGCTGCTCCTAAAATTGCATGAACGAGGTTCACTGTCCCTTCGAAATTTGTAGCAATGTACGGGTAGGGATCGTCAAAGGACAACCTCACCGGAGTCAGCGCTCCCAGATGAAAAATTATCTCGGGTTCTGAAGCTTCGACAGCTGACAGAACGGAGTGGAATGTTCCAAGGTCTCCCTCTATGAGACGCACTTGGGAAATTACTTCTTCAATTCGACTTAGTTCTCTTTCAGATGTATGCCGGACTAGACCATGAACGTTGTAGCCATCCTTAACTAGGCGAGAAGCTAATCTTGAACCTATGAACCCAGTTATTCCTGTTACGAGGACATTCATTTTGGCCTCAGTTCCTTCAGCGATTCATCAGCTTCCTCAAGCTCTCTCAACGAGTTCACGGTGATGAAGTACCCGCGGTGCTTGAAGGCTTTTAGCTTATTCATCCTCGCCAACTTGGGGAAGGTTGCTCTTTCTACGTCGCCTCTTTTGGGGAGGTAGCTTAGCACTTTCCGGTCGAAGACGTAGACTCCCATCGAAATGAAGACATCATTTAGAATTGGTTTCTCGACGAAGCCTTCACAAAATCCCTTCTGGTTGATCTCGACCAGGCCAAAAGGCAGCCTTGGATGCACGACCGCGATTGATGCTAAGCAGCCATTTCCCTGATGGGTGTTGTAGATCCTGTCAAGTCTGAGGTCCGTTATTTGGTCTCCGTTGAGCGCGAAAAACGAAGGGGAATCCACATAACGGGAAATCGCAAGACGAAATCCTTCGCTTGTCCCGCCTTCCACGGTGTGAGCACTGTACCGTATATCTACTCCAAACTTTCCCCCGTTTCCGAAGTAGCGCATTATTTTTTCTTTCAAATAGGCTACTCCTATCACCAAGTCTGTTACTCTGTTTTGCTGGAGCCATTCAACAACCCATTCGAGGAGAGGTTTCCCGCCGACTTTAACCAATCCCTTTGGAATATCATGGGTAATAGGCCTTAATCGGAGGCCTTCTCCACCTGAGAGGATTACGGCAGTCTTAGGAGCTCTCATTCGACTTACCAACGATCCTTCGTTTCAGATAGGAGCCGGGTGCTCGGTTCAGCAGCCTTGCACGCGCTCGGTTTGCCCTGAATAGGTAAGGTTTCGCTAGCGGGGACAATTTTGGACCTCAACCGCAGAATATTTGACCACATATTTCACTTGAGACTCAGAAAGAGCTTGCCAGAAACCTCAACCATTGGATCGTTGGAGGCAATCCCTCAGAAAGCCGATACTTGGGACGAAAGCGGATCTTCATCCGAGCCGCCGAGATATTGGCTTGACTGTGTCTAACCTCCCCGACTCGAGGAGGAGCATGGATGGGTCGGAGCTTCTTCAAACCGAAAAGCTGGAGAACCCCTTGTGCAAGAGACGTGATGCTGGTTGCTCTTCCGGTCCCGATGTTCAATATTGTCCCACCAGGGACTCGCTGTGTCAATGCGGCGAGGGTTGCTCCTATCACGTCTCTGATGAAGATGAAGTCTCTCGTTTGCCTGCCATCACCGAAAATTATCGGAGGTTTCCCATGTATGGCTTCCCTGACAAAACTGGTAATGACTCCTGCATAACGGTCAGATTGTCCTGGGCCATAGACATTGAAGTACCTAAGAATAACGGTAGGAATGTCGTACAAACTCGCGTAGACCCTACAATAGTACTCGGAGGCGAGCTTGGAGGAGGCGTAAGGCGAGGCAGGTGCTGGGATGTCAGTCTCTCGACAGCTCGATTTCTTGTCGCCGTAGATCGCGGCTGTGGATGCGAATACGAATCGCTCACTGTCTATCTTCCGAGCGAAATCAAGCATTCGACAAGTTGCCTCTATGTTTGCTCGGACGGTAAGTAGAGGTCGTCGGACAGATTCCTGAACCGAAGTGTTCGCGGCCAAATGCACTACTTTCGTGCCCGGTTTGCTTCGCAATCGTGAATTGGTACCGTTCACATCGCCTTGATAATACATCAGGCTCCTGGAGCGGGGGAGAATCTTTGGCCTCGGGATCTTGTCTAAGGCCTCGACCTCAAATCCCTCTCGGAGAAGTTCAGTAACCAAGTGTTTCCCGATGAATCCTCCTCCCCCCGTGACTAACACCGATCCACTGGTCAAGTCTTCCTCCTCCTCTCCAAATGATCCCCTCGACGCGGTTTGTCCTTGCCTATCTGGGTCTTGAGATAACCGTACACGACGAATGGGCGAAGCCTCAGGATCGAGTGAAGGAGAGTCCGTAATAGGGAGACTCCGAGTTGGCTTCGAGCTTCACCCGCTTTGATCTGGTAGAACACAGACCGCGCGAGACTCATCTTGCGGAGATGCAGTGCGACGAGACTCGTGTCCATCTTCACCTTCTCTCCGTGTTTCTTGAGTCGGATGTCAAGATCGGTATCGGGAGCTATGACGTCGCGAAACCCTGCGACTTCGGCTAGCGCTCTCATTGAGATGCTCCTAGCGCCTCCGCGGGCTTCTCGACCAAGTGGTGCAAACAAATAGCTTCTTTCCCAGAAAGAAACAAAATAATTCATCAATCCCTGGCTCGGATCGGTCCGGACTAGGGCGGACACGGAGGCCCATTCCGCGCAAGAAGCGGACGTTTTCTCTAAGAATGAAGTCGGCACGAGTATGTCTGCGTCAACAATCGCAAGAACCTCCCCGACAGCATTCTTTCTTCCAATTTCCAGACTCTCAGCATAGCTATTCTTCCATAGCTTTTTCCGTTTCTCTATGACAATCGAATTCTTTGGAAGAATGCCCTTGGACACAGCAACGGTATCGTCAGTGCATCTGTCTGCGACAAGGATGATTCGTGCGGGTGGAATGGATTGTCGTAGAATTCCTTCGAGCGATTTTCGAACATAGGCCTCCTCGTTGTGGGCGCAGATCAGTACCGTCACATCGACGGGCAAAAGGAAACTACTCGATGTTCACCGCAAGCAAATACACTACGGCGGCAACAACGAAGAAGAAGGAAAGGGGCACGTACCAAAGCAGGAGGCCCCCTGTCACCAATACGATGAGTGCTCCGAGATCCGCCTTATCTTTCCTTTTAGACAAGTCTATGTTCCATATTCCCAAAGAATAGAGGCTCATTGCTAGGACACCTAGCACGGCTGCAACGTTGAAGAAGAGTACGGGAAAAATCGAGCCACCAATGGGCTTGTCGTTGGGAATGGTGGGAGCAATGTTCACTAAAGGCCCGAGCAAGAAACGGAGACCGAAAACCTCTCCGAGGCCGAAAACAGCCCAGGCTAAAGGAAGTAGAAGGAGCCGTTTCTCCAAGAGTTCTCTCGAACGTCCGCTGACCGATATTTCATATAAACGTTCGGAGCGACCACGGGTCGAACGAAATTGAATCTCAGACGATTTAGATACTTGATCTTTTGAAGCTAGCAAGCACTATTTTCGAATAGGATATGGAACCTACGTGGCGTTTCAACTAGACTTTGTCAGCACCATGATCGTGACATATGAGCTCGCCTTCAAAGATGTCCCCTAAATTCACCATTATTTTCCTCACGTGTACATCTTCCGAATTATCACACCATTAATAATGGGTCCCATTAGTGTCTACGCCGGACTCTTCCATCTGAAACGGACGGGAGCATATTCCACGGAGCCTTCGGTATCGACTGAATCCACCCCGTATGTCTTTTAGCCGTCCCCAGGCAAAAACGCGAGGTTTTCCTCCCCTTGATGATGCTCACAGCAAAGGGGCTTGCAAAGATAATAGAATAACAACACGCGACCGATTTGGAGTTCTAGAACGAACAAACGAATTGTTGGCCGGTGCCTCAGTTGGTTTGCCGAAGGATAGACCAATTGCCTTCGTGATCGCACATCAATGAATGAGGGCAAACAAAGTGAGCAGAAACCATCAAGTGTACACTATCTAGTAACAAAGGGATAATTAGCAGTCCGAACGGGAGCGGACAACTGGAAGCAGATGAGCGAAGACCTTCCTCAAGCAAAGTATGTTG
This sequence comes from Candidatus Bathyarchaeota archaeon, assembly GCA_005888755.1. Lineage (GTDB taxonomy): Archaea > Thermoproteota > Bathyarchaeia > 40CM-2-53-6 > 40CM-2-53-6 > 40CM-2-53-6. The sequence goes on from VBBQ01000037.1 coordinate 77,255, forward strand.
TGGAAGTCAGTGTTCCCGAAAAAAGCCCCGCAACGCCGAAGCAGTACGTTCAAGATTTGAAGGGGGTCGTCGGTGGCAAACAGTTGGCCAGGATGAAGAGGGAGGCAGTGGACTGTCCAGTGCTCGCAAAGACCGTCTCTTTCGCGCAGTGCTTCGCGTGTCCAAACTTTATTCGGCGTGTGAAGGGGAAGGTGGACTGTAGAGGTTTTCCTCTTACCACTTCCGCTTAAGAGTCTTCGATTTCATGGGCAAAGGCGTCTTACGGATTGAATGAGGAAGCCCAGAAGCTGATGGAAGAGCTCGGTTTCTCGAGAGAAGGCTGCTCAATCTACTTCTCGCTCCTGGAAAAGCCATCCGGCGAAACCATCGAGCAGATATTGGCTCATTCAAGTTTTTCATCGCGAGAAGCTGAGAGAGCTGTGAAAGAGCTTGTTGAGAAAGGCATTGTGCGCGTTAGCAGCAACAAGCTCGAAGCGTCCGAGCCCAAGCTGTTCGTCGCAAGGATTCAGGATGTGAAACGTACAGAGATGTCAAGAGATCTCGATTCGCTCAACGCAAAGAGCACACGATTGTTGTCCCTTCTAGAGCCACAGTATTGGGAGTTGCGACTAGGGGTCAAACCGGAAGATCTTCTGGAACCCTTGTCCACGCTTGAAGAGATGGAGGTTCGGACTGTAAGAGCGATCGCCAATGCTACAAGAAACGTCTCTATCTCAGCAGAGACTTTTAGCTGGTTCGGCAAAGTCAAGGAAGAACTCTATCGAGCGATTGAAAGAGGAGTCAAATTCAGGCTCCTCATGACAGCCAAGGATTCAGACGCAGAGTCTCGAGCCCGCGAAGCAAAAGGGTTGGGAATAGAGGTTCGACAACCCAGAGAAGACTGGTACCCTGTCAGAGGCACCTTGTCAGACGACAAAGAGCTGGTCTTCCTCATATGGGCCACGAACGAGAGAGACGGACGAAGACCCAAGTTCTTCCGGCCACATTTCACTAAGAATAACGGGATGATACGAGTCTTCGCCGATGCGTTCGACAAACGCTGGTCCGACTCAAGACCAATCTAGAACGTTACGACCAGTTTCCCCAGTTGCACTTTTCTGCACAGCTCCCTAGCCCGAGGTTCTCTCATGATACGCAAAACCTCTAAAGAATACCCCACTTTTTTGGTCGGATAATTCGCTGTCCGGTATCGATTCCGGGCGATCCTGGCAGGTCAGAGCGCAATCCAGGCATAACTGAAAAGGCGAAAAGACGGGAAATCTAGGACCAATCACGAACAAATCCATGGCAAAATAGGCACCACTTTCCGGATTCATGATCAGGGCTGAAAAAGGGGGTGATTTTCGGTCAGAATCATAGTCTTCTATCGCCCACGGCATTCAGGACTAATGGTCGAAACTCATCCAGTATCTCTTGGAGCCGGTTCTTAGTTTTCGCTTCTGCGTAGAGCCTGAGCAAAGGCTCAGTGCCACTAGCCCGAATGAGAACCCATCCTCGTCCTTCAAAGTCCACGCGTATGCCGTCTAGGGTGCTGGATATTCTACCTTTGAGCCTCGTCTTGAGAATATTCATTGCGTGACTCTTTGCTTCTTCTTTGCACGGGATTTTCTCTTTGACCATGTGAAACCTTGGAAGCCGATCCAATAGCTTGGAAAATGGTCTACGATTCCTGACTATGGCGTTCACAACGAGAACCGCTGCTATGGTTCCGTCTCTGACGGGATGGTGAGGAGCGTAGAAGATACCTCCGTTCTCCTCTCCTCCCAGCAATGCGCCTTCTTTTACGACTGTTCTAGACACCTCAATACTGCCCACCCTGGTGAGGACAAGTTTGCCTTTTCTTTTCTTAGCTATCTCCGACACTACCATCGAAGTGTTGATGGGCGTTACAATCTTTGCGCCAGGATGACTTCTTAGCAGTTCGTCTTCAACGAGTGCGAGAGTCCGATCCCCAGGTTGAACGGTTCCTGTCTCGTCGACAAAGATCGCTCTGTCGCCATCTCCATCGTGAGCGATTCCTAAATCGGCCTCTTCCTCCCTCACGATCTTCGAGAGGGCGCCTAGGTTTTCGGGCCGGGGCTCCGAATTCCGACCCGGGAACTCGCCGTCAATCGCATCATTAATACCAATCACGCGCGTTCCTAGCTTTCTGAGCAGCTTGGGGGTCGTGAGCGCGGCGACGCCGTTTCCTGTATCGATAACTATCTTCAGATTCTGGGTTGCATCTCTCGCAAGGACTTGACTTTCCAGTTTCTCGAAATATGACTCTATTCGTCCCTCGTTGATAACTCGTCGACCCGGCTGGTAACTTGCCCCCCATCTATCGCGATGGATTAACAGTTCCATTTTCTCCTCTTTCGCTCGGGGGATCTCGATCCCGTCAGAATCGACGACTTTGAATCCGTTATATTCAGGCGGGTTGTGACTCGCGGTGATCATTATCCCGGCGGAATATGGGGTGTTCTTCACCATGAACTCCAATGCGGGGGTCGTGATCAAACCACGATCATCGACATCGTTTCCTCGGGCGAGCAGGCCTGCAGCAACTCCTTCGAGAAGCATCGGACTATAAAGGCGCCCATCTCTACCGATCTGCACT
>VBBQ01000037.1:79886-119640 GCA_005888755.1 Candidatus Bathyarchaeota archaeon
GCCAGAATCTACCTCTATGCCAGCCACTCCCCTGATCCCGTTGGTTCCGAAGAGCCGTGGTACTCTCACGATTTGCTAACCACCATTCTTTGCCATCCTAGCAAAGGATAATGGAGTCAGGAGGCACCATTGATCCTTCCGGGATAATTGACTGCCCAGCGATTATTGATCCGCGGCCGATTCTCGATCCTCGACCGATTACCACCCTTTCACCGATGACGGAGTCTTCGACAATCGTTTTCTCACCAATTGCGGTCTCTTCAAAGACTATCGAGTTCCGTACGATGGCTTCATCTCCGACAGTCACATTGTTGCTTAGAATTGTGAAAGGGCCCACCTTCGCACCGACTCCTAGGCGTGACTTTGCTCCCACATATGCGGGACGGAGAATGTGCATCCCGCCCTGCGCACCAGGTACAGCGGGACCGCCCTCAGGCGCTTCTTTCTCCAAGAGCTCTTTGTTCGCCCGTACATATTCTGAAACTCTCCCAATGTCGTACCAGAATCCCTCATGGATCCATGCTTGCATCCCTCCATTCTCAGCGAACCTAGGGAAAACGTCCCTCTCCAGGCTGACGGGGCGGCCTATTGGGATATGACCAACAACAATCGGACTAATCACGTAGACGCCTGCGTTTACTAGATTCGTAGATGAGATAGCTCCAGATTTTTCCGCGAACTTCCTCACCACTCCGTCGGAATCGGTCAAGACCGAGCCATAGGAAGAAGGGTCAGGAACAGAGACCAAGGCGATTGTCGCGGCCGCCTTCTTCTCTTTGTGCACCGCTAACATGCTTCTAATGTCGATATCACTTACAATGTCCCCGTTTATCACGAAGAAAGGGTCGTCCTTACTCAGAAGATTTGCCGCGAGCCGAATGGGACCTGCGGTTCCCAAGGGCTTCTCCTCGACGGAAAACGCCACCGTCACATCTCCTATGGTATGACCGACCTCTACCTTCAGCTTGTCTGACAGATGATTGACTGCCAAGACGATCTCTTTGACTCCATCTGAGCTGAGCCAGCGAGCCATCCACTCAATGAGGGACACCCCAACAATAGGAAATAACAACTTGGGTTTAGAGCAACTGAGAGGCCGCAACCTTGTTGCGAAACCTCCCGCGAGTATCAAACCTCTCAACTATCCTCTGCAACCCGTTGAGCTTTCGCCTGGTTAGCCCCCTATATTGTCTTTAGAGCCGGACACAGAATAGTTTGGAACTACCGATGTTCAAGAGAGGCGGTCGATGGTTAAGTTGGAAGGTCGATTCTGACGGTCAGAACCGGAAACGCGTTCTCTCCCTGCCAGATTACTGGATTCTTTCGAATACGCGACGCCAGTCGAGATCCGTTGAAGGTCGGATCGACGGGGGCTGGAGTGAACCTTCAACATGGAGTAACGACTTCGGTAAGGATCAGCCCAGCCTCCCGTACCAAACTTGCGATCTCGTTCAATGGCAAACCGCTAGCTCGACCAGTGGTGTCTCAGGATGTTGTTGCTGAGCACCTGGGAAGCTCGTCAGAAATATTACGAGTGACCGTCTCTCACAGAAGCATTCTGCCCATGGGTTGCGGTTACGGGACCAGCGGGGCGGGAGCGCTCAGCCTATCACTCGCGCTCAATGAGGCGTTGGGTTCCAACCTAAGCCATGTCGAGGCAGCGCAGATCGCTCACAGAGCTGAAGTAAAGCACAGGACCGGCCTCGGAACCGTTACGTCCGCATTCTATGGAGGACTAGTGATCCGGACGCGGCCAGGAGCACCTGGATTCGCACGGGTCAAGAAGATCGTTCCATCATCTTCGATGAGAGTTGTTTCGGGAGCGTTCGGACCAATATCAACAGCTCGCGTTCTATCCAATACTGGCATGAAAAAACGAATCAACCTATGCGCAAAGGGCCTCGTCTCGCTTCAGGTCAACGGTCCTGAGACGGACACCTTCGTCAGATTATCGCTGAGGTTCGCAGGTTGCCTCGGACTTATCTCTCCGCGTTTGCGTGAAGCCATTTCAAGAATGCAACGAAGACGGATCAAGTCTAGTATGATGATGATTGGGGAATCAATCTTCACCGTTGTTCGTAAAGAGCTAGTCCCGGAAGCCAAGTCGACTATCAAGCTAGCAGGTCTCGCTCCGGTTGTCAGCAAAATCGCTGAACATGGCGCTGTAGTGTTATGAGAATATCACCCAATCACCCGCGGTTCAGATCGCTTGAGACCAGAGAACGCCTGGTTAGAGGATTTCAGGCCGGAATCGTGGCTCCTCAAGGGTTAATCGCGCACGGGCGTGGAGAGGCATTCGATTACTTGTTTGGTGAGATCACTTCGAAATCCTCTCGGGCGGCAGCAAAAGCTGCTGCAGCGCTTCTGTTGAGCGCGAGAAACCCGGTCATATCCATTAACGGCAACACTGCTGCCCTTGTGCCTCGAGATATGGTCAGGCTCGCGCATTCAGTCCACGCGGGGCTTGAGGTAAACCTGTTTCACAGAAGTGTGGTACGAGAGCGAGGAATCGCGTCTTTGCTCAAGCGGAACGGCGCAGGTCACGTGTTTGGGGTGAACGCAAGCCCCAGATTTAGGATACCAGGGGTAGCAAGCGCAAGGCGTATTGTCGATGCCAGGGGAATTGGGGCTGCTGATGTCGTGTTGGTTCCGCTGGAGGACGGTGACCGAGCGGAAGCACTTAGAAGAGCCGGCAAGATGGTGATAGCGATAGACCTCAATCCGATGTCGCGTACAGCTCGGGCTGCAACTATAACCATTGTCGACAACATAATCAGGGCTGTTCCGGAATTGGTCCGGGTCACTATGAAAATGAAGTCCCTTTCAAGATCCAGACTGAGCGCAACAGTAGCTAGATTTGACAATGAGAGGAATCTTAGAAAAGTGATGAAGGATATGATCCATTACATGCAAGGATGGTCATAGAGTTGAGCGGAACCTCCAGCGCGGAGAGAAAGAAGGTAACCGTCGCCGACTTTTCGAAAATGAAAAGCCACAATCAGCGTATTGTGATGGTAACATCTTATGACTACCCGACATCAATTATCGCGGATGAAGTTGGCGTTGACTCAATCCTTGTCGGAGACTCTTATGGCATGGTGGTTCTTGGACACGACACGACTATTCCCGTAACGATAGAAGAACTCCTTCCAGTATGCCAGGCTGTCAAAAGAGGCGCGAGCCATTCACTACTGATCGGCGATATGCCGTTCCTAAGCTTCCAAATCTCGGAAGAAGATGCGATAAGAAACGCCGGGCGTTTCATCAAAGAAGGAAGAATGGAGGCCGTCAAGATCGAAGGAGGAAGAGAAATGGCACACATGGCCAAAGCGGTCTCGAACGCAGGTATTCCCGTGCTCGGCCATATTGGCATAACTCCACAGACGGCAACCCTTCACGGAGGCTATAGAATCCAAGGCAAGAACGCTGATTCTGGCGAGCGACTGGTCGAAGATGCTAAGTCGTTAGAGGAAGCGGGAGTGTTCGGGATCGTTCTTGAGATGATAACAGAGGAAGTGGCTCGAATGATCACGAAGACAATCTCGGTTCCAACCATTGGCATCGGTTCAGGGAGATACTGCGATGGTCAGGTTTTGGTCTTGCACGACATCCTAGGGCTCTATCCAAGGTTCGTGCCAAAATTCGCGAAACGATACACGGACCTTGCCTCGACGATAAAAGGAGCCGTTACGGAGTATGCATCAGAAGTCCGCCGGGGCGCTTTTCCAGAAGAAAAAAACGTTTTCAAAATGGACGACGCTGAGCGAGATAAGTTGGATTTACGCCAGAAGTCCTGAAACTTGCACTTCGGCATTGTGGGTGCAGGGGCAATTGGCTGTCTATTTGGTGCAAGACTGAGGCTGGCTGGCCACGATGTCACACTGATACATCGAGACCCCTCTATTGTCCGAGCAATCCAGAAGAACGGCGTAGGCCTTCATGAGATAGATGGAAAATTCAGAAGGATTCATGTACGCGTTCGAAGGGGCCCAGTCCCGCTACCTAGAATCCAGATTCTCATCGTGGCTGTGAAAGCCTACGATACAAAAGCGGTGGCGCTAAGCTATCGCGGGATATTATCCCCCGAAACGACGATCTTGAGCCTTCAAAACGGGTTGGACAATGTTGAGACGCTACAATCTATTTTCAGAAACCACATTCTTGCAGGATCGACTACAGAAGGGGCGTTGTTGACGGGCCCAGGCTCTGTGATACATTCAGGAAAAGGGTTGACCGTTATTGGAGACCTCCAAGGAGGAAACTCGGGGAGCAGCCCCCGCATCAAGATTGCATTCGACGACGCGGGGTTTCGAACGAAGATCAGTTCGAACATTCGAGGAGTATTGTGGACAAAAGCCATAGTCAACGCCGCAATAAATCCGCTTTCAGCCTTGACTAGACTACCCAACGGTGCACTAGCCAAGAACGCGGCGACCAGAGAGATCGCTCTTAGAGTGATCGACGAGGGGCTATTGGTTAGTCAAGCGGAACGCATCAGACTCGTTGGAGACCCGAGAAAACTCTGGCGGACGATCCTGCTATCAACGGGGGCCAACAAGTCTTCAATGCTCCAAGACATAGAACGAGGCAAAATGACCGAGATTAGACAACTAAACGGTGCAATTCTTTCATATGGAAGAAAAACGCGGATCAAGACCCCTGTTAATGGGATATTGACAAAACTAGTATTGGGGTTAGAGGAGTCTTCGAAGATGATGACGTCGAGGGCCTAAACCGTGTTTAAGGGAACAAGTTAATCAGTTCCTACAGGCCGTTCGCGTCTTACCTGATTTCAGAGCGGTATCACATACCCGGATTGCTTCTATCGCATCATTCCCCGATGGGACAGGGTCCAAGTCGTCACTCACCGACTTCATGAAGTACTCAAGTTCCAGCCGTAACGGCTCGTCCCATCGAATGTAGGGTTTGGTCATTGTTTTCGAGTTTTCAACTGTTATTTCTTGAGTTATGTAATCAAGGTTTATTGTCGCTTCGCTTCCGGTAATTATGAGGGTGCGGACTTTGCGAGGAGTCAACCAGTTTGCGTCTAAGAAACCTGTAACACCACGACTGAACCGTAGCATGATTTCGGCGTAGTCCTCAAACGAGTGTTTCAAGGATCCAGTCTGAGCGTAGACTACGGAGACCTTGTCCTCGAGGAGGAACCGCATGATGTCAATGTCATGGATTGCGGTATCCTTGATCACTCCCACGTCACCGATTCTAACTGGCCAACGCGCTACCCGGCGGCCGGTAGCAATGATCACTTCTCCAGCGGCTTTCTGGTCCAGTAGCTTTTTGACAAATCGCACACCTGGATTAAATCGCTCTATGAATCCAACCATTAGCTTCAACCCTGTTTTTGAAGCGACGGTGAGGAGTTTTCCGGCTTGCTCCTGGTTACCAGTCATTGGTTTTTCCACCAGGAGGTTCTTTCCTGCCTCTAGGATTTGCATTCCAACTCTGAAATGTGTATGAGTAGGTGTTGCAACAGTTACGGCTTCTATTTCGGGAATTCGCAGAAACTTTCGTAGGTCGGTATACCATGGAATAGAATATTTCGATCCGACCTGTCTTGCTCGTTCGGGATTAGAGTCGCAGATTCCGATAAGATTGCACTTCGAACTTTGGCGAAGAACCCGTACTTGGTTCTCGCCCCAAAATCCGGTTCCTACAACGCCAGCGCCGACACGTTTCATGTCCCCGAGTTGCCTCTTCCAATCGAAGTATAGAAGAGGCCTGCTCTCTCCACATTTGAAGCTTCCAGAACCCTTGAAAGATCGCAAATTGCCCCTGGGCGGCTCATTTCAGAGGCCAACTTCTGCGGACTAATCTCGCCAAAATCTGACCTGTCCAAAGCTACCAAAACGCAACTCGTCTTCGAAGCAGCTCTCAACGGCGTGTTCTCGACTCTAACTCCGTCGCTTAGGACCCCGGCCTCGAACCATCTATTGTCCCGACCTGGATAGATCGAAAGTACTGCACCTCTCCTCTCAAGCGTTTGGATGATTGGCGNCTCGAGGAGACTCCAGCCCATTGAACCCCAAGATGGCGATTCTAGAATGGCGAAAGCGTTTTCCGCAAAGCGACAAGGCATTCTTGACCAAATCGAGTACCTTTTGCTCTCCGGCCTCGTTGATCCGTCGTGCTGCTCTAACTACGCTCATGCTTCCTCGTCCACCTGTGCCGCTGATCGCGATGTTGCTTGCAATCGCATCTCTAGCCACGAAGATGTTGGGTATTCCCAGGTTGTCGGTTCCGGATTGTCGGCATAGATCGAGTGCCTCGGCGTAGTCCACGTCGTCAGCTTCACACAGGCTTGCTAGTTCGAATTCCAAAGCTCGCAGGACGTCTCGATATATTGGCCCGAAGAGCCCGGCTGCCTCGGCGGCGCCGAGCTTTGTGCTAGTGCTAATAGAAGGGAATATCGAGAGAAATATTTCCTGAGCTGACGAAGGTGCCCCTGCCCCGATTCCTGCGACAAGTTTCGGCTTCTCTCTGAATTTCTGAAGAGTTTCACCCCCCCAAAACAATGGGAGGTAGCTCAGCTGAATATCTCTGCCAATTGTATGGCCGCTATGCTTTTCGATCACCTCTCGAAGAACTGTACCGGTGAAGTTCGGCCGGCATAACCCGGTGAAGGTTAGGCTCGCTCCATGAGGGAGAAACTTGCACACGGCACGAGTGGTCCTCTCAAGCTCGCTAAGCTCCCTCTGATTCACTGCGTGTCCAGTCAGGATAACGATTGACGGAGGGATTGCCGAAAGCTCTTCTACGCTCGACAAGACTGTTGTAGTTCCTGCTTTTTGGTGAACTCCAAGCAACCATCTTGCCTCGCTGAGTCCACCTGTTTCCGTTTTTTTGGTCTTGGCCTCATCAAAATGCCCTACGAGGTAGTTTGGTTGTCCTGCTTCAGCGAACAGGGTTGAAAGCAAGAGTGCTTCTGGTTGGTTTCCGATGATCGCAATCTTGGATTCGGAATGTTGATTGTTCGTTCGAAACCACCCATAATCTTGCGAGGAAAGGCTGATAGTCGGTTCAGCGGGTTAACGAATTGATACCAATCTGTTACAATATCAGCAGGCCGACAAAGAGAAGTTGCCGTCGCTACGAGAGGGCGTCAATAGCCAGTTAACACGAATAGCGAGAGCCTTCCTCATGGAAAGAATTGGAGGCCCTAATTCTTTGCATCTTTTATCTACTTGTCGTTGGCCTTCGATGGGCGCTCGGAAAATAGCTTATGAAAGTCTGGATTGAAGTCCTCACTCCTAAACAGGTACTCTTCTTCGAGCCGCTGTATCGCGCTTTGGAAGGGCGGGGACATGAGGCATTGATCACGACGCGTGTCTATCGCGAAGCCGAACAAACCCTCGGGTTGAAGAAGCTGCGATTTTCGGTAGTAGGAAGCCACGGCGGGGGAACGGCCTTTGGAAAACTCATCGCTAGCGCTGAAAGAATCACAAAACTCGCTAATCTGATTCAGAGGTGGAAGCCGGGCGTAGCGGTCTCCTTCTCCTCAGTCGAGGCATCTCGGGTGGCGTTCGGCCTGGGCATTCCCCATGTTGCGGCTAATGATTCGCCGCACTCTTGGATGGTAGCCCGGCTGACAATACCTTTGACGAATTTCCTTTGCTGTCCATGGATCATCGGTCGATCAGTCTGGAAAGAGTTCGGCGGACCTATGCGAAAAGTCATCCTTTACAGGGCTCTGGACCCAGCTGCTTGGCTCAAACGTCATCATCCCAAAGACAAGGTCCTACGACAACTGGGCCTGAAGAAGGACCGGCCGATTGTTGTTTTCAGAACTGAGGAAGCATTCGCGTCCTATCTTATGGGGAAAGCGAGCGACAAGGAACCTGTCGTAGGGCCGATTATTGACGAGTTGTTGAGGAGAGGACTGGAATGCCAGGTGGTTGTCTCGACTAGGTATGGAATGCAAGCTCCCGTGATAAGGAAGCGATTTGGCGAAAAGGTCACTGTGGTTGACAGGATAGTTGATGCTACCAGCCTGCTTTCGTATTCGTCGGCTTTCGTCGGATCGGGTGGCACGATGACTGTGGAGGCTGCACTATTGGGGATTCCATCGATTTCGTGCTTTCCAGGGCCGAAACCCTTGTACATCCAGTATCTGGAGCGGCTCGGCATCGTCAAGACAATTAGGTCTCCTCGAGAGATCACCTCCAATATTCAACGAATTCTAAACGAGCCGGAAGCCTTCGAAAGCCAGAAGAAAAAGGGAAAACAACTTTTAGCGAAAATGGAAGATCCAGTCGCCAAGATTCTTAGCGCGGTAGAACTCGCGGGGAAGGAGAGAGGACATTGAGCGCCGATGCAGTTGCCTTGTTGGATAAGATAAGGTCAAAGAAGGCTAGAGTATGCGTTGTGGGCCTCGGTTATGTTGGAGTCCCACTAGCTGTTGCTTCTGCCCAGGCTGGTTTTGGCGTAATGGGTGTCGATGTGGAAAAAGAGAAAGTCTCCATGATCAACAACGGCGTCTGCTATGTCGAAGATGCTTACAGCGAAAGACATCTACCCGAGCTTGTTAGGGCTGGATCAATCAGCGCCACAGAGAACCTATCCGAGGGGGCTTCATCTGCCAACATAGTAATTGTATGTGTACCAACTCCTCTTGACGCCGAAGGGGAACCAGACCTCTCGTTCCTCAAATCAGTCGCAAGGAACTTGTCGAAGAACCTCTCCGGGTTCAAGCTGGTTATCGTTGAAAGTACAAGTTTTCCGGGGACCACGACAGACATTTTCCAACCTCTACTGGAGCGAAGTGGAAAGAAACCTGACAGAGATTTCGCTCTCGTCTACTCCCCCGAGCGAATTGACTATGGCAATGCAAAATTCGGGGTCAGAAACATTCCAAAGGTGGTAGGAGGCATCAACGACGAGTCGACTCGCCTAGGTGCTGAATTCTACAAGTCAATCCTGGATGCCCCTGTCGTCACGGTCGGCAGCCCCTCAGTCGCAGAAGCAACAAAGATGCTCGAGAACATATTCCGCTACGTGAACATCGCCCTGGTAAACGAGTTAGCGGTCCTCCATGAAACCTTGGGCGTTGATTTTGTCGAAGCGATCAACGCAGCAGCCACAAAGCCATTCGGATTCATGCCACACTATCCAGGTCCTGGAGTCGGGGGTCACTGCATTCCGAAGGACCCGTTTTATCTCGTTTACAAAGCAAAACAGGCCGGATTCCCACTACGCCTAGTATCTGCGTCCAAAGCCGTTAACAAGATGATGCCCGTTCATACAATCGAGCGGCTGGCTTTGGCACTAAAAGCCGTTAACAAGAGTCTGCCAAACACCACCGTGGTTGTATGGGGTCTAGCCTACAAAGGCGAAGTCAAAGATACTCGAAGAAGCCCGAGTTTAGAGCTTCTCAAGCTCCTCAAACAATCCAGAGCGAAGATACGTGTCTTTGACCCTTACGTCCCATGCGTGACTGTGGGAGGCAAAGAATACGAGTCCAACAGCTCCGAAATAGAATCTGTCCGCGACGCGGACGCATTGATCATAGCAACAGCACACAACGCGTTTCGAAGTTTCGACCTTTCAAAAATAAGAAGCCTCATGCGTAGTAATCCCATCCTGTTCGATACAAGAAATCTCCGAACTAGGAGCGAGAGCGAGGAAGTCGGATTCACTTATCTCGCAACAGGACGACCATAGAAATCCTCTTGCCTCAGAAGAAGAAAACCAACTCAACACCTGATTCTGAAGAATTCAAACCACCCTCATAGTTACCCTTATCCCGGAAGGCTTAGACATAGAAGATCCAGAGTAGCGATGAAAAGACGGCTGATGGATATCCTCGCTTGTCCGATCGACAAGCATTACCCGCTGGATCTACATGTGTTCGAAGAGAAGGACGAGATCGTCGAAGGATTACTTGTGTGTTCAGAGTGCGGCCGTTGGTATCCAATCATGGACGAGATACCCCAGCTGCTTCCCGACGATTTGCGGGAGCAGAGAGACGAACTGTCTTGGCTGAACAAGTGGAGAGAGAACGCGCCGCCTCAAGTCTTGAGAGAGGGTAAACCCTTCAACCTTCAATTGTCAGGCTGACGAGACTGACTGCGTTCGTATGGGTACCTCTGGGAGATCATACCAGCGCTTCTTTTCCCCGACCTTGTCACGCAGTTTCCATTTGAACGATTTCGGGACTGTTTCAATCGCGTGGAGGAGCTTGTTGATTCGTGTTTCGAGGATCTCTTTGGCTTCGGGTTCTAGTTCGTATTTCTGAAGAAAGGTCAGGAGCTTCCTTAGTGTTAGAGAGAGGGTCTTGCATAATCCCCAATCGTCTGCACACAAAGACGAGACGTAACCAGCATCAATCCCCTCCCTATCCCCAGAAGCCGCATGATCGACTACATCATGATCCTTTAGAATCGCGATTAGGTCACGGATGTCCTTCTCGTTAATTTCTACAACCTGGAGTTTCGTCAACAACAAGTCGGAGATAGGTATAGTATAGTCATCAAGTGTAAGCCTGTCTCCGAGATGAAGCGTATGGCACATTCTAAAAACATCAAGGAAAATGTCTACGACCCTCTGATTCTTCGCGTCTTCGAAGATCAACCTCGTGGTGCCGTGGAGCGCGTTGAACCGTTGATTGGACTCATACCCCAGATCCAGGAGAAGCTTCCTGATTTCCCGCCCTTGCTTTCCTTTTCCAAAGAAATCCAGGTCAGGATAAGATCTCTGAAGTGACCTGTGCGTTGCACTAGGACAATGATACTTTACTGCAACTCCGCCTAATAGTCTTAGAATTATTCCCCTGTTCCTTGCCTCGTCCAGTATCCGTTTTGCTTCGTCAGATATTGCGGAGAGCATGAGTAGGTAGCTTCTTCCACCCTATGCAAGGGAGACTGGTCTTGTTCCGTACTTAAATTTCGTAGAACCCGGGATAGTACGCTAACAACTACCCTAGACAATTTAAAGGGTTAGAGATCTCCTTTCCTTAAGTTTGCCCAGGACCAGAATAATTTTCTCCTCAGACTTTCACGGAAGTGACGTAGTTTGGAGAAAGTTTCTGAACTCCGCCTCTATGTTCAAGGCGAATGTTCTGTTGATGGGTGGAGACATGACGAGCAAAGTCATGATCCCCATTGTACGTGAGCCTGAAGTTGGTTACACAGCTAACTTCTTGGGCAAACAGATGAAAATTTCGGAGGAGGGTCTTCCCGACCTCAAGAAGCAAATTCGCCAACACTGTTACCTCCCCTATGTTTGTTCAAGTACCGAGGTCGAAAAGCTAAGCCATGATCAAGAGTATGTCGAAAAGGTCTTCGAGGACTTGGAGGTCGAGATGGTAAGAGACTGGCTTGCTCTAATCTCAAAGAAAGCTCCGGATGCAAAGGTCATCATACATCCGGGAAATGACGATAAGTTCGTTCTCGACGATGTTCTAAAGAATTCTGCGAATGTAGTCTTTGCAGAGGAATCGGTTGTCCATTTCGATGATCTCCACGAGGGGGCATGCGTTGGTTGGTCAAATCCAACTCCATGGCACAGCCCACGAGAATGCACTGAAGAACAACTCTTGGAAAAATTGGAGAAAACAGTATCACAACTGAAGTCTGTTGAGACATCGTGCTTCTGCTTTCACGTGCCCCCTTACAATTCCACCATTGACATGGCTCCGAAACTTGACGCCACGCTCCGGCCAGTCTATGAGGGAGGAAGACCCGCATTCATTCCAGTGGGATCCACATCAGTTCGTAAAGTCATCGAAAAGTACCAACCCCTCTTAGGGCTTCACGGCCACATACACGAGAGCCCCGGTCTCGTGAAGATCGGTAGGACCCAATGCATCAATCCCGGAAGCGAGTATTCAGAAGGCATCCTCAAGGCCTACATTATCGAGTTAGAGGGTGGAAAAGCTAAGCGACTTCAGCGGCTTGAAGGCTAGCTCCTCTTGGACTTCGGCCATCCACGAGGGACTGGGCATAGTCTCGAAATCGCTGAGGTTCTGCGTTGGTGCGTGAGATCGGCAGATCCACATGATCGCCTCCTTTCGTCTTATAGAGTCGAAGGTTTGGCTTCCCAAACTGATCAAGTACGAGGGACACCATCCTATAGTTCCTCCAAAAACCGGTTACAACTTCCTTCGATCCCTTGATCACACGAAAGCTGGAATTGTCGAATTGGATTTCAACATGAGACCGTCGGGTATAGATTAGACGACCAAGTACGAAGCCGATGGGAAACGATCCTGCGAGAAGCACAAGCCTCAGGGTTCCCCCAGAAATGTGGAAGGTGACCAATAGAGCGTTGATCGCGAACGATGAGAGAAGAACCAAGGGCATGCTATACGATGCAAGAATCGAAACTTGGGTCTTGGTTAGTTTTTCCATGTACGGTTTGACCCTATGGTTTTTCTTAGTTTCAATTGTTTTCCTATGCTGCGTCCAACTTGATTATTGCTCAGGACAACCTGACGAGAAGATGTGCTTGCCGCTGCAAGTCCGAGCTCCCTCTTATCATACCTCGAGATGAATGACACAATCGGAGGTGGGAAATCCCTGTCGGAGAAGAAAACCAGCCACGCCCACTTCAGATCCTCATCCTTTATGATCCTCGCTACGGTATCTACGCTTTTCCGGACCTTCTCAGTTGTGAGAAGGGCACTTCCTTCATCTACGCAGAACAGCGAAACAGAATAGTTTGGAAGAACGGTCCAGGCAAGAAATCTAGACAAGAGGAAGCCCTTGTTTCTAGTAGCTCCTTTGGCATAGATAGTGAAAGTGGTGTCGTCAACTCGGTAGTCCCTGAAAAACTCTGTTAGGTCAGCTATTAGACGAGTACCGCCTCGAATCAGCCTTGACTCGAATAGATCTACTGCAGATTCGCTCGGAGTTGATGACTTCAAGCTCTAGATTTGGGAACAATCGTTGCACATAAGAAGATCCCCGCTTTCTGCGCCACCAATCACGTGTCGAACGAGGATGGATCATCGCCTCGGGGAAGGCCTTCTCGACGGAGAAACCTCCCCCTATTTGCTATTCGGGTGGGATTTGGGCGAAGATCGTCGAGTAATTGATGCCGCGACGGTTCCTATGAACGAAGAAGACGACTATCCCTAGAACGGCCACAATGATTGTGAAGATCACCGCAAATAGATCACTGAATAGTGTAGGCGACGACCAGTTTATGGAGCCAAGCCCAAAGTCGCCTCCTGGCGCGACGGCGAAGAAGTAGTCCACCACCAGATTGGCGGCAAATCCTCCTATACCGATGAGGACCATTCCCCATTTCCCGCCGGGTTTGTAGGGCGCGGTTTCGAAAATCTGACGTCTGCTCGCCCTCAAGGGTAGGATGACCAACGAGAGGGTAAATAGGGTGAAGAAGAAGGAGTCGTAGAAATCTGTAATCTGGACTCCACCTCCGCTACCAAGAACGTTGCTGATCAGCGTATTTCCGCCCTGGTTTAGAGTATGTCCTACATCCAAGATCTGTGACTCAGAGAAGCATCCAAGGATTGCGATGACGCCTGTTATGATCACAGCGTTAATTGGCGAATGGAACCGGTCGTTGATATTAGAGAGACGTGTTGGGAGGACGCGATCAAAAGACATTGCAAAAAGTATCCTAGATCCTGTTAGAATAAATGGGGGAATGTCGTTAGCGATCCAGAGGACCCCGAAGACAACGAGCAAGAAGTTAGCCCCTCCCAAACCGATTGCATTGCCGGTCAATCCAGCTAATGTTGTCGTCCAGAGAGATACGTTTGGAAGGCCAGGTGATAGGCTTCCTCCTCCATATGATAGGTAGCTCCATGCCGAAAGCAAAGAGTACGTGTTCCCATTGACGGTCGCTGGTGCAATACCCTTGATAGCGTTGGCTGCCACCAAAGAAATGCTCACGTAGAGAGCGATGATGAGAAGCGAAGCCAGAATCAGAGTTCTGGGGAGGGACTTGTTCGCCTCTTTTATCTCGCCAGCAACAAATGTCGACGCGGCATAGCCTATGTAGGCAAAATAGGCACCGATCAGGGCCGTTTGAACTGCCCCGACATACCCTCCTGCACTCATACCCTTGGCATCCAGCCCCTGGTTCAATGCCGCAGTCACATAGTCGCCAGGAGCATGTCCAAGGACATTCGTCATACCGAGCTGAACATTTGCGGTGGTAGCTTGACTGAGAAGGCCAAAAACGTAGAAAGTCAACACTGCAGGAATCCAAAACATCCCCTGTAGAAGCAACCCTGTGAGTTTGATGCCGAACACGCCTATGACGGTGAACACCACGACAAGAACGATGCCGACCAAGAACAGGAAAACATCCTGTGGAATACCACCCGGTGTCGTGAAATTTAGTCCGAATGCTATTGGACCCATGATGAAGTAGAGCCCTTCAAAGACCGCCACCGCAATGATTCCGAAAGACCATGCAATACTAAGAAACTCGAGCCAAGCGCCCAGAAAACCCCACACAGGTCCCAGGACTCGGGATATCACGACATAGCCGCCACCTGAACGGGGCATCGCTGCGGAAAGAACCGAAACCGCCAAGACCGAGAGCAGTATCGCGATGCCGCCGATGATGAAAGCCATCGCCATAGGCGGAATACCTGCAAAGTACATGTTTTCGGGAAGCGGTGCTTTACCCGTATACTGGAAGACCCTCTTTTGCCAACCGAGTCCTATCGTGTTAGCCAGGACAATAATTACAGCGGTTACGGCTCCTATTTCACGGACGAGTCCCGTTGCTTTTCGGACGAATAACTTCTCTTCTGCCAAGGTATCTCGTTAGAAGGGCTAATTTGCGCCTCGTAGTTAATTTAAGACTTTGCAATAGCTTCGAAAATGGCTTCCGGGGAAGAATATGACAATATCATGTATTGATCAGGACAAGCTAACGTGTTGATAGCGACACAGGTTCGGAGGGAGATCCGCGATGCGCGTGCCAATTCAATTCAACGGATCGGAATGGGTCCATTCGAGAACGGACCGACTCGGATCGAATGCCGAACTAATCAATTTGTAATGCGGTAGATCTCCTCGTAGGACTATCTAGAAAAGCTGGCTATGTTTGAGCGACAAGGTCGACGAGAATGTTCGACGGCGCGAGGTCCGGTACGACAGAGAACGCAGGGTGAGGATAAAGTGGAGTGAGGACACAGAATCGCTCGAAGAGGTCTTTGATCGACGAACAATAATGACGGTTCTCAAGATGCTGAATACTGGTATCTTGAAAGAACTTCATGGTGCTATGAAATCGGGAAAGGAGAGCAAGATCTATCATGGGATCGACACGAAGGACAAGGAAGTAGCTGTGAAGATCTTCCTCACCACATCCAACATATTCCGACACGGCCGATTGAAGTACATCCAGGGAGATCCTCGGTTCAAGGATGTTCCCCATGATACGATATCTCTTGTTGACCAATGGGCGTCGAAAGAGTTCAAGAACCTCGAGCTGGCAGATCAGGCAGGAATATCCGTTCCGAAGCCAATCCATGTGGAGAAGAACGTTCTGATTCTCGGATTTATCGGGAAAGACGGAGTCCCGGCTCCAGTCCTTAGGGAAGTGAGGCTTCAGGCCGCAGCGGATTGGTACAAGAAAATCATCGAGTTAATCAAGCAACTGTACGATAAAGCGAAACTCGTCCACGGCGACCTTAGCGAGTACAATATCATGATACCAGACGGATACCCGGTCCTGATTGACTTCGGGCAAGCAGTGACAACGGAGCACCCTGAGGCTCGAGCATTCCTCGAAAGAGATATCGAGAACATCAATCACTATTTTGCCGGCCTGAACGTCAGAACGCAATCTCCAAAGAGGATCATAGGAGCTCGATAACAATTGGCTGAGACGAGAATGACGGCCATGATTCCGAAGGACAGGGTAGGAGTACTTGTTGGCCTCGGCGGAACCGTGAAGTCAACCATCGAAGAGAGGCTGTTCGTGGATCTCAAAATAGACAGCCCTTCCGGCGCTGTCGAAATTGGAGTGAAGCCGAATGCGCCCGATCCCTCAGGAGCCCTTCAAGCAAAAGACATCGTTCTCGCGATTGGAAGAGGTTTTTCTCCAGAACGAGCCTTCAGACTCTTCAACGAGGACACCGCACTGGACATTATCGATCTTCACGACTTTTTCGGCAAGAATGAAGCAGAGATTCGAAGAGTTGATGGCCGAATCATTGGCAAAGAAGGAAAAACTAGGAGAATTCTCGAAGAACTAACGGGAGCTGCAATCTCCGTCAGCGGACACACAGTATCGATAATCGGTGGCTATGAAGCAGTTTCTATGGCCAAAGATGCGCTAGAAAAACTGATCAAGGGCCGACAACACGGAACAGTATACAAGTTCCTAAGAAGAAGACGACAGGAAATCAAGAAGGAGAAAGCTTTAGGACTGTGGGAAGGCCAAGTGCCCACAGCAAAGAAACCATGATCAAAACGGACCTCGCGGACTGGGCCCTATGACAGTGGCCGAGGTCTTCCAAGAAATAAGCGCCGCCGACTTCTTCTATCGCAACCGAGACATCGCAGGGTTCACAAGCCCGTCGAGATCCATATACTCAACGATTCGTGAGCTCGTGGAGAATTCCCTCGACGCCTGTGAGACAGGTGGAATTCCTCCTGACATCTATGTGCGATTATCCCACGAATCCGGGCCCCTGGATGGGCCAGGAACTTACATTGTGAGGGTCGAAGACAATGGAATAGGAATACCAGCAAACGTCATCCCATCCGCCTTTGGTCAGGTCCTCTACGGTTCGAAGTATAAGCTCCGACAGACAAGAGGCACTTTTGGTCTCGGGGGAAAGATGGCCCTGCTCTATGGGCAGATTACCACACACTCCGAAGCAGCCATAACCTCTAGCACCGGATCAAAATCTCGCATAGCCGAGGTAGTTCTTCGCATAGATATCCAACAGAACAAACCCGTAATTGTCAAGAACAAGACCCGAACCAACAAGCCTCACTGGCAGGGCACAATTATCGAGTTCAAAACAGAAGCCGACTACTCACGGGCGATGCCCAGGATTCTCGAATACTTCAAACAGACAGCCATCATAGTTCCCTACGCCAACATCACATTCGTAGATCCGAGAGGAAGACTCTACAAGTTCCTCCGCGGCACGACAAAGGTACCACCCGCACCTACAGAGACCTCGCCACATCCTCATGGAGTAGATGTTGAAACCGTCCAGAGAATGCTCAAACTAACCAACGCTAAGAGCGTGCAGGAGTTCATGCGAAAGAATTTCCAGAGAATAGGGGAGACGACTGCTCGCAAATTCCTCCAGTTCGCGAGCCTTGGACAAAAGAAGAACCCTAGGAACCTCTCTGGGCAGGACATGGTCAAACTAGTGAACGCAATGAAGAACTACGACGGCTTTCTCTCCCCAGATCCAACATGCCTCTCACCCCTCGGCGAAAACTTGCTGGAGACTGGAATAAAGAAAGAACTGGGAATAACAGATCAGGAAATTGAGACGGGCTCAGCCTTCGTTACCACTCTCCAAAGACGCCCTGCAACCTACGCTGGCTTTCCCTTCATCATAGAGGTCGGGCTGGCAAGCTCCAAGCAAATCGAAATGCAAGGCAAGATTCTACTCTTCAGATTCGCAAACAAGATCCCCCTACTTTTCGACGAGGCGAGCGACGTATCATGGAAGGTCGTCGATACCGAGATTGATTGGCGGAATTACAAAGTGATCCCCGGCGAAACCCCGTTAGCGGTCTTCGTACACGTCTGTAGCACCAAGATTCCCTACAAGACCGTTGGCAAAGAGTTCATAGCCGATAGGCCTGAAGTCGAACACGAGATCCTAAACGCAATTCGAGAAGTTGGTCGAAACCTCAGGCTGTATCTATCAAAGCGCGAACACCTTACCCAAGAGAAGAGACGTCTCGATGTATTCGAGAAGTATCTGCCGAAAGTTGCCCAATTCTCGACAAAGCTCGCCAAAGAGAAGAAGGAGCCAGACATCAAGCCGCTGCTCAAAGGAGTGATCAAGTATGGTGCAGAAGAGGAAGAAGAGCAAGAGTAAAGGCGTAATCAAAGAACGGAAAGAAAAGGTCCTATCAGCGATGCGGGACCTTGGCGGACAAGTCTACACTCAACTCAACAAGAAAGAATTCCCAACCTTCCGCATGCCAAGCCGATCCATCGCCAACATACTCTACGACTCCAAGACAAGACAGTACATCCTGGGAAAGAGAACGGTCAAGAGGAGCGCTCGAAACGTTAGGCACCTTCGGCCCTTCACGCAACTTCTCTGGACGGCCATGTTCGCCGACGAGCTTACAGAGCAAAACAAGACCAGCACGTTGAGAGACGTGTTCTACTCGGCCCAAGCGTACGAGATGGACTTTCAGGACCAACAAGAGAGCGACAACCTCATCACCGACCTGGAAACAGTGACGGGATACTCAAGAGAAGACTTCAACGTCTATCCCGAAGAGAGAAGCGCGATATTCGGAGACCTGACAATCGAGTACACGGTTCCCGGATACGAAGGACGTCGGCTAAACCTAGCTTCTCACCCTGACGGAGTCATGATTGGACCTGCTCTGACAACATCGGAGTTCATCCAGCCTGACAGTAAGAAAGTCGACAAAGTAATTGCGATTGAGAAAGGTGGCTTGTTCACTAGGTTCATAGAAGAACGCGTGCACCAGCGTTTCAAAGCAGTGCTTATCCACACCGCGGGACAAGCGCCGAGAGCAACAAGGTTTCTACTCCGCAGGCTCAACCAGGAGTTAGACATCCCAGTCTACATATTCACGGACGGAGATCCATGGGGAATGCACATTGCCATGGTCATCATTTCTGGATCAGCCAATGCAGCCCATCTTCGCGAGCTGAACACTCCGGACGCAATCTGGGGTGGGGTCTGGGCCACAGATATTGTCGACTACAAACTTCCCAGCGATCCACTGACGGACCTGGATGTCAAAAGATTGAACGAGCTCGAGAAAGATCCTCGCTATGCCGGTGGACTATGGCAGAGAGAGATTGATACTTTCCGGAAGGTCAAGAAGAAATCGGAGCAAGAAGCATTCAGCCGGTATGGGCTCACCTACATCGTTGATGAGTATCTACCTAAGAAGCTGAAGATCAAGTCCAACTAGACAAAGTGTTCAAGTCCCAAAGAGGGAGATTTCTTGATTGGAGCGGGCTTGGTGAGGTCAAGTTTTCCGTAGACCCCGTCGTAACCTGGTTCGACATAGATATCGTCATTGCGCACGCGAAGAATTGCACCAGAGACCTCTGGTCCCACAACTGACTGCAATTGACCCTCTGGCACATCTAGCATGACGGAATATTCTGAGCCGAATTTTCCAACAAGCATCTTGTACTGGTCCCAGACTTTCGTCGATCCGGGATTGACGTCTCCACTCACAAGGGCGATAATCTCAGAGAGGGGGAGCAAATGGCGATACGCTATGGCATTCTTCGGCACATAGTCTTCCGGGCGATCTGCGAGTTCTTCTATTCGTTCTTCGACGCCTCGTGTCATTTTCTTTCCACACCGGGGACACTTATCATTCAGCCGTCGAGCCTCCTTCCCGGACATTGAGACTTTACATTCACGATGGCCAGTCCAGTGATATTTGCCATATGCCGGCGAGGTCTCTATCGTGAACAAGAACCGTTTAGGATCTTTCTCTTTGACCGCGTCAACGAGACTGTGATAGGTGACGTGATCGAAATCGAACACGTTCGCCTCTCTTCCCAACCGCCATGGCCACGCTGAGTGCGCGTCGGAATTGGAAACGAGACAAAGACGGTCGAGTTGAGATAGACGCCAGTTCATCGGGGGATCCGAATTGCCGGACCAGACTGGTACTCCGTTTCTTCTCACATAGACGGTCTTGTTTGGTACGCTTACGCATGAAACGATGCCCTCATAGGACACCCAGTCCTCCGTATGGCCGCGGGCCTTGATCATGGAGGGGATTACAGCGGGCTCATTCTTTCTTATGAAATAGACATTCCATGAATCTTCGCTCTGCCGATAGTGTTTCTCTTGTGAGAGCGAAGACAATAGGGTGTCCTTCTCCCTATGGAGTTTGAAGTATGCCGACATTCCCAGCTTCAGAGCGATTTCTTGTAGATCGTCTCGAAGACGCAAGGAAATTGTAGTTGCAGACAAACCCCTCCCCTTCCTACCATATCTATGACCGTCTCCTTTGATGTACCATTCAAAGAAGATTCTCAGGAGCCTCGCCGAAAGAATCTTGATGTTATCCGGAACGAACTTGTTGCTTGCCCCGGAGAATTGTTGAAGATAGTGAAAGAGTTGAACATCTCGCACTCCAAGTCGGTATCCGTTCCTATCCTTTGCGATAATGGGATTGTATCCAAATGTCTTCAGAATCTGTTTCAACTGGGTAAGAAGCTTCATTTCGCGATTGGAAAGGTAAACCGAATATTCCCCCTTGGATCTAGTAACCCATCCCTCAGCAATCCAAAACCCGAAGAACTTGAGCCAAGGTATCATGGGGACGCTCTTCTCTCGGATAATTCTGCTTCCAGAATAGTGTCGACTGCCATGCTTACTCTCAGTGCTGGGCAAGAGAAAGCTATCGTCTTCCCTTCCCCTCCATATTCCGTCCTTCTTGAAGCGTTTGGACCTGCCAAGCAAAATTCGCGCTTGATCCATCCTAAGGGCCTTTTCAAGTCTGAAGTCACAAGGCCGGTATACCAACTTATGATTCGGTGTCACCAGCAAATCCACTCGTTGAGTCTTCAGTTTGTACATAGCCCCGTTGTAGTCATACACGAATATTCCCTGCGGTTTCTGAAACTCAATTGCTTCGGATTCCGTGTTCAGAGTGCAGACCTCATCATCATATTCTATTTCATGAATTTTCTTCCAGCCACCACTTGTGAGGGCCTCAGTCTGGTAGTCGTAGCAGGACATGCCTGTTTCTAGCGCGAAAATTCTGTCAGATCTCTCCTGATAGCAGTCGACGAGGCTGTCGAAGCCGCTGACAGCGCCGAAGAGGCTGAACCAGGGGGTCCATGCGTGAGCAGGAAAGATTACGCATTGTCCGTCGGCTTCAAGCACCTCATCCACAAGCTCCGGAGCGGTAGCTCGGAGTGTTGGCCTACCATCGCTTGACAGGTTCCCGTAGTTCGCCAGTCGATCGCTTACCGCGTCCGCTGACTCTATCGAGGGAGCAAGCACACAATGGTGTATTCGTCGCGACTTATCGCCGAATGAGAAGGTGGTGTTAACTTCTCCGGTGATCATATACTGGGCTTGGAACGTACCATCCCTGAGCTGGTACAATCCGGAGTCCGTGACATCGTGAAGTTCCCTCCGAACTTCCTTCCTCCAATCAGGGTGAGTGAAATCGCCCGTTCCAACAACGTTCAGTCCTTTCATCGAGGCGAAGCGGGCGACTTCTTTCAGGTTCATGTTCTTGCTTGTGGCCCTGCTGTAAGGACTGTGAATCTGAAGGTCGACAAAAACACGCATCGGGAAAGCCAGCGACTCCCAAGGCTTTCTCCTGTAGCTAAAAGTTGACCTTTCGGCAAAACCGGCTTCTTTATTAGAGGTTCGAAAAGAGCCTGGCCCGAGTCCGGGGGATATCCCTGCCGAACGAAGTCATAGTCATCCTCAACCTGTTCGTCGAGTCTACAGAACTGGAAAAAGTCACCAACAGCCTAGTGAAGCTTACAGACATCACCGATGTCTACGAGGTCACCGGTGAATACGACATTGTCTGCTTGCTGAGAACGGAAAGCATACTCGCCTTCCGCGAAGTTCTCAAGAATAAGATCCTAAGGATACCCGGCGTGAAGAGCACAGTGTCGGCGATAGTTCTTTACACTCACAAACGCGACCGAAAAGCCGTATCGGAATAAGGGTTTGTGGGAGGAACAAATGGGACCCTAGGTTAGGGTTTTGCGTTTCGAATCTGTACACTTTTGGGGCCGTGGAAAAGAAAGACTAAATACCGTCGCAAACATTTCGACCGGTTGCTGCTGAGGGTTCAGAAATGGGCGATTTACTTCCAGAATCACCTATTGCTCCGTAACGGTTCCTGTGTGTATTCTGTCCGGAGATTTTCCCAATGAGCGGTAAAGACCTAGGGATTACTGTAAAGAAAGACCTGGACCTCTCGGAATGGTATACGCAAGTAGTCACTAAGGCACAATTGGCGGACTATTCAAGCGCGAAAGGCTTCATGGTCCTAATGCCCTACGGCTACTCTATCTGGGAAAAAATCAAAGAGGATTTTGACAAGAAAATCAAGGCAATTGGACACAAGAACGCATACTTCCCCCTGCTCATACCCGAACGACTGCTCAAGACGGAAACCGAACATTTTGCAGGTTTCACCCCCGAGGTCTTCTGGGTCACGCACTCTGGAGATTCAGAGCTTGCCGAGAAGCTGGCGGTGAGACCGACCTCCGAGACCATTATCTACGAGTCTTACAGTAAATGGGTGAAGAGCTGGCGAGACCTACCCATCCTCATCAACGTATGGAACTCCGTGGTGAGAGCCGAGATAACGTCCACCCGGCCGTTTCTGCGAACAACCGAATTCCTATGGCAAGAAGGACACACAGTACATGAAACAGAGGAAGAGGCAGAGGAAGAAGTGATAACGATACTAGACATCTACACAAAGCTGGTCGAAGAGGAGTTAGCGATTCCGATTCTTGTCGGCAAAAAGACGGAGAGAGAAAAGTTCAGGGGCGCAGTCTACACGACGACAATGGAGGCAATGATGCCTGACGGCAAGGCCTTACAGATGGGAACTTCACATCACCTAGGCCAGAAATTTTCCATACCCTTCGAGATCAAATACCTTGGAAAGGATGAGAAGGAGCACTACGGCTGGACGACGTCTTGGGGAATATCGTGGCGACTCATCGGAGCCACGATCCTTAGCCATGGCGATGACCGAGGACTAATCCTCCCCCCTAGAATAGCCCCCACACAGGTCGTAATCATTCCAATCTTCTACAAAGAGACCGGTGAGAAAGATATTTCCGAAGAAGTAAAACATCTCTCCAACCAGCTCGAACAGAGCGGGATTAGAACTCTCGTCGACGATCGAACCCAGTACACCCCTGGCTGGAAATATCATGAATGGGAAATGAAAGGCGTTCCCCTCCGCGTCGAGATTGGACCCAAAGATGTTCAGGCAAAACAGGTTACTGTCGTCAGGCGCGACACGAGAGAGAAGATCGCGGTCAATCGATTAGAGGCCAAGACTAAGATCAACGCGATTCTCGACGAGATCCAGAACCACCTTTACGAAAGAGCAAAGAATTCTCTTGACGGCCTTACAACGACAGTATCGAATATGCAGTCGTTCAAGAAGGTCCTGGAAGGAAAAGGAGGATTCATCAAAGCGTTTCTCTCCGACGACTCTTGTGAGGAAAAGATCAAAATCGAGACCGGGGCTACGGTGCGAGTGGTGCCTATGAAGACGGCACGTAAGGGCAATTGCGTGTACTGCGGGGCAGACGGTTCGAACGAGGTCTATTTCGCGCGCTCCTACTAGCCCTTGACGAGTCTCGAGTTCTCATAAACCCACGAGGCGCGCCGGAAAAGTTCTCCTCTATCAAACCGGAACTTCGACACCCCAGTGCCTCGTACCGATAGAGAGGCAAAGGCTGCACCAACCGCTGCGGCCCAAAGAGCATCCTCGACAAACATGAAAGTTGCAAGCCAACTACCGGTGAAAATATCTCCTGCCCCAGTCAGATCAACCACCCTGCGCTCCGGAACCGATGGAATACGGAAAGCACCGCCATACTTTTTCACTAGAAGAGAACCTGATCGACCCCGGGTGAGTATTGCGTATTGAGCTCCCTTGCGCAATAGCCTCCTCGCCGTGTCAACAATGGTCGGAGCCGGAGCCATGACGCGAGCTTCCTCCTCTGTCGCCTTCACAAGGTTGCACTTCGACAAGAATGGATTGACATTTTTTCTTACCAGGCGAACAAACCCGTCTGGCCCCACAGTCCGCAAGAGCCCTTGTACGTCCAATGTGAGGAATTCTGAGTGTCTACGAGCGTATGTTAGAGCGTCGAGTCCTAGTTCATTGAATACTGGTCCTAAGTGAATTGCTTGGAGCGATCTGAGGATGCGACCGGGCTTGAGTCTTTGGCCGGGATGAACCACTTCCAACCTACGTGAGTTAGCCCCGTAGGATATTCTGAAACGAGTAGTAAGGCCGTCGAACTTCTTGACGCCGGCAAGATCTATAAGATTGCTACTAATCGAAGAAAGGATGTTCTTCGGATAGTCGCGACCTATGCTCGAGAAAATTGACACTCTTGCACCGAGGTAGGCGGCTGCAAGGGACGAGTACAGCGCGGAGCCTCCTGGTCGGACTAATTGTTCCCCGTTTAGATCTAGCTCGTCGAGTGTAAGGTTGCCGTAGACACCGATCCTCAAGGCTCAGCTCCTTGCAGACCTGAAACTACGGTCTGGGAAGAGATTATGTACTCAAGGTACCCTTTGAAGGGTAGGATTGTTAGATAGTGCCTAAGAAAAGACGCTCTAGGGGACGAAGTAAAGGCGGCAAGGGAAGAAGCGAGCTGGTCCAATGTGCCAACTGCGGAATGCTCACTCCACGAGACAAAGTTAAGCGGGTGACTAGCTGGGTGTCCCTGGTTGAGCCATCGCTGGCAAAGGAACTGAGAGCTCGAGGAGCATATATCGCCCGGCAGAGAGTCTTGAAGAACCTCTGCGTTTCCTGCGCTGTGCATTTCGGAGTCTCCAAAGTCAGGTCTGCAGAAGACAGACGCCTCTAAACTGAGTCTCTCACAGAGATTGAGAGTACGACTCGAGTTCTGTAGAGACGCTCGACCACAGTTACCGTGGACAATAGTGCGACTAGCACAACCCCGAACTCCAACGCCAAAGTATTGAACGCGGCCAAGATTGTTGAAATGAGCAGAATCAAGAGCCTCTCTGGACGCTCAGCCAGTCCAACTCCCTTCAACTTTACACCCTCACCATCGACCCGAGCCCTAACGTAGCTCACCATCAACGACGCGGATAGCGCCCATAGAGACAACCATCCCGGGACCAGATTTCCGATCGCAAGACCCGCGTAGAGTGCTATCTCACCCACGCGATCCAAAACGCTATCCAGTATTCCTCCCATTTTGGAAATCTGATGATACCGTCTAGCCATGGCGCCATCTACCGCGTCGAAGTAGGCGCCAACTAACAGTACCAAGACAGCCCCAGAGACTAACCATACAGAACCAAAGCCTGTTGAGTAAAACAGGGATGCAACCAAGGTCAATAGAAAACCGACTCCCGTAACCGAGTTTGGAGCGAGTCCAACCTTGTTGAACACTCCCGCGGCCCGCTGAAAATGCCCTTCAACAAGGTACTGTATTTTCGAGAGCATATGCTTGGAAAATCCCCTTTGAAACCGGCATTAGAGTATTGTCATTCGCTTCACAAAACCTTCTTTTAGGGTGCACCGATGCGATGACGCAGGTCGCTACGGTTGGGTAAGGTCGCTAAGGGCGTCAAATGCTCTATTGTTGGATGCAAAGAAGACGCAGTACGTTCCATCTCACTGGAGGAGATCTCGAGGGCCGGTTTGAAGGCCTCTGCCTCAGGCCGCGGCTATCTCTGTAAGATCCACTACAAAGAACTCAAGAAGAAACTCAGAAAAGACAAACAGATCGATCAGTGGAGGATGAAACGATGAGACTTCTCCTGATACACGCGGATCGATTCGAATACGAAGCCCGAGAGAAGGCTGTCAGAGAACCCGAGCCTCTAGATGAGTCACACAAGAAGGGAGCCCTTGAAAACGGGCTGGTCGTCTTCTCGACAGTGGAGAAGAATGACGAACAGGATCCCGAACAGATTGCGACTAACGCAGCATCGTCTGTTGAAGAGGTCCTAGGATGGCTGAAAACAAAGAAGGTGATGGTGTACCCGTACGCCCATCTATCTACGAGCTTGGCCTCCCGCGAACCAGCGATATCAATCCTCAAGGCCTTGGAGGAAAAACTTGTGAAGAAGGGCTATGAGGTTACGAGGAGTCCCTTTGGATGGTACAAGAGCTTCACGATAACAGCCAAGGGACACCCTCTCTCCGAATTGTCTAGGACCATAACAGTTGACACGAAGTCACGACAGGCGGCCTCCCCGGTCAAGACGGAATATGTCATCATGGACCAAGAGGGAAAGCTACACTCGCCTGAAGATTTCGAATTCAAGCCGCATGACTCGGAATTCAAGTCTCTAGTCGAGAAAGAAGCCCTCAAGAAGGGACTCACAGGAGGCGAACCACATTTCCTCGACTATGCCCGTCGATTCGGGATTGAATGGGAATCCTTCGCGGACGTTGGCCAGATGAGGTTCGGACCGGAGTCCAACCTTATCATGGACCTCCTCGCGGAGTATGCGGGACAGGTAATCAGACGAATCGGTATTCCGATACTGAATGTGAAGGGGACTAACATGTTCGATGTTGCGGTCAATCCGATAAAAGAACATCTTCAGCTTTTCGGGTCAAGAGCCTATGAGGTAAAGGTGGACGAGAGAACATTCGTTCTCCGATACGCGGCATGCTTTCAGCAATTCTCAATGGTCAAAGACTGGACTCTAAGCTACAAGACGTTGCCTTTTGGAACCTTTGAGGTTGCGGACAGCTACAGGATGGAACAGAGCGGCGAGCTGCTGCTTTCTTTCAGGCTCCGAAAGTTCCTGATGCCGGATCTGCACATCTACCTCAAAAGCGTCGGAGAAGCCATTCGAATCGGAGACAAGATTCACCGAGCCATCTACGAAGAGATCAGGAAGCTGAACAGAGAATACGTATCGCTCTACAACACCACACGATCATTCTTCGAAGCAAACAAAGACTCTTTCCTGGAACTGGTAAAGGTAGAGAAGAAGCCAATACTGCTCAACTTCGTCCCAGAGGGATTGTACTACTGGGTGCTCAACGTGGAGTACAACATCATCGACGACCTGGATAGACCGAGGGAGATTGGAACATTCCAGATAGACATTGGCAACGCGAAACGATTCGGCATATCATACACGGATGAGAAGGGGGAAAAGCAATTCCCGGTCATCATTCACACCGCAGTGATAGGCGGACTGGAAAGATACCTATTCACCCTTCTGGACTCCGCGGTTCGCCTGGAAAGGCAGGGCAAGAAGCCAATGCTCCCCGTCTGGATCTCCCCTGCGCAGGTTCGAATTATCCCAATCGGGAATCACTTTGTGAAACAGGGAATGAAATTGCTCGGTACATTGGAGAAGGCAGGGATCCGAGCTGACCTCGACGATCGAGACGATACCATGCAGAGCAAGGTGCGCGATGCGGAGCTAAGTTGGATTCCATACACGATTATCTACGGGGAAAAAGAGATCAAGACTAGGGAGCTATCGATCAGGTCGAGAGCAGACGCAAGAGAAAGCAAGATCACGCTGGCTACGTTTCTGAAACGACTCAGGGCGGAGGTTGAAGGCTACCCGATAAGGCCCCTCACCTATCCAGCCCTTTTGTCTCAGCGTCCGGGCTACAAGAGAATGTAACCTGAGTGAGCGAGAATAAGCAATTTATATGCAGCCCTTCATAGCCCGTCGCGATAAGTGATAGCCGGACTTGAACAAAGACCAATCATATGGTGGCCTAATATTCGCAGTTTCCGCAATCGTATTCATCGTATATCTGATCTCGCTGACAGGAGAACCGTGGCGAACATACGCGATCGAAATCCCAGTCGTCCTCGGAGTCCTAGGGATACTGGGAATAACAGGATGGATTGGCTGGACAATGCTCACGACACCACCCCCGGCCCCGTTGGAAGCTGAGCCAAGCACTGCAGGCGCCGGATCCGGGTCGAGCAGCTCTAAGCCAGACG
Organism: Candidatus Bathyarchaeota archaeon; assembly: GCA_005888755.1. Taxonomy (GTDB): domain Archaea; phylum Thermoproteota; class Bathyarchaeia; order 40CM-2-53-6; family 40CM-2-53-6; genus 40CM-2-53-6. Next base: position 107,736 of record VBBQ01000037.1, read on the forward strand.
AGAAGCATTAGCTCCCTCTGATCACAGGTTACTCTTTCTCAGCGTTTCTGGTTACAACAGCTGTAATTCTCGCTGCACCGTCAGTCAGCGTACTCTTCGGTGCGACAGATGAGTGAGGTAGCAATAGACAAGGTAGTTACTGAGATCAACGGTTTCCGCCAGAGGCTTGCAATGCTGAAGGAGGAATACACAAGGGCCAACCGGGCTATGGCCGACAAGATGGCTCAGCTAGGCGAGAATCTTACTCGGAGAGTCCGAGATCTCAGGGACCAGGTTACGAACGCTCCCCAGAACCTGCTTGGGCTGGAAAGCCGTTTCATGTCCGGCGACATTCCGGAGCAAGAGTACAAGTCGACGAGAGAGGAGTACCGCAACCAGCTTCAGACCAACCTGCGTAGTATCGACGAGATTCGGAGCCTTCTCATGGTCATGAGCCAGCTTGAGATGCGACCTGGAGCCGCTAGCGGGGCCGGGCAGGGCGGTATGGCTCCTCGTCCTTCGCCGACAGACTAGCTGAGAATCGACTTACTCGCCTCAGTCTCTGCTTGATGACGTGTCAAGCCAAGCCCAGTCTAGTTTTTGCGCGTCGTCAGGACTCGCGTCTCTTGCGTCGCGAGACACACTGTGCAAGACTCCACCCACGAACGGTTTCCTGTCTGGCACTGATTTTGGGCTATAGACACGTTGGTCAGGGCGCAATTCAGGCTTCGGTGGGGAGACACATCTACGGGGTTTTAACAGGTCGTCCTCGCATGATTAGAGGGAAATCCAGAAAGCCCTTCCCTTTTCAAGATCAGGGCTGATAATAGGCGATTTCACAATCTTCTTGCTTTCTTAGTCGCCGCCCTCGCACACGAGGACTCTCGAAAAGTTATAGGAATTTCTTTTCAGAATCCTCTTTCTGTCTGGATGGGATTCCGGGCTTGTTTCCTTGAGACGGGTGCGTTATCGGCTTGTCTAGCCTTTTTCGACCCCCGTGGATTCCCCTTGGGATAAGCGTGGATATTGGGGGCGATTACTCTCTCCAAACTAGGGCAAAAACCGGCCTTTAAATTGAAGCTTGGGAACTGTTAAAGCCCGAGTGCCAAGCGCCATCAGTCGATCAGATGAATCGAACGTCGCTGTAGGGATCGCTCTCCCGCAATATGGAACAATTGCTTCCCCTAAGACAATCCTGCGCGTCGCGACGGAAGCTGAGAAGATGGGGTTGGCTTCTCTGTGGGTTAGCGACCGCATGCTTCTCCCAACAAAGCCGAAGGAAACGTTTGACGGCGATCCCTGGCCAGAGATTTTCGCGACGGTCTATGATCCAATTGAGACGCTAACGTTCGTCGCGGCGAGGACGAGGAAGGTTAAGCTCGGCACGAGCGTGATGAGCGCTCTCTTCCAGGATCCCGTGACCCTCGCCCGGCGCTTCGCAACACTGGACAGACTGAGCGATTGAAGAGTAATTGCTGGCATCGGCCAAGGCGATTTTAGAGTCGAGGTTGAAACCGCAAACATCCCGATAAAAAGGCGTGGAAGAGGATTTGAAGAATTTGCTATAGCGATGCGCGCCGTCTGGGGCCCAGACCCAGTCAGCTTCACTGGAGACTTCTATAATATCCCAGAATCAAGAATCGGACCAAAACCCCGTACAGCCTGGCGGCATACCAATGCTAATGGGTGCCTTCGCTCCCGCATCACTCGAGCGCGCGGCAAGAATCGCCGACGGGATCATGCCGGCCGCAGGACGAAACACCACGATCGAGAAGCTGAGTCAGACAATCAACAACTTTTCGCGACATGGTGCGAAGAGTAAGTCGCAACCCCGAAGAGATCAAGTGGATCCTGAGAGTCCACAACCCCCTGGACGAAGAGACGGCCAGAGAGCCCCGAGCGTTATTGGGAGGTACGCCTCAACAAGCCGCAAAAGACTTGCCGAGACTCAAGGAACTAGGCATAAATCACGTATTCTACGACATGAACCATCCCGCCCAAATTCCAATAGACACTCAACTAGTGCTACTAAGAAGGCTCGTGCGGCTGATCAAGGCCTAGGAATGCGATACTTAAAACCAGCCAGAAAAGATGCGCAATCGAGTCAGATAGGCCCCTCGATAGTGGACGCATAAGGAAAGAATTCAGTCACACCGCCCAATGACACAACAGAGTAAACGCCCCTGCTGTCTTGTGACATAGAGGCTCTAACGGTGGCATACGATATGGGATACGATATGAACCCTGTTTCGCCCAGCACCGCTAGGCTTAGGCGTGCAGACCGCTCAACGGCGGCCGAAAAGGAAGTTTCTAGCGAGAGTTCTCGTGAAATAGACTAGTACCAATACAGCTACAATAAGCCCGGGCACAGCATAGAATCCATCCCCCTGTTGAGCCCATGTGACGGTTTGGAGAATGCTTGACGCTACTCCAACTAAAGCCAGCATTATGCCGAGGGTCCATGCCCATCGGCGTCCCGAAAGGAAACCGATCCCCGCAGCAAGATATAGAATTGCGAGAACGACGATCATGGCAACGTACATCCTAGGTAAATACTGCGCAAAGCCGACATAACCGAAACCCAGCATAATCCAGAACCCAATCAGCCCCGGGCCATAGTCCCACCTAGAGTGAGAGGGTACAGCTAACACTATTCCTGCGAACATCAGCATGATTCCTGCTAGAAGGGCGAAGCCACCCAGTACTGTTATTACCTCGGGTCCAGGTGGGGTCCGCTTCGCGACCACTGGCTTCGTCAACACCGGGAGGCTCATAGAAGACTTCTGGGGCCTGAAATTTGGGTCTTGCCCAAGTCGATTTTCTCAGGAGAAGAATAGATATTTACGGTTAGTTACCAATAACAGAAAGTAACGGTCTTGTCATGAGTTAGATGTAACATCAGTGGGTGCTATACACGTTTTTTCTGTGGCGCTGCTTGAAAACCGCCACCTGCCCCCTTCCTCGGATAGGTATAATCTGAGAGGTTGCTACCAGGGTGGCTTGCCCGTTGACCCTTGCGTCATGGGCGGTGGGATCTCGTGCCTGACGATTCTTTCTCTCGCTAGATAAAATGCCGTTCCATAAATCGCGGCGGGTATGGCGGCGAGGAAGCCGGTGAAAAGGAATACTCCTGTCCCGAAGTAGAGCGTCCAGAATCCGCCGCTGCCGAACGGAAGGAGAAACAGGTTAACGAGGCCTAGTGCTATCGAAAACGCGTAGGCTGTCCAGAGAAGTGTTCGACCGGGACTTTTTTGGAGGGAGTATGTGAGGAGAACTAGGGAGAGTCCGAAGATTGCTCCACCGATGAGGAAAATGATGCTGAACAGTGTGACGATGGTGGATGAGCTTCCTCCGTTGATAGCTGAGGAGACACCGTAGACAATGGCGTAGAAGAATCCGAATATCGTGACTGTAATCCCGACTATGAAGAATATCAGGGCTAGTGTTGTGTTTCGAACGTGGGCGTCCCCGAAGGGTTCGCGTCCTACGAGAACGAGTATGGCGCCGATGAAGCCTACTATTCCTCCGATGGCGCCTGCAAATGGTATCCACGAGATCAGCGCGCCAATGACGAGTAGGAGCAGGCCAGTTAGGCTGTTGTTTATCTTGTTTGTCCGGGCGACCTCCCAAGCGTTCTGAGGATACTGGTATTGGTAGTATGGCTGGACGGGCTGCATCGCGTACGGATATACTGGTTGTGGCGGAGCCTGTGGTACTGGTGGAGCGGTGGGTACCAGCGCGGTTCCGCAGGTCATGCAGTATCGTGCTTGCGGAGCGTTGCTTGCGCCGCATCGCGGACAGGTGATCGCTGACATTCTAATGGTCACTTTAACGATGCCTCATCTTCACCCTTCGAGAATTAAGCTTGAGCATTCTTTTCGACACGGCTCTTTCCCGCCTCTGCTCTTTGATCAAGCCAGCCGACCCTAAAGTCGCCGAAGAGTGGAAGTGGAGGAAGCCGCAAGATGATTCCCCAGTGGCGCCTCGTTGGATGACCTCTCAGGTCTATTCAGTTCTAGTCTCGAGGGTAGAACGGGCGTGCCATCGATTTCTACTAAGGAAAGGAGTCGCCCTCAACAGAAGGTGAACGTGGGAAATCTGGAGATTCAAGAAGGGCGGGCCTCGGGAAAATCGACCACCTCCCGGGGGGGTTACTAGAAAAAGAATGCTTAGAAAATAACTAGAGAAAAGGCCAACCCTAGCCACAGCCTAGGGGAGGAAGCGTGGATTTGGAGTTCGCGAACGACTCGCCAAATTTACCATATTCTGTTGCTACAGTTAAATAGCATCTCGGTAGAAAGACGTCCGCGGACGTATTTTGAGTTCGTTTGTGGTAGAAGTATACTCTTTTCTGTAGGAATAAGTAAATCAGCTAGCACGTTCGTATCAAGGGTCTCGAAGGGCCATAAACCAAGAAGCCATTCAGTTAGACAGCCATGATGCCGACATTCTAATAACCTTGTTACCTAAAAAAGGTAGCTTCCTCAAAGGCAACAAGAAATGGCAACACGAAAGATCACTTTCACACGCCTTGACCAGGGAAAACCCCTCCTCAACCGCGGAACACTCGACCAGTACCGTTTGGTAGTAGTATGCGTCCGAGGCAACGTTAGCGTCAGGGAAACCATGAGCCTCATCCTGAAAGAAGCAATAGGCCCCGAAGGCTCCTCTCCAACTCTTGTGCTTGGACCAACGGCTCCAGAAGATCTCTCAACTGACTGGACTGGGAAAGTGGGGTGGATCACCTTCGTGGACGGGACCTCGATAGCCCACCCGTCAGCAAATGTGGAGATAATCTCCCCGGACAACTTGCTGGAGATCAACTTATTCATCGAAAAAGCAGCTCAGGGAGAAGGATCCCAAATAATTCTGGGCGACTTTCTCGACAACATCATCAAGAGCATCGGCTCACCAGAGAGCTTCTACTCGTTCTTCTGCCAACTCGCCTCCAGGATCCGTCTGAGAAAGAGAACCGCGATTCTGGTCATAAAAGAAGATATTCACGAGAAGCCGATGGTCGAGATGGTCAAACGATTCGCCGACATCGTCTTGGAGTTCCGCGACCAAGACAACGAGGGCGCACTGACGGTCGAGATGAGAACGCTAAATTTTGCAGATAATATCTACACAAGATGGCTGCCCTTCCCACAGGCCCTAAGGCCTCTCTGCATGAATTACACCTAAAACCGGGACACCAACCCCCGATCATACGGGGTTGCCTCCTGAAGATCATCACATACGAGAGAATCTCATCAACCAACACCATGGCAAAGGCCCTCGCCCAAAAAGGGGCTGCTGATTGGACAGTTGTTGTATCTGAGGTTCAGACACAAGGCAGAGGCCGATCAGGACGAAGCTGGAAATCACCTAAAGGCGGCCTTTGGTTTTCGCTAATTATCAGGCCGAAGATACCGACGGATCGGATACCGATTCTCCAGTTCTGGGTCGCCAACGCTCTTCGAACAGGAATTGAAGAGGTATGTGGAGTCCAATCAGAGGTAAAGTGGCCGAACGATCTCGTGGTCAACTGGAAAAAACTCGCCGGCATACTCATCAAGACGAAAATCAGCGGTCCAGAGCTTGTGTACGCAATCGCCGGCATCGGGCTCAACGTGAACCTGACAGCCGAAGAATTGCCCACGGGAGCAACTTCGATTTTCCTGGCCAGAAAAAAACGATTCAGCTTAGAAAAGACGCTTGGCTCGATTCTGACAGCCTTAGAAGGGCAATACAAGACCCTGAGGGACGAAAATGCCGTTGTGGGCAACTGGTGGAAGCACTGTGCTCATCGTATGAAACCGGTGATAATCGAAACCAGCAACAGTAGGGTCCGTGGAAAATCGGTTGGAGTCAACTTCGATGGAAGCATCATCGTCCAGACGGATCAAGGAAGTGTAACAGTTCCTGACGGGACTCTTCGACTGGACACGTGAGCCTGTCTTCCGTCCTTTAATACGGGAGGCCTCTTCAGCGAGTTCCAATCGACCATGACGATGAAGGAACTGTCCAAGGAGCTGAGCAACCTCAGAGAAAAATCTGAGGAAGGTGGTGGCAGGGACAAGATCGAGGATCAGCATTCTAAGGGAAAAATGACTGCCAGGGAGAGAATTGTCGCTCTGGTCGACCCGGGCAGTTTTGTGGAAATGGACAGGTTCGTTGTTCATCAGACCGCTGATTTCGGCATGGCTGAGAAGAAGATTCTTGGCGATGGAGTTGTGACGGGTTACGGCAAGATCGACGGAAGAACGGTCTATCTGTTCTCTCACGACTTCACCGTCTTCGGAGGCTCCCTCGGAGAAATGTTCGCCCGAAAGGTCACGAAGATCATGGATCTAGCTCTAAAGACTGGGGTCCCAATTATCGGGATTAACGATTCAGGCGGGGCCAGAATCCAAGAGGGGGTCGTCAGCCTGGGCGGTTATGCTGAGATATTCTTTCGCAACGTCCTTGCCTCGGGAGTGATCCCGCAGATATCGGCTGTGATGGGTCCGTGCGCGGGAGGCGCGGTGTATTCCCCCGCCATTACGGACTTCACAATAATGGTCGACAAGACGAGCTACATGTTCATAACGGGACCGGACGTCATCAAGGCCGTTCTGAATCAGGACGTTGATTTCGAAGAACTTGGAGGCGCAAGACTCCACAACACCAAGAGCGGAGTCGCGCACTTTTTCGCACAGAACGAGCAGGAAGGGTTGCAGCAAATCCGGAAACTATTGAGCTTCATCCCCTCAAACAACACCGAAGACCCGCCTAGAGCCAAGCCAAAACCACCCGTCGGGGACAAGAGCGAGCTCAACGATGTCCTGCCTGACAACCCGGACAAGGCGTACGACATCCGGGATATCATAACCCGGATTGTCGATGGAAGCGAACTGTTCGAGATACAGCCTCTCTGGGCTCAGAATATCGTCATAGGACTCGCGAGACTTAACGGATACTCGATTGGGATCGTTGCGAACCAGCCCAAGGTTAACGCCGGGACCCTTGACATTGATTCCTCCGTCAAGGCTGCACGCTTCGTCAGGTTCTGTGATGCTTTCAACATCCCGATCCTGACTCTGGTGGATGTTCCTGGGTTCTTGCCGGGGATTGATCAGGAGCACGACGGGATAATTCGGCATGGGTCAAAGCTCCTCTATGCCTACTGCGAAGCCTCTGTTCCCAAGCTTACTGTAATCGTGAGAAAGGCGTACGGGGGCGCCTACGACGTGCTTGGAAGCAAGCATATCAGGGCCGACGTGAACCTTGCTTGGCCATCGGCCGAAATAGCAGTAATGGGTCCCGATGCAGCGATCAACATAATCTTCCGCAACGAAATCGCCAAAGCGAAAGACACTGTGGCAGAGAAGAGGAAACTCGTAAAGGAATATCGCGAAAAATTCAGCAACCCATACATCGCCGCGGGAAGAGGATATGTTGACGATGTTATCGAGCCTTCAGAAACAAGGGAAGTATTGATCAAATATCTTGAGTCTGTGAAGACGAAAAGAGAGGCACGCCCTCCCCGGAAACACGGCAACATTCCACTCTAGACCGGATCACTACCGATGTTCAGAAAGATCCTTATCGCGAACCGTGGAGAAATCGCCGTTAGAATAATACGAACCTGCAGGAAACTCGGAATCAAGACCGTTGCAGTTTATTCAGAGCCTGATCTGGAGTCCCAGCACGTCGTCTATGCTGACGAAGCTTACAACATAGGGCCAGCACAGCCCTCTGAAAGCTACCTCAACAGCCCGAAGATAGTTAAGGTTGCGAAGGCTTCCAAAGCGGAAGCAGTGCATCCGGGGTATGGGTTCCTAGCGGAAAATCCCCAGTTTGCCCGAGAGTGTGAAGAAGTAGGACTAGTTTTCATCGGACCAAGAAGCAAGATTCTGGCTTCGGCCGCAAACAAGTTCGGATCAAGAGAAACTGCAGCTCGAGCCGGCGTCCCCACGATTCCCGGTTCGAAACGTCAACTAGAGACCGCGAACGATGCTGAAAACGAGGCCCGTCGTGTGGGCTTTCCGGTATTGATCAAGGCCTCCTTTGGAGGGGGTGGGAGAGGCATGCGTATTGTGAAGACGGCGAGTGAATTGCGAAGGTCCTTCGATCTTGCTACTTCCGAGGCGAAAGGAGCCTTCGGCCGTTCAGAATTGTATCTGGAAAAGCATCTGATCAACCCTCGACATATTGAGGTCCAAATAGTCGCCGGGAAAAGGGGACAAATGGTCCATCTCGGTGAGAGAGAATGCTCGCTTCAGAGACGACACCAGAAAATCCTCGAAGAGACCCCAGCGCCGCAGCTCGATTCCACATCAAGGAAAGAGCTAGTTTCGCTTGCTTTGAAGATCGCCAAAGCAACGAGATACGAAAATGCGGGAACGGTAGAGTTTGTGCGATCAGCACGAGGCGAGTTCTACTATCTTGAGATAAACAAGCGGATCCAAGTGGAACATCTCATCACGGAAATGGTTACGGGTGTAGATATTGTGGAACAGCAGATCCGAATCGCTGATGGAGAGGGTCTCGGACTCTCTCAAAAAGAGGTCGAGTTCAACGGGGCTGCGATGAACTGCAGAATCAATGCGGAAGATCCGTCGAGAAACTTTGCCCCTTCGCCCGGTCGCATCGAAGGGTTTGTCCCGCCAGGCGGTCCTGGTATCAGGGTCGATACCGCTATAATCGATGGAGCCGTCGTCCCAGAATACTATGATTCACTCATCGCGAAGATTGCCTCACACGGCCGAACTAGAGAGGAGGCGATTCAAAGACTCAAAGGCGCCTTGAGCGAGACTATTGTCAACGGAGTCGAGACCACGATTCCTCTCCATCAAACTATTCTTGAAGACAAGGGCTTTGTCAGCGGTGACTACCACACTCAACTCCTCGACAACAAGATCGCTACGTGGGACTTCAAGCCGCGGCTGTCAGTAGAGGAGGTCGCCATGCTCGATTTGACAGCAGACTATCCACTCTCGGGAACTGGCAAATCCTCATTGCAGAACAGTCAGACGAGATGGCGAAACACGCTCCAGACGGAACCATCACCGAGGCAACCCTTGTTTGTCGAAGGACTCTAAGCAGATCCACCGACTCACCGTCAACGGAAAGACTTGGGCCGTTACAGAGCTCGAGAATCAAAAGATCAAAATCAGCCATCAAGAACTGACTTTTCGCATCCTCCGAGAGCCAACAACTGACCAACCAGATCTGGTTGCGAATATCAACGGGAAGGTTCTCATCGCGAGAAGGGAAGAAGACCGCGACGGAAGCGGCTATCTTATTCGACTAAACGGAAGACTGCTCAAGGTCAGCTTAGGCAGAAGAGACCAATCGCCCCAAAATGCGGGAATTTCTGAGACAGTTCTTGGGCCGGTTGTGATAACTTCACCCATGAGCGGGAGAATCGTGTCGTTAAGCGCATCTCCTAACAAACCGGTAAACAAGGGCCAGCCGCTGGCTGTTCTTGAGGCGATGAAAATGGAAAACGAGATTGCCGCACCAAAGACTGGAATCGTGAAAGAGGTCTACGTTCAATCCGGCGCGTTGGTGAAGGCGGGAGACAAGTTATGCCTCCTAGAGTAACCTAGAATCAAGAGGTTGAACATGGACCGCTGGAAATACTACGATATCATACATCAGCGCCACTCCCTCATGAATCCTGTAGACGAGACCAAACTGGAGCGCTTGTATGATCTCCTGGAACTGAAACCGAATGCTAGCGTCATAGACATCGGCTGCGGAAAGGGAGAGATGCTGATCAGGCTAGCCGAGAAGTACGACATCAAAGGCCTAGGAATCGACAAGTCCCCATATTGTGTACGGGAAGCTGAGAAGGGGAAACGTCAACGAGTTCCGCAGGCGGACGTGAGGTTCCTAGAAATGGACGGGGCCCAGTACAAGGCTGAGAGTGGAGAATCTTCACATCTAGCTATGTGCATAGGGGCCACATGGATTTACGGTGGCTACAGGAATACTGTCAGAGCTCTAGGCGGAATGACGAGGTCATCTGCATTCGTGATGGTCGGTGAGCCGTTCTGGCGTACAAATCCTCCCCGAGAATACCTTCAGTCTGAAGGATTATCGGTTGACTCTTTCGGCACGCATCACGGAAATGCTACAACGGGAGAGTCAGAAGGACTAAGACTTGTCTACACAGTTGTCAGCAGCCAGGAAGATTGGGACAGATCGGAAGGGCTTCATTGGTCCACTGCAGCTGAATATGCGCTTGCTCATCCCGAGGATACCGATCTCGAAGAACTGCTGGCACGTGATTCGAAGGAGAGAGAGTCGTATCTCAGATGGGGAAGAGACACCCTTGGCTGGGCAGTCTACCTCTTTCGAAAGATGCGATAAAAAGTCTCTACCCACTATTTTCCGCGCAGTTGTGGAAGTATCTGCGTGTAGAAGTCGAGGGATTCGGGGTTTGCTAGCGCATTACGATTAGTTACGGGTCTATTGTTCACAATATTCGCGACCGCAACCTCAACTTTCTTCATGTTGAGAGTGTAGGGAATATCAGGCACTTCCAGAATCAGAGCTGGAACATGCTTAGGTGAAGCCTCAGCCCGAATCATTTTCTTGATCGTCTCTTTCAGTTCCTCGGTAAGCTTGTGGTTCGGGGACAACTTGACAAAGAGGATGATTCTCTGATCTCCCGCCCAATTCTGACCTACAGCGAGACTGTCAGCGACCTCAGGTAGTTTCTCAATCACATTGTAGATTTCAGACGTTCCGATACGGACCCCTGAGGACTTTATCACAGCGTCCGAACGTCCATAGAACGTGTAGCCTCCCGTATCGCCGTGGACCAACACATAGTCGCCATGCCTCCAAACGTTCTTCCCCTTGGCGCGATAATATTCGAAGTAGGCCTCACGGTACCTCTCATTATTGGGGTCATCCCAGAAGAATAATGGCATAGATGGTGTTGGCGCCTCGCAAACCAGCTCGCCCATCCCGTCAACAACAGGCTTCCCATTCTCATCGTATACGTTGATCTTCATCCCGAGCCCGGGTGCTTGCAGCTCGCCTCCAAAGACGGGAAGAATCGGCACCCCACCCGCAAAGCAACCGTTGATGTCCGTACCTCCACTGATCGAGTTGAGATGCAAATCCGCCTTAACCTCCTTGTAGACCCACTCGAACCCTTCTGTGGAGAGAGGCGATCCAGTTTGGGAAATCTCTCTAAGCGATGATAGATCGTAATCTTTGCCCGGTTTCGCGCTTATTCCTCTGAGATGATTGATGTAGCTGGCACTGCATCCCAGGATTGTTATCTTCTCTTCCTGAACCAGCCTCCACATTGTGCCCCAGTCAGGATGCAGAGGATTTCCATCGTACAAAGCGAGGGTCGCGCCTGCTGCTAAGCAGCTCATCAGCCAGTTCCACATCATCCAACTCGGCGACGTAATGTACGTAATCCGATCCGACTTCTTCACATCAGCATGAAGTTGCGTCTCTTTCAACTGGTTTACCAAAACTCCCGCGGCTCCCTGAACAATGCATTTCGGCTTCCCAGTTGTCCCAGACGTGAACATGACATACACAGAATGGTCCGAGGGCAATTGCTCAAACCGAATCTCGCCCGCCTTATTCGCCGATCCGAATTCATCGAACTTAACGGAGTTGACAAGTTGGCTCTTGTTGGATTTGGCGCCCAAAAGTGGGACCGTCACTATCTTCTCGAGCGACCGAACTCCATTTGCAACATCTTTGACGTTTGAGGAAATGTCGAATTTCTTTCCCTTGTAGACATAGCCATCAACCGCGAACAATACTTTCGGTTTGACCTGACCAAGCCTATCCAGCACGGCCCCTGAGCCTAGTTCCGCGCCGCAACACGCCCAGACTGCGCCGATACTAGTAGCAGCCAACATTGCGATCGCTGCTTCCTCTATGTTCGGCAGATAGCCCCCCACTCGGTCACTAGGACGAACTC
>VBBQ01000037.1:119647-128491 GCA_005888755.1 Candidatus Bathyarchaeota archaeon
CACACGCGCGACTTTCCTGTAGAGATCGGAATAGGTCAGACTAGAACGTCCTCGTCCCTCAGACCGCGAGATGAGGGCGATCCTATCGTCTCTAAATCTCAGAAGGTTCTCGGCGAAATTGAGTCTCGCCCCGGAAAACCAATTGGCCCCAGGAAACCTGCTAAGATCATCGACGATTGCGTCAAACTTTTTCGAGGATATGATTCCTGCATACTCCCACATGGCGGACCAAAACTCAGTAGGTTTCTCAACGGACCACCTGTAGAGCTCAGGATAGGATCCAAGACTCAGACTGTACTTCTTGTTGACAGATGCTAGAAATCGGGTGAGATTGGCCTGTTTTACTCGCTCCCCAGAAGGTATCCAGAGAGGCTTTCGCCCGGGACCCGTTTCAACCAAGTCGGCCAACCGCTCCAAGAATCACTTGATAACTTGTCCGGACTCCCTTTGAAGGATTTCGACCTGGATAATTTATAGCCTTTCAATCAAACCTCAGATCCGAGTCCAGTTGACCGTCGTCGACGTAAGACTGCTTACGGATGGTTATTTCACCCTCGACAAGAGCTTTCTCGTATTTGGCAAATATCAAGGAACCAAGTACAAAGCCGCACTAAAACCACTACTGATACGAACAGAAAAAGAGAATATCCTAGTCGATACCGGAATCGGGACGCTGCCACCGAAATACGAGAAATTCCACGAAGTCATCAGAACCAAAGAAGAGCAACTGCGGCTATCTCTGAAGAAAGCTGGGCTGGAACCCAGTGACATTACTTTAGTGGTAAACACTCATCTCCACTTTGACCACTGTGGGAACAATCTTCTATTTCCCAACGCGAAGTTTCTAGAACAGACTGACGAGGTCCGGTACGCATACTTTCCAGACCGATTCATGCGGGTAAGCTACCTGCGTGAATTCTTCGACACCGAAGGAGAAATCGTGCCGCTACGAGGGAGATACGCGATTGAGGACGGAGTCGAGATCGTACCAACACCAGGCCACACCGTAGGGCACCAGTCAGTTATCGTGAAGTGGAAGAACCGAAACCTCGTCTACGCGGGAGATGCAGCTCCCCTACCAGAAAACATCGAGAAACGAAACATCACAGGAATGATCTACAGCACAGCACAAGGATTAGAATCAATCGACCTCTTACGAAGGATAGAAAATCCAGTTTACATTTACTCACACGAGAACGAACAACTGAAAATTCCGGCGTAGCATTCGCCTACCTCTTAGCTGGCTCGGGTAAATGCGTCTCTAGCGCGGGGAAGAGAGCCTTGGCCCTCAGTTGACGGATAAGCTCTCTATGCTCAGCAAAGTGCTTCTTACAGAACCATTTGCGACAGTCGCCACAGAATAGAATGGTTTCGCTTTGACAATCTTCGTAGTGACAACCCGATTCCATAGCTAAAGTGAGTAGCGGGACTTGATTGGTGGGAGAGGTAGCCGGCCCTAGGTTAGCCCAGAAAGGGGAAGTCGTGGCCTCGGTGACAAAGTTTTCTATGCGATGTAAGGTGTCGATACCTTGCTTAGTTCTGAAGATAGTTACCGACCTTCTCAATCGGAATCTCAAAACGATCCTATTCTTCGCTGCGGCAATTCATGACCAGCCACTATTGACGGCTTTCGAGTAGGCCTTCCAGTAAGGGTCCACGCTGGGGTAATTGAGATTGCGCAGCCCCTTACTCGTTGTGGCCTTGCAACCTCGAAACTTGCGCGTTAGGCTCCCAACGATAGATGAAGGAATGCCCCCTGAAGATAATTTGGCCAATATCTTGTTCGTCTTTGTTGGTCTAGACGCGATGAGAAGACTGCCCTCGCTCAGACAAACCAATGGGTCTATCCTGAACAATTTGCACAGGTGTCGGGTCTCTTCGCTAATCTGAATCAGTTCTAGGTCTACAATTAGCCCAAGCTTTGATGCTGTCGTAAGTTCGATCAGGGCTGCGATTACCCCGCCTTCCGTCGCATCATGCATTGCTGTGACACCATGCTGTCGGACTCCTACTGTTGATGCCGTCAACGCGTCTTCGACTGTACTCACTTTGTAGAGGTAGTTCCAGGCTTTTTCAAAGAGGCTGTTTCCGAGAGCTCTCCTCGCTCTCTTTGGGAATGCTCGCGTCAAGATTGCCGTTGCTTCGATCGCCGCTCCTTTTGTCAGTATGATATCGTCTCCAGCTCGAGCCATGCCTGACGTCAGGTAACGGTCCTCGGGACCCGTGGCCATCACTACGCCTCCTCCAACAATCGTGTAGTCTATGCCCGGGTACCGTCCAGTGTGGCCACCGATGATGGAGAGCCCCAGCTGTTTGCATTCTTTGTGGAAAGATCTCCAATACTTCGCAAAGTTCGCGTCACTTAGGGTCGGTGGGAGGTTGAAGTCAAAAAGTCCGAACTGAGGCGAAAATCCGCTCGTCGTGAGATCGGAGGCTAACAGGTGAACGGACAACCACGCTGAGGCTTCCGGGCCCAGCGACGGAATGTACGATAATGGATCAGAAGTCGCGACCAGAACACGGCCGCGACCAAGTCGAAGAATTGAATTGTCAGCCCCGAAGGCAGGGCCAACGATTAGTTGCGATGATGAAGCGCCCAGGGACCGGTAGATGACGGATTCTAGGGTGCTTTGTCCCGCTTTACCGAGCCTCGGAGAACCACGCACAGCACGCATAGAATCGGGCCTAATCGAAGTGCTGGACCCGAAACGCCCTCTGTGCTGCGACGATGAGAATCAGAGCCACTGGTATCCAAACAATGTCTATGAGAGTCGCGAAGTCGAAGGATGCGAGCCAGAAACCTTGGACTAACCCTGAGGAGCTACAGCCTGGTTGGATGCAGTAAAACGCTGTAAACGAGTACACCGGCCAGTCGATCAGAAAGAAGACAACGGTCTCATAGACGGTCGCTAGAACCATTCCGTAAGCGAGAATGCGTCTTGCCTTGTCTCTAAATCTGTGAATGATCAGAACCTCGGGCGCTCGCGCAAGCACTATTCCGGGGACGAAGGTTAGGGCCCAGATGGAGGGAGCTTCGCCGAAGACGAAAATGTTGATAGTCTCACCGATTGCTGAGCCAATAGCCGTCGACCAGAAGCTGACTTTACGCGAAAATAGAACAGCGATAGCGAGATAGAAGGCAGGCGCGGCGGTAATTTCTCCAAGAGGATAAGGAAGCGTGAAACCAAACAAGACGTTTGATATGATCGTTCCAACAGCCACGAGTGCCGAAAAAGCGCCGATTCTAGCGATGTCTAAGACCGGATTCGTCTTAAGCTCTCTGCGAATGGGAGCTGATGCCGACGGAGGAAGTGAATTCTGCGCTGACCATTCTGGATATTGATTCATTGTTTCTCCATTCTTCGAGGAAGGGAAAACAAGGCAGGAGTCAGGCTTCGTATCGTCCCTCCGCCGGCATTACCCGGATCAGGTTCAAAGGGTCGATGGCAAGCGAAGCCATCCTCTCAGCCGGGTTTATCCCAGCTCCCCGTTGATAGAAGGAACTAGGAACCGCGTATTTAAGCGCTGGCTATCCAGTTTCCTTGAAGAAATAGCGCGGCCAGTGTGGCCAGCTCGTCTCTTGTGATTTCGGACTAAAATCAACCTCCAGCTCCATTCCAATCTTCAAAGATTCCAGTCTCGATGTTCTGATAATGCTCGGCAACTTGACGCCCTCTTCCATATCCACAATTCCGACGGCGTATGGAGCCATATGTTTGAACTGCGGTGGTGAGACATGGACGACGGTGTATGTTACGAGCTTGCCCTTGGTTCCGAGCTGAACCCATTCTACTCTTGAAGATCGACATTTTGGACAGATGGTTCTTGGCGGAACCATGATGTGTTTGCAGCGAACGCACCTGACCGCCATTAGTTTGCGATCAGCGCATTGCCGATAGAACTCTTCGATTGTGGGAGGAGGGAGTTCGCTCAAATTATCAAGCACTCCTCAAGATGTGAACGACGCCGGTGGCGCCGGATCCGCCTAGATTATGGGCAAGAGCAATTTCCGCGTCGGCGACTTGTCTCCGGTCAGCCTGTCCTGTCAGCTGCAGGTACAGCTCGTGCACCTGGGCAGTTCCCGTGGCGCCTACTGGGTGTCCTTTCGATTTGAGCCCCCCACTCGTGTTTATTGGAATAGTGCCGCCAATGTTTGAGGCGCCACTTTCGACAAACTTGCCTCCTTGACCAGGCCTGCAGAAGCCCAAGTCTTCACATGCGATTATCTCTGCGATTGTGAAGCAGTCGTGGACTTCGGCAACGTCGATGTCCTTCGCTTTGACGTCGGCCATTTTGTAGGCCTCCTGGGCTGCTTGCTTTGCCGCGTTGATAGTTGTGAGGCTGTCACGCTCGTGGAGGCAGAATGTGTCCTGGGATTGTCCTGAACCGATAATGTGAACGAAATTGTCACTCAGTTTCTTGGCGAGTTTCGGGTGCGTCAGGATTAGACAGCTGGCTCCGTCTGTTATGAGGGAGCAGTCATACAGTTTGAGAGGCCATGCGACCATACGGGACTTCATGACTTCGTCGAGGGTCACTTCTTTCTGCATGTGAGCCTTAGGATTCAGAGCACCGTTCTTGTGATTCTTTACGGCTACAGCGGCCATTTGTTCCTCCGTCGTGCCGTACTCGTGCATGTGGACCGTTGCCATCAGGGCGAATAGTCCGGGGAACGTCATTCCGTTCCATTGTTCGAAGGGATAGTCTGACGCTGTAGCAAGGATTCCGGTTACTTCTGGCGTTGGTTGATTGGTCATCTTCTCAACTCCTCCGACCAACACGATGTCGTACATGCCGGATTTGATCGCCATTATCCCGGCGCGGAGGGCTGATCCTGAGGAGGCGCAGGCGTTTTCTATCCTCGTTGCAGGAGCGGGCAGTAAGCCAGCCCAGCTTGCGTTTATCGGGGCATCATGCGCTTGATGCTCGTAGGCCTCGCTCATCTGGCCGATAAATGCGGCCTTGATATCCTTGCCAGGGTCCAGCTCCTCGACTCTGTGAAAGGCCTCTAGAGCTGCTTCGGCGAATAGTTCGCGTGCGTAGACGCCCTCTCGCCGGCCGAATTTGGAGAGGCCCGCAGAGATTATTGTAGCAAGCGGCTTGACCCTACGCGGCCTACGCAACTAAATCTGAAATCAAGGGGCGACCCTTCACTAAAATAGCCTTCCTTGAGCCAAGGCAAGGCCTTGCTCTAGATGCTCCCTCGAGCAGTGCCTTTTTCTCCGGATTCCTTTGGATTATCGTGGGCCGTGAGAGCAGAACACGATTCCCAGCGACCAAGAACCGGTCGATCGGGTTCGAGGAAGAAAAATTCGGCGATGGCTGAGGTTAGCCTTCTGGCTCGTCCTTTGGATTCTCGCCATCTACATCACAGCTTATGGTTATCTGCCCCTGCCTTGAATCAGAAAAGGGTGAAAGTCTACAGCCTAGGCGAACATTGGAACTTTCCAGTTTATGGCGACGATTGCGAGGTCGAGGATGCCTATCCCTCCGTCGCCGTTCAGGTCGAGACTTGGGTTCCAATTAGGCGAACCAGGCACTCTGTTCCAGGCGAGTGCCAGAGTGGCCAAGTCTGAGATGTCCACCGCTCCGTCTAGGTTGATGTCGGGGTCCTTTGAAACCATACAACTAGTTTGATCACTGCTGGGATTCGTCAAGCACGATGCTCCTAACGCGCCGACGGTCGAGGGCATCACGAGTACAAACTGTGGGGTTTGTCCGGAGCTAAACGAGAATGATACAGTGAAAGTCTTTGAGAATATTGTTGAGCCACTTGTCGCATTGGTTACGGTAACGGAGACTGTGCCTGATACTGTGTTGCCGCTGACTGTCAGAGATGGGGTTATCGCAACGTTCACTCCGTCAAGGGTCAGGCTTTGGCCGGGGGGATCAGCCACTATCAACTGTACGGTTATCGAAGGGAGGTTGCAGTTGCAGCCTCCGCCGGACACGGCTATCGTGGCTCCTGCCATGGTTGTGGCATTGGTCGAGACTGTCAGAACGGTAGTTGCTGTGCCGAACGCTGGAAGCAAAACAGTGCTTGGAGAGATCGAGACTGTCGGAGGAACGGGACACGTAGGATTGCATAGGGTCAGAGGCACGGCGACGCTTGCTTGGAGTGTTGCGTTAAAGGCATACGGCACGTGGCTTGTCAAGGTGATCGTGGAAGTACCTGCCGATCCCTTTGGAACCGAGAAACGGCTCGGGTTGGCTGTGAGGTCGAAGTAGGGTCCCACTAAGGCGTCTATTGTCGCGGCCCCATTTGTGACCCCTCCGCCGGATCCGAACATGTTGACAATGTAATCGCCGGTGGCAGCGTTCGAGAGAGCGGTGACATTGATGGTAGTGCTTGCGCTACCGCCGGAGGTTAGTGAAACGCTGGTTGGGCTCGTTGTTGCGGTGACAGGGACGGGGGATCCAACGCAGCCTTGGTTGACACATATGCTAATCGAGACTAAACCGGAATAACCGTTCACGCTAGATACCGTGAAGGTTGATCCTGCGGAAGAGCCTGGCAGGAGGCGGACTGAAGATGGACTGGCGGCGATCGAGAAGTCGGGGGACGGCAAGACGGTGACGGGTAATGTGATCGAGTGGACGATCGAGCCTGTGGTACCAGTGATGGTTAGATTGTAGTTGCCGATTGCATACGCGTAGAAGCCGGCCACGACTTGGATCGAACTATTGGAAGACAGGCTCACGCTGTACTGCTTGAAATGCCGGGTGGTGAAGCCGAAATCGATAGACGATGCGGCGGAATAGGTCAGAGAAATGGTGCCCGAGAAACCGTTGAGGCTGGTTAGGAGAAGGTGCTCCGTAGTATTTGCTTTCTGGAACATTGTTGATGTAAATAGTGTAGCTCTCCTTGACGGACAGAGATGATTGATCCGCGGAGAGACTGAAATCAGGAGCAATCCCACGAGCAGGTCTCACATAGACTGACGGAAATAGCATAGCTGACAGGAAAATCAGTACGAGAATAATCGTCGATGCGATTCTCAACTGATACACTCGGCCGAATTGGGCGAACTTATAAAAATTTATCGCGAAAAATATGCCTGGATCGACCGTGGTCACGACGTCTACCTAGATGAGATGTCCATTTTGTCGTGAAGGATTGCGAGCTTCCTTACTTCTGCTTGGGAACAATCTCTGTTGCTGGCTTGCTCGCGGGGTGGTAGACTAACTTGACGACTCCGGTGTCATACGTTTTCGACTCGACAAGCTTCAGATTGGCTTGGCTGGTTTCGTCAAAGAGGCGTTTTCCGCGCCCAAGAATGATGGGGTAGACAAGGAGCCGGTATTCGTCGATGACGTGGTGCGGCATTAGAGAGCGGATGAGGCCCGGGGAACCGTGGATGAGAATATCCTTCCCGGTTTGTTGTTTTAGCTTTGAGACCTTGGCTGTAATATCACCCTTGAGCACGTGGGAGTTGTTCCATTCTAGTTTTCTCGGGGTCCTGGTGGCAACGTGTTTGGGGATGTTGTTGAATCGGTCTGCGAACCCTTCGGGGTCCTTGCGGCCGGGCCATGAGGCGGCAAAACCCTCGTATGTCACGCGTCCCAAGAGGAGGGCGTCTGAGGAGAAGGTCTCGTCGTGCTTGAATTTTCCAATCTCATCGTTCCAGTAGGGAAACGACCATTTTTCCGGCGACTCGACTACACCATCTAACGAGATGAAGAGGGTGGCTGCCAACCGTGACATTTGTCTTATTGCACTCCTGGCGAGATCGGTCCTTAGCTCACTGCTTTCTTTACGAGGGTGGCGATCCTAGCCTCTTCGGCTGCTGTCAACCCTTTCACCGCGAAGGCGTTCGGCCACATGAGGCCTTCGTCGAGGTTCGCTTTGTCGCTGAAGCCGAACGTCGCGTACCTCGTCTTGAACTTCTGTCCGGGTTGGAAGAAGCAGACGACCTTGTCGTCTTTTGCATAGGCGGGCATTCCGTACCATAGTCTAGGCGTGAGGGCTGGGACGCTTTCTTTGATGATGGTGTGGATCCGCTTGCTCATGGTGCGATCCGGTTCCCGCATCCCCGCAATCTTCGCGAGTACAAGGCTTTCCCCTTCCGCCTCGTCCGCCTTCAGGTCTTCAACGCGGTCTCTAATCGCGGCTCGTTCCTCTTCCGTGAATGCCTTGGACTTTTTGGTGATCGTAACGGACTTCTGCGTGCTCTTCTGTGCGGGTTTCATGGAATTTTGTTCGTGTTCAGAGCTTAATTACTTTTCACGAGTTCATTCCTTGCTGAAACATCATGTCTGGGTCTGAGTCTGAACTACAGAAGCGCTTGAAGGGCATACAGTGGCAGAGCCAAAATTGTCTATCCTGCATCTGGTTTGCCACAACCGATCCGCTCAACGCTGATCTGTTTGACAGGGCAATGTGCATTCATCCGAAGCTCAAGATCTACCAGCTCGTCGTCTCCGGCCGCGACTGGTGCAACCTATATGAGGAGATCAAACTGAAGCAGATCGAACACAAACAAGAACGCGCTTTGAAGGCAGAAGAAAAATCCGGATAAACAAAGACCGACCTCGAATGGAACCCAAGCGGGCTCCCGAACGGTCGCGCCGACGTCCGCTGGCGGCTAGCTAAGCTGAGTGACCTGAATCAGATTGCCTACAGTGTCGTCGAATCGGGCTATGGTTGAGCCCGGTGTTCTTGTTGGCTCCATAGTGAATTTGACGCCGAGCTTCTTTAGCCTTTGAAACTCTTTTTGAATATCGTCGACGAAAAACATGGTTGCGGGAATGCCTTGTTTGAGGATGGATTCCTGGTATGTTCTTGCGGCAGGGTTGGCGTTTGGTTCGAGAACAAGCTGGGACCCGTTCGGATCCTCTGCTGAG
>VBBQ01000008.1:0-946 GCA_005888755.1 Candidatus Bathyarchaeota archaeon
ATCGTGGTTCTGGCAGTAACAAGTATGATCCTCGGCGCACTCCTCCCCTCGGTGACAGCCACAACAGCTGGCTCACCGTACGATATTGCTGTGAACCTGAAGACGAACATGATATACGTAACCAACGGTGGATCGGCTATCGGCAAGATTCCAGCGAACACTGTCTCCGTCATTAACGGTGCAACGAACACTGTGACCGCCACCATAGCCGTCGGCATCCTCCCGAAGGGTATTGATGTCAATTCGAAGACGAATACAATATACGTGGCCAACAACGGGTCAAATACTGTCTCAGTGATTGATGGCGCAACGAATATTGTGACCACCACAATACCAGTAGGGCTGGCCCCATACGGTGTTGCCGTGGATCAGAAGACAAACGCGATTTACGTGACCAACGCTGGAGCGAATAGCGTTTCCGTCATTGATGGGAGAAAGAACACTGTGACGGACACCATAGGAGTCGGCTTGGCCCCGAAGGGTATTGCTGTGAGTCAGAAGACAGACACCATCTACGTGGCCAACAGTGCATCAAATACCATCTCTGTCATTGACGGCAAAAGGAACACTGTGACAACGGCAATAACAGTTCAACCATTACCTAAGCACATGGTCATAAATCCGAATACGAACACGATATATGTTACCAACAGGATAGGCAATACCGTCTCTGTCATCAACGGTGCCACGAATACTGTGACAGC
Organism: Candidatus Bathyarchaeota archaeon; assembly: GCA_005888755.1. Lineage (GTDB taxonomy): Archaea > Thermoproteota > Bathyarchaeia > 40CM-2-53-6 > 40CM-2-53-6 > 40CM-2-53-6. Next base: position 705 of record VBBQ01000008.1, read on the forward strand.
CACAATAGCAGTTGGCTCACCGTATTTTATCGCATTGAATCTCTCTACAAACAGGCTATACGTGACCGATACGGGCTCGAATACCGTCACCGTCATTGACTCCGGAACGAACACCGTGACCGCCATCATAACAGTCGGTCAAAACCCGACGGGTGTCGCCTTGATTCCGTCCACGAACAAGATATACGTGGGCAACGGTCCCGCAAATACCGTTTCCGTCATCAACGGCATTACAAACATCG
>VBBQ01000008.1:951-11329 GCA_005888755.1 Candidatus Bathyarchaeota archaeon
GTCAGTGTTCAACCCCCTCCTTTTTCTCATTCGAGCGAGTACTAGCACTAGCATACGACAATTGCTCAGGCGCTCAGATATGGTGCATTCCAGGCCCGCGCGCACTATCTCCTAAGAAGCCTATGATTCCTCCTCTCGGCCGACAACTTCGTCCTGTTCAAGCCTTGATTACGGTTCTCGAGGACACTCACCGTTGTTGAATCAGTTGCCAAGAAAAAGCATGTTTTTCTCGACCTTCGCCTCGTTAATTAGGACGAATCGAACAGTCGTGAGGTATGCGTTTTTGCATGGAGTTCGCCGCTTGCCTTCTTCTAGGAATCATGTTGGGTTCAAGCTTGCTTTCGTCGAGCGTTCAAGCCGTCGACCCTGTCAGGATTATCGCGGTTAGGGCGATTCCCTGGAGATTGCCCTTGACGTATGATTGGAGGTACGGGTTGTTCAGATATTCCTGATAGATCTAGAAAGACAGGAACAGAATGATGATCGTCTGGACGAGCATGAGGATCTTTGCGAACCTAGGAACGCTCTTCAAGGACGGATAGATCATAATCTTCCCGGCTCGTAAACTTGCCTGAGAAGCAAGGAGGAGACGCTTGGTTCTAGATTAAATGAAGAAGCATTCAGTAGAGCTGAAAGACGGTAGGTGTTAGAAGATAAAATTTACAAGGTTTCTGTGCATTCGCGGTGCCTTCCACCCGTGGGCGATCCTGGGCTTCACTATGGACACGATCTGGTGTTGTTCGTCCGACCAGTCAGGCTTGTACCTGTACTTCCGAACATGCTCGGTTTTCAACACCCTCAATTTTCCCGTGTTCTTCTCCCTTTCAGCCGTTCCCTCTACAATAGGTGTCCCTGCCGTCCTGAACATGGAACACGATTCGCGGATTCTTGACTAGGTTCCTGCCTTTCGGAGAATTGGGATCCGTCTCGAAATAGAGGTTGTTATTTGTCCAAATTCCCTAGACGGAGCCGCATGCGACTTCCCATCCACACTCGCGGAGGATATCCAGTACACCTGCTCCCTTGCAAGTTCCTCGTTCGCATGCTTTCAAGTAATCCATTTCTTCGGATCATTCGGAACATGCCATTCCGCCGGCAGCCTAGGTCTTACTCTTCGCGGCACAAACCATCCAAGGTATCTCGATCTCTATGGGACTTCCGACGACAATTATGTTCTCGACTTTAACCTGGCGTAGAATCCTCTCTGCGCGTTTGACGAGAAAAAATATGACTGCCCGTTGCCTCCATGAGAGAACTGGGATCATGGATGTAGAGATTCGGGAGGGAGAGGTGAGGGTCAAGAACTGAATTCCAATCTAGCGGGAAGATCACGTGCCCGGTTACCGTCGGTGACGTCTGAACCTCGCGCCGCCATGGCTTCTTTTTCGTCTTCCACGATTGTCTCTCCTTCTCCGACCATCTCTTTGACCCTGAAACCCTGTGGGCCTTGGAGGAAGAAGTAAGCGCGTTCGAGCAGCACCTTCGGACCCGAATCTTGTATCCGGCTCGATAACCATCCCCGTCATGTTCTTGACGTTCTTGAAAATATCATGATCTTCTCTGCTAACAAGAGAGATTGAGGCTCCCTTCTCCCCCGCCCGAGCTGTCCGTCCCACCCTGTGAAAATACATCGTCGGATCCTCGGGCATATCATAATTGATCACATGGCTAACCCATGGAATGTCCAGCCCTCTAGCCGCAACGTCTGTCGCGACAAGAACATCGACCTTCCCCTGTCGAAAGGCTTGAGACACTGCGTTCCTCTGGGCCTGAGACATATCCCCATGCAAAGCCTCCGCGTTCACATGGTTTCTAGCCAGGGCTGTAGCAAGATGCGCCGCCCTAATTTTTGTCGAACAGAAGACTAACACTCCCTCCGTCCTCTCAGCCTTCAAAATCGCGAGAAGAACCGGGAACTTCGAGCCCTCCTCCGCATTCACATACGACTGACGAAGAGCCTCAACCGCAATCTCTTCACTATCAACAAAGACTCGAAGCGGATCTTTGAGATACCGTTGCGAGAGCCTGACAACCTCGTCCGGCATCGTTGCCGAGAACAGCGCAGTCTGACGAGCGCGGGGCACGTTCTCCAAGATCGACTTTACATCATCGATAAAGCCCATGTCCAGCATACGATCAGCCTCGTCGATGACAACAAACCTCGTCCCATGAAGATTGACAGTCCGCCGTTTTAGATGATCCAGCAGCCTGCCAGGCGTAGCCACAACAATCCTAGCATAGCTGCGCTGGAACTGTTCAATCTGCACCCTCATGCTCGCACCACCATAGACCGGCACGGTCCGTGACGGCGTATGTCTGCCGAGCCGTTCGAACTCGCCCGCAACCTGGAGAGCAAGCTCTCGAGTGGGGACGAGGACTAGTCCCTGGATCTCGCGCAAGTGGGGCTCGATCCTCTGAAGCATTGGCAAGGCATACGCGAGCGTCTTACCAGACCCGGTCTGCGCCTGACCGATTAGGTCCCTACCCTTCAATAGTGGTCCGATCGCTTCGGCCTGAATCGGGAAAGGCTCACGGAAGCCCATATCCCGGATACCCTGCAGAAGTTTAGGGTCCAGACCGAAGGATTCGAAGCCTTGAACCAACATTCCCACACTGCGAGTTTACTGTTGAACGATGCCTTCGCATTCATCTATCTTCCGTCGCACCTAGGCAGCTCAATCAGCATCAAACATCCAACACTGTATATGTGGCCACAGGCGGAACCGTTACCTCTGGCCCGAAACTCAGGGAACTATTGGTGTGCGCCGCAGTTGGGGCAGAATGTCATTCTCTGGTCCAATAGCGTCTTGCAATAGCTACAGCGAATTTGCGGTTTCTGTTGCAGGGGACCTGGAGCATATCCTGCCTGTGATCCTTGCGCCTGGCCTGGAGGTGCGAATGGTGGTGTCGACACGTAGGGTTGAACAGGCGCGCCAATCACCGCATACGTTGGTGCTGTGAATGCGATCTGGACAGTCCCCGTCATATCTGGTCGTCCTTTGACAGCTACAACACCCTTGATCATGGTCTCAATTCTCCCGCCGGAATGAGCAGGCCTCAAGCTTGGTATTCCCACGGAGAACGGGAAGGATCTTGTTGGTCCCTGGCCGAAATCCGATGGACCGTTAATCGACTCGTCTCTCGAGAATAGAGTATTGGTTTTCTGGACCATTCTGGGGACTCTCTGGTTGTTCTCGGTCACCCATTCCATCTCCTCAAAATGCTCGATAGCTCGCCCTTCGACCCTGACACCCTCCGACTGAACATACTCCTCACAATCCACGTTCACGTTGCCCGTCACAGGTTCGCCCTCCACAAACACGGGCTTGTCAAGACCCACCGAGACCGTACCCTTCAGTGGAACAAGCCGCTTTAGAAAGCTCAATTCTGATCAAGGACCGAATCCATCAACCAGCGCATATAGACTATTCGTCCACAAAGTGGACATCTGAAAAAAGGGGGGTCCTGGCGTCGTCTGACACCAGGCTATTCCGATCTAGTGCTTGAGGATGGTCAGTGTAACCGTTGTTGAATGAGACAATGATCCGCTAGTACCCGTCACTGTTACAGTGAAAGTACCGCGAGAATCACCGCTCGATCCCTGAAAGGTCAAGGTTGCACTCGCACTCCCGTTCGCCGGAACATTGACTGATGTCGGGTTGAAGGTCTCCGTCACGCCCGCCACAGGCGTAGTCGACAATGAGACAGTTCCTGTGAACCCGTTCAGGCTCGTTACTGTGATCGTTACCGATCCAGACGCTGTCCGGTGTATCGTAAGGCTCGTCGGCGAAGCGCTGATGCTAAAGTCGCCAGGTGGAGGCGCAGTCACAGTCAAAGTGTACGTTCCGCTGTGAGACACTGATCCGCCTGTTCCAGTGACAGTTATCGTGTACGTTCCTGTTGGAGTACTCGTGCTCGTCGAGATCGTCAATGTACTGCTGAACGTTGGATTACCGCTCGGTGGGTTCAACGACGCCGTCGGACCGTTCGTTACCAATGGTGAGACAGTTGCTGAGAGGCTTACCGTCTGAGAGGTTCCGCTAATCAGAGACACTGTAACAGTCGATGTTGTAGTGCTTCCCTGCGCGACAGAACCACTCGACGGGCTGAGGCTGATGCTGAAGTCGAAACTGCCTCCCCCACCGCCGAAGGCTCCGATCTGGCTGATCACTGTGTTCCAGTTCTGGAACGTCGAATCTTTCCGGTACTCTGCTTCCAGCCAGAACGTTGATGATGCTGTGGGTGTCGGATCAGTCGCCGCCCCGAAGTAATCACCGTATCGAGTGCTGGTGTCATCGGCGCTTCCTGCTCTTATCGTCGCAGGTGACTGCAAGGTATTGATCGGATCAGTTGACGCTCGTCCCGTAGCCATAGCCGATGGAAACACGTTGCTCGACGATGTTCCGAACGAGACCGCCAGTGATCCCTGAGAGCTCGTGACCGCTGGATAGAAGTAGTAGCCGCCGTTCGTCGCGAAGTCGAAGTCCTGGTTCTTTGTGGCAGTTGCTCCAGACGTTGTCGCCTGGACAAGTCGGAGACACGTTCTGGTTTGTGTATCACCGCTCGGCACGCACGCATCGTTCCATGCAGCCCATAGACCGTTGGATTCCCAGACGACGCTCTCGACACGGTTGTCGTTCGTCGCCAGCAGTGTGCTAGTTCCCGGCTGCCGCGCGTTCGGACCGATGACGCTGGTGGAGATGGAGAAGCTGCTAGTGTTCACGGTGACACTTCCAGGTGGAACACCCGTCAATGACACGACAGTCTCAGTGGTCGTCGTACTGGACGGGCTTGAAACACATGATCCAGTACAGTCCGTCACCAGATAGAATGTTGTCGACGAGGTCAGGTGTTGAGCAGGGTGAAGCGAGAACATGTTCGGATCAGGAGTGTTCTGGGCCGTGCTGATCGTAGGATTACCTGCCACAAGCTGCGCCTTGTTCAGGACGAAATAGTGGACGCCGATGAACAAGGTTCCGGCGGTGTTGAAGTCGTTGACGGAGACCACGTACTTGTCGTCGTTGGTCCCCGTCACAGGCTGGTCCGGAAGATGGTTCGGATCAGAGATCGAGTAGAGGTTGAAGGTCCCAGTCGGATCGTTGCTGGTAGATACGGCGACAAGAACATTGTTGGTGTTGATGTCGATGATCGACGAGAACCATCGCCCACTGTTTGCGTCGAAGGAGACTTGCGGGTCGGAGAGCGAATGGCCCGGGACGCCGAAGAAGCTGTCCAGACCAAAAGTGCCTCTGACAAGCGAGCCAGTCTTCGTGTAGATGATGCCTGCAGTGTTGACCATCGAGAAGACATGGTTCGGTCCTGCACCGACAGCTCCATCAGGGGGAGTGCAGCCGCACGGATTCGGCGATGCGCCCACGGCTCCTTCAAGGACAAGTCCTACAGTTGGCGTCAGAGGAGTCGCGGTTGCCGGTGCCGTTACGGTCTTCGTTCCTTCGTCTGCTGGGATGAACCCATTCGAATTGGCCTGGTCCTTGGCCTGCTGGAACGCCTGCTCGCCCTGGGCATGCAGAGGCGCTCTTTCCACATTGTTCTGGTTACCTTGGCTGTTCTGCAGATCACTAACGTTCACCGTGCCGTAAAGGCTAACGGTTCCTGAAATCAGGGTGGCAGAGTTTGGTATTGTTGTTGCTCTTGCTGTTGGTATGATTAGGAGTATGCTTGCAAAGAGAATCAGTAGTATGCGACTATTTTTCATAAAAGAATCTCACCCGCCAGGGGGTACAAATATAACAGTTCCGGGTGAAACTGAGATCCTATTCTCAACGGAATAGGCGTGTGAGTGTGTTATTCCCGGCCGAAACCCGACGCTTTCCCTGGCTCAATCTCAGAAAAAAAAGGGTCCGCAAGAAGAAATCTGCCTTCGTCTCGCCAAAGGTCGGAAGACGATCACGCTCGAGAATCCAAGACACATCGAAGAAATCCCCGGTATTACTGATCTCCAGCGACAGCCTCATGGGAGACGCCAGGCAAGCACCGGGTCCAAGTCATCGTCGTAAGTGATCCCTGAAAAATCGCCCGTTTCAAGCGCTAGTCATTGAAACAAGCAAGCAGTTTGCAGACACGTGATCTTTCACGCTTATCTCACCGTAAAAGCGCCCTTCGAAAATAACCGGACAAGCCGATAACAAGCAAGAATCCGCGAAAAACGCCCAGAAACAAGCTCAGACAGAAAACGATCCCTGAAGAAAAAAATTCTAGACAGTTCCAAAAAACCCCGAGACACAAAACGCGAGGGAGGAATGGGGATTTGTTTTATCTGGAAACCTCCCTGTACAGTCTTTCCATTATGACCCTGTTCAAGATCCAAGTATTCACCCGGCTAATGGCCAGCCTTCTCATAGTCCAGTTCCTCCTCGGAATGTACGCCAACCTCTTCGTGACCTTCTCAACGAACACAAGCCCCAACCCGATCGCGGTCATCTTCCAAGGAGGATCAACGACCCTAATGCTTCATGTCATAATCTCAGCCGCCCTCTTCGTTGTGTCGCTGCTGATCCTGGTAACCGCTCTGTTCCTCCATCGTCGACCGATCACCCTGCTCGCAGTCGCCGGCTTCGCCAGTACCGCCACTGCAGCCATCAGCGGCCTAGCCTTCGTCCTGACAGTCTACGCGGACGATGCATTATCATATCTCATGGCAGTCGGCTTCCTCGCAGCCATCGTCATCTATGGAACATTCCAACGATCAGAATTCCAAGAACCAGGAAAGAACAAGACCAAAACCATTGAGACCCAACCCTCAAGCATCACAAGATCAAACATCCGCCCATTGGGAATAACCATCGTCCAGGGCATTGCAGGCGGAATCGTAATCTTCGGTGGAATCGCCCTGATTAGCTTCAACCCAGGAACAACCAACCTAGTCCTGGGAATAATCACACTAACACTCGGACTACTAGGGATCATTTCAGCCTACGCGATCTGGACGATAAAGGACTGGTCGATCAAGCTCGCAAGAACAGCCAACATAGCCATCCTCATCTTCAGCACCGGCCAAGAGTCCTACACCGTTGCGACCGCAACCGCCGCCACCACCGTCGCTGGCTCCCTAGGAGGAACACTAATCGCGCTCGGCCTATGCCTCGGAGTCGTCCTCAACCTTCCCAGCCGGAACAAGATACCCTGACGAAGCCAGCCAATTCCGGGACATTCTTACAAGCAGATGGTTCAATTTGTTGATATTTGTCCAGTAATCGCAACTCCCAGCTAACATTAGACTAGTCATCCAAGGAGCCCTGCTTCTGTAGATTCTTGATGATCCGAGCCAAATCGAATGATCAACATGTTGAACTCCCCAATGCCTATAGCCCGGAACTCAACCTTGTTTCTATAGGTGAATTAGAGTATGCGTAACCCGTTTCGACGTAAATCCAAGAAGACAGAAGAAGCACCAAAACAGGCCTAAGTCAATTGTTCCTGGATGTCGGGGAAACTATCATTCCCCGAGATCAGTTCCTAAAAGATCCCTTTTTTGAAATCAGTTGTTCGACGTCGCGTTTTAGAGCCGGATTCTAGGTCAGATACTCGGAAACAGGTTTCTGACCGCTTTTTGATACACTCTTAAGAACCATTTCTGGAAACAGAGACTGAAATTTCCGGGCCCCCCGGGGGGCCTACTCGAGTCTCGCGCCGCCCCACATTTAGCCCAAGTTCTTCTTCTTGAGCGATTCGAGTATCTTCTCTTCCTCTGTTCGTTTTCCAGCGTATACCGCTATGGTGTACCCCAGCAGTGCTCCCGCGTACAGTCCCGCTAGCGTTCCGTTCAGGAGGAAGCCTAACGGTCCAATGTTTTTCCCAGCCCAGGTTTGAAGGTAGAGATTGTTCTCGTATTCGAGAGAAACCCAGACGAGCAATCCGAGGATTGACAACGATTCCGTCCAGACCAGCCAGCGCGTCCGCTTCAACAACTGTTCCTGCTTCAACCGATCCATATCCAGTCTATCGCCCATAGCCCCCCAAGCCCGGTCTACCCCAGTTATAACGCTGAAACCCGAGACCCAAAACCTCTTCTCGAGAAGAACCTACTACCTGGCTAACCTGTCATGGTGAAAGGCCAACCCCTGAACTAACATCTCTGAACAATACCCAGTTCACAGCAATGGGCTCTCGCACCTTGTGCGAGCCCCGTGTTTTGGTTGGAGGTGGAAAAACGAAGTTTGGAAGGAATCCGGAACCTTCTCGTTATGGCCGCGATCACCATGGTAGTGTTTCTTCCAACGGCTGTCTATCTGGGCACCATTACCGCAGCCGCCTTGTGTCTCCCAACTGTTGCAATATCGCAGGTGGATGCCCATGGAAGGCATAGCCCAAAGCTCCCCGTTCCTCCCTAGTTCCAACTGGCGACCTCGCTTCGCGCAATCTCAAGGCATCCCCCGTAGTTTGATCGGGGGAATCTAGTATAGGGACTTTGGTCCCTTTAGCCATGCAGATATCCCGAGTTCTCGTACAGTGACGAACAAGGGACCGAGCCCGTTGGATCGATGGTTTCTCGATGGCTGTGATTAATACCAGTCTCAGGGTCCTGCAGCAAGGAGTTCGTCAACTTGTCCCCTAGGTCTCCAACCTCCGCAGATGCTGCCAATAGCCCTCTTGGAGTTTTGCGTTTTCTCTACATGGGAAGCTCGGATGTCGGGAAGGACCTCGATTACTACACGAAGGTCCTTGGGGGAAAGAAGGTTTGGGATTTTACCAGCATGGGCACTCGTGTAGCCGCGGTCCAAGTGTCTAGTGGACCCCTGCTCCTTCTTGCCGGCCACCGGCGTGCCCCCTCTGTTCTGCCCGTGTTCGAGGTTGAGAACCTGAAGGTTTCGGTAAGGGAGTTCAAGAGTCATGGCTGGCAACCTGACGGTGAAGAGTTCGAGATTCCCAACGGGCCCTGCTATTTATTCAAGGATCCCAGCGGGAACCAGATGGCCATATTCCAGGACGTCCGCCCCAGACTGCTGGAGAGCGGTTTTCACGAGACTGGCTAACTATCATTGGTCCAGGACCCATCGCTCTCGGCGCATCTAGGGATACCCCCAGATTTCTCGCTCGCTGGATAGGTGCGCCTATTCATATAGTGGCTTCGATTGCCTCTACCTGAGTAAAAATGCAATCTCAACAACAAAGCAAAGGCGAGGTAATCGCCGAGCTGCGCGGTAAGACCGACAGCTTCAGCATCAAAGACATCAGCTCTAGCGGCGTCAAGATGGAGAACAACGACGTCGGCCAGATCACAGGCAAGTACCAGGGTAGCTTCATGGAGACAACGAGTATTCACATGAAGACTGACGGTACGAGCGAGTGGGAAGGCAAAGGCATCCAGATGGTCGGCAAGGACATGGTCGTGGTCACAGGCCACGGCAAGGGTCACAGAGGCCCGGACGGAAACGTCATGTTCGAAGGCGAGCAGAAGTACATGACACAGTCGCCGAACCTATCCTGGCTTAACACCACCAAGGCATGGATCGAGGGCGCAGCCAATCAGGCTGACCAGACATTCACCGCCAAGGTCTACGCCAAGAAATAGAGCAACGATAGCTTAACATCCAATCTTCTCTTTTTTCGCGAACCCAAGGCGCGACCACTACGCCCGGTAGGAATGCTCTTCCGAAGACGATCGATTTCTCACACGATCCCTCCACTGGTCTTTTTCCGTAACCATTTTTTTCTAGATGTTCTTTTCAGCTAACTAATCTACGACCTCCCCGGGGGACTGTTTTTCCCGCGCCCCGCCCTGCGTGAAACGACCTGAATCCCACGTTCACGGGTCTCGCCCCAGCCATCCTTGCTTCGTGGCCGTGTCCGTCGCGTGCACGGAATTGGCTCCAACCATTCTTGATTCATGATCCGAAGATCACACTGGGACCCACGAGACAGTTCATCCAGGGAAAATCGGCTTGGAGGATGATCTATTGAAACCGGTTATTGAAACCCGTTTTTGAAACCACATTCTGAAACCAGTTTTTGAGGTCGTTTTTTGGAACGGATTCTGGAAACGATATTGCGAATTTCCGGGGGGCCCTGGGGCCTACTCGAGTCTCGCGCCGCCCGCCATGAAACGGCGATTCTTCACTCTACCGTGCCTCTGGTGCAACAGGAATCTCCTCCCGTCTCCTCACCTTTCCCGCAACAACCGGCACTGGCCGGCTAAGATGGACCGCTATCAACACGCCAGCATAGAACGCCGCGAGCGTCCCGTTCAGCAAGAACCCGAAACCGCCTAGGTGCATGCCCGCCCAGGCCTGCAAGTACTCGTTGTGATCGTACTCCTCAGCCACCACGACCAATAGGAGAAGGATAACTATCGACTGGATTCCGGCGAGGACCCTAGTCTGCCTCGCCGCCTTCTTCGCCCGAAGCCCGGCGATACTGA
>VBBQ01000038.1:0-28085 GCA_005888755.1 Candidatus Bathyarchaeota archaeon
AAGAGCCAAAATCCTAGCTATAAGTCAGAGAGGCATCCGACGATAAGTTAACAGAGCCATCACAAGCAAGAACCCGAAGCTAGAGTACGCGGTTGGCAGCGAGAGGCGTTACAAGACGCTAAAACACCTGATGCCTCAATCAACTATCGAGAATGGTGTGAGAAGACACTGGAAACTAGACGGATAGAATTCCCGTGTTACAGGCACCAACTATAGTTGATGGTATTTGCCGGTCTTCGCCTCAGGTCTCGGTCTCGTCCTGTTCGACTTTAGCTTCTTTGTCTGGATTGCGAGTGAGATCTTCGGGGCAGCATTGGTTCCACGCCTTCGGCGCCGGGGTGCAGTCCGCGTCAAGAGGGACCGAGGCTCCCGAGCTCTAATCACGGTCGCAATACTCGTCTCGATGCTCAGTGCCTTCTATTTCGGATACGCAGGCGTGGGGGCGCTTCCAGACTGGATTTTCTATGCCGGGATATTTCTGGTGTTTCTTGGGGTTCTGGTTCGTCAGTATGCAATAGCGATTCTGGGCCGCTTCTTCTCGCTATCAGTTCAGATTGCTGAGGACCACAAGGTTGTCGATAAAGGTCCGTACAGGCTGGTCCGCCACCCATCGTACACTGGAATCCTGATCACGTTCACTGGACTGGGCTTGGCGTTGCAGTCCTTGGGCGCGGTATTAGTACTGCTTCTCTTCTTCGGTATCTCGTTTGGATATCGAATGAGCGTGGAGGAGCGGACCTTGTTGTCGGGGCTGGGCTCGGACTATGCCAGCTATATGAAAAGGACGAAGCGGCTCATACCATTCCTCATCTAGCCTGTATCATCGTTCGGGAAGAAATGTTGAGAAAAAATAGAGAGGGTCGGGTTGGTCTAGAGCCCGAGTCCCGCGCGGAGAGTATAGATCGCGTTAGTGCTCTGCGTTTCAGTTGTCCCGTCAGCAAGTGTTGCAGTTATTGTTACCGAGTAGATGTTTCCTACAGCTAGAACCAGTCCGAGGGGTAGGGTGGTTGTCTCTGCAGATGCAGTTTGGCCAGGTAGCAGTGGGAAGGCGTTGCCCCAAGTCATCGTTACGGGTAGACCCGAGACCTGAACTGAGATTGACGTGATCGCTGTATTTCCTGTGTTCTCGCCCTGCATCTTGAAGTCGGGCGAGTGACCACCATCGCCACTGAGATCCGTCTCTTCAAGGTCTTCCTCGTCGACTTCGAGGTAATGGTGTTTCTGGTTAATTGTTGAGCCGCCTGTTTGTATTGCAATGTTGGTGTGGGAGCAGTCGACGCTGTTGCTTACGCTTGAAGAGCATACCGCGGAACCCGAGCTCCTCTTCGTAGCCGGTTCGGCGGCGCTGTTTACGAATTGATCCGATGTGTAGATTATTGCTGCCTTGCCTGTGGTTGGACTGGCCGCTATTCCGAAGTCGTCAAGCAAATCCCGGTTGCCGGTACAGGTCACGCCTGATTCACAGACTCCCCCGTAGTGGATTATCGCCGAGGCTTGGACTTGGGTCCAGCTGCTGCCAGGGGTCAGAGCGTTGAGGTTCTGGGAGAAATAGACGTACCATGCCGCGGAATCGGGGTAGCTGTCCGGTGGCTTGACGCCGTCATAGTAGCTTGTCCCGTACCAGACTATGTCCAGTTGGCCTGCGTTGCCAGCTGCGCTCCAGGGAAAGATTGCTGTCGCGGAGGGGAGCTTGTTGACCTGGTAGGGGCCAGACCATGTTTGCCCGAAAGTCTTGGAGAAGCTGTAGAACATGTTGTGATTGTCATTGTAGACCACATAGACATTTTCTCCGCTATCAACGCTGACATTGATGAACTGGTGCCCATAGTCGACGTTTGTATTCGGATTGTTGTATACCACGTAGTCGGTGAAGGAGTTGCCGCCGTCGATTGATACAGCTATCCAAACGGTGTGGACGTGGCAGAAGGCCGTGCATGAGGCTAGCTCGACTGCGTTGTCGATGGAGCTGAATACCTGGTAGATGACATGGCTGCTGGGATCGATGGCGAGGTTGCCGATCACGTTGTTGAATCCGGCTAGGAATGCTATGTGGGTTGGGTCGAAGGCCGAAGCATGTGTTGTAAATGTTAGGCCAGCGTCTTGGCTGCAATCAACGACTATGGTGTTCGTCAGAGGCGTGGCGTGATAGGAGATGCAGACTTTGTTTGCACCATCAGCTGCTATCCACTCCCTGTCATCGACAGGAATGCTTGCTCCGGTCGGGTTGATTGACCAAGAAGCGCCTCCGTTCTTGCTAGTGCTGACGTAGACGTTGAGTAGTGGGGGGTTGCTCTGGAGGCTTGCCACGTAGATGTTGAAGAACCCGTTAGCATTTCTTCGAGGCGCAACCGCTATGTCAGTGTCCCCTCCAGCTGGAGAGAGACCAGCGCTTGTGCAATGGTCAGAGCCTGTAGGCGGGTTGCAAACAGTTCCAGAGACGCTATTGGGCAGCTTTAGTGTGGTGAAGGAGTTTCCACCGTCGATGGATTTCCAGGCGAAGGTTCCGCCACACTGCCCGCCTATGACGCAGAAAACGTTCTCTGATGACCCGTAGAAGTTGCCCGCCCTATCAGCCCGAATCGCAGGCTCTCCCTCAGTGTTCTGGCAAGTTCCAGCAGAGTTAGGGCAGCTGACTCCAACGCTGAAAGGTGGGTTCGTAGTAGTGGCGAAGGGGTTGCCGGCCAGCTCATAGTTAGTGAAGGTCGCGGGTGTGGCCGTGAGTGTGCTTGTCCCATTGCTTGATGCTGAAGCTCGTGGAATGGCTTTGGATGCTATGAATACGCCGCTGGTCAGAGTTAGGAGAACGAGAAGTATTGTTACTGTATGGTTTGGGAATTTTCTCTTGATATCCATGAAGTCGGGAGAGAAACGACGTCCTGCCTATAACGAATGTTCCGCACGGCAATAATTTCGAAGTCCGAGAATGTCGAAATTGGAGAATATCGAAACGCAACATATCCGCATCGATAACAACGATACTTCCGGGCAGCACTCTCGGTAATTAGGGACAAGATCCGCATGGACCTTCGAGGACTGTTCTATGGGGCGCACGATTCCTTCGTGGAGGCTGGTTGTGAACGATGAAATTGAAAGAATAGGAAGATTCAGGCAATTTCTCAGAGTCGAGGATAAGGAAATTTTCGACGATCTTCTACGCCAGTGCAAACACTACGCGCCGTACGCGAGCACCATGGCCTCGGTGGTGAAAGAGGTCCCGCTAATGTTCTCGATGCTGTTCGGCCAGCACAAGATGATATTTGAACTGGAAAAACGGCTATCGAAGCTAGAGGCCAATGAGACTCGATCGTCTGGAGTACAAGATCCGAGCCATGGCTTGGAGACGCTTGTCCCGGCGAGCCAACAGTAGTTTCCATCAGTCTCTCGGTTTCCCGCATAGTGTGTCTTTTTATCGCTGTTCTACAATTTCCTCGCTGAGAATCGCGGGGAAAATTCTGGTTGTTAGTTTCTAGACTGGATAAGCTGGAGCAAGAGGTCTTCAATCACGTGTTCAAGTTGAGTCCGCGGCAGGCCGTGATGCTGGGCCTGCACGACTATGATGGATTGTTGCCGGATATTTCGCCAGGCGGGTTAAAGGCCTGGACCGACAAGGCGCTGGGGTTGCTTGACCGGGTCAGGAGCGAGAACCACGGGCTCGACAAAGACGGGAGGCTGGACACGTTATGCATGGAGACAATGCTGGAGCGAATGTTGTTCGATGTCCAAGATCTTCGAGGTTATGCGACTAGGCCAAACATCTACTCGTTGCAGCTGAGTGTGACGCCCTACATTTCCCGGGAATACGCGCCTATCGATGTTAGAATTGGGGCAGTGAATAAGCATCTGGCCAGGGTCCCGGGTTTTCTGGACCAGGCCTCGCGGAATCTGGATGGGACGTTGGCGCAGTCGATTGTTGACGTTGCGACCAAGCAGGTCCAGGGTGTTCTCCGGGATCTTGATGGGAACGCGACGCAGGAAGCTGGGAAAGCATCTGGGCCTGTCCGTGAAGAGTTTGAGAAGTCGAAAAGAGAGGCTGTGGTCGAGATGGCTGCATTCATTGAAGAACTCACCGAGGAACACTCGCTCTCAACGGATTTTGCCCTGGGAAGAGAGAGATTCCAGAAATTACTCTGGGTGAACGATCGAATCAGCAAGCCGGTAGAAGAGGTCTTAGCGATGGGATTGCAAGATCTCGAATCAAACCTGAAAGCGTTACGGGAATTGGCAGAAAAGATTGGACCAGGGCAAACGGTCGCGAGCGTCATTGATGGAATTCAGGAGGACCATCCAACAGCTCATCGACTGATCGACGAGACTGCTGAGGGGCTTAGGGATCTGGAGCTCTGGTTGAGAGAACATGATCTCATCTCCATCCCGGCTGGGACTCGCGTCCGGGTTGTGCCCACTCCACAGCACATGCGCGCGACTACAACTGCGGCGATGTCTTCGCCGGGCCCGTTTGAGAAGGAGGGTTTGGAGGGGTTGTACTATGTGACGCCGCCGGAGGATTCGTGGGACGCGAAGACCCGGGAGGAATGGCTGCGGCATCTCAACTACGTGACGTTGAAGGATATCTCGATCCACGAAGTCTTCCCAGGACACTACACTCACCGTGTGTTTCAGAGGGAGTTTGGGAATTCGATGACTAGGAAGGCGTACTGGAACTATGCGTTCGGGGAGGGCTGGGCACACTACTGCGAAGAGATGATGTTGGATGAGGGTTACGGGAATGAGCAGTTGCGATTGATCCAGTTGAAGGAAGCGTTGTTGAGGGATTGCCGGTTTATCGTCTCGTTCTGGATGCACACGCAGAGCTTAGGGGTAAACGAGGCGCGGCAGTTTATCATGGAAAACGCGTACATGGAGGCACTGCCGGCGGAGCGGGAGGCGCTGCGTGGAACCTTCGACCATTCGTACTACGGGTACACACTTGGGAAGCTGTTCATCAAGAAGGCTCGAGAAGGGTTCTTTCATGAGCACCCTACCGCGTCTGCCAAAGAATTCCATGATAAGCTACTGGGGCTTGGAGGCGCGCCGGTCGGTCTCTTAGAAGAACTCATCATCTAGAGGGTCCCGTGTCAACTCGTTAATGTGCCGGTAGCCTCGAATCGTCAGGGGGTCTTCCTTCATGGAGAGTAGGCTCGATTCAGGCCTCGAGATCAGACGAATCCTACTGTTGACTAGGTTGAAGGATGTACCGAAGGGCATGACAATGCCGCAGCTCGTCAAAGACTGCGGGAAGGTCTCGGGATGGAACATTCCCGGAAAGACCGCATGGGAAGTTGTCCAACACGTCGTTCAGAGCCTTATTGATGACAAGCTTGTTGCGCTGGGTACGCGGTTTGTGGCGACAGTGAAGGGACATGAGTACTTGGCGGACCCGCTGAAGTGGCGCATTGACGAGAGGACGACGGAGGAGCTGGCGGACAACATGTTCTGGAAAGAAATCTACGACGTATTCGACAAAGCCTACCGCAGGCTAAGGCCGAAGAGCTAGACCCTAAGAACCGGGCGCTGTTGTTTAACCTGGACGTTTCCAAGAAAAGCGTGTTGCGATTCAAATGATGAGCCAACCGGGATACCTGACCGCGCGTGAGACGGAGATCATAAGGATCCTCAGGGTCCTTAACGAGGCTACAGATGGCTTCGTGGTCATCGGAGGATATGCAGTCAACGCCCACGGACAGCACCGGTTCTCTGCTGATTGCGAACTGGCAACCAACCGGGACAACGTTCCGCTCATAGACGCGACACTCCTCGGAGAGGGATACGAGCTAAGAAGAAGTGAGGTTCGCCCGCCGATAGGCGTGACGATCAGGGAATACGCCAAACCGGTTGGGGGAGAAACGGCCTCCATCGAGCTCCTCGTCGATACGGTCGTCAACTCGACAACCCGGGGAATCTGGACTTACAAGTTCATACGGGAGAATTCTTCAGAGGCGATTGTGGTTGGAGCAACGGAATCAACCCCGTCCAGGGTGGCGCAGAGAAATCTGCTGGTTGCGATGAAGCTTCACGCGGGTGAGACCCAAGACTTCGAAGACGTCGTGATGCTGTCAGAAAGGGTTGACTGGAAGATGGTTGTAAGGTGTGCGGCCTGCGGGTCGAAACAACAACTGATAGACCAGATAGATTACGCGATCGGAGAGATTTCTTCCGCGAAGTTCGCATCGGAGCTGAAATCCATCTTTTCCATGCGCAGCGATCCCACGATCCTGATCAAGCAGGCGAATCTCGGCCTCAGAACGCTAAGAACAGTTGTCGCCCCGGAAAAATTCAAAGATTCTCTTTAGGCAAAATAATGCGGGCGTTGTCTCTGCAACGTATCGTCTAGTTTTGTGAGGTTGAGGAAGAACCTGTCCGTGTCTTGGAGCGCATAGAGTGGAACGCTATCGTTCCGCCAACGCCTAGTGTTGCGGCAACGAGTGCGAGTTCTATCCAGGTGTTTGTCGTGGTGCTAGCTGGTGAGGCGGCGACTGTATAGCTGAAGTAGTTGCCGTTGTTATTGTTGACCTTCTTGTTGCCGTTGCCATCGAAGGCCACAAGATAGTATTGCACATGACCTCCGTTGTATTGTGGGAGTATGTGAGCTGTGGCTAGCTGGCTTGTCGAATTGTATGATGCCACAACGGTCGTATTCGTGTTCTTCCAATTGTCAGTTGAATACACTAAGGTCACGTTGAGAACTCCTGAGTTTCCGGCGGTGACCGTTGCTGTTACTGTGACCTGGTCGTTGGGTCCTGGGGAAGAGGGGGTAATGCTGGGCGTGCTTATGTTCGGTGCTGGCGGCGCAGCAACGAGAGCGACAGCCGGTAGGAGGAGTAGGAACGCGATGACAAACGCCAAATTCCTTGTGAATCGCGACAAGTGTTATTCCCTGGATACTACTAGGGAGGCTGGAACAAACCCTTCTTGTAACCGCTGGATGCCGATTAGAGAAATTCTAAGCGTCCGCAAAGTCTTGGCTATGCTATCTAGACCGTTTTTCTGACCGCGATTGCAGAGCCTACCCGCTCTCCTAGCGTACCGTCGGTATTGAGGAAGCGGTAGTGTTCTCCACAGTCAACTACAGATCTCCAATGGACGTAAGGAACCTTCACCGGGCCCTTCTCCGTGGATATTGTCATGAAGAAGACTTCGCCAGGCTCGAAAACGTCTCTACCATTCAGCTTCTTACGCTCTGGCTCCGGCACAAGGCGGGCTTTCCGGACTAACTCCAAGTGCTCTGCTCTGATAGTCTCTTCCGCATGGAAAACAGTGTCAGCTATCTTCCAAGGCTTGAGGCGCTTCCCATCAGCTTTCATCGTAATCTTCATCGACGCCTCTCCCTTGCTAGACGTGACCGGCGAAGCTCTTAGCCGGATTGAAACCTTCAACTCAACAGGAGCGGACATGTCTCATGGCATATCTCGTGGAGAGCTGTTGGTACGTGGTGACACCGCCAAATTATTAGTAGGGTCGCGACGTTGCAATGACTCAGAAAGGGGTCAGGATAGTTAGTGACTCCAAGAGAACGAGAACTAATGACCGGAATGGGCAACTGCTATGCTTCATGCCACGAGGACTTTGAACATACGGTAGAAATGGTCGGCGATGCGCGCGGTCTGACGGTTGACCAAGTGAAGAAGATGCTGGAGGATATTCGAGGCAAATATGGGGCTGATGCTGATTACCAGAAGCTTCGGGATCGGTTGCCTAAGGGTTTCCCGATCTAGAGGTCGATATTGATGACGAAGTGTCCTAGTTGCGGGGTAGGTTTTCAGAAACACAATGACTTCGATGATCTCGCGGGTCATTTTGTTGCGGAGGCGGGACGGAGCGATGCGGGGCATGTGATGTGGCTGAACCGGAACATCACCAAGAACAAATCCGATCGAAAGAAGTTGTCGAGATTATTGAGTGAATTCTTCAGTCTGGGAGGCGGTAGTCTGGAGGCGTGGGTTAAACGGCGTTTTATCGAGAAATTCTATGGATCAAGTCCGCACCCGTTCGTGGTGGCGTTGCAGCATCCCTCCCGCGCCGTATTGCTCGGCTATGTTGTTGAGCATCAGCATTTCCTCCGTCAGTGGGTCCGGTCCTGTGCCTTCATCATGGCCCGGTCAGGCGAGTTGGAGGTGGTCTTGTATGAGGCGGATAATATCTTCACCGAGATGGTTGGTGAACCTAGTAAGCCCAGCCATTATGAGTTGTTACTTAGGATGGGTGAGAGTCTCGGGCTGGATCGGAAGAAAGTCAAGCGGACACCTCCCTTGCCTGACACACGGGAAGCGATTCGGGTCTGGGACGGCATCTGTCAGGATGACCACTGGACAGAAGCGATGGCAGCAATGCACGGGCTGGAACTGATAGCGAATCGGAAGTTGAAGGCTGAGGGTGCGAGCATCGGATATTTTGACCCAGTGATATTGAAGAACAGGGAAGTATCGAAAGAAGCGAAAGCGTTCTTGCGGGAAGGGTATGAAGCGGATGTGGGGCATTCTGAAGAAGCCCTGGGTCTTGTGAGGAAATATTCTAGAAAATTGGGGAATATGGATGACGTTCAGGCTACGTTTCTTAGATCGATTGACTATTTCGACCGATACCTAATGGCCCGGTTGGAGAGGAGTAGACAGTTTGAAAGTAGCTGAGAAAGGCTGCGCGATCTGCCAGGCAACATGGGGCGACTACTGGGAAGAGATCGAAGGACAACGCATGTTCTTTTGTTGTGATATCTGCGCGATCGAATTCAAGAACATGATAAACGAGGTAAAGAAAAGAACAGGATGGAAGACGATTGACGAGATCAAGATGACGGGGAACTATCGAGGACGTGAGTGTACGGCTTTGTATGCTGGCAAGAAATATGGCTTTTCAATCCGGTTTGACTCGAAGGGCGGAATAGACTCCTTCAGCGAACGTGCCTAAGTTTCGTAGGTTACAGTCCAAGACCCATTTAGAGGATAACTGTCCATCATCTATTTGGATCTGAGCCTTCTTCTTCGAGGAACGCTCCGTTCATGCAAAAGTGCTTTCGCCTTCTTCAGGAACCCTTATGCTCTCTCGAGAATATCCTCTGCACCCTCAACTGAGGAGACTACCCCGTAATCAGCGGATTCTCGCATGATCATCGCGTCTCTGAAATCATCAAACATTTGCTGAGGAATCTCGCTTGAATAAAGGTCGCGGAGCATGGCCTGAAGCCCGCGGTGACTTTTTTCTCTGTAACCTCGAGCGAACAATAACGCCCTCGCAGCGTGAAAGATCCAGTAGTAGCCCTGGACCGTTGCCCACTTGTGATCCCCATCGAGGGACCGCCTAGCTGCTGCAAGATCGGATTCGGGCAACTGCGAACTCTTTCTCGATCACATCTCCAGAAATCTTGGCTTTCGTGATCCTCCGAGAACTTAGAAGCCTCCTATGATGCGGGCTTACTCTTTCTCCCAGAGGATTCTCCCTCGAGAAATGTTATCGTACAACGGCCTCTCATCCCTTCGCAATCGAATCTCACCCTGAGCGTCAACTATTATCGTGGAGAGATGTCCGACAAGCTTTTTCCCGGCTCGCCGTACAGCATCCTTCGCCTTTGAAGGGTCACGTGTAAGAATGAACAAGTCCAAGTCGCTGTCCTTCGCATCCTTCCCCTCAGCACTACTACCGAAAAGGATGATACGTTCGGTATCGCCTTTGAGATCTTCGACGAGCTTGCGCAGGTCTATGATGTTGAACAAGACCTTGAGCTCCCTTGAAACCGGGTTCGACAGGTTCAACCTGTAGAACTTCATCCTCCCTTTCTCCTCCATTTCCAGCAGCCCTGAGTCCTGCAGTGCACGGAGCGTCATGCTTGCAGCCCCGGAGCTCACTCCGGCCCTTTCGGCGATCTCCCTGCCGTGAAATGAGTTGTCAGGATCCTCTGCAAGGAACCGTAGAATGGTCAGCGTGACTGCTGTGAAATTGATGCTCATTTTCCTGAGCATATGCTCATTATTTTGAACATATAAAGAATGATGTTACTTTCGAACGACCCTTCCCTGAGATGGTCAGTACCTACCGTCTATGGTATCTGAGGTGCCATAACGTATAGGATTTCAGTGTCTCGAAACTGTTCAGCCTTTCCATATGCCTATTGCGAGGCCGACCAGGAAGGCTGCGGAGGTTATCGGTAGGATGCTTGCGAGGCTGGAGGCCTGGCTGGCGATAGCGGGGACTTGCGAGGCGACTCTGTAGATCGTTGTCTTATTGTTGTCGCTCAGCGTGAGGTTGATGTAGCCTGTTGCGACCAGAAGGCCGACGAGGGATACTATGGCGAGTCCGAGCTTCACAGTTTTCTTGAGAACTACCCCGACTAGGAAGCCTATTGCCAGAACGATTAGGGCGGAGACGACTAGCCCTGATCCGAGATCAAATGAGAATGCCAGGGATGTTCAACCCTATACTCACGTGAGGTACTCTTAAGATGTTCCGAGCGCAAGCTCTCTGAAACCTTTGACCCGGTTGATCAAGACGGGCCAGATTCAGATCGTTCTGACGTGGGGAGCGATAGTTGCGATGTTGAGCGGGGGTGTCTTTGGTGTCATGTGGACGTTTCCCAACGATCAGGGCGGCATTGTTAACGCGGTCTTGAGTGGAGAAACCGAAAGCGCCAGTTATCTCGGCCCCAAGGGCAACGGGACCCTCATCAGGCCTGGGTCTGAGGGGCAATTCATCATGTTCTATCAGACAAGAATCCAGGCAGGAATGGGCGCCGGGACGTATCTCGTGCCCAGCGGTGAGGGCTTCGCGTTTGGTCACTTCTTGTGGACGACGCCGAGCTCGACCCTCTCATCTTTCGAAGTGCGGTATGCCATTTTCACTTTCGAGTTCTCCTCACAACTAGGGCCCCCGTCGCCCTTATGGTTCACGGGTCCCCAGGGAGACCTGACCGCGTTATCGTATGGTATCAAGTATGGTGGGCTTGAGAACACGAGGCCAGGATCGCTTTTCCAAACGAGGATTATCGAAGTATCCGGTTCCGGCAACTATACTCTGCACTACTTCAACAGGGGAGCGCAAAATGCAACTGGGATAGTGGCTATGGGGGGGGTTCTAGTTCGGTCGTTTTTTCAAGGCCCTATCTGTACGCTGGAGTGACTACGATTGTGCTCGCTGTCGCATTGGCGGTGGAAACAGGATTCGTGTTACGACGGAGGGGTAAGCCCGCAGCTTCAGGGCCTGGACCCGGCGTGGTCACGGGCTAGAGCAAGACTTTCAAAGGTGGCTCATGATTTCATCGAAGCTAGTGTATCTCAGTTCTAGGATCCTGAATCCTCTCCTCCTCCTTAGTAGGGTCCGAATCTTGGTTTCCGTGGAGGTAAGGGAACGAATAAGTAGTACCTATAGGCAGGTACTACTTGACTCTTTATGACAGAAGTCGTCGTGACTAGAAAGGGACAGACCACAATCCCTGTGGAGATGCGACGGAAGTACAAGATTGAGGAAGGGTCCCGACTTGAGGCTATTGACACCGGTAGCGGTATTCTGCTGAAGCCGGAATTGACAACGGCTGACCTTGCGGGTTCTGGGAAGAAACACGCGAGCGTCTCGGAGATGAAACGTCTACTGGACCGGATGCGAGCAGAGGATGCCTAGGGCAACCTACGATACGCGTTTCTTCGTTGAACACTATTACTCTGGCGACGCCCTGGTCACCGACTCAACCACTAACGAGATCCGAAGGGAAAAGGAAAAGGCCATCTCCTCAATAGTTCTGCACGAAGTTTACAGGCTGACTCTTCAGAAGGACGGGCGGCAGACTGCTCGCCTCCGCACCGGGCTCCTGAGCAAAGATTTCAAGGTCATTCCGGTTGACGAGGAATTAGCTGTCACCTCTGGGGAGCTAAGACAAGAGTACCACATTTCAATGGCCGACAGTATCATCGCAGCCACAGCTTCGTCCCTACGGGCAGTCTGCGTCACCGACGACCCCCATATCCGAGGCATCCGAGAAGTCAAGACCCGATGGATAACCTGACCTTCCTAGGATCCTTTATTCGGTCAAAGATCTGCGAGTATCCTACTTTCAGATGATACCCATCATTTCCCGTTATAACTCGTCCCTTTCCCTATCCGAGCAGCCACTGTAACTCAGTTCTAAGATCCTATACCCTCTTTTCCGTAATAGTGTTCGCAGTTCTCGTCTCTCACCATCTGGCTCGCCTTTAGGTGGACCGGACCGTCAACGAACACGATCAACGGCCGAGATTCTATCGGGAAGTAAAAGTCGGCCGTAGTTACAGGTATCTCAACCTGAGTCAGATAGTTCACCCGGTCATCTTGTAGCTTGAGAGCTAGTTCATGCTCCATCCGTGAGGGGTTAACGTTAAGGCGGTCACGCCAGTCGCTCCGCTGACGCGACATCCTGGTAGGGTCCTTCAGGGATAGAGCCTAGGACCTAGACACTCCCACGAAGGAAGGAAGCACCGGCAGGAGCTTGTGAACTTTCTCGCAGTCGATTCCCTTGGACCGGAGTTCCTTTGCCAGTCCGCTGATATTCGCATCGGTGACATAATTCATGTTGGCATCCCTGCAATAGCCGCTGTCTAAAGAAGGCTCTATGAGAGTTACGCGAAAACCGGGAATCTCGCTCTATCATTCGCCAGAACCTTGGTAGCTATTTTCTCGGCATAAACGGGTGTGATCTGGAATCCCGGGTTCTGGCTCAAGACGAAGTTACGGACAGTTCCGCCCTTCAAGACCGGGACTGTTGGGTGGTGTAGCCATAGTTGGACGGCTGGGTGGGTGAAGACAATGACCGGGTTCACGAATACAGTGAAGCCTGATGTGTGAAGCAGTCCTCCAAGGGTGTCAGCGTTATTCTTCGCTTGAACGCTCACGCTCTTCACGTCGTATTTCTGGCGCCTTCCTTGTAAGAACCATCGGTCTCCATAGCAGACATACTTGCCCGAGTAATTTTTTGTCTCAAAGACAAAGATGCCAGTCGGCCCAACCAGAACATGGTCGATGTTCCCTCTCGCGCCGGGCAACATCACATCGTTCAGTAGAAGGAACTCGTCCCCGAGATAGGACAGCTCCGACGCAACACTCTGTTCTCCCTCCAATCCCTTCCTTATGTTCCCAACATCGAGCCAATAGCCTACCCCAATCATGACCAAAACAAAACCAGAACCAGCCAGGACAGTTCCAACAGCAAATCCCGTGCCCGAATCGACCAGTCCAATTCCCAAGCCTGATGGTGCGGCCAGGGCGAGGAGAAGTCCCCCTCTGAGGCCCCAGAATCTCAGTTTTCGATCTGCAGTCTGGATTTTTCCGAGCGCAAAGTTCGAAGCCGGCTTAATTAGTCTCAAGCGAATGAATCGAGAAACCACACCCCGATTAAGGATATCGGAAATGACGTTTCAGTAGACTCCAAGAGATCCAACCATCCCGCTTCGATAGCTCACAACGTGAGAGCTTCGTTGTCAGGATAGGCTACACCTTTCTGACAAGTCTCAGGGAACACACAGCCCAAGTCACCTTATGTCCCCATCTCTAGGGGTTAGAAGAGTTGGAGTTGAAGCTCAAGTGGTTCCACAGCCACCGACCACTAGCGACACTACTGATATTCGTAATAGTAACTAGCATCTTCGGGGTCTACGTGGCGTTTGGGACCGACTGGCTTCGAGGCCAACTGCTAGTCTGCCCAGGCTGTAACCCTCCAGAGATGCTGCAGGTTGACCATTACACTGTCCAAAACAATACGAGCAATAAACCCACCATGCTGACCATGTGGCTCTTCGGCCACGGTCCCGCGGGCAAGAGCCTCCAGGTGCAGGAACTATACCTGGAAAACGGACCGATGAAATATCCAGGATGCCAATGGATCCCCTACAACGAGTCGAGCTGCCTTACGCCCTTCACTGTTCAAGGAGTCAATGTACCATCGCAGTCGATTGTCCCGGTGAGCATTGACACTAGCAGCCAGGGAATCTACTTTACGACAGGTCAAGATTACAGGTTCGACATTGTGACTGACAAAGGCTGGTTTGGCGGTTTAATCGTCACCTATCCCCCACCAGGATTGGTCATGACAGGATACACGATAGGAGTCGACAATGGTCAGTCGAAGGCCACCAGACTGACACTGACACTGGCAAATATGGCGACCACTCCTGTGACCCTTGTCTCTCTCACTTTGAAAGACGTAACTCCATATCTCAACTCTACATCATACTCATTTCCGATGAATAATCCAACGATAAACCAGCCACTAGCGGCTACTCAGGCCACACTCGACACTCTTAGTTCAGGTTTTTACTTCGAACATCAACACACTTACTCTCTCACGATCATATCATCAAAAGGCCTGAACTCGACAACTGCTCTCAACTACTAGTCTATTCCGCGTCAGCCTCTTCGTCTATCCTATTTTCTTCTTGGTGTTTCTTGGATTTCCTGGTAGAGCTTGTCTCTTTTCTTGTCGCTGTAGTGGTCGTAGGCGAGTTCTAGAGTCTTGCATCCTTTCTTTCGTAAATATGATCTTGTTTCTTTGTCTCTTATCATCTGGGCCCTAGCAAGGTGCACGGGCCTGTCAACGAACACGAGCAAAGGACGCGGATCGAGAGCGAAACAGAAATCAGCAATCGCGAACGAAATCTCCACCTGGATTTGAAAGACTATCTGACTGAGTTTGATCGCTAGTTCTTGTTCCATTCGTGCAGGTCTTATGCCGGTCTTTCACTGGCCCTAGCGCGGAGAAGGCGGCTCGTTTACATCAGGGTGCCAGAGAGAGGGTAGGTTTGTTAGTTTTTCCCATCCTCGACCCGGGTCTCCCATATCCTCGACAGTAAGATTGTCAAAGTAATCGTCGAGGACAGCAGCCCTCTCCTGCGCGAGAGGTGGAACACAATAGTCCTCCTCTTCCCATAGAGCAGACCCATCCTCCCTGAGCCGCGCGTTGACAAGTCCATTTTCAAGCGATCGTACGAACGGACGCATCCTCGAAATCCCCCGAGAGTCAAGCCTCCTCCTCAACTCGCCCAGCCCTTCGACCCGAGGCTTAGATGTCACCAACCAGAAGACCATACGCTCGCAGACCTCAGACGTCAATAATAGAGATGGGGAATAGAGGGATGTTCGTTTACAAATTGCACAAAGCCCGAAGGGTTCTAACCCTAACCTCAGATTTTCTTCATACTGGATACAGAAAATTGGCCTCCTCACGAGTCAACGGCTAGCCTTTTCAGCCCAATTCGAACGCGTCTAGGGTTCATGTTTCCAGACAAAGCCAAGATGGTCAGAAACGCGAACGCGCTCTTGCTCGTGCTAGCCGTCGCACCCGTGGCGTATCTGGTTGTAGCAGCTCCATTGACGTTTGGAAAGGGAGGCCTAGCGAGAGATCCAAGCATCATTCCCGTGCTATTCTATGGTTTTGTGGTCGTCTCTCTAGTGAACATCGGCACGATGGTCTTCTTCCAGACGAGCAAGAGCATCATGTCAGAAAGGGGCCGTTATGACCCGGTCGGCCGAACTTATCTGGTAATGTCGACAGGCGCAGTTCTATCGGAAGCACACGCAATATACGGGCTCGTCCTAACCCTCCTGTCAGGCTCGATATTCTACACGATCGGATTCTCTCTCGTCGCGTGGGCATGTCTCTGGTGGGTCAGGGACAGATTCAAGATTAATCTCGGAAAACTACCAAACGCGTAGTCTCCAGCCTTTTTTCCCTGCAAATTCAGATAACTATCCTCCAGACGATAACTAGATCCGGCTATGCTGTTGAAAACTGCCAAGGTCGCACCGGTCAAACCAGCTATCTCTATCGATCTCTTGAACAAGATCGACGTTCGGGTAGGCACCATCGAGCTCGTAGAGGACATTCCTAGTTCAGAGAAGCTGGTCCGGCTTACAGTGGATTTCGGAGACCACAAGAGACGGATACTAGCCGGTATGAAACGGGAACGCTCCAACCCCAAAGAAGTCCAGGGAAAACAGGCGTTGTTCGTGGTCAACCTTGAACCAAAACGGATCACGGGAGAGGTCTCCGAGGCTATGCTGTTCGACATCGGATACGCTGACGGGATCAAACCGGTACTAGCAGTCCCTGAGCGGCCGGTCCCCAACGGCGCAAGGGCGGCTGATCACAGCAACATAGCCAAAGCTTGTGACGGTCATCTGAGACGTCTACGACCGCGAAATGCTACGAACACTCAAACAATACTAATCGGAAATACCTGCATGGCCTTGGGATGTTTGAACCAGAACGGACAGTCCGCTCTTCTAGGCAAGAGAGGTCAAGACCTTCTCCCTTAGGCCCATAACCCACAATCCAAGAATGAGAGCAAGTCCAGACGCCAGAAGCGATATCACACCAGGCGCATAATTCGGAAAGTACCAATCTACTCCATTCCCAACCAAGAACAGGGACGACACCACTGATGGAAGCGAGCGACAACGATGAGGATAGCGAGCACCCTCGTGCGCCATCTACCGGTGTAGAGCAAAGCACCAGATACCATCACCCCGATAAGACCGCCGAGGAAGATGGCTGCGTCGGGAATCAGAAACGGCTTCGATTGAAGAGATCCAACAACTGAAAAGAACCCTATCATGCTCCAAGCCTACCATGTCCCTCCTGCCCCTATACCATCCCGTCAATCTTTCTGACAGTATCGAATGGCAAGGACAACCACTCACGAGAGTTATCCGGTCAAAGAGAAATCGAACCGCAAAAGCCGGTTAGCTTACTCCCCAGTTTATCGTCGGCCCCCTTCTATGGTTCAGATACGACCAACGCACATTCTCAAGAAGGAAGAAATTAGAAGCCACTCTATGGACTTGCAGTCCAGTCGAGCGTCCGAGGGACTGAGAGCTTAAAAGTAAGACGCGTCTTACTCTAGTCAGAGAGCGACAATGGACCTAGGGATGACAAAGGTATCGAGCAAAGGACAAGTCGTCATTCCTGGACTCATAAGAGACAGGCTCGGGCTGACCGACGGCAGCCAACTACTGGTCTTCGGAGAAGGCGACACCATTATCCTGAAAAAAGTCGGTTTCGCCTCCAGCGAAAACAAGGAAGTCCTTGTCTCGGTCAGGGACAAGATTCGCCAGCTTGGCATCACCCGTGAAGACGTCTCCAGGGAAGTCAAAGCGGTAAGAGCCCGAAAAGCCAGACGGGCTCGATGAAACCCCGCCTGGTCATGGATACAAGCGTCCTAGTATCAGGAATTTTCTTCGCAAAGGGAAACGAGGCCCAGATACTCAGCTATGCGATCGAAGGAAGAGCCGTTCTCCTGGCCAGTCTGGACACTCTTGAAGAGCTGAGGGAAGTTCTCACCCGGCCAAAATTCCAGTTGACACAGCCAGAAGCACTTACCCTCTTTCAAATGGTCTTGTCGAGATGCGAGATCGTCCTCAATCCCGAAAAAGCAGAGGCCAAGTGCAGAGACCCTGACGACCAGAAATTTCTCGACTGCGCAGTAGCCGGAAAAGCAGACCACCTCGTCACAGGAGATCCGGACCTTCTAGTAATGGAACGCGCAGGACGGACCATGATACTCACTGGAGCCCAATTGGTCAAAGTCCTTAGAAAAACCTGGTCAACCCCGCCCAAGCTCAGCGACATCGCGGGAAGCAAGAGAATTTCGAAGGAAGATTGGCTGAGAACCCGGGGTATCATCCGGAATTCAGAGACTGAAGCGCGAGAGGGCTGAGGAAGGAGCTATTCCCGGGCTGTTTGGAGTCTTTCTATTCTCTCGTTGACCCTGGGCCGAAAGCCCAGTCTTGCTAGCGGATGCTTCCATTCCAGGCCCTGATCCCGGATCTTACCTAGTGACCCTTGCAAGGCTTCCTTTCCAACAAGCGAGGCTGCTTGGAAATCGGCTTCAAAGAAGAGACCTTTCACATAACCAAACATGTACAATCTCAGGACAGTGAGAGAGAAGATCATCCATGCAGCAATTATTCCCAATAGAAGCAGGATCGAATAGTCTGATCTTTCTATCTTGACAAACTGGAGGATCCCGAAGACGAGGGGAAACTCGCCCAGCCCCAGCGGCAAGATCAGACGCGTCAAACCTGCCCGTTTCATCTTCGGGACCATGAGGTGGTAGTAGATCATTGAGGAGGCAATGAGCGGTTTCAGATCTTCCAGCGTCAGCTTCCCCTTCATCTGCCGAGGCAGTTTCACTTCACCGTAGGCGACGATCACGTCGCTGGCCTTCATCCGGTCGACCCAGGATACCGCGTCCGGCTCAGGCTTTCTGATCCCTAGCCTCTGCAACAGCTCCCGAGCATAATCCAGAATTCTTTCGTCTTCCGGATCCCGGGACCCGGCCTTAGAATCTGACAGAATCTATTATGGGAAGAGTCCCGTCATAAAAAGAACGCGCAATTGGACATCCAGCGCTAGAATTGAGCCGCTGGACTAAGCGCGAAGCTGACGATCTCGACAGTCATCAGGTTTCTTCCCTAGTCGAGTTCATGAAGGCCAAGGCTGATGGACATTTTGTCCTGCATGGGAAGAGCCTCGAAGTCATTGGCCTATCCAACAAGAAGGTCAAGTTTCTCCTCCGTAAATTCCTCTACGCCAACCACCTATCCGAGTACAACGTCCTAGCTAGAGCAGACACTTTCGAGATAGGTCGCATCAGACCCGAAGCAAAGTCGAAGGAGGATGAGAGACTGAAGCACCCAATGCCCTTCGTGCCCATGCCACCTCCACCCACCGCTGTCAAGCCCAGACTGGTCGTCGAGTGGCAAGGAAAACCCCCACGAAGAAGATGGGCAACAAGAAATGACATCAGAGCATGCCTGGAGCTCTAGCGAACTTCCAAAAATGAGACGCCGTATAGCGATTAATATTCGAGCTGCCATCTAGCTACAGGACTTGTCCGATCAAACCCTCGATATGCTGGATGATGAGGCCGAGGAAAAGCGTGCTCGATGGATTTTCAACCTAGTAGTCTTCTTTCTCGTGTTTTCGTTTGCAGTCGACTTGAGCTTCATGACCGGCTCGCTGATCCCTGTCGGAGTAGGGATATCCCTCATATGCTGGCGTGTCTGGAGAACACCGGAAATCCTGAACCCGATTACTTCCCATTTGGGACATGGCCCGCGCCGACTCGTTCAGAATCTAGCGGTTGCGCTCGGAGTAGCGCCCATTCTTCTAGGCGTAAGTGTCAATGCTACTTCGAATCCTTACGCAGTCTCACGCGGGTTCCCCTTTTCAGTAGCGTACGTAATTCCAGGTTGCTTTGGCCCAGGAAGTCCGCTGGGCTGCCTTGCCTACGACCCATTGGGGGTCGTACTAGATTATCTGTTCTGGGCGGGGCTCTCCTTCGGTATTCTCACACTTGCTCGTTGGATTCGGGTTCGTGGAACCTAACGACTTCGCATCCACTCCGATAGTTCTAACTATTCCGTGTTCCCGTCACGGGTCAAATGATTCCCACACCTGCCTCGAAACTGGCCAGCGACGCTATCACTAGCCCGTCCAACCCTACCTATCGTCCGTTGGACATTGACACGCTCTACTACACGCGTTCCATCTACGCTCTACGCTGGTCTGTTGACAACGAGCATCTCTATTTCGAGACAAACATCACCGGCCGATACAACATCTGGCGCGTCCCAAGCACCGGCGGTTGGCCCGTACAGCTTACAGTCAGCGAGGAGAAGACAGATCTCGCTGATCCCAGCCCAGACGGCTTTCATCTTCTCTACTCTCAAGACTATCAGGGCGACGAGAAACCGAATCTCTACCTGCTCAATCTAACAGAATACCAGACCCGGAACATTACCAACACGGACAAGAGAGGCCATCGAGACATGAAGTGGAGCCCGGATAGCCGTTCCCTCGTCTACGCGGCCGAGCGCGATATTCCCGGAACCTACCCAATCTTCCAACACGACCTTGCAACCGGGACAGTCAAGAAAATAATCAGCAGCGAGACAGGCGATTGCGAAGCGGTAGAGTTCAGTCCTGACGGGAGAAAACTCGCTTTCTCTAGAACTAGAAACTACCAGTACAGCGGTGTCAGTGTCCACGATTTAGAAACGAGGAGTGAAACCATCCTCGCCCCGATAGATGATCGCGCTACCAATATCGTCGGCGGCTGGACGCGGGACAACAGACGGGTCTACGTTACCAGTAATGCTAACGATAAGGGAATGGAGGCTGTCGCTTTACTTGACATCAAAGAAAACGCGGAATTCCAGTGGCTCACTCTTCAGGACTGGGACAGCCAACTCGCAGACGTCAGCCAAACAGAAGACAAGTACGCATACATCGTCAACGAGGCTGGGAATATCCATCTCTACATCTGCGATCTGAAAGGAGAGCAGGAAGAGATACCGCCCGGCCACGGAGTCATACGCGGCGCCCGGTTCTCTCCAGACGGCAAACAGCTCGCGATAATACACGGATCAGGAGATAGTCCCCATGAAATCTGGGTCTACGATCTCAAACAGCGCACCCTCAAACAAATCACATACTCGCTAGTCGGTGGATTAAACCAGGACAACTTCGTCCAACCCCACCTGATCGTATATCCGGCCCAAGACCAGACCCCTGTCTCGGGCTTCCTCTACGTCCCAGCCAACATCAAACCTGACCGATCACACCCGGCCATCGTCTATGTCCACGGCGGACCCCAGTGGCAACACTTCAACAGCTGGTATCCCAACATCCAATACCTCACTAGTCATGGATATCTCGTCATCGCACCAAACTATCGCGGATCAACCGGTTTTGGACGCGAATACATGGAATCATTACGAAAAGACGCTGGCAGAGGCGATCTCAACGACCTTGTCGCGGCCACCGAATATCTCAAAACAACAGGCTACGTAGATCCGAAAAAAATCGCGATAATGGGTGGGTCCTGGGGAGGATACCTCACGCTAATGGCGTTGACAAAGACACCTGAGATATGGGCCGCAGGCGTCAGCATTGTCCCACTAGCAAACTGGTTCACAGCCCACATGAACGAGGACCCCGTCCTCCAGAAAAATGATGAGTGGTTGATGGGCAATCCTGTCACCGACCGCGAGCTCTGGCACGACCGCTCACCACTATTCTTCGCAGACCGGATCCGCGCGCCCCTACTCCTACTCGCCGGCCAAAACGACATCCGATGCCCGGTAGAGGAAACACAACAGATGGCCGAAGCAGCACGGAAAAACGGGGTAACGGTCGAGGTCAAGATCTACGAGAACGAGGGCCACGGGTTCGTCCGGCGTGAGAACGAGATAGATGCGTTCAAGAGAGCAGCAAGATTCCTAGACACGCACATCGGAGAACAGAGACCTGCCTGATATCGCTAGCTCGAACCCATTCTTACCTGAATGGTATGGACAGCCATAGGTCTAGGGTTACGATAATCGCGCCGAACCCGATCAGAGTGTAATTCATCTGGTCCTTTCTGATGATTCGCGATCCAAGCACCCCGGCTACGGCGAGCATTAGACCAAACCAGGCTACAAGATGGATCAAGAACCCAACAACAGCGGTTGCACCGCCCAGCCAGCGAGGAACAAATCCCACAATGCCATTGTAAACCTCCAGAACTATCGCGCCGAGAATAACCCCGATCAAGAACCAGCCAAGACGTCCAGTAGAGGCCAAGACGATTCGTCGTTCGCCAAAGTGGTCCCGCCTGGTCTTTAATCAGATGTGACCCTAGTCGCCATTCCGCATTAGCTGCTTTCAGAGTGATCTTGGAAAGAACAGGGGAGGAACTAAGCTTGTGTTGCCGGGGTTGACGCGTAGCCTGGCGCGAGTCCGGCTCCTCTCGGCTTTCTTCGGAGAAAGAGGAAGGCAACCAGAGCTGCGACGACCGCGGCAATGCCAACTCCTCCGTAGAGGAGAGGCCCCGATAGGGTGCTTGCGGGTTGAGTCGGTACCGGGCCGGGGTTCACAGTAACGGCGATTGACGTGCTATGCTTTGAGTATCCTCCATTGCCCTCGACTATGATAGTATACGTTCCCGGGGAACCCCTGCACGAGAGTGTCGACGTATCCGGGCCTCCCATCGTGAGACTGTTTGGAGAAACCGAACAAGAGACTCCGCTGGTGGGTGGGGTAGCTGATAGACTGACGGTTGCAGAGAAACCGTAAAGCCGGTGGAGGGTTATCGTTGAATTGGCAGGAGTATTTCCTGTAGCATTGACCGTGGTGGGATCTGCGCTGAGGTCAAAATCGGGCAAGTGAGCGGTCCCCCAGACATTATTGTCGACCATTCCTATCGCAAAATCCAATTCTAGGACTCCGGTCACATTGGTTCTAAGGGAGGAGTTGATCTCGATGAGAAAGCCAGAGGATTGGTCAAACGCAAAATTGAACGATTGCAAATACCCGACTCCCATGTAGGAGCCTGGAACGGTATAATTGAGCAGGTTTACGTTTCTCAGAGAGCCCACGACCATCTCGCTTATCGTCTTGTTAAGGGTCGGAGCTGAGAGAGTATTCCAGATCTGGTCATGAGCAGCGAGCCCCCCCGCGAGTACGAAATAGTCGTTGGCGCCAAGAGAGAAAGCAGTAATGTTAGACGCACCCGTCGCGACATTCACAAGTCCCCCTACATGTCCGCCGGTCCCGTTCTTGAATACCGAGATGAGTTGTAGACTCACTGACGGGCTAGAGATTCCAACTACCTGAATCGCGGCGTAGATAGTATCGTTCAGGCTATTCTCGAAGGACTGACAAAGCTGGGGGAACGCGGACTGGCAAGAATACTTGAGAATCTTGTACTGGGCAAACTGCCCGGGTGTAACCGCGGGAACATATGGAAAGACCGCACGAGTAGAAAGTAATAGCGAAGAGAGAACTAAGGCAACCAGTGTGATGCAGAATACGACATTCGATAAATCAGATCTGCGCACGAGGTTCAGGGAAGAGTAAAGGATTTCGCGTATTTAGACAGTACGCAAGATCTAGCTGTCTGGTTGGTCTAGTTCTGCTTCTTCAGCTTCTTCTTCGAGCATCGAGAACACATCGTCCACTATCTCAAAGAGCAATCGTGTTTCTTCATAGTCTTCTGGCAGAGCTGGGGGGCTAACCTCGACTCGCCCATCCTTGTTCAGTATGAATCTGGTCTTGAGTGTTGATTCGGCGAGCTTCTTGTTAGCTCTCTCCCACCAAGTGCCCGATTTCTCATCTGCGTTCAAACTGTAAACACTTCAGTGAGGGCGGTGTTGATTGACGGTAAGAAAAAGGTTTGGCGATAGAGACGTGGCGGATTTCTGAGACTATGATCGGGCAAAGCTCTCAATTCTTGCCTCAAGACCCTTCTTGACCCCGGGCCATTCCTCGGATATTATCGAGTAAAGCATCGAATCCCGGATCGAACCATCAGCTCGTATCCCGTGGTTACGCAGCCTTCCCTCAAACTTGGCCCCAAGCTTCAAGATCGCCCGCTGCGAATGAACATTCTTGACATCAGTTCCCAGCTGCACCCGAATCGCACCCCAATCCTCGAAGGCATGTTTCAAGAGAAGATACTTGCATTCCGGATTCACAACCGTTCCCTGAACATCAAGCGAGTACCAAGTCGAACCGATCTCCGCGATCTTCCGCTTGGGAGCGACCTCAAGATAGGATGTACTACCGACAATTCTATTCCTCGCTTTAAGGAAGACAGTGTACCCGTACTCCGCCTTCCTCTCCTCTCCGCTCAACCTCTCCGCTATCCGTCGATCAACTTCCTCCTTCGAACGCAACGCTCCCAGCATCCACCCCCAGTCCATTTCCCGGGCAACATCCCACAGAGTGGCCGCGTGATTTGCTCGAAGAGGCTCCAGCCTCACGAATCTTCCATCAAGAGCGATTGGCCCGAGATCGCTGGTACTCAAGAGAACCAGATTCGATCAGTCCAAAGTGAGCTAGAACCAAGCAGATGCTGTGTGCGCATCAGGTGGAGGTTGCCATTGTTGGGCTTTCTGCGATGATCTCGTGAAGCTCAAGCTTGCTCGGGGCGGTGAACGCTTCCTTCGGCGGCGTATTCGCGTGTGCTTCCATGAACGCCTGGCTCTCGGTCCGCTTATCGAAATCCTCTTTCGATCTCCAGTAAGTCATGACAACATAGTGATCGCCCTTCATCGGCCGCAGGACTTCAGTCTTGATGAATCCTGGAGACTGTGCAATGTGCCATTTTCGTTCCTTCCATCTCTTCTCGAAATTCTCTTCCCAGCCCTTCGCGACCGATATTCTGTTCGAGACGACCAAGACCATGGGGAGCAATGACAGTCGGTTTGTATTTTAGCAATACGGGCTAGATTTCTCTCTATCTCGCCTTCTTAGCAGCCAACGGCGAGAGACCGAGACTGAAGGCAACGAGAACGGTCCAGAAGCGCCCGAGCGGCGGACAGGCTTAAGCGTAGACGCTCTGGCAAAAATTTGCATGACGGCCGTTACATCGATCAAAGGGTATGGAAGATATGGGTGGGCCATCTTCTTCGTCTTTTGGGCTCTCCACCTGGTCTTGTCTGCTCGCGACCTTCTGCCCAGTCTGCAAGATGTATGCCTCGCGTGCGCTTCAGGCGCGCAAACCCCGATACAGGCCGTAACCGGTATGACTTGGAGCCAGCTGTTGTCCTCGAATCCCAAGTTCGCCAGTTTCCTAGCTTCCACTCTAGTCGATGACGGTATTTCCGGCGTTGGTCTCGCAGTCTTCGGAATGGTCGTTTCCCTGACCGGTTACAGGAGGGGCGAGAAATGGGCAAGGTACGTTTCGTGGTCTATGCCGATTGGAATACTAGCCGCCCAGCTCAACGTATACGCACTCACGAGGTCAGTCATGGTGATCTATCTCGCTGCAGTGTTCACCATCGTGTCCGTTCTAGCGCTTCTTCTTCCATACAGGCAATTCTTCCCGAGAAAGCCACCCAGTTAATCGTGGCTGCGACTCCGTCTCGGGACCCGATTGGAGTAGAGAGTTCTGATGCGTTGGACGAAGAACGTCGCGGCCCAGAGGTAGTACCGGAGGCTTGTACCGCTTACCTCGGTCCAGAACAAAGGGAGAACTGATACGAAGAAGATCGCTGTGATAATTATCTCAGCGTTCCTTATCTGCCGATAGTTCCTGAGGAGATCGGGTGCTAACAGCTTCTTCTCCTCTATCGTTAGAAAATGGGTGAACGCTGCGAGTATGGCCCAGATCCCGCCTATGTCCAGAGCGTAAGCGGTTGATGCAATGTCCTGTGGAAGGGGAGCAACGATGTTGAAGCCGAAGGAGATCTGGTTGAACAGGTATGGTTCGATTGCAACGAGGAAGAGCATCGCTGTATTGAGAGCACGGGTCCTGCCTATCTCAACAGGCAGCACCGACATGACTTCTGTATAGCGGAACCAGACGAGGATCAGGATTAGGAAGCTGAAGCCGAACGTCGCAATGCTCCCGAATAGTATCGATGTGTCGGTCGGTTTGCTCGTGATCAGATTCAACGCGCCTCTTGACAAGGCGAGGCCGAAGATCAGATCTGACAGTGACTGATCCGTGGCCGAGGACGCTGAGCCGCGTCTTCAGGTCGGCCTTTGGTCTCGGGCACTTTTTTCCAACTTCCCGCGAAGCCATTCTATCTCGAACTGGTCGTCTGGACCCGCGTTCATCTTGGCATCTTTGAGGATTGATTCAGCACGGTGTAGAAGCATTCGGGATCTGGCGTGGTCGCTATGAGCGAACTTGACCATAGCCTGGAAGAGCTTGGCCATCGCGGCACGGTATGGATCCTTCGCTGACTCAAGTTTCTCGCTCTCAGCAAAATAGCGCTCAGCTGCATCGACGTTCCCTCTGTGAATCTCGACAAGGCCCAGATTTTGCAGCTCTGCCCTCACCATTCCTTGGTCGTTGATCTTTCGATTGAGGTCGAGGCTCTGCTCGAACAAGGCCGCTGCGTGATCGTAGTCACCCGTCATTCGGGTCGCCTGGGCATGAAGGAACAAAGGTGCTTGTCCCGTCGCCGGCTCGAGACTGCGTGCGAACTCTCTAGATTTGACGGCCAGGGTGAGGGATTGGGCATAGTTGCCATCTTCGAATGCTACTCTGCTGAGCGCAAGGTATCCAAGTGTCAACGCTTCTGGATCACTGACCGCGAGTGCTGCGTCTAGGGCCGCTTGGCTCCTTTGCCGTGATTCCTCAAGTTTCCCCTGCCTGAAAGCCAAGAGAGCGTCACCGTATAGCGCAAGTGATCTGGCTCGTGACACTTTCTTTTTCCCCTTGTCTAGCACGGCGCCTAGAAACGCTCGTCCACCGTCGAGGTCTCGCGCTACCACCCAGAGCCGCCAGGCGTTTGAAGCGATCTCAACCGCGCCCGTCTCGTCTCCGTTCTCCAATAAGACACGTGCTGCGTTCGCATAGGATTCTCGCTCCTCGACAGCTTGCTCAACCCGCTGGGGTGTGGCGTGGCCTTTGATGATCGGAGTTCCTTGAGAAGAAGGGAACGCCCAGTGCAGTTCGCGTGATCCGGCGAGCAGTTGTCTTGCTTTCTCGTCAGTCATTTCTTGAAGCATGTTGGCAGCTCCTATTGCGCGCCATAGTTGTTTGACTATCTTAGGCTTCTACTGAAACGTTGGCGATGCTGGACGAGAATTGTGATCTTAGGACGCCGTCGAGTTTGTCCGCCCACTGTCGCATGTATGTTCTCTCCAGCCTCTGAACCATGCCCTCCTCAACATACCGAGCCAAGCTCCTCTGCTGGAACTTCACGTGCAAGACCTCGTGGATGAGAGTAGAAATCGCGGCCGTGGCTATTTCCCCGATAAGCTTCCTCTGCCCAAGAGATAGTAGGCTGAGAGAATTTGCAAAGAGTTCTGATCCTTCTCTTCGAGTCCGGTCCTTGCTGATCCTTAACGGGTATAGGCTGATTTGCGCGAGAGTGTGACTGTAGCTTCCGTATAGTATTCTGGAAGGTTGTCGTCTCAATTGTTTTGCGGGGAAGATCATAACACGCAAGTCAATTGATCGATCTGAACGAATCCCTTCGGCGGCAACAAGCGCGCTTAACAGTTCTCTAATCTCCCCTGAAAGAATCAGTTTCAAGATGAAATTGGCATAGCTGAGAAAGAACGCTCGTTCGTAACGTGGAAATTTTGTGAGTACATATTCCGGAGGCTTGGCTAGCCGTGCTCTTATCCGGATTTGAGAAACAGAACTCATACTCTTCTATTCTCGGTCAAAGGGTCTCTGAAATATCTAATGCTGAAAGTAATGGTCCAAGATAGCCAGTTCTAGATTATTCTGCCTTGGCAATTTCTCGAACTCTTTTCTCAATCTCGTCCCTGATCTTCCGGACCTCCTCAATCGATCTGCCCTTTGGATCGTCCAAGTTCCAGTCTACCAGCTTCTTTTGCATCGCCGCCAGCATTGGTCTCGGACACGCTTCCTCGACTGAGCAGCCCATTGTAATTACTAATCGTGCATGGTTGATCATATCTGAAGTCAGCATCTTCGGTGATTTCCGGGAGAGGTCTATTTCCCGCTCTCGCATCGCCTCGACCACGACCGGGTTAACGAGGCTGGAAGGAACGGTCCCCGCACTCGAAGCTCTCAGCCCAAATTTCTCAGCAAACGCCTGGGCCATCTGGCTACGCCCAGCATTCTCGACGCAGACAAACAGAATCTCTCCTTGTATGGGCATTCTCGTTCACTGTAAGTTACGGGTCACGGTCAACGGATGCTAAAAAGCGCCACACCATTTAGCGTAAGATTTAGAGGAGCCTCAGCGCGTTAGGAAGATGACAGCTAATGGGAAACGCTCCGATGAAGAAGACCCCCTTCAAGTCCACCCACCAATCTCGAAAGGTAACTTGTGAAAAGTGTGGAGAAACCTTTGACCGGTTCTTCTACGAGAAGATTCACAAAGACGTCTGCAGCGGGAAGGGAGCCTCATCGCTGACACCGCCAACGAGATGGGTCCGCGGTAAACCCTAAGACCAGCCCCAGAATCACGGCTAACGCCCATTTTCAGCCCTGATCACGTATCCAAGCCCACGATTTCTAGACACGCGATTTCCCGCGCTGATCCCAAGGGGAAAACACGGGGGATTGAAAGAGACGAGACAAGCCCATAACACGCCCTTCTCAAAGAGACAATCGCAAAATCTGGTTCAGACAGGAAACGGGTCGGGAAGAAATTGA
>VBBQ01000038.1:28179-62186 GCA_005888755.1 Candidatus Bathyarchaeota archaeon
CGACGAAACCCTGAGGATTCCCATCCCATCTAGCCCTGAACTGTGCCCTGAATCCTGAGACTCGCCCAGAAACCCTGCCAGACAGCAAAAGTCCTCGGAGGAGGGGGGGGGGTCTTAGCGATCGCGTCTCGCGACGCAAGAACGGGGAAGTTCGGACTGGCCGCCGAAAGTAAACTGGATCACATAGCATTGCGTACGTTCCCAAGGATTCTCGAATGCTTGTAGGATTAAGGTTGAAGTGGGACCCTAGCAATTCACCGTTCTCATGCAGACTGCAGTCGAGCAAGTTGCAAAGCTCAACAATGGAGTCATGATTCCGCGTCTCGGCCTCGGAGTATACCAGTCGCCTCCGGGACAGGTAACCCAGCGAGCGGTAGAGTACGCGTTGAAGGTCGGATACCGCCACATCGACACTGCACGGATCTACGGTAACGAATCAGACGTCGGCGCTGCCGTCCGCAAGAGTGGGATCAGACGAGAGGATGTATTCATAACAACAAAACTTTGGAACAGCGATCACGGATACGAGACAGCGCTCAAAGCCTGCGATGAGAGTCTCAAGCGGCTCGGACTGAAATATCTTGACCTCTATCTCATCCACTGGCCTGTTCCTGAGATCAGGAACGAGACCTGGGACGCTTTAGCCAAATTATTGAAGGATGGGAAATGCCGATCTATCGGCGTCAGCAACTACACCATCCAGCATCTAACCGAGCTGCTCGAAGACGCAGATGTGGTTCCGATGGTGAACCAGGTGGAGTTCAGCCCCTTCCTCTACCAGAAACAACTCCTAGACTACTGCGAGAAGAACAAGATACAGGTTGAAGCGTACAGCCCGTTGACG
Organism: Candidatus Bathyarchaeota archaeon; assembly: GCA_005888755.1. Classification (GTDB taxonomy): domain Archaea; phylum Thermoproteota; class Bathyarchaeia; order 40CM-2-53-6; family 40CM-2-53-6; genus 40CM-2-53-6. The sequence goes on from VBBQ01000038.1 coordinate 29,024, forward strand.
CAGGGCACGAGGCTCAACCATCCTAGAATCCAGCAGATCGCCAAGAAACACAACAAAACCCCAGCACAGGTCCTAATACGCTGGAGCCTCCAACACAACCTCGTAACCATACCAAAGTCAGTCAGAGAGGAAAGGATCAAGGAGAACAGTGAGGTGTTCGACTACAATCTCACAAGCGAGGATATGAGAGTACTTGATTCGCTGGACGAGAACTTTCGAAACTCCTGGGACCCGACAAACGCGCCCTGACAATCTCGATTTTTTCTTTCTCCGGTCTCTATACTACTTATCCACCGACCAACCCGCCAATCCTCGTATTGATCTGCGCCGAGTGTCTCAGAGACCTACCTGACGTGGTCAAAGCCGACGACTCCAACCTCTACCTCTGCGGACTATGCCACGAAAAAGAGAGAGTCCACTGGAAAATACTCTTATCGACAGATATGGAAGAACAAGCGTTCCTCGCCAACACGCTCAGAGTGATCGAGCGAGCCGAGCTATCTCGTCCAAAGGACTACGGAAGAACACCGCGAACGCAAAGATAGGAAAGCCGAGGAATCAGCTGAAACTATCCAGAGAGCATGTGACTAGAAGGATTTGCCGCAGGACCCGCAGAACCGAGTCCCAGCCGCACTCCGCGCCCCACACTTGTTGCAGACAATTCCCTGCATCTGAGGAGGTTGTTGCTGGAGCATAGCAGCCGTCGGCATTGCCGGCGCCATTCCAGCATAGCCCGTTGAGAACGGAGTCTGGAACCGTGAGATGTTCGATCGTATGATCCCGTAAGCCTTCTCCGCATCGCTGTTCGGTAGATCGTTGAGATTCAAGGCATCACCCCCAAACCTTAACGTAATCTTCACGGTTGATCGAAGTATTCCCTTGTCGAGAATCGCGTTCGCAACATCCGTATAGTTGAAATCTGTAAAGTCCTTCTTCAAACCCAGAGCATGGGGGTGACGCAGAATAATCCGCTGAGAAGTCAAAACCACAGAATCAATGTTGATCTTTGGATGATAGATCTTCTGCTGGATAAACAACTCAACCTGCTCACCAGGCCCAAGTATCTGCGCAATGTCAGAAGGGACATTTCCCAAGACCAGAACCTTCCAGCAAGCTTCAAGGATAATCGGCAATATCTGTTTTTCAGTACCCAACTATCTGTCCCGAAAAATCAGAATTCAGGGGACCCGTCACTCCGTTGAAGCGACAGTTTTACAGAAACCGGGATTCATAGTCCCCTCACTATATCATGGAAGACTCGATTCTTTCAACGACTAAATAGATCGGACGGAGTCTGGGCTCTTGAATCAATAATGCAAGCTCAAACTCGGATGTCAAAAGGCGAACTATTGCTAGAGATGCAAGGCAAGACAGTATCGCGTACAATCAAAGAGATCAGCCCAATGGGCGTCAGAATGCAGATCAACGACGAGGGACAAGCAACCGGCAAGTTCAACGCAAACACAATCAACACAGTCAACACAGTCAACGTCTTCCTCAAGACCGACGGCACCAACGAATGGGAGGCCAAAGGCCTCCAGACCACCGAGGAAGGCGATATGATCGTCGTCAGCAGCCGCGGAACCGGTCGCATGGCGAACCCTACCACAGGAACATGGCAAGGCGACGCCGTCTTCATGACCCAGTCTCCGAAACTCGCATGGCTCAACAACACCAAAGGCTGGATAGAAGGCAGCGGCGACATGGCCCAAGGCACCTATCACGGCAAAATCTACGCCAAGAAGTAGCAAACAGACAGTATTCAGTCAAACCTCAATTATTCTTTTTCTTGCGAGACCAGGCAAACGCCTGGCCCGACCGAACCTAAAGAATGCACTGTAGACCACGATCAGGCTAGGAGGCTAGCGGTAGCTTTCGTAAGCTTCCGGATCTCCTCTTCCAGCGGATCCAGCTCGACCTTCTTGTACAAGAAGGGAACACCGACCACCATGCAGAACCATTCAGCCATCTCCTTCGCATCAGGGAAGATGAAGACAGTCCCGTCCACAGTCGTTACCGTCCAGCCATTCTCCACCTGGTCAATCTTGTAAGACAACTTTATCGTCCGAATGCTAGAAAACTTGTCCAAGTCTCACTCACTGCCATCCAAGATGAATCTACGAGCCTAGAACCGCCTTTACAGATTGGGCCCGTCGCCTCACGACAGGACTCGCTCAACCGGCGATATGAGAATGGTGTTCCCGCTCCATCATGGCCGAAGAACCTCGCTTCAGAGCTAGGACACGCGAAGGAGGCCTTTGAAAGACCCAGGATACCCGAAAGTAGGCAGAATTACCCGCGTATTCTCTCGACACTCAGCGGCTTCAGCTTTCCCTCAAGCCACAAGCCCGCATAGTTCTCTTCTCGTGGAACCCACTCCAGCCTAACCGGGCCTAGCTTCTTGAGAGAATCCCTCGCCTCTTCGCTCAGCTCGATGAGTTTGGAATCCTCAACCCGCCATTGTCCATTAACCTGGTTTACCACAAGCTGGGAGTCCGAACGTACCAGAATCTCACCAACGTTACCCTGAATTCTTCCATTTGACTTGTCCGCCCACCGTTCCTCGATCAGCGCCAGAGCCTTGAGCAACGCGTAGTACTCTGCCTCATTGTTAGTCCTGTCTCCAAGAAGCTGCCAATAGATCCTGAATTTCGCAGGATCGATCTTGTCGGACGATTCCATGTAGGCGATTGCAATCTTCGCCTTTCGAGGCAGGCTATTTTGCTCGTTCCCCCGACTCTCTCCGTCGATATAGAAGACTGGCAAATTCTGGTCCGAGCCCAGTTTAGTGGCTAGAAGGTCCAGCCGAACATCTTCATGACAAACGGCGTAACGTCAGCCTCGATCAAGCCCGCTATGAAGAAGAGCGGTGCAAGCCCTACGACAACGTAGACAGCCAGCCTCATAGTTTTTGAAAGGTACGCATCACTTTCCGGCCCAGGTCGAAACTTGGTCTTCAAAGCCGCATATCCCAGTCTCATCCCAGCTGATCCTGCCAAGAGAAACGATGGAATCTCGATAATTCCATGCGGCAAGATAGCCGCAGAGAACATTGTCAAGCTCGGCGAGAGCTGTGGACCCACCAGAACTCCAAGCGTGAAACCTGTGAACATTATCGAGATGAAGCTTGGAGCCCCAAACCCCAGCCCGGAAAACGCAGTTGCAAAAGAGACGAACCAATTGTTGAGAAAAATAGCGACGCCGTCAACGGGTGTCGCGGCCGTAAACTGTCGGAAGTCAGGGTTGCCGTGTCCTGGTTGAGCGCCAAGGCCCAAGAGACTGCTTCCCACCCCGCTAACAGACACGTTGTATCCCATGTAGATTCCTATAGCAAGAGCTGCAAGAGATGCAGCATGAAAGGGAAGATTTCTAGGTCCAACGACAAACCTGAGCCCTTCCCCTAGCCCAGCTCTAATCTTAAGCCAGACCGCACGCGGCAACATACGCATTACATCTTGCCAAAGGAGGTTGGAGATCTGGAACGGGGTCTCAGCAACCGACTGTCCTGCGTGGTAGTATATCATCGACTTTGTCAGGTGAAGCATCGGCGTTAGGATGAAGCTCAAGGTCACTACGATGAAGGCCGTTGAAAGTGAAGCCGCCACTCCTAACCCGTTCGCCAGGTAAGTAACTAGGAGGAGAAGACCTTGGAATATGATTCGAACAATCGAGTAAGTCAAGGTGAGCCCGAGATTCTGGCTTGCGACTCTAAAGCTCCGGCGGACGGCTCCCATGCCAGAGGCCCCATCCACAACTACTGCAGGGTACGAATACACGGTGAACACAGACAATATTAGAGATGCAAAGAAGAGCGGTTGAAACGCGTAGGAAGCGGCAAGAAGTGCAACCACCCCTGCAGGACTGTTTATGTTCGCGAGTGAAGCTACTATCAACCCGAGACCTATCGCTGCAGGACCCCAGGTAACAAGGTTCGAGAGCAGCAGAGTCCACGCCATCGACATCCACCTCCTGGAGCCATTAGATACAACTGAAGAGATTGGGACGCTCTCGCTGTTCCAGGCTTCCAAGTATATTCCATATTCGGAAGAGTAAACCCAGCCTCCTCCCAGAAGCGCGACAAGAATCAGCGCGACAACCACTCCTGTTGACAACGGTATGTTTGTGAACCAAAACGCGGGGTTCAGAAGAACGCCTAGCAATCCCCCTGACCTCGAGCTGATCATAGCGGCGAAGAGTCTTGCCAGCTGAGTGTCTGCAGGCTCACTGATGAGGAGAAGCATCACAGCCAGAGTTATGACAGACTGAAGAATGAGCGATAGCCCACTCTGGAGCATTGACGGAACTATGATTGCCGGATGTTTCCTCCAAGTCCAATAGGATCTAAGAAAGATCCTGTCAAAGAAGATCCTCTTCAGACCCAGCAGCGAGTTTCTTGACATCTAAGCAACCCCAGCACTGGTACTGGTACCATCAGGTAGCACCCGAAGTATGTCGGCTTCGAGTTGAGAATGGTAATGGAAGTGGCCTGTCGGGTCTCGGATGGATAGGTCGATCCAGAAGAGGGAAAACGCCCCGATGGTCAGATAGACCAGAATAAGAGCGCCAGCGGCGCCCAGCACGAATGCCGAGAAAAGTTCGATCACCGAACAGATAACGACGATGACGCCCAGAGTATCGTGTGGACGAACTGGAGCATATCTGACGGGAATGCCTTGCATCCCTATGCTTCGAAGCGTCCTGTCAACGTCCTCGAAGACCAAACTCTCCAGGCGACTGTGTTTCGCTAGATCTCGTGAGAGGCGCAATTGTGCCACCGCAAGGAAAATCCAGCCAACGAAAGGAATCAGGGACAGGAGCGCCCAGAGAACAGCACTTCTCTCCCTCTCGACTCCCGCGAGTTTGTTGAAACCTTCTTCAGCCGAGTTCAGGGGAAGAAGCGCTTGCGTGCCCGATATTCCCACCCGCGCTTCAAGCGCACTAAGAGCGCTTAAGAGTAGAGCCCGAGTTCTACTCGAATGCTCGTTTGCCCTATTCACCAATCTGAACACCAAGTAGGACCCAGCTGCGGATGCAGCCAACCCGAGGGTGCCTAGCCCACTGATAACGAGGGTCAGGTCACTTGCACCGAGACCGGCGCCCCCGGACCACCAGGCGACGGCAAAGACCGCCCACAGGAGATAGCTCGCAAGAGGCAACAACAACCACGCAATGGGAATTTCAATGTCTGTCCTCAACCTCATCTGAACTAGAGTTGAAAGAGAAGGTTCCTGGCCGACGAGTTGCGGAGAGGTCATAAGGACACAGACGGAATTTCTCGCCCTAGATCGGGGGTGGCGCAGGAATCGGGGCTGGAGACGGTGCAGCAGACAGCTGAGCCATAATTGTGTCCTCCATCAACATTTGTTGTTGGAAGTGGTTGTTAGGGTCAGTGACTAGCACGTAGACCCAATAAACCCCGAAGATGCTTCCGGTTATCAGGGTCAAGACAAAGTAGAGCGCAAAACTTCTTTCTGGTATCGGCGGGTTTCGGTAGGGGAAGTTTATCGGAACTCCCAGAGCATTAAAGGTTCGAAGCATGTCGTTGATGAATAGATCTTCTCTCCTCTCGTGTTTGAAGAAGTCCTTCATGAGGAAATAGCCCGCGTAAAACCAGCCGAACGGGCCGATAATCGCGTATAGGGTTGCGTTCTTCTCCATTTGCTCAAGCCGCGTCTCTTTCACGCTTCTTTCCATGCTGTTAAGGAGAATTGAGATGTCAATACCCTTCTTCGCCGCGAGCTCCCTGGCCATGCTCACTGCGTCTTCATAGAGGAGAATCTGCCGGTTGAAGTGGGTGTTGCGACGACTCACTAGTTTGAAGACCAAAACGGCGACCAAGACGAGCACGATGAAATAAGTGAGATATGAGAGAATTAGTGCCCCAAAAAGAGCCCCAATCAACGGTCCTATTGTTGTGATTGTGGAATTTGTGGGCGTGGTGGTCCGAGGAATGCTGGCTAGTACCGCGAAAAGGATTATGGTTGCCGCTATTCCCCCGATAATAGGGACTAATGGAACAATCGCCCAGGCGCCTGACATGTGCCTGTCGCTTTCGAGCCGCGTTCGAAGATCACGCCTCAGGTTCTCAAGTGGGATGCTCAAGATTGTGACTCCTCTGAAATCGGGCAGGTATCGATTTTTCTATTTAAGACAATAGAATGTCTCTCATTTCTGCTTGTGTAGTCGGGAAAGCCTCGCTCATCGGATTTTTGGCTTGCTCAGTCTTTAAATGACCCGGGCCTTTTGGGGTTCGATTTGTGCGGCCGTGGTCTAGCCTGGTCTATGATATCAGCCTGCCATTGCTAGGCTTAGCAGAACGCTGACGACCCGGGAAACCGCCTCAACAGCGGTTCGGGACTTCAAATCCCGGCGGCCGCACCAAAAATGATGGACCTGTTTGTGAGATTGTCTTGATTCGAGCAAACTCGATTAGAGTCCCATGCTGTTGATTACGTTTGCAGAGTTTCCGTCCACAACAAGGATAATCTTGTCGCTTTTTCGTATCTTGACAACCCTGTCGGAATATGCGACAGCACGGCGTCGGAACAGACCTCCTCAGAAGATAGCCCAGAACTCCTCTCCAATGCCCACACCTGCTCAGAAAAGCAGATATTCGTCAGATTGAATCTCAAACACTCCAATGAACGATCCAGAATTCCTCAGAGCGTTCCATGAATATACGCTCTCATCTGGCGATTTCAGACACCTTGGACATCTCAGGCTCGCGTGGCTCGTTCTGAGAAGACATAGTCTTGAAGACGCATTACAGATTATTTCTCTTGGGATAAGACAGTATGCGAACTCCAAAGGGGCTAGTGGCATGTACAATGAGACCCTTACCCAGTTCTGGATACGCATCGTGAACCATGCCATTCAAGCGCAGCCGTCCGCTCAAGAATTCGAACAGTTCATCGACACTTTTCCGATCCTGCTGGACAAACAGCTTCCATTCCATCATTGGCGACGAGAGACGCTTGGTGGCAGCCGCGCCCGTTCCAACTGGCTGGAACCAGATTTGAAGCCACTCCCGTTCTGAGCCGGTACAAACTTGAGCCGACAGTTCTAGGAACAAAGGTCTCTCACAATACCCTCGAACTCGATCCATCCAAACGACAAGGGCTCAATCCTATTACCCCCGGTTGGACCAATGTAGGTTAGCATGCCCAATCCTCTAGTCATGCACCACCAGAGCATGGGTGCTCGCCTTGAACAAGGCCGGATTCCGCTGTCTTATGCAACTCCGGTTGAAGAGTACTGGGCCATTCGAAACCGCTCAGGCATGGCTGACGTTTCGCACCTAGGTCTGCTACAAGTAACTGGAAAGGACAGACTATCCTTCCTCAACGGACTACTCACGAATGAGATCTTGAAGCTGACTGAAGGGACCGGCATCCGCTCAGCGCTTCTCAACACAAAAGCCAGAGTCCTAGCGGACCTCTACCTCTATGCAGGAGAAGATGACCTCATCATAGATACCGGCGATGTCCCGGGAGCTAGCGTTAGAGATATCCTCGAACGTTTCATCATCACAGAGGACGTACAGGTCGAAGACATTACTCCTGGATTCGTTCATCTGACATTGCAAGGACAGCAAGCCTCCGAGAACGCAAGAGAGCTGTTCGGGGTCACGTTTGCAGACATGAAGCCACTTCAGCACAAAATGCTAGGGCCTACTATGATCGTTAATCGCGACAGAACTGGTCAACTTGGATACGATTTGTTAATTCCAAACGGCGAGGCGGAAGCAGTTTGGCAAAGCCTCCTTCTCAAGGGAGTAACACCCGTCGGGCAAGAGGCTCTTGAAATTCTCAGGCTTGAAGCAGGATATTCAAGATACGGGATCGACGTGGACGAGAACACCATCATTCTAGAAGCTGGATACAAAGACGCCGTAAGCTTCAACAAAGGATGCTATCTTGGGCAAGAAGTCGTAGCCCGAGCCACCCACATTGGTCGGGTCAACAAGAATCTCGTCCAGTTCCAAACGGACTCAGATAATGTACCGAGTGTGAAATCGAAGTTTGTCTCCAATGGTAAGGAAGCAGGATATGTCACTAGCGCTGCTTTCTCTCCAGGGCTGAAAGTGGTAGTGGGCCTGGGTTACGCCCAGAGAGATTTTGCTAGGGAAGGAACCAAGCTGGTCATAGAATCAGAGAAGGGCCTACTGCCGACGGTAATAACCAAACTGGCCTAGTTCTTGTTGCCCAACTGCTTGAAGCAGGGCAGGTGCCATACCTCTAGCTGAGTAGACGTAGTTTTCCTAAAAACGACTGTTTGTGTATCGAAGGAAATATTCTTTCTGCATCCAACGCAGAAACCGCCGGCTATGTTCGGGGTATTTGTGAAAGTAACCCGCATGTTTTCGGACTCTTGCCCAAGCTTCTGCAACTTGCTGTCGATGTAGGCTCTGAAGGCGGTGACCTCGTTGTTATGGGGGTTCACTTGCAATATCTCGTTGATCGCCTCCTCCGCATCTCCTAAGACCTTGACGATCTCTTGGAATCGGCCAAGCATCTGATTCGTCATGGCCCCATCAACCATTAGCACACCCTCTCCTAACGGTTGAATTGGTTGCGGCAATGTGCTCAGCTCACTGCTTATGCTGTCTGCAATCTTGTAGCAAAAATATGATCGGAGAAAGAGAAGACCTTCAGAGGCAGGATGGGCGTTCAATCCGTCATTGACAACTTCTAAGGCTCCGGTAAAGTTCGAGCCTTCAGCCTCCTTCATAGCCGGTTCAACAAAGTGCTTAGTTTCTTCGGGGGTGCACTTCAGCGGAACGTTGAAGGCGCCTGCAGTCGCTGCCAAGGACGAACAAACCATACGACGAGCGGAGCGAAAAAATGTCTTCCGTGCCTAGGAACCCACGCCTAGAGTACTACGGGTCCGCGTGGACTGTCCACGAAGATTCCGTGAAGACTCCCGCGACGAGTGCTAACTCGACGATTGGCGAAGTTTCTCCTCGATGCTCTTGAGCTCGCCGTGTTCTTTTATCCTAATCTTCACATCCATACTAAACGAGAGCCCGAGTCTCCGGAGGAATGAATACAATTCCTCTCCGGATATGGGTCCTCTCAGCCTTCCTTCCGCGACGAGGGAAGCGATGCTCGACTCTAACCGTTCGATTTCAGCAGGATAGTATCTGCGAGCAGTCTCCATCACTTCGGCGCCCCTACCAGCTAGGATTTTTCGAACAGTGTCTCGTGGAGATTCTGGCGGCTTTGGGGAAGGAGCTGCAGCAGGCTTGGTCTGGGACTGCAGCAACTTCCGGCGGAGTTCCAAAACTCGCTTTTGTCTCTGAAGTTCCATATCGGAGGACATCGGTCTAGACCATTCGGGAAGCAATTTCCGGCTTGGTCTACATAAGGCTAGTTTTTGGGAAGAGTCCCGCCAAGTGCATCGTCCGCTCGTAGTCGTAAATTGCTCTCGCAACAACTGTCCACGCCTCTAAGCCTTGGTTGTGAATCTGGTATGATTCCCTTGTCTTCGAGAGAGTTTCCTTCGAGAAATGTCCCTTTGGAAATCCTCCCACCAACAATACCGGGTCGTCATGCTCTGCCAATCTCGAAGCTACATCGTCCATACGTTTGGGAAGCCCCTCTGTTGTAAGCGCTATAACATCCCCTGAGATTTCGTCGAGTAGATCTCCAATGTGCCCGGGCTTGATTGACAGAAGAGAAGGCCCTGTTGGAGGAACGACTCTTTCTTGGTAGAGTTGTTCGATTAGCGAAGTGAACCGATCAGTGTTCCTCGGAAGTCGTGTCTTCGAATCGACTTTGATGATATTGTTATCTCTCGTATGAACGTAGCATCTCAGTCCTCCTGTCAAACTAAGCGGGGAACCTAGGGCCAGGAGCAATGAGAAATGAGGGATGTCTGGACGGCCCCTCCCAGTTCCACCGGGTCCCAGCCTGAGAATAGCTGAGTGATGGTACGTCTGATCCAAGACAAGCGTGCGCGGGTCTCTTCTCTTCTTTTGCGCCCATTTCAATATCGCAGGGTGGCGAACCAGTTCATTAGGCACAAGCTCTATCGAGGACTCTGCGAGTACTAGTGACAGGACCAAATGCTGATCAATCTCATACTTCAGATGCTAGGTTATGAATTTCATGGGAAGTAGGTCCACGAGACGAAACTATGGAAAGATGCGTTCAGCGGTAACCGCTGTCGCGCGTGAACGGATTGAACTTCTCCTTAGCCAAGCCATTGAAATCCTTCCTCGGGACACTGATTTGGCCAAGAGATATGTTGGACTCGCACAGAGAATCTCAACGCGAACTAAGGTCAGAATACCGAAAGACATGAAGCACTACCTCTGCAAGAACTGTGGCCAGCCCTTGATTCCCGGGAAAAACGCGCGAATCCGGCTCCGGTCCGGCAACTCGAGAATCATCATTTCATGTCTCAGCTGTGGCTCGTTTCGAAGGTATCCATACAGAAAACTAGGATAGCTAACGCATTTTTCCATGAAGCCTTATATTACGCTGTCCTCGCCTTCCCGACGAAAATCTGGAAACAACCAAGGACGACACCAGAATTGCCAACAGTATTCGAGGTTCCGGCCGAGGAACTCATAAACAAGCTAGCCAAGCACCTGAAAGAAAGTATGAGCGACATCGCACCCCCGCCCTGGACTGAGTTCGCGAAAACTGGCGCTCACAAGGAGAGGCCACCCCAGAACCCTGATTGGTGGTACTTCAGATGCGCCTCCCTTCTCCGAAAGATGTACGTACGAGGACCGGTCGGAGTGTCACGGTTGCGGGTCCAGTATGGAGGACGTGCGAGTCACGGGAATCGGCCCGCTCACCACGTACCCGCAGGAGGCTCCGCCATTAGGGAGCCCTTGCAACAGCTTCAGAAGGCAGAACTTGTCGCCATGGATGGGAAGAAAGGCCGGAAACTAACTAGGGAAGGAATGGCGCTCCTAAACCGCACGGCAGCTGAGGTTGTCAAAGAATTGAAGGCCCGGCCTCAAGAGGCCCCAAGTTAATGTCTAATGGAGACTACACGGACGAAGAGCTTGAAGCATTACGTCGACGAAGAATGGCCGAGCTGCAAAGATCAGCCTACGATGAACAACGTCGTTCACAAGCTCAGCAACAAGTGGACCGCCAAAAACAATCAATCATTCGCCAGATCCTCACGCCCGAAGCAAGACAGCGACTTGCCAACATTCGAATGGTGAAGCCTGAGTTCGCCGAGGAATTGGAAATGCAACTTATACAGCTCGCTCAGTCAGGAAGGCTCCAGACACAGATCACGGACGAGCAGCTGAAGAGAACACTGGTCCAACTACAATCGCAGAAAAAAGAGATCAAGATCAGGAGAGCGTAGATGGCACGCAACAAACCCTCCGGAAAGAAGAAGCACCTATCGCACGCTCTGAATCAGGCCCAACCTGTCCCTTCATGGGTTGTAGCCAAAACCGAGGGTAAAGTCCGGCGAAACCCGAAGCAGCGACACTGGCGAGAAACAAAGATCAAGGTGTAGTGTAACTGACAGCAAAAAAAGCCACGATTGGAGACGATCCCGACATACAACCATCCGTGGAGACAGAGCTCACCAAGCCCGAAGCCGCAAAGACAAAAATTACAGAAGAGGAAACAGAAGAGCTAGAATCAGAGGCAAAGACACCAAAGGCCCCTGAAGCTCCCAAAGCTGAAGAAGCTGCTGAGGAAGAGGAGGAGATAGAGATAGTTGAGGAGAAATTCTACGATCTCAACCTACGGCGTATTTGGACTGCTCCGAGAGAAAAACGAACACCTCGAGCGGTAAGATACGTCAGACAATACGCAGCTAATAGAATGAAAACCGACAATGTTTCGCTAAGTGAGGAGACAAACAGTCTCCTGTGGAATCGGGGAATCAGCAAACCCCCGCGAAAGATTAGGATTCGCGTGGTCAAAGACAAAGCAGGCAAAGTCATCGTGTTTCCGGGTGAGGGAAAATGAATAGTGCCGATCATTCTCTCTGACGTTTTCGGGGATCCGAACGTCGGAATTTTCTCTTTCGCGAACGATAACATAGCAATCTTGCCTGCAGGCCTTTCTCACAAGAAGATCAGTAGCTTCCGCGACACGTTGGGAGTAGAACCCTGCTCGGTGGGAATCGCAGATTCCAGACTTGTCGGAATCTATGTCACAGGGAACTCCAATGCCATCCTTGTCCCCTACATTACCACGGATGATGAGCTAAAGCAACTCCGCTCGACGGGGGTACACATAGAGATCCTGAGAGAGAAACGAACGGCACTGGGCAACATAATACTCTGCAATGATCACGGTGCGATAGTCGACCCTCGACTCCAACACAATACAGTCACAGCACTCGAAGAAACACTAGACGTCCCGGTCCGACCCTCTACAATCGGAGGACTTCCCCACGTTGGGGCACTAGCCACTGCCTCAAACAAAGGGGTCCTAGTGAATCCGATCATCACTGACAATGAGAGCAGAACCATCTCGAATGTTCTCGGCGTTCCCGTGTCAAAAGGGACCATTAACTCCGGAGTCCCATACCCCAAGGCTGGACTAGTGGTAAACTCTAGAGGTGCGATCGTCGGGTCCCACACGTTGGGGTCCGAACTTATCACTCTAAGCAACGCTTTCCAAACGGATTAGGTTAAGTACCGCCCATTCGCAAACTCCGATATTCTAGGGCAAGGCTACCACGATGAGTCAGGTAAGACTATTCAAGATAACCGGTGAATTGCGAAAGGGAGGAGACAAACTCCCATTCACCAAAAACATCAGGGCAGTCAAGAAAGAAGATGCTTTGCAACACCTTTACTCTGACATGGGAAGCCGCCACAAAGCACGAAGGTTCGAAATAACAGTCAAACAGATCGAAGAATTACCTGAACCAGAGGTGGTTTGATGGCGAGCTCCAAGAAGCAGCTGGCCGCTCCCCGGAACCTAGACGAGGAAATGCGCCAGCTACTTGTCGAGATCAGAATGCTGGAAGGATCCGCCCGGGTTCTCTCCTCGAGACTTGACATCGTAACAGGGGCCCTCTCCGAAACCCAGACCGCCAAACAAACGCTAGAAGGCACGAAAGAGGCTGGAAAGGACGTTGAGATGCTTATCCCGATAGGCTCAAGCTCATTCGTCAAAGCGAAGCTCGAAGATCCTCAGCATATCATAATCGGAGTTGGTGCGGGAGTCTGTCTAGAAAAGACGGTGGATGATTCGATTAAGGATCTCAACATGAGAGCGACCGATCTGGACAAAGCGCGGATCAACGTTACGCAACAGTTGAACCAGATCATCAACCAGACTGAGGACTACAGAGCCCGCTTGGAGGACCTCGCGCGCAAGAAGGGCGGTGGCCCGGTAGAGCTTGTTTGACAGGCTTAGAGCCCAGTTTTCCAACTTCTACGACCGCGTAGCCAAAACAGAGCTTCAAGGAAAGGATCTAGACAAGGTTCTAGACGAATTCCAACTCTCACTAGTTGAAAATGATGTCGCAGTCTCTGTGGCGGACTATGTAACGACTGAATTGAAAGAGAAGCTGAAGGACGTTCAGTTTGCGAGATTCTCCGATCCTAGAGGAAGGGTCAAGGCGATTCTAGGCGATGTGCTATTGTCAGTTCTAGATAGAGCTGGAAGGCTGGATATTTTCGAGCTAGTTGAAAAGAAGAGGAGCGCCGGAGAGCCAGCGATAATCGTGTTTGTGGGTATCAACGGAACGGGAAAAACAACAAGCATCGCAAAGCTAGCCCACATTCTCCAGAAAAAAGGCAGAACATGCATACTCGCCGCCAGCGACACCTACCGCTCGGGCTCAATAGAACAGCTTGAGGAGCATGCGAGAAGAATCGGTGTAAGATTGATCAAACATCAATACGGGGCCGACCCAGCTGCCGTCGCGTTTGACGCGGTCAACTACGCGCGAGCGCACGGGGTGAACGTGGTTCTGATAGACACCGCGGGACGGATGCAGACAAACCAAAACCTGTTGGAGGAGATGCGAAAGATCGTCCGAGTCACAAAACCAGATCTGACGATTCTAGTCGTCGATGCTCTCACTGGAAACGATGCAGTAGAACAGGGCAAGGTCTTTTCCCAAGCGGTCAAGATTGATGGGATAATCCTCGCGAAACTCGACGCCGATGTTAAGGGCGGTAACGCGATATCCTTGTCTTACATAATGGGTCGGCCTGTGACCATGGTCGGGACAGGGCAGGGATATGACGATCTTGAGACGTTCCAGCCTCAGAGTATCGTAAGCAACCTAGTTGGATGAAGGGAATCTGACGTTATCCTAGGAGGGACGTTGTTGACGTAAATCCAGGCGTTTCGCGTGTTTATTGTGGGGTTTCCAGGGGAATCGTAAGCTTCTGGTCCAGCTGTTTCTTGAGGTCATCCATTGTCGGAAACCGGCCTTGTTGGTGCTTCGAGAAGATGAGCTGGCCATCAAGCACAACGTCAAAGACTCCTTTGTCTGCTGGTTTCAGCGACACCGTCAGTTTCCGGTTGAGCGGCATACCGTAGGTCGCGAGAAGTTGACCGACCATTTCCATCGCCCTCGGCTGATGTCCACACGGCTGGCAGTACGTTATTTCTAGGTCAACCATGTTGCTCAATCACTAAATGCAGTCTGCGAGATTTAAACCCGTTTCCACGCTACGAGATCCAACAGATACACGACTAGAGGGGTTCTTATAAGAGAAGAATCCACGACCGACAAACTCTCTCGGAGAACTGTCGCAAAACCTTGGCGGGTCTGAAAGGAAGAGACATTCTCTCGTTGGTCGAACTATCCCCCAGAGAAATCGATCTGATCCTAAAACGCTCTTCTCTATTGGCACGACGAAGAACGGTTCCCCAAAAGCTGAAGGGAAAAGCCGTCGCCTTGATATTTCAGAAACCCTCGACAAGGACCCGGGTTTCCTTCGAAACAGCTGTCGCCCAGCTAGGTGGCCACCCGGTTTATCTCAGCTGGAACGAAATGCAACTAGGAAGAGGAGAAACCATCTCGGACACTGCCAAAGTCTTGGACAGGTACGTCAAAGCCATAATGGCCAGGGTCTATTCCCATGACGATCTTGTCGTTCTCGCCGAGACCGCTGATGCTCCTGTAATCAACGGCCTCTCCGACAAGCACCATCCATGCCAAATACTCGCAGACCTCCTGACGCTGATCCAATACAAGAAGCGGCTGAAAGGCCTGAAGCTAGCGTACGTGGGCGATGGAAACAATGTTTGCAACAGCCTCTTGATAGGATGCGCCAAGACTGGAGTCAACATTGCGGTCGCGAGGCCTCCAGGCTATGGTCCGGACCCAGAGGCAGTCAAATATGCTGAAGAAGCAGCTGCAAGGTCTGGAGCATCAATCAGCATTGTTGAGGATCCTAAGGAAGCGGTAAGGGGAGCGGACGCGGTCTACACTGACACGTTCGTTTCAATGGGTATGGAGAAAGAAAAGGAGACGCGACTATCCGCCTTCATTCCAAAATACCAGGTCACCAGGACGCTGCTCTCACACGCGAAGCCTGGGGCGATATTTCTTCACTGCCTTCCTGCTCATAGAGGCGAAGAGGTTACTGCAGACGTCATCGATGACGCTCAGTCAGCGGTCTGGGACGAAGCGGAAAACAGATTGCATACCGCCAGAGGACTCCTCTCACTCATTATGTAATCAACCTTAGAATGGAATCCTCCTCGTCGAGACTCGAAATCATTGCATCTCGAGCAGACGCCGCTTCAATCAATATCGCAGAGAACCTGATCCAAGGCTTTCAGTTTTCGAAAACGAAGCTCTTCGAACGATCAAGTCGTTCTCTATTCCCGCGATAATATCTCTCTCACGATAATCGGCGAGCTCGGAATTTTCGGTAAGCCAGAAAATCATTCCGCAAGAGGCGACATCTCTAGTATTTGCATCCAAGCACGTAAGCGCGTCCGGAAAGCTTGCTCTAACGGTACATGCCACCGGCAATCCATACCCACGAAGCATTGTACGGTGGAAATCCCGAGCAGCTCTCGTTTGTCGATCCCTTGGGAATTATGAGAGCTCTGGGTACTTTGAGAGATGAATCGGCGAAGAAGGGTTGGCAAATTGAGGTCACAATGGAGGCAACGCATCACGGTCCGACAAGCTTCAAGATTCCGGTTGTGTTCGTTGAAATCGGTAGCGGACCTCTCGAATGGTCGGACTCAACACTAGGGGAAAAAGGGGCCAAGGCGGCAATGGCGGCAGCGAATCCACTTAGGTCATCAACTTCCAACGCGGTGGGTTTTGGAGGTACACACTATCCAGCCAAACACACCCGAATCTGTCTGGAGGGCAAACGAGCTATCGGACATGTCATATCTAGGCATTCGTGTGAGGGGGGAATATCAAGCACTACACTAGGACAAGTGTTCGATAAGACGGTCGGCGGATGTGAGACTGCTGTTGTTGACTGGAGGGGATTGAGCGGGAAGCAACGTCATGATCAGCTCTTACTTCTTGAAGAGTGGAGCATCGAGGTGGAAAGGTGCTAAGGACGCCTAGAGACTAGGATAGTTAAAATAGGGAGGGCCCGGTCCATCGCACTCCAATCCATAGTCGAGGGCTTGTCATGGGCATTGGAAATTTCCTTCAATCGGCGAGACGTCTATTTCACGTAGCCCAGAAGCCGGACTGGCAAGAAACCAAACTGAACATCAAGATCATCTTAATCGGTGTGGCCATAGTTGGTGGCATTGGATTCGTTCTCAGAATCCTCTTCTGGGTGGTTGGACTGTACCAGTTGCCCTCTAGCCAGGTCACTCCCACTCGGTAGTGAGCAAAAGACCTTGGCAACCCAGACTCAGAAGACATCGATTTATGCAGTCCGAACGACGAGTGGACAAGAGAGAACAGTGGTTGACCTTATGGCTAGCAGGATCCAGCCTAAGAAACTCCCGATCGTAGCGATACTCGCTCCAGAAGTAATCAAAGGCTACATCTTCGTCGAGGCGATGGGGCCACATTTTGTTGATGAGGCAATTGCAGGGACGAGGCACGCTAGAACCAGAACGAAGGGAGTCGTCTCTCTCGCAGCGATCGAACGATTCATAGTAACCAGACCCGTAATCGAAGAGCTAAGCGTCGGCAACCTCGTGGAGGTCGTTGGTGGACCGTTCAGAGGTCTGAAAGCGAAAATCACACACGTCGACAAAGTGAAACAGGAAGTCGTCATTGAGCTTCTGGAGGAAGGCTTTGCGACGCTGCCGATAACAGTGCACGCTGACTACGTGAAGCTCGTAAGTAGAGGAGAGGTAGAGGAAGCTGGCCGACAAGAAAACAGTTGACGCGATAATAGACGGCGGCAAAGCCACAGCAGGTGTGCCCCTCGGTCCTCAGCTAGGACCTTTAGGAGTAAACATCCTGCAGATTGTCAACAAGATCAACGAGCTCACAAAAGCATACGCGGGAATGAAAGTCCCCGTAAAGATTCTCGTCAACGTCGAAGACAAGAGCTTCGAAGTCGAGATCGGGACGCCGACCACCTCTGCCTTGATAGTCAAGGAGTTGGGGATCGAAAAGGGATCAGCAACACCCAAAGCCACGAAAGTCGGCAATTTGTCTCCCGAACAGATTGTGAAGATCGCCCAGATGAAACGGACGGATAGCTACGCCCGAACCCTGAAGTCCGCTGTAAAAGAGGTTGCTGGGGCATGTGTAAGCATGGGCGTGACAGTAGACGCCAAAGAACCGAAAGAGTTCATCAAGAACCTCGACGCAGGCCAGTATGACGCAGCGCTAAAGGAATTACAATAGGAGAACGCTAAGATGCCCCTGTCTAAAGATTCGATCACAAAAGCACTTGCTGACGTGAGGAGCAAGACAGAGAAGAGGAAATTCACTCAGGCAATCGAACTATCAGTCAAGCTTCGCGAGTTAGACCTGAAGAAGCCTGAGGCGAGAATCAACGAGAACCTCGAACTCCCAACAGCTGCAGACAAGGACTCGAAAGTGGCAGTGATAGCTGGCGGCGACCTGGCTGTTAGAGCCAAGAACGCAGGAGCCGATATTATCATCGGGCGCGAGGATCTCGACAAACTAGGTCGAGCGAAAAAAGAAGCTCGGAAGATCGCCCAGAACTACGACTTTTTCGTCGCAGAAGCTCCACTGATGCCGCAGGTCGGGAAGACCCTTGGACAGATTCTCGGACCCAGAGGCAAGATGCCGACACCTATTCCTCCGACCGCACCGATTGACGATATCATCAAGCGCCAGCGCCGCAATGTCCGGCTCAAGATGAAGGATCAGCCGGTGATTCAGGTCAAGGTAGGGACAGAAGACATGTCAGACGATGTTCTAGTACAGAACATCCAGACAGTCATCTCAAGACTGGAGGCCAAGCTGGAGAAAGGTCCTAAGAATATCAAAGGCGTTTCGATCAAAGCTTCAATGGGACCTCTAGTAAAGATACCACTGGCTATGGCGGCATAAGACAATGTCAACGACCCGCAAGGTAGCAGCATGGAAGAAGGACGCAATAGCCCAGCTGCAGGTTCTTCTGGAGAAGTATCCAGTCATAGCAGCCGCCGACTTGACCAAAGTCCGATCATCCCAGATCCACGAACTCCGTAAACGTCTACGGGACAAGGTCGCCATGGTGGTGACCAAGAACAACCTACTGCGGAAATCAGTCGAACTATCAGAATCGAGCCATGGGAGGGTCGGGGAGTTCGTCAAAGACCTCCAAGGCTCGAACATCTTACTGTTCACCGATGTCAATCCTTACTCTTTGATCATACTGCTCGAAAAGAGCAAAGTCAGAGTCCCTGCGAAAGCCGGAGACATCGCAACAGGTGAGATCATGGTCCCAGCCGGAAACACCGGGCTTCCCCCAGGCCCAGTTATTAGCGAATTTGGAGAGATCAAGGTCCAAACGAGAATTGAGGGAGGAAGCATCTGGGTCGCGAGAGACTCGGTAGTCGCTAGAAGAGGAGACCTAATCACACCCAAAATGGCCTCTGTTCTTTCCAAACTTGGGCTCAAGCCAATGGAGGCCGGGCTCACGCTAGCTACCGCGTACGATAACGGAACCATACTCAGAGCCGACGATCTAGTCCTCGACATCAGCACCTATCGAAAAGACGTCTTCCAAGCCATTAGCAACGCGTTCGGCCTCTCAATCGATGCGGGCTACGTGACTCCTGAGAACGCCCCGAGAATCCTAGGGAAGGGAATGCGAGAAGCTCTAGCGATTGCCGTTGAAGCAGGTTTCCTTGAAAGTGGCACGATAGAGCCTGTCCTCAGACGCGCTGTCATGAACGCGAAAGTGCTGCTACAGAAGATTCCTATCGCAATACCCGGAAACCCTTAAGTGCAAGAATTGACGCTCGACTAAAATCCAAACAAATCCTGAGAAAAGAGGAAAAAGCCCAATGAAGTATGTTTACGCCGCACTACTGCTGCACTCATCAGCGCAGCCTGTAACAGAAGAGAACGTGAAGAAAGTCGTAACCGCAGCAGGTAGCAAAGTCGAAGAAGCTCAAGTAAAGGCCTTGGTAGCGGCATTGTCTGAAGTCAACATTGACGAAGCTCTGAAGTCGGCCAGCGTAATGGCGGCACCCGTCGCAGCCCCAGCGGCACCAACCGAGTCAAAGAAGGAAGACAAGAAACCGGCTGAGGAAGAGAAGAAGAAGGAAGAAGAGGCCCTAGCAGGACTCGGGGCGCTATTCGGTTAGAGGAAGAGCAAGGAGGTTCGCGGTATAGCTCCGCACAGTCTTCTCCTCGAATCCACAACCCTCTAAAGCAATTCACTCAGCCAAGCTTCTATACTTCCAGAACAATCGTGGAGGGATACGATAGTTGCCAGAGATCAACCCGGAAGAATTTGCCCTCCCGTACTTCAAAGAAATCGGCTTCTTTCGAAGAAAATGTCCATCCTGCAAAAGTAACTACTGGGCGGCTCCTGATCAGAGTACTTGCGGTGAGGTCCCGTGCGCATCATATTCTTTCATCGGAAACCCCCCCACAAAACAGCGTTACAGCCTGGCGGAGATGCGCATCCAGTTTATGGACTATTTCGCCGAACGCGGACACACGCGGATCAAGCCATATCCGATCGTGGCCCGCTGGCGTAACGATGTATACCTCGTAGGCGCGTCAATCTATGACTTCCAACCCTACGTAACAGAAGGGAGCATGCCCCCTCCAGCGAACCCGCTGGTCATCAGCCAGCCCTGCATCCGTTTCACAGACATCGAATCGGTTGGCGCTGCAGGCCGACACATGTCCATCTTTGAGATGGGTGGAGCACACGCGTTCAATTATCCGAACAAGGAAATCTACTGGAAAGACCAGACGGTAAGCTACCACCACAAATTGCTAACAGACGTGATGGGTGTCCCGTCCGAATCGGTCACTTACAAAGAGCACTTCTGGTCAGGTGGAGGAAATGCGGGCCCCGATTTGGAAGGAATCGTCTCTGGACTGGAAATATCGACACTTGTCTTCATGCAGTACAAGGTCCAAGGTGAAGAACTCATAGCATTACCAATCCGGACAGTGGACACAGGCTACGGGATGGAAAGATGGGCATGGCTGTCCCAAGGCTCCCCAAGCGGATTCCACGCAGTATACGGCCCCCTGCTCGCGCAGGTTATTGACCTAGCGAAGGTCGACCTCGACGAGAACACATTATCCTCGCTAACGAGGGCGGCCGGAATCTATGGAGCCGGCAGCCGAGCGGCAAGAGAAGCGTACATCGAAGCTACGGCACTGGAGACCGGCCGCGACAAAGACGCGTTCCGCTCCATCGTCCAGACACTAGAAGCCGCATTCGCAATCACCGACCACACCAAGGCGATTTCCTTCCTACTCGCCGAAGGCGTCGTCCCTTCCAACGTAGGTGAAGGCTACCTAACCCGGCTCATCATCCGTCGAGCAGCAAGGCTTGCTCGACAAGCTGGAATCCTTCAGGAACTTCCCCGCATAATCGAGGGACAGATCAAAATGTGGGGCGGAGAATTCCATCTCCTCCGAGAGATGAGAGGAGAGATACTGGAAGGTCTCCAAATCGAGGTAGAGAAATACGAAGAGACAATCAGCAAGGGTTCAGAAGCAGTACTCAGACTCTCAAAGGAACTCTCGAGTCAAGGCATTCGAAAGATTCCCACAGATCAGCTGGTTCTGCTCTACGATTCCCAAGGCCTGGCTCCCGAGATTGTGCAAGAAAGCGCGGAGAAGGTCGGAGTAGAGGTCGAAGTCCCCGAGAACTTCTTGACGCTAGTCGCGGAACGACACTCAAAACCGACCACGAGTCTTGAAACCTCCTCCGAGCCTGAATTGGAAGCGCGGCTAAAGGATCTTCCAGCAACCAGTGCGTTATACTATGACGACGCCTATCGGACGAGTTTCCGGGCGAAGATAGTCGCGAGAGTCGCGGAAAACACGGTCGTGTTGGACCAGACCTGTTTCTATCCTGAGGGAGGTGGCCAGCCTAGCGACCGCGGCGAGTTGCGATTTGGAGACCGGAAGGTGAAGGTCACAAACGTCCAAAAGGTCGGAAACACTATCGTTCACTTTCTGGACCATCCCGTCGATCAGGAAATCGATCTGGTTGAGGGAGAGATCGATTGGCAGCGACGCGTGAACCTGATGCGCCATCATACTGGCACCCACGCGCTGATCGGTGCGGCACGTAGAGTGTTAGGCGAGCACGTCTGGCAAGCAGGGGTGCAAAAGGAAGTGGAGAGCAGCAGGCTAGACATCACACACTACCGAGAGATTACTCCGAAGGAAAGGGAACGGATCGAACGCCTAGTCAACCAAGTCATCTTACGAGACATACCCGTACAAGTGGCATGGATGGCGCGTGAGAAGGCAGAGGCGAAGTACGGATATAGACTCTATCAGGGTGGAGCAGTCCCAGGATCCAAGATTCGAGTAGTGAGAATCCAGGGATGGGACGCTGAGGCTTGCGGCGGAACACACTGCAAGAGAACCGGAGAGCTAGGCGTCTTCAAGATCGAGAAAGCCAGCAAACTGCAAGATGGCGTAGAGAGGATTGTTTTCTCGGCAGGAGAGCCCGCTCTGAAGCGGATCAATCAGCAGAGCGAAGCACTTGCAAAGGCGAGTGAGGTCTTGAAGACAACGCCTGAAAAGCTTCCAGAGTCCATCAAGGCATTAGTCGCTGAAAGAGACTCCCTACTGAGAGAAGTCGAAAAGGTCCACGCAAAGACTACCGAGTCTCACGTCAAACAGCTTGCGAAGAAAGCAATCACTATCGGAACAGTAAGACTCGTACTATCAAAGACGGCCAAGAGAAAAGGCATCGACACTGTGGAGGTCGCAAATCGGCTCAAGGAATCCGACCCCAACATGATCGCGATAATATTCGAAGTATCCGAGCGCGTCCAGGTGGTTGCCGCAGCCGGTGACGAGGCCGTCAAAGCAGGTGTCAACGCCGGCCAGATCGTCTCAGAAGCCTCCAAGGTCCTAGGTGGAGGAGGAGGGGGTAGACCATTCTTCGCCATAGGCGGCGGATCATCCAAAGACAAAGTAGACGAGGCGCTGAAGATCGCAGAACAAGTCGTCACAAGACAGCTCAGCATGGTAGTCCCAGTGGAGGGAATCAGAAATGCCAGCCAAGCTTGACTGGCGCGCCTTGGAAAGAAGTTGGCAGAAAAAGTGGAACTGGCGCAAGATCTACGAGACGAACCTAGACCCCCGCAAGCCCAAGTACTACGTGACGGCTGCATACCCCTACCCTAACTCTCCCCAGCACGTAGGCCACGCGAGAACCTACACCATCGCCGACGTTAACGCCCGATATCACCGGATGAAAGGCTACAACACCCTCTTCCCAATGGGCTTCCATTACACAGGCACCCCACTATTCGCCATGAGCAAACGCCTGGGTGAAGGCGACCCCGAGATCGTTGAGACTTTCACAAAGGTCTACGGCATTCCGCCGGCAATGTTGGAGAAGTTGAAGGACCCGAAGTCGATGGCCTCCTACTTCCGCGAAGATATCAAGAAAGGAATGATGGAGATCGGGTTCTCGATCGACTGGCGACGAGAGTTCACGACCGTCGACCCTCTGTACAATCGCTACATCGAATGGCACTTCCAGATCTTGAACCGGAAGGGGCTCATCACTAAGGGCACGCATCCTGTCGCCTGGTGCCCTAACGACAAGAGCCCTGTAGGGGTCGTAGACACTCAGGGAGACGTGGAGCCTGACATCGGGGAATCCTATCTTGTCAAGTTCCGGAAGGACGACGTAATCTACCCCACCTCGACTCTGAGGCCAGAGACTGTCTTTGGAGTTACAAACCTCTGGATTAATCCCGACGCCACTTACGTTAGAGCGAAGGTGGACGGCGAGCTTTGGGTCGTCATCAAGGAAGCGGTCGAGAAACTTCAACACCAGAATCACAAGGTCACCATAGAACGTGAAATACCGGCAAGCGAGCTGCTGTGGAAGACCGTCCAGAATCCAGTCACCAACAACGAAATTCCAATCCTACCCGGAAGCTTCGTGGAACCCGACAACGGTACCGGCGTTGTCATGTCTGTCCCAGGACACGCTCCCTATGATTACCAAGCCCTGACTGATCTCAAGAAAAGGTATGCCAATTCAGCGGAGTCACAACAGGTCCTGCAGGACACCAAGCCGATCTCGATCATCCGGCTAGAAGGCTTCTCCGATCTTCCGGCCGCAGATTTGATCGGGAAATTCAAAGTCAAAGACCAGAACGACCCACATCTAGAACACGCAACACAGGAACTCTATTCGAAAGAATTCCACGATGGCATAATGAGAGAAAACACAGGCAGTTACTCAGGAATGCTCGTCGCTAAAGCCAGGGAGGCCATAGTCCGAGAACTCGCGAGTCAGGGAAAAATTGAGACCTTACTGGAACTGAGAAACGCTCCCGTAGTCTGTCGCTGCGGGACCAAGTGCTTGGTTCACATCTTGGAGAACCAGTGGTTCATCAACTACGGCGACCCGGAATGGAAGAAGCTCGCACACAAATGCCTAGATCAGATGGCCATCCTTCCGGAAGAATTGCGAGGAGAATTCAATTACACGATAGACTGGTTGAGAGAAAGGGCCTGCGCAAGGGCTGTGGGCCTAGGGACGAAGCTTCCATGGGACCAGAACTGGATTATCGAGGCCCTATCCGACTCAGTCGTGTACATGGCCTATTACATCCTATCCAAGTACTTCACCAAAGACTGGGTAATCTTCAAGAAATTCGAAAATGACACGTCGAGATTGCCCGACGCTTTCTTCAACTTCACGCTACTAGGAGAGGGAACCATTGACACTGTTGCGGAGCAGACCAGGATTCCAAAGAGGATCCTGAACGCCATCCGAGCAGAGTTTCAATACTTCTACCCTGTAGACAT
This sequence comes from Candidatus Bathyarchaeota archaeon, assembly GCA_005888755.1. Lineage (GTDB taxonomy): Archaea > Thermoproteota > Bathyarchaeia > 40CM-2-53-6 > 40CM-2-53-6 > 40CM-2-53-6. The sequence goes on from VBBQ01000038.1 coordinate 53,366, forward strand.
GCGCCACTCTGCCCGAGACCTCGTCTCCAACCACCTATCCTTCTACATCTTTCACCACTCAAGTCTATTCCCTGAGAAACAGTGGCCAAAGGGAATCGTGGCCAACGGGTTTGTCCTGATGGAAGGCGCGAAGATGTCGAAATCTCTAGAGAACATCATACCGCTACGGCAGGGGATTGCCAAGTTCGGATCTGATCCCGTCCGGGTAGGAGTGATGGCGACTGCTGAACTGGGTCAGGACACGGATTTCAGCGAAGGGCTCGCATTGTCAATTCAGGAAAGACTCTCTGCACTGATAGGACAGGCTAGAAAACTGGGAGCGAAGAAAACAGCTGGGAAACCGAAATTCTCCACTTTGGACCGGTGGATGGTGAGTCGTCTGAGCAGCGCCGTCCAGAGCGCCACAAATGCACTCGACAGGCTGAGAGTCAGGGAAGCCATCAACATCATTCTCTATCAACTCGACAACGACATTGCCTGGTACAAGCGAAGACTTGGACCCAAGAAACCAAGGTCGGACAATCGCGACCGAATCCTACGAAAAGTTCTGGAGACTAGGACAAGAATGATGGCCCCGCTCACACCCCATACGGCAGAAGAGATCTGGAGCCGCATTGGAAACAAGGGATTCGTAGTTCAAGCCGACTGGCCTCAAGAAAGCGAGAATGAGAAAGACGCCCTAGCAGAACGAGCAGAGGCACTCATTCGACAAGCGTTAGAAGATACCGGCGAGATCTTGAAAGCCACAGGCATCACCCCGAAGCGAATTGCCTACTACACCGCATCAGATTGGAAATGGGAAGTCTATCTCAAGGCATTGAAGGCGGCCAAGGAGAAGATGAGACAGGGCGATTTCATCAAGGACGTCATGGGAGATCCCCAGTTACGATCTCTAGGCAAGGCTGCTGTTGATTATGCTGCTAAGGCGATTCAACAGGCAAACCAGATGCCGGACGAGATGAGACAGTCACGTTTGCGAGACGGGGTTACAGCGGAGAGCACTATCTTCGCTGACTCAGTCGACTTCTATCAACGAGAATTCAAATGCACGGTCGATCTTTGGAATGAAGGAGATCCAAGCATAAACGACCCAAAGGGACGGGCTAGAATGTCTGAACCGTACCGGCCAGCAATCTATCTAGAATAATCTGTACTAAAGGACCCTGACTGCGACGTGGCAGGATGGGCAGAACTGGTAGATGGTGAAAATGTCAGAGGCTGCTTCCTTTCCCTCCTCGATGTTATGGACCATTATTGCCACCATCTCTTCCATGCAAGGAGAGTGGTGTGAGTCTTCCATCGGTGTGACCTCGACCTTCGCACCTTCAGGCATGTTCTTCTCTAGAACCACCACCAAGTCCTCTGAGTTCTTCAATGGAAACTCGTCGAATGGCATGTGGGGAAAACCGTTGAGTAGCTGAGGGCTCTTCTTAGCCGTCTTTTTCAATCCATATCCCGGAATTCTATGTCTTCTACAGGGTATCGAATTGTAGCCTGCGAATGACCTGGTTTAAGCCTTGAGTAACTCGCAGTGCGTGGTTCGGGAGCTTTGGGGAACTTTCACTCTTGCGGCGCGAGGGTCGGTCGCTAAGACCTCCTATTTTCTGGAACGCCTAGCGATATGGTGGTGATAATGGGTGAGATGGGCTGATCAAGGTGTAATCTGGGCTTAGATGGGTTGGCGAAAAACGCACTTAGCCTAGTGAATTTAGCGATGATCTTGAGGCGACGTCCCAGATTCGGGATCAGGGCTGAAAACGGGGGATTTTGCACTTGACCGGATTCTTCTGCAACGGTTCCTTGCGTCCCGAGATACACTGTGCAAGACCCTCCCTCCCCAGGGATCGATTTCCTGTCCAGCGGAGCCTCTGGCCGAGATGTGCGATTCAGTGCGTAATCCAAGGCTTGGTTGGGGAGGCGAATCTGGGGGTTTTAACGGGTCATTCCCGAACGATTAGAGGGAAATCTAGAGAGCCCCGCTCCTTTTCAGGATCAGGGCTGAAAATAGGCGAGTCCGGGGCCGGTTCAGGCGTCATGTCCGAACCGACGCTTGAACTTGCGGATTGGATGTTGTTTTTCGATGGAAAACCAGTCTCCGCCGCAATGGTTGGGGCAGGCCTTCTCGTCAAGCTGCAGCATTTCTCCCTCAGAATAGTTGAGCTGTCTTCTCCTCTCCTCGAACGTCCGCTCAAACTTGACCGCGCATTTCACGCAGCGAAGCTCCAAGACTACTCTAACCATCCCCGGGACACTTTACTTCTCCCCGAGCCAAAGTCAAGGGTAATTAAACCAGAAAGCCTCCCAACAGTAAAGCGTTGACAAATTGCTTCTAGAACTTCCCGAGAGACAGTTGCAACTTGACCCAGAACTGGATCACAGTCTGCGCGAAATCTACGGCAAACGAATCAACAAGGTGCTATCTGCAATGCAAGCGATGCCTTCACGCTACTATTTCCGGATAAACACGCTGAAGACCGACCGAGACATTGTCATCCAATCGATGACTGCCGATGGTCTGCGGGCCGAGCCTCACAATCACCTCAAGGATGCCGGGTTTCTCCACCCTTGTCCCTCCAGGATAGAAACCGATGGTAACGTTGTTGAGGCGGACAGGGTCGCTGCAGAATCTGTTCAACTAGGCGCTCATCTCTACGCTCCCGGCGTGAAACGATGCCATGGGTTGAGACCGGGCATGAAGGTAACTGTGGTCGATGGGACTGGAACCCCAGTCGGGTCTGGGATTTCCCACCAGAGCGAGACAAGTGTCTTGACCTACCGACAGGGAGTGGCAATAGAAATCCGACATAGCAGAACGGGTTTGCCGAGCATCATGGAGACCCTGTGGTACGCTGATGGACAAATCCACCTCCAATCGCTGCCAGCAACCCTAACAAGCCATGTTCTAGACCCGAAACCGGGAGAGACAATTGTCGACCTCAACTGTGCTCCCGGTGGCAAGACGAGTCACATCAGCCAGCTAACCCGAAATCAGGCTCGAATAATCGGGTTCGACCGGAACAAACACAAGATCCAGAAGGCGGAGGAACTCATGCACAGAATGGGCTGCGCCAACTACCAGCTCATATCGCACGACTCCAGATACGTCCACCTTGACTACAACATCAAAGCCGACCGGGTCCTAGTGGACCCTCCTTGCACTGCTCTCGGAGTAATCCCCAAACTTGCAATCGAGACAACGATGAGGAACGTAGAGAACTCAGCAGATTATCAAAAGCAGTTTCTAACTGCCGCTTCAGGTATCACCAAGAAAGGTGGAACGGTCGTGTACAGTGTCTGCACGATTAGCAAGGAAGAATGCGAGGACACTGTCGCTCTCGCTGAGAAGGAATTAGGGCTGAAGCTCGAAGAACAAACCCCGTTCCTAGGTGAAGCCGGGTTTGACCCAGATCATCTCACGCAGAGATTCAATCCTGACATTCATGAGACGGGATATTTCATAGCCCGGTTCATCAAGAACTGAGACTAGGACCTATGGAAGGTCTTCACGGATTCCTTAACAGATTACAAGCAACGGCGTCTGCTATTCGGGAGTCCGGTATCCGAGAAGCGGTTGTTCTCCACCACGACGAAGCAGACGGGCTCACCTCTGCTGCACTGGCAAAACTGGCCCTGTCACGTCTTGGGCTTAAGACGAGGCTAATCTGTCTCGACAAGTTGTACCCAGAGGTTGTCGAGGACATCGAAACAGGTCGTCCTCGCGTCGTAGCCTACGTCGACTTGGGCTCTGGGCATATTGATTGGTTGATCAAAGCAAATAGCGCTAGAAATCTGATCCTCGTTCTGGACCATCATGACACATCTTCGATACATGATCCAAGTCTTTACAACCTCAACCCTGAACTTTACGGTTTTTCAGGCGAGAAAGACGCATCTTCTGCAACAGTAGCCTATTTCTTCTGCAAAGAAGTTGACCCAGGATTGACGAGCTACGCCCACCTAGCAACGATAGGATCGCTGGAGCTACCGGGCGAGACACGAGGACTCAACTTGATCGCCGTGAATGATGCGAAAGATCAGGGGCTGGTCCGGGATTCCGGAAAAGGGGATCTGAAGATCGAGGCCAAGGATATGACTCTCACAAGAACCCGAGCCTCCAGCCTCCTCAACATCCTAGGCTCAGTCGGATACTACCGAAACGGCCCAGAGATGGGCATCGAAGCGTGTACAACAGGTTTCAGCAAACAGACGATGGACGTGGCCAAAGTGCTTGAGGAGGAAAGAAAACAAGCCAACCGGAAGATGCTCTCAACAATAACCAAAGACGGCCTATCGAAGAGGAAGAACCTCCAATGGTTTCACGCCCATGACAACTACAAAGGTATGGGAGCAAAAGTAGTGGGAAGCTTCTGCTCATACCTGCGCTACCAGCGAGTCGTCAACCCCGTCAAATACTTGATCGGGATGATGAATGTCCCACCGGAAATTCCTGGTTGGGGAATATTACCGTCCTCAATGGTGAAAGTCTCAGGAAGAGCACCTCAGATCCTCACGAACCTTATCGAGAAGGGAACGAAACCACCGCTCTCGAAGATTCTTCCTGAATCATGCTTGAAGGTTGGCGGCTTCGGCGATGGACACTCTGTTGCAGCCTCAGGAGTCTTTCCAATGGGGAAAGAGGAAATGTTCCTTGAGGAGATAGATCGTTTAGCCGTCTAGGCGTCCTTGACTACGGTCTGGGCTTGTTCGTGCATGAACTCTAGCAGATAGTATGGTCCGCCGACTCCTTTGCCCGTTGCTCCACTTCCTTTCCAGCCGCCGAAAGATTGTGAGCCCGGCCATGCACCAGTTGTCGCGCCACCTTTTCTGTTTGCATATGTGACCCCGAAGTCGATGTTCCTGAAGAAGCTATCAACCTCGCTCTGGTCATTGCTGAATATTCCTGCAGTCAACCCGAAGTCCGTATCGTTCGCTTTCTTCAACGCTTCGTCCAAGTTTTTGACTTCGTCAACAACGACGAAAGGCAAGAAGAGTTCCTCCTTCAAGAGACGATCATTGGATGGAAGCCCTGTGACCACGATTGGTTTGACATAGTAGCCCTTGGATAGTTTCTTGTCTACAGGCAGGCTGCCTCCAGACAGTATCTTCCCGCCGTCCTTCTTTGCTAGTTCGAGATAACGCTGGTATTTCTTTACCGCCTTTTCGTTAATCACGGGTCCGACGAAAACGTCCTTGTCTCTAGGATCGCCGACTGCGAGATGGTCTACTTTGTCTTTGAGAATCTTGAGAAAATCGTTCTTGATTCCTCTCTCGACGTAGACTCGTGATGTGGCGCTGCACTTTTGCCCGCTGTACCCGAATGCTCCTCGTACAACACCCTCCGCTGCTTTCTCAAGATCTGCAGTTGAGGTGATGAGGGCGGGATTCTTGCTGCCCATTTCAGCGATGAACGGCTTCGGATATGGCTGCTTGTTCACGAAGTCCCGGTAGAGCTTCATGCCGACATCCTTTGAGCCTGTGAATGCGATGCCCGCAACGTCCAGGTTCCCGGTGATTTCGCTGCCGAACGACTCGCCCGGACCCGTGAGATAACTCAGTGCCCCAGGCGGCACTCCGGCTTTGATGAGCGTCTCATAGAGCATTAGCCCTGATAGAGGTGCGGCACTGGTGGGGTGAAATACGACTGTATTGCCTGTAACTAGCGCGGATGCGACCATGCCCGCTGCTAGGGCCAGCGGAAAGTTGAACGGTGAAATGACTGCCCATACTCCGTAGGGGCGGAGAACGCTCTTCGAGACTTCGCCCGGTGCGCCTGGCTGCACGGGCTTCACATATCCGTCACTCTGTTCCATCAGGTCAGCATAGTAGTCGAGCATGTCGATGGCTTCGCTCGCTTCGGCGACAGCCTCGTACCGGTTCTTCCCGACCTCGTATGTGATCAGCGCTGCGAGCTGAAACCGATTCTCCTCCATCAGGTCTGCTGCCTTCCGGATGACCGCGACTCGTTCTCTCCACGGTTTGAGGCTCCATTCTTGAAACGCGTCCTTCGCCGCTTCAATTGCTTTCTTGGCGTACTGCGCCGTTCCTTTCTGGAAATAGCCTAGGAGTATCTTGGTGTCTAGAGGGCTTCTAACATCGAATTCTCCGTTTCCTGCGAGAACTTTTCGGCCGTTGATGAACATCGGATGATGTTTCCCAAAATCAGCTTCCATCTGCTTCAGAGCAGATTCATATTTCGGGTGAATGCTCGGGTCAGCGAGCAAGGTAACATAGGTCAACTTCGTTTCAGGACTCAATGCGATTCCTACCAGCTAGGCAGATTACAGGCCAAAGATAAGACTACGGCTCTGGAGAAGGCTCGCGGTCAAGGAGTTTGCTGAAGACTCAAGATTCGGGAGACTATGCAGGCGCGGTACGGGAGGTTGTTCTGTAGGTAATCGCTAGCAGTCCACCTAGAATTCCTAGGACCGATCCGACCCCCGTGATGAAGTTGCCACCTGCAAAGAGTCCGACCACGGAGAATACTAGGATGACGGTTCCCCACGCGGGGTATTGGTGGGACCTGAAACTCATCACAACTGCGCTAACCAAGACGAGTATCCCGGATAGGATCAGTATGACTGCGGAGATCTTTGCGCTGGATATAGCGAGGCCGAAATTGGTCGAGCGAACGCTGTTCCCCACGAAATTGTTGAAGGTGGCTCCTGAAGCAGTGTATTTGATGATCCCGCTCGTAGAGGCTTTTGCTAATCCACCGATGAAGGTCAATATTCCTGCGAGCAGTGAGATCGCATAGGCTGGAGCTCGGTCCTGAGCCGACAACGGGTATCCCTTCAGTTAGGAATCTCTGGTTTGCTGAGAAATAAGCGTTGCCTGGGCTTAGCGCTAGGCAGTAATCCTGGCTCTAGCTCTTTTGGATGCGTTGCGTGCCGTCCGGGATCTTCTCGGAGATCCGCGGGCGCCTGCGCTTTCATCCTTTTTCATCCAGTCCGGGACGATAACGGCTCTGATCAGTTCCTGCATTGTTATGCCTCTCTCCTTCGCGATCTTCCGCAGCTCGGCGTAGACCATCGGGTCAAGCGACTGCATGAACTTGGTCGGCATCTACTTATGCTCCCCGTATACCGGACGCATCCGCAGGATATAATTGCACGCTTTTGACTCTGAAGAGATCTCTTGCCATCTCAATATTATGCTTGGTTGAGGGTGGCTCATTGTTTTGCCACAGGCAATAGCTCTACGAGAGATCGCAGAGGAACTCCCTCAATACTTTCCTTCCCGCTCTTATTCGCGAGTACGACGACTCCGACAGGTTTTGCCTTTACTCCCGTCAGGGTCTCGATTGCCGCCCTGATGGTCTCTCCCATGCGGAGGATTGTGTCGACGATCAGTACTTTCTTGCCTTCGACGCTTGAGAAGCTCGGGTTAACTGCGCCCGCGACCTTCTTCTCGCCCAGTCTCTGGGGTCGCACTGAGGCGATGGGCTTATTCAAAGATCTTGCAACTATCAGTCCTAGAGCCATTCCGCCGCTCTCGATTCCCGCAACAACCTCAGGCTCTTCCATCAGTCCAGCTTCTATCGCTTCACGGACCGTGTCTGCCATCGCTCGGCCGACGAGAGTTAAACGACGAACGCTAGATCCAATAGGGTTCCAGTTTACATAGACATCGTATGTTTCTTTTGTCTTGACTCCCTCTTTGCCGTGGAGCAAAAGCCAGACAACAGTGTCCGCCTGAACCTTCAACTCATCAGCTATCTCGTACGTCGACAGGCCTTTTTCTTTCAGCTCTCGGGCACTTTTCGCAAGCTCTTCCAGCGATCTCACGTTCTAACTGACCTGTGCTATTGAGGCTCATTCAGCCTAGTTATAACTTGTCAGATGGTCTATCCTGAAATCAATAGAAAACACATCTCACCCTAACATTATAATTCGATCAAACGGACCGTGACAGTGACTAGTTTGAGAAGGTTCCAGGTTGCAACAGATGACGAGATCAAGAACGCAGAAACGACGGACGTCTACTTCACGCGAACAAAGGAGATTCTCGAAAAAGAGGGACTTTATGACCTTCGAGTAACCGCGGAGATAACGACAGGCTCTCTTCCAAGGACTTGGGAATGGGGCATTCTTGCCGGCGTCGAGGAAGTAGCCCATCTTCTAGAAGGTGTACCGATAGATGTTCACTCTTTTCCAGAGGGAACTTTGTTCCATTCAGCGGACACTCAGGGTCTGAGAGTACCTGTTATGGTCCTTGAGGGCCGATACTTGGACTTCTGTCTCTACGAGACACCGGTGCTCGGATTTCTCTGCCAAGCATCCGGGATAACAACCATGGCAGCTCGGGTAAGGAGCGCAGCGGGAAAAAAGACTCTCCTCTCGTTTGGGATTCGTAGGGCTCACCCAGCTCTCTCGCCCATGATCGATCGGTCATGCTATATCGGCGGCTTTGACGAAGTGTCCAGTATCGTTGGGGCGAAGCTTCTCGGAAAAGATCCAGCTGGAACGATGCCTCACTCGCTGATAATAGCGATGGGAAACCAGGTTAAGGCATGGAAGAGTTTCAACATACTCATGCCGAAAAAAGTTCCCCGAATTGCTTTGGTTGATACCTACTATGATGAGAAGACGGAATCGATCATGGCTGCTGAAGCGCTTGGCAAAGATCTCTACGGGGTCCGACTGGATACGCCCAGCTCAAGGCGAGGGAATCTCGCCGAGATTATTCGAGAGGTGAGGTGGGAGTTGGACTCCAGAGGATACAACCATGTGAAGATCTTCGTCTCGGGGGGATTGAATGACGAATCGGTCGCTGAACTATCTCTCGCCGGAGCGGATGGGTTTGGGGTAGGGACATCGGTCAG
>VBBQ01000038.1:62204-78008 GCA_005888755.1 Candidatus Bathyarchaeota archaeon
GGAAGCAGACGGAAAGCCGGTGGCCAAGAGAGGGAAGCTAGGCGGCAGGAAAATGGTCTGGAGATGCAACGACTGTCTGACAGAGATGGTAACGGGTGCAGCCGCAACCGCGCCCAAATGTCCGAATTGCGGAGGAAAAATGGGAAAGTTGCTTGTACCCCTGATTTCGAAAGGGCGATTGTCGAAGGCTCTTCCGCCAGCGGATCATATTCGTGAGAGAGTGCTTGGCCAGCTCAGGCGACTGCGAGTTTCCCAAGGGGGCAGTCATGCGCTCGGCTAGGACTTGTAATTCCGCCTGAACGGGGCCAGGGGCGTGGTACTCTCTACATTCCCAAACTGTTTTGATGGAAAAGCCACCGTGACGATGACCTGGGCAAGCAACGCCCAGGGATAGCGAGAGGGCCAAATGCCTTGTCGCTTTCAAGATGAATATGGATGATTCGATTAATAAGCGAATCGAGACTGGAGTTCAGAAGAGAACTGGGACTCCCAACTTAAGCCAACCGCTTGGGACCCTTCAGTCTGAAGCCAGGAATGAGACTTCGAGTAGCAAGATACTTGCGGGGTAGTCGAAAGTATATCCTCCGGAGGTTAGCCTTTGGTTAAACAGGGCTTAAGAGGGATTTCACCCAATCCTGAATTGTGGTCGTCGAAAAATGAGGAGACTAATGGTCCTCATCGGGGCAGTATTCGTCCTGCTTGGAATCGCGGCTGAGAGCTTGTACATAACCAGTTCCAGGGTCGCCTACAACGGAGCAACGATCTCTACTAATGCGTACATGATCTCGGGGCTTTTCCTTATCGTCTTGGGACTACTTCTGACCTTATCGGGAGCAAGAATCTCTAAGATCCGAATTCCGCATGCTTAACGGCAGATCGCGGATTCGATTCTTGGAATAAGGACCTAGCGCTGCCTCTACGCACTTCGGAATAGGTCTAAACTTTGGTTACAACACCCGGGTCGATTTTGACCGGACGATGCCCTGATATTCCATGGGCAATGTCCCGAACTCCGACCGCAACCAATACTATCGCGATTATGATCGCAAGACTCGTCTGACCCAGGGACGAGTCGAGGATTACGAAAATTGAGAGAATGACGGTCAAGATACCGACTATTCCGATCAATCCTCGCACCCAAACCGGCGGGTGCTTCGCAAAGCCAGCTGCAACGATCTCCACAATCCCGACAACCAAGAGCGCGAAGGCGACGAGAAGAGTGAGAAAGCCGATGGCGAGTTGCGGGTCGATGATTACAACGACGCCGAGGACGAGGGCAATTATTCCGCCTCCAGTGTTGATCTCTCGAAACCAGGGCGCGAAATATCGCCCATAAATGCCGGCAAAGATTCGCGACAACCCTAGAATGAAGAGCCCGATTCCAAGGGTATAGGCGAGGACGGTGAGGGCAAATGATGAGTCAGCCAGCACGAAAAACGCGACTGCTAGAACTAGTACTCCGGCAAGTATCTCCAGAACGCGCAGCCATCCAGGACTTCTCTTCTCTATCAACTTAGGCCTCGCCAGATGTGATTAGCTTGGTATTTTGTGGCTTTCTCTCACATGGTAACGGCTTGGAGCGCCTAGACTCCGAACAGACGTATCAGGTAAGCTGCCAAGACAGTTGCGACTAGAGGAGCACCCAGAATCCCTGTCAGGCGTGCAACCGTTCCTATGTCGAACGGCCAATCGTGCATCTGGTGAATCTCCCGTTTGATTGCATCAATCGCCAAGAGTTCATTCACAAGTCCTTCGCCTAGTGGTCCCTCTCCCACAGCCTCAACCTCACTCATTACACGGCTATGTCGAAGTCCGATCGCGGCAGATTTCTCGGCCCTTACCTCGCTCATCTTCTTGTGAAGTCCGAAGAGTGGAACGAGGAAGAAGAACAGTCCTGGAACGAGAAATATCGTCAAACTTAGTTCGACTGCGAAATTGGGGTATAGAAAGATTGGAAATGTCAGTATTATCGCTATCACATAGATCGTTGTTAGATGCAGGGATGTATTCGCGAAAGGCTTCAGACCCAAAGTTCTGTCTTCAGTGAAGATCTTCAGCCGCAGGGGAAGCTGTCCCATTTCGTATATTGCAACCATTGATGAGAGGAATATCCAGAGAAAGGTCGCTTGGAGCAACCGCATGTAACTATAGAGCAATTCTCTCAACAAGTTTTGAACCAAAGAATATGCCGGGTTGAAGAAGGGTTCCAGCACCACCACTCCTGTTGCCAGGAGTACGACCCAGGTCGCCAGAATCAGGCGAAAGTCGCTAAGATAGCTAGTTCGGATTCGGGATCTGTCGACTCCCATCGACAGCGCGTACTGCTCAAGCTCTTCGACACGGCGCCGGATGTATCTGGACGAGAACGAAATATAGATGACGTTCGCTAAAAGCAGTGGGACACCGAGTGAAACGCCGCCTGTGAAGTCTGTCCTTACGCCATAAGTATAGTATCCTAACAATGTCAGTATCAGAGGTGGGAAAAATCCTACAAGCAGTACTCCTGCCCAAAAGGGTAGACCGACGCGGGTGAAGAGACGTTCAAACCAGAGTTTGGATGAATCATCTAGCGTAGAAATCAATTCGCGTAACGTCGTTCTAGTTATTTTGCGAGCTGGACCAGTCGTCTAAGGTTCGTTTTGTTCTCGACGGAGGTTTCGCTCCTTTCTTCTTTACAGTCTGCAAGAAACGGTGCATCTGTTGCTCTCTCTTCTGGCTTGTCCAGTAGTATGCCTCGTCAATTGTTCCTTCCGATATGAGCACTGTCATCTTCCCTTGCCGTGTTCTGCCGGTGCGGCCTCTACGTTGTATCAGACGGATCTCGGACGGAACAGCCTCATAGAAAATTACGTGATCCACATCCGGGACGTGGAGTCCCTCTTCACCTATGCTAGTTGTCACGAGCAGGTTGTGACGTCCTTGCCGAAAATCTTCGAGTATGCTCATCTGCTCGCTCTGGCTCAGACCGACGTCATCAGTGTCCCGAGTCGCCTGACCGACAAAGCGGACGGCAGAGACCCCATCAAGCTTGTTCAGTCTTTCTACGAGAGTTTCGACGGTATCCCTGTACTGGGTGAAGACTATGATTTTCGAATCCTTGTTCAACTTCATTTCTTCCTCAACCAGCTCTCGTAGTCTCTTCTGCTTGGGATGCTCTCTTTCCTCCATCGAGAAAGCGAGTCGTCTAGCTTCGAGAATCTTCGGGTCCCTTGAGAGGCTCTTGCCCGACTTGCTGCTGGCGGTTTCGAGCTTTGCGAGGTACCTTGTGAGATTGTGCAAACCCTGCGTCTCCAGCACATCAACTGCGTGGCTCAACGACATAGCTTGTGCCTGGAGAATGACCGCTCCGTAGAGAGCTCCAGAGCCTCCTCTTCTCAGACTCTTTCGAAGCTTCTCCCCGAGCTCCAAGAGCATGCGCTTGTTGGCCCGGACCCCAGTCGGGAGCTGGTGCATAGCCCTTAGCTTGTCCGTCCTCTCCTCCATGGCTGCCCGAAGAATCTTGCTGATATCCTTGTAGGCTGGTGGAAGTGGAACGCGTTCCCAGTTTATCGTAACGTCATTGACGTACTGAACTACATCCTCATCCTCCTCGGTCCTCATCTCCACGTTGGTGATTGCAAGCTTGTCGCAGATCTCTTGGACCCGCTCTTTTCGAGCGCTCGGCGAGGCTGTCAGCCCTAGTATCAACGGGTTCGATGCCTGACCCTTGTAGCTCTCAGCTACCTCAGAGTAAGCATAGTCTCGGACACACCTATGCGCTTCGTCAAAAACGATCAGACAGACTTTGCTTAGTGAATACCGTTCCCTCACGACATCGTTCCGGATGACTTCGGGAGTAGCAAAGATCAGCTGGGATCCCTCGAAATCCTCAACTCTCACAGATGGAGGGGATTCACCTGTTAACACCGATGATACGACATTCTTGTCGGGAAAGTGTTTTTTGAAAAACTCGGCATGTTGGAAAACCAAGGGTTTTGTCGGGGCAAGGATAACGACTTTGTCTTTCTGATGCTCTGAAAGACGCTTGACGGCTACCAGCAAGGCGATTATGGTCTTGCCTAGACCAGTCGGTAGAACGACTAGCGTGTTAGCTTTGGCAGCGGACTGAGCAATGGTGCTTTGATACTCCCGTGCCTCGATACCTATTGGTTCAGTGACCTGCAGTTTGCCCTTGCGCCTGCTCTTCTAGGGAGAGGGCGGGAGGGGGTTTAAGGGTGCGTGCCTGATTTCCTGGAGGTGTTTCCTGCCGAAAGTAAGCAGTAGCAGGGATGCTGAGACCCATGCGACGAGCGCTGCATTCACGAACATTGCCCGTAATGGCCTGCCGAAGTAGAGAAAGCCCAGCATGGCTAGAACTACCGCGAAGATACTGAGAGTCTGGTACCGATCCAACAATCCAAAGTCTCTGCGTCCAACGCTCCAGAGCTTGTAAATGGTCCCGAGATACAATGCAAGCCCAACGATTGCCAGTGTTGCTAGGGACTCGATGGCCCAGTAAGGCACCTGGAGAATCAGGAGGCCGACTTCATCGGCGATAAGACCAATCCCGGCCCCGAAAACCAAGGCGGTGTCCCATCTCGTCCGGATATCGGTCGCAAAAACCATGATGGTCGACGACGCCAGTAATAACAGGACTCCATAGTAGAGATGATGGATATGAAATCCCTGAACCCTGATAACAGGACATGACTGAGTGCACCTCGCCTCAACAGCAACGAACAATCTCGCCACAATGACCGCCATGGTGAACCCTACAGCAGCAAAAAGGAAACCTACTGGCCCCAGTAGTGGTGCGCCTTTTGGCCGGCTCAATCTTGCCTAGACCTCATCCGTTTGGCCTTCTTTAGTCTATCCCGGCCTTTTGTGATTTTTGACAGGTCTTTTAAGAAAAATCCTCATCTACAACTTTGCAAGGTTATTGAGGATGGAAGACCGGACCCGGCTACTCATACTGGCAACGAGTGAATAGCACAGAAGAGCTTGTCATGGCTTGGAAAGAGCTGAAGCACAATGGCGTGGCGTTTCCGCCCCCTTACGAGCCTAGGCGACTCTCCATCCGAATCCATGGCAATATTGTCCAACTCTCCCCTGAAGCAGAGGAGTTAGCATATGCGTGGGGAAAGAAGAGAACTACTCCCTACATTCAAGACCCAGTTTTCCAGACGAACTTTCTATCTGATTTCCTCAAGCTTCTGCCGGCAAACTTTGCTAATGCAAAGTATTCCGAGGTCGACTTCACCCCGGTCTACGAGTATCAGGCGAAGGAGGAGCTTCAGAAGCAGGATCTTGACTTCAAGAAGAGAGTGGCCGTTCAGCGAAAGCAACTTCGCCTGTCGCTCAAGGAAAACTACGGTTTCGCAGAGATAGATGGGGTCAAGACTGAGATCGCCAACTGGATGGTGGAGCCTCCCAGTCTCTTTATGGGGAGAGGCAGCCATCCCATGAGGGGGCGTTGGAAGCCGAGAATCCACGCCGAAGACGTTGTCCTAAACCTCTCCGAGAACGTCGAAGCTCCTCCGGGAAACTGGAAGGAGATTGTTCACGATCACGAATCTATCTGGATTGCTCACTGGGTGGACAAGCTAAGCAACGTCCGCAAATATGTTTGGCCAAGTGACATTTCCGATCTTCGTCAAGAACGGGACAAGCTGAAGTATGATGCGGCTCGGAAACTGCAACGCCGTCTACCTGAAGTTCGACAGTTCGTCGACAAGAATCTCCTCTCACCTGACTTGAAGATGCGCAAGCTCGCGACCGTTTCTTACCTCATTGACAATCTCGCTATGAGGGTAGGCGACGAGAAGGAAGAGGACGAGGCTGATACAGTGGGCGCTTCAACTCTCAGAGTCGAACACCTCAAGTTCCTTCCACACGGGGTCGAGTTCGATTTCTTGGGAAAGGACAGTGTCCGTTGGCAGAAAATCCTGAAGGTTGACGGAGCGAACACCCCTATCCGTAAGAATCTCCAGGAATTCTCACAGGGAAAGAAGCCTGAGGACCTCGTCTTTGACGGAATAACGTCTCAGCATGTGAACCGTTTCCTCAACAAAGCGATGAGAGGCCTGACAGCGAAGGTTTTCAGAACACATCATGCCACAGAGACGGTTCAGACCTATCTGCGAAGACACAACGGCTTCAAGGCCGAGGTGTCCCCCTACGTCAAGCTTCACCACGCCCGTGTCGCGAATCTCGAAGCGGCGATCAGGTGCAACCACAAACGGACTCCACCGAAGACCTGGGAGGGGAGCCTTCTCAAGAAACAACAACGACTGGACGAGCTGAAAACAAAAGAGGTCAAGACTGACACGCAGAAGATGAGGCTGGAGGAACGCATCCGAAAACTGAAGCTTGATGTCGATCTGCAGAAGCGGACCCGCGATTACAACCTGAACACGTCTCTCAGAAACTACATTGATCCAAGGGTCTACAAGAACTGGGCGATCAAAGCCGAGTATGACTGGAAGGGGATCTATCCCAAGACTCTTCAGCGAAAATTTCTCTGGGCGTCTAGGGCCAAAGCCTGATTCGTCTATCTCGATTTCTTGGGGCCTTTGAGCCAGCCCCCGATTCCAAGCTCTCTAGGCTTGCTGTCCGCGTCGATGGTAACAGAGCCGTCGTTCTGAAGTTGAAGCCGTCTCCATCTGTTGTCACTGGACGTTCCCCGTAGAGTTCTAACCCTTGCAAAGTGCTGGACCTGTCCTCCCTCGTCTCCGGCCCGGAATTCGATTATCCCGTCGCAGAGCGATTCGAACTGTTTATAGAAAGAATCAGACGCGATTCCCATCATCACCGAATGAAACATCGCGAGACCGCGGATCTTCGCGTAAGGAATGATCCTCGTCCTCCAAATATCAATCATCAACTTCTCATCTGTGTAATGACACATCACAGAAGTGTTGTCATCAATGTGCAACCACCGTTTCTCGTCCTCAGCAACTCCCTCTCGGATGATATTGACTACTCTGCTGCTCCAGTGATTGAGGTCGAACGACTGATGCTCGTAAGCCTCCCGTCCCTTCGATCGCAAACCCTCAGGGGTTTCGGGATGCGCCAGCCCTGTCATCACGTCGTATGTGTCCAGTATTCTGAGATGGTCCTTATGCTCCAGCTCTCTCACGTTCAATCCGAGTTTGGTAAGAGAGTCCCGAACTTCGTGGGGTGGATGCATGTAGGTATGGTACTCTGTGCGCGCTCCATTTCTCAGAGCGCTGGCCGCTATTGTGAGCGATGTTTCGTACCATGGGGAGTCTGGACCGAACTCAACGAGATAGCTTGCTCCGAATCTGATTCCATTGGGAACGAGATCCTCGAGGATTGCTAGTGTCGGGGTCCGTTCCATGGTCCGAGTTTCACGCTCTGTGAGCGTTCTATTTTCTCTAACACTTATGGTTAAAGCTGAACGAGTTCTGGCAGTAATCGCCAAACAGGGCGAGAGCCGAGTACTAACAAAGAAGAGTGAGTGAAATCTTGCCAAAGCCCAATCTATTGATCACAACTGATGTCGTTGACAAACGTAGCATTCAGATGCTTTCCAAGCATGCGAGAGTTTTCAGCTCGACCGGGCTCGACGAGGCATCGTTGGACCAACTGCTTCCATCCATCGACATCCTTCTCGTGTTCTTCTGGCCTAGTTTTCTTACCTCTGAAAACCTGTCGAGGATGAACAACCTGGGGCTTATTCAGAGCATCCTCGCGGGCGTCAATCACATCCCTTTCGCCCAACTCGACGAGAAGGTCGTTGTTTGTAGCAACGCAGGTGCGTATTCTGACGAGGTTGCGGAGTACGCCTGGGCCCTCTTGCTCTCGGCTGCTAAGAGAATAGTTGACTTTCACAACGCGGTCAAGACGGAACAATGGACTTTGAGGCGAACATTAGGCGGAAAGGAAGTGACAATTCTGGAAGAAGGAACGCTGGGCATTCTTGGATACGGCGGGATAGGGTCCGCCGTTGCCCAACTCGGTAAAGGGTTCGGCATGAAGATCTACGCGTTCTCGAGAAAACTGGTTCGAGAGAAGGGGGTAAGATCGTTTCGGGAAGACAAGGGACTCTTGACGGTTTTGGCGGAGAGCGATGCCGTCATAGTCTCGCTCCCACTAACAGAGCTCACCAACAAGATCATCGGCGCGGACAAGCTTGCGACGATGAAGAAGGATGCGATACTTGTGAACATAGCCCGTGGAGAGCTCGTTGACGAGACAGCTCTCTACGAGCACCTGAAGGCTAATCCGGATTTTCGATACGCGGCCGATGTTTGGTGGTATCGAGGGGGTAAGGAATCGCTCAAGACTACGCATCCATTCTTCGAACTGCCAAACTTCGTCGGGACCCCTCACGTATCAGGCCCATCAGGATTAGCAACCGGAAAACCGGTGAAGTTTGCAGTGGAGAACGTGATGCGCTTCCTGCGGGGTCTCAAGCCAAGGAACATCGTTAACCCCGCGGAATACCTCGTCACGGACAGGCAAGAATACTAGATTCTATCCTCATCCCCTAATCGTCTTGGCAAGGAGATCCAATGATACGTTGCCGCCGGATATGACTAGGACGACTTTCTCGCCAAGCTTCTCCACATTTCTGTTAGAGAGTAGGACGGCGGCAGGCGCGGCTCCTGATGGCTCCGGGAAAATGTGGGCTTCACGAATCAGGAGTTTCATTGCGGAGAGGATCTCGTCGTCTGATACAGTGTAGATGCCATCGACGTACTTTCTGCATGCTTCGAGTGTCAGATCTCCTACAGCCGACGGAATGAGCCCGTCAGCGAGCGACTTCGGCGAATCGAATGTGACAATCTTCCCGGCTTTCAATGCTGCTTGGAGTTTCGGTGCGCCTTGCGGTTCGACACCGTAGACCTTCGCGTCTGGCTTCAGGGCTTTGATCGCCGTGGATATGCCTGAGATCAGGCCTCCCCCTCCAACCGGAACTATCACCGAGTCGAAGTCGTCAAGTTGATTCGCGATTTCCAGCCCGCAGGTTCCCTGGCCAGCAATAATGTCAGGGTCGTTGAATGGATGTACGAGTGTTGCTCCGGTCTTGCTGACTATTTCCTTCGCCTTCGCATCACGGTCGGTCGTGTATTTTCCGTACTTGATGGCTTCAGCGCCATACTCGATGATGGTGTTGACTTTCTCTTGGACCGCTGTCTCCGGTAGTATTACCGTGCATTTCTTTCCGAGCAGTCTAGAACTATATGCTACGGCCATGCCGTGATTGCCTGAAGAGACCGCGACGATGTTCTTGGCTGATAGTTGGGAGATCTTGTTGTAGGCTCCCCGGATCTTGAAGACGCGTATGGGCTGGAAGCATTCGAGCTTCAAGTAGATTCTTCGACCAAATTTCTTCGAGAGTGCGGGCGACTCGACAAGCGGGGTTCTTGTTGCTACTCCTTCGATTCGCTTGCTGGCTGCGATAATATCGTCGAGCGTTGGCAAATGGCCTTGAATCATAAGTCGGTCTAACTCAGTTTCCCTATCTTTAGGTTAAAGGCGCGCTGACATAGGAGGAATCCCCCGTTTTCAGCCCTGATCTGCTAGATTCGCCCGGAATCTGTACCGGATAAGAAATCGTCTCAGCAAAAAGTGGGAGCTGCTTCAGACGTTTTGCCTTGCATGAGTGAGAGTTCCTCAACGGCGTCTGCGACAGTCAGGTGTCGTCGCTGATGAATGAATGGCCCCTCGAATCTGCTTCGAAAGCCAGTGACGGTCGATTGACGTTTCAGATTATTTGCGATCTTGCTTACATGCTGAACTTCGTGGACCACCTAGCCGGCGATGCGACCTATGCTGAGTGATTTTCAGGATGCTTATGGTCACCAACTGTACGACTGTTTCAGAGGCAAGAAGGTCGTGGAAGTTTTGGAGAGAGACGACGGTTTCATCCACACTAGCGCAATGTATCCCAGATACTACTTGGCCGAATACAAAGACTGGCTACCGCACGAGAAAAAAGCAATACGTTACGTTACAGGAAGAGTCCTTGATGTCGGATGCGGAGGCGGAAGAGTCTCCCTGTACCTCCAGAAGAGAGGTTTCGATGTCTTTGGAATCGACACTTCGCCCCTCGCGGTGAGAGTTTGCAAACTAAGACGGCTAAGAAAAGCTCGAGTAATGTCAATCACAGAAGTGAGCTCGAAGCTTGGAACATTCGACACCATTCTAATGATAGGCAATAACTTCGGGCTCTTCGGCAACCCTACCAAAGCAAGACGATTACTCAGACAGTTCTACCAAATTACGAGCACAAATGCCCGCATCATTGCCGAATCCGTCGACCCATACCAGACCAAGGAACAATTTCACCTAGATTATCACAAACGCAATCTTAGAAAAGGCAAGATGCCTGGCGAGTTGAAACTCCGCGTGCGATACAAGAAGTATCAATCGCCATGGTTTGACTATCTGATCGTCTCAGAAAACGAAATGAAGAAAATACTCGAAGAAACGGGGTGGAGAGTCAAGCGGTTCATCAGAAACCCGCGAAGCCCGGTGTATATCGGAATCTGTGGAAAAATCTCGAGATAAGAAGAGCCGGATAGTCAGCGAGAGGTTCTCCAAACCGGAGAGCTATCCAAGCCAAGGCACCCCTATCTCGGTCCCAACTTGTTTCATGGCTTCCACAACTTTGGGACCTAGAGGAATACCCTCTTTTCGGAACTTTTCCATTCTTGCATAGCTCTTCTCGCCGTGAACGTAGATTCGTGATTGGCCTTCCGCCTTCGGCGAATCCTTCAATTCGCGTGCCAGCCGGTCCATGTCTCTCTTGAATTCATCCAACGGCCTAAACGCTGCTGGATCCAGGGCCATGAAGAAATGACCAACATTCGGTTTTTCCTTGTTGACATCGACACCGAGGCCGGTAGCCGCCCCGCTCAAGACGCCGCTCAGAACATCCACCATCAGGGCCAGACCATATCCTTTGTGGCCAGAGTGCTCCTCTCCCTCACCGCCCAATGGTAAAATCCCTCCGCCTAGTCTGTTGGACAAGGCGTCGAGAACTGTGTGGGCGTCTTCCGTCCCTCGTCCTGTTTTGTCTACAGCCCATCCCGGAGGCATTTTCTTCCCTTGGCGGTCATAGACCTCAAGCTTCCCCCGCGGAACTACGGACGTTGCCATGTCAAGAACGAATGCTCTCTCCTTCCCGGCGGGAGCAGTTAGACTGATCGGATTTGTGCCAAGGACCGCGTTTCTTCCGAAAGTAGGAACCACAAGTGGAGCTGCATTAGTCATGCTCACCCCAATCAGATCATGTTCCAGAGCCATCAGACTGTAGTATCCTGCTATTCCGTAGTGGTGAGAGTTCCGGACGGAAACGATTCCTACCGCGGTCTCTTTGGCTTTCTTCATGGCCAGCTGCATTCCCTTGTGCCCGACGACCTGGCCTAAGCTTTGGCCCCCATCGATCATCGCTGTAGCCTTGGTCTCTTTCACGATCTTGCTTTGGTTCGTAGGAGTTGTCCAGCCGTTCTTGAGATCCGCATAATATCGAGGAAGACGAGCGACCCCGTGAGACTCGATCCCCCGAAGGTCAGCTAGGACCAACACGTCGGTCGTTATCTTGGCATCCTGTGGCGGGACGCCGAGCTTCATCCATACTTTGTTGCAGAAGTCTTTCAGTTTCTGTTCCTGTACAACCACCTGCTTCTGAATAGTGACCTGGTCGACCATGATGTATCCTCTGAAACCTCGGTTCAATACGAGCGTTCAAGGAGACATTTTTTAACTTAGGCCTATTCTCGGATACAAGCTGAGAGAAATGGATACTCATCAAGCGATTCTGACTAAGCTGGATGTTAGACAGTTCAGCCCGAAGAAGGTCCCGGCCGACGTGAGACTGAAAGTGCTCGAGGCGGCACGGGCGGTTCAGACAGGAATGAACAAACAACACTTGAGATTCATACTTGTCCAGAACAAGGAATCGATCAAGAAACTAGCAGAGGACAGTACCAGCGGTCCCTGGGTCGCAGGCGCAGACTTCGCAGTCATCGTCCTAACAGACCCCAAACTAGGGTTCCACCTCATCGACACCGGACGCGCAGTACAACAAATGCAACTCTCCGCTTGGAACACAGGCGTAATCTCAGGAGTCTATACTGGAATCAAGGAAGAAGCGATGCGGAAGGACTTTGGCTTCCCAGCCGATATCAAGCCCACTATGGTCGTGGGTTTTGGCTATCCCGTCAAGAAGATAGTTGGGAAGAAAGATCGTATGCCGCTTTCAGAAGTAGCGTTCATCGACAAATTCGGCAACAAGTTCGATCCAAAGAAACTCAGCTAGAACAGTTGCCGATTGGCGAGCCTCTGTGAGAGGCCGATGACTGCTCACCTCATCGAATGCTGACCATGAAGTGGAGGCAATAGGTTGGACTTCACGGAGATTCTTGCGAACGAATTGTGGGTAGGTGCAGCTCCTACGCTAGTGGATTTGGAAGAGATCAAGAAACGGAGCGGAGGCAAGGCCGTGATTGTCGACCTTACGAGAAATCCGCGAGAGGAGGAGTGGTCCAAGAAGCTCGGGTTGCAATATGAAGATCGGACTCCCAGAGTCGAAGAGACTTTTTCCGCGGTTCCAGTGAGCCAGCTCCGACTTGTCTCCCGACTTATCGAGCAGCATATCCGTGGAGGGCGAAAGGTATACCTTCATTGCAAGATGGGGCTCGGGAGGAGCCCGACGTGTGCAGCAGCTTATCTCGTGCATTGTGGAATCCCCCTCAGGGACGCGAAAGAGCTCATCTTGAGCAAACGTTCGGTTTGGAGCGGCGAAGACGGCAATTATGCAAGTGGCTTAGAAGACTTTGCTGAGATGTTGGAACTAGCGAGACTCTCAGAATAACCTTCGACGCTGACACGGTATGCTTCGTTGGCGCGTTCTGTCTACTTCTTGAGAATAGAACTCTTAAGAACCGTCTTTACCATCTCAGGATTCTTCAGAAGGTAGTAAGTTGCCCGTCTAGTTCTCAGACTAATCTTGGCGATTCCCTCGATAACGAGCTTCAGGACTCTTGTAGGATGCATTTCCAAATCGCTCCATTGCCACCCTTGATATGATGGATTCCCTAGGCCTTCCTCTTCGCTCCTCGCGGCCAACCATAGAGCTTTCCTGTAGTCTGGATATTTCGTTAGAAACTCCTCCACATAGTTCTCCTGTGGAGTTCTTGAGTGGCCTGACGCTTCGACAGTAGGTTGGGAAAGTATCGTGACTCGGGAGGAGTGTTGTGACGGGGATGTTCTTGACATGAGGCTCGCCGTCTACAGAAGGACCCTCGAAACAGGTAATGGTGACTCCGGCGATTTATTCTGCTCGTTTTGCCCGAAGGAACCTCTAAGTTACAAGAGGGTAAGTGTTTACAGAATCCGAGAATATCGAGATTCGATACTTGAGTCGGCTTGGACCTGTTTTCAGGATAGGTCTTGAACCTAGTGTAGATGGCTTTGCCAAAACTTCGGCACTTTGCGCGAATAGAGTACTTCTTTAGCCCCGAGAAATTCTGAAAGCTGTTCAACGCTATCTCGTATCTCTCTTGAGGTATCTTTGTCCTTGGGCGCATGTCGTTCAGCGTATACTGCCTTGATGATCAGTTTCGCATTTTTCCGGTCCATGAGTGGATCCATTCGTCCGATGAAAGTGTCGCCGCGCAGTATCGGGAGGACGTAGTACCCGTACCTACGTTTGCTTTGGGGCGTGTAGATTTCGATGGTGTAGTCGAAATTGAACAGAAGCTGGGTTCTTGCTCTATCACAAAACAAATTGTCGAAAGGGGAGAGCAACGAGACCCGTGACTCCCACCTGTCGGAATCTAACTCATCGAGTAGCGGAATGTCTTCGGAGTGAATGTAACGCACGCCCTTTCCTACGGGTCCATCAGCAAAGTCGACCGTTTGGATCTTCGATTCCGCCTCCAACTGTTTGAGGGTATCCTTCAGGTTTCTGTATCGGCCACGTAGAAAGTGCCAGCTTAGTTCTGATTCGTTCGCGGTGCCGAGAGCCCTGAGAGATCGCTGAACTGCCTCATATTCGACCTCTTGTTCGGAGAGTTCTCTCTTTGAGACCCAGTTAGGGAGGAATCTCTCGGATATGTCCCAGAGTTTCTGTTTCCCCTGACGGCCAACAACCATTACTTCTCCTTTGAAGAAGAGATGGGCGAGCATTCTGGAGACGCCGCTCCAAGAGCTCCAGCCGAACCCGCGGGATTTGGCTCGGGTCTTGTCCTCAAACTGGCGGGAAAGGAGAGGTCCTTTCTGTTTGAGTTCTGTCAGAACATAATTTCTCAGGTCCGAGTTTGCGCCAAGCCACTTCTTGACTCTCAGACGCCAAACTGGTCCCAATGCTTTGAGGAAGACATCAGGATAGCCTCTCATCATGTAATAGTGGAGGGGATAGTCTTCCATCAGAACTATAGATGCCTGATGGGCCCAGTATTCGAAAAGCTTCTTCTCGCTCCAGAGCAATTTGTCAAGCTCTGACGTGTCGAAGACTCCGAGTCTACTCCACAGAACTATCAGGTGACTCGGCGCCACCGCACTAATTGGGTCGAGTTGAAGGCAGCCTAAGCTTCGGGTTACTTCTAGGATGTCATCGGAGTCTGGTTTGTTGGGTCTCTTTCCCGCGAGATGCTGTTTAACAACAGCGAGTCGTCTGGCACCCTGCAGAGTGGTTGTAACTTTCTTAGGCACGAACGAGAATTTCTCCCGGCTGTTTGATAAGGGATTCGAAGTTGGCTATTCCAGATGGACACCTAGGCGCTAGCGATTGACCCATACTAGATACATCGACGACTCTTTGGAGCTTGTAGTTGATCAATAGAAAGAGCTAAGGTTCCATCATTCGAGGGTGGTTAGTTGTTCATGACCAAGACAGGTATCTCTAGGATAATCCGGCATCCTCTCTCTCCGTTCAAGATGAGAGCACTCTTCTCAATTGTGATTCTCGCCATCGTGATGGCCATTGGAACAATTGGCATGATGCTCTTAGAAGAATGGGATCCTGTGACCTCGTTCTATTTCATGGCCCTTTTGGCAACCGCGGAAGGCCCGGCACTATCGCCGTTGACTGTCGCGGGCAAACTCTTCGCCTCGCTAATGGCCTTCGTCTCGATAGGCGCAGCAATATCTGCCATAACCTTCACTTTCGGACCCTTGTTCGGTTCAGTCGTGAAAGAAGGCTTCGCATATGTCGAGAAAGAAGAGGACAGATTAAAGGCAAGGCTTGAGGGCAAAGACCAAGCACATTCCCCTATCAGTCACGAGGACTAAGACTTGCCCAAACTCGTCAGTGACATCGGTCATATTATCCTTCAAGTCGGGGATATGGACGAAGCAGTCAAGTTGTACCGCGATACGCTCGGATTCGAGCTCAAAGAGCACTCGCCTGAATGGAGTGTTATCACCACAAAGCTTGGCGAGCTTACTCTCTACAAGACCCCGAAGATCACACCGCTGGTTCTCCGAGACGCGGCCGTTACCCCGATCAGCTTTCACGTCATCAGCTTCGAACAAGCTGCTGACCAGTTGGAGAAGAAAGGATACTCCGTCAAACGTAAGGGCAAGAACTCAGGCACTCTCACGGATCCTTGGGGAAATATGCTCGAACTCCATGATCACCGCAAAGCGTGAACAATCTAGTCTTTTCTCAAATCCGCCGTTGAGAAGAACCTTCCCCAACGACTTACTTCTTCATGAAAGGCATGCCTTTCATCATCGGGCCACGCCGTTTCATCTGCTTCATCATCTTCCGCATCGTGAAATACTGGTTGACTAGTTCTCGCACCTCACGCTCGGGGCGGCCTGCACCTCGTGCGATCCTCTTCGATC
>VBBQ01000044.1 GCA_005888755.1 Candidatus Bathyarchaeota archaeon
CATCCCTTTCCGCTGGCAAGCCGAGAAGGGCGGGATCACGGTAGAGGAGGTCCGGCGGCTCAAGAAGCTGGACTACGGTTCGGTACTCCGGGCCGGCGCGGCTACACCGCCGCGCGCCAGGGGCAGCACATAGAATCGATAGAATTGAAGCTTGATAAACTGCTCCATGACGTCCTCGATGCCATGCCAAGTGGCCGTCCAGTTCTCGGGAGTATTGTCGCCAAGAACCGGCATGCAGTAGACCTGGATGCCGGCAGGCCTGAGCACAGCACGGTAGACGAGAGACGAGCGCCTACTGCGGAAGGCCGGCGAAACAACAATGACTGACCTCAGTCGCTCCTTGGTAAGAAAGTCCCGGATCTGGTAGGCGGTATTGAGACTGATTGGTTCGATGTCCCGTATGGGAATGATCTTCAGGTTCTGCAGCCGCGCCACGCGGGCCATCAATTCTGCAATGCCTTGCGAGACGGTATTGGCCACTTCCGGGTCACGCTGCGAGGCCTCCGTCGGGACGAGCACCTTTACAGAGAGTCCCGCTTTTTGCAGGGCCGCCGCGCGTTCGAAGAGGAGGTAGTTCGGATCGAAGTTCTCCACTAGGATGGCGTCGCTGGGGCCGACTTCCTCCGTACACGTGAGGCTCCGCCCTAACGAAGGAATCCAGAATCCGCGTGTCAAGGACGCTATGAGAATGACGAAAATTAGAATCGCCAGGCGGAACTTCCATGTGGTCTTTATGCACTCCGTCCTGTAAACGAAATGGCGCCGCCATCGTGATGCCTGCCCAATCGATGTCTGTGTTTTCAGCGGTGGCGAAAGCTGCTCGCGTGCGTTTCGGGATTGCGGTTCACCATCCGTCACGGTCGCTTCTGATTGGGCAACTTTCCCGTCTGCAGTGTGGTAGCAGAACTCTTCGGGCGTTACTTTATCATGTGACCAGCGGGGTTGCAAGGCGAGGAGTGGGGTACATGACTGTCGCCTATCCTGAGGGAAGTCTCATTACAACGGAGCTTAAGAGACGGAGAGGACGGAATGCTGCTACAGAGGAGTCGCCGTGTTGCTCTTTCACTCCTCCTCACGGGACGTGCAAGAGGATGGCTGCACATGGTCAAAGGCATTTTTAGCCACAAGTACATCCTCGTCATCATTAGTCATTCTCTTTGAAGAATTCACTCGGAAGGAGCGCCCTAAGAAGCAGTCGCGGTAGATTGAAATCGGAAATCCTGGATAGAACGAGAATTCTATGAAGTTATATCAAAAAGTATTTGCCGTTATAGCTTACGAGGGAATGTCGGGATTAATGCGACGCATGATTCGCAAATTCTATATCACTAATGAGGAAAGTTCAAATGACGAAAGTTCAAAAGTAAGAGAAGACTATGAACGGCTGGTAAGCGATTTTAATGCAAGAGCTCTCGCCATGGGGTATGGCGATATAAAGAAGTATTATTGGTACCACACGGTCGATTTGGGCAATGGTCTTGTCACACCCGGAACTTACGATTATCGGAAAGATCTGCCGCGCTTCCAATTCCCTGAAGACATGAGCGGAATGAACGTCTTAGATGTAGGTTCAGCGACAGATTTCTTCGCTTTTGAGTTCGAAAGGAGAGGAGCCAATGTCATATCTGTTGAGCTCCCCTCAATAGAAGATTGGGATATGCCCCACGGAAAGGACAGGCAATTAACACTGGAAAATCTGATGGCCTATCACCAAGTCAGCACAATTGAGGAAGTTCAGTATTTTCACCTGAATGGCCCTTTTGAGTTCTGCCGCAAGGCATTGAACTCCAAAATCAGGAGATGTCACTCCACAATATATGACCTGTCAGCCCAAAAGCTTGGCGTCGATGCTTTCGACTTAATCTTTGTCGGGGATGTGCTTCTCCATACCTTTTCCCCGCTCAGGGCGCTTGCTTCTCTAGCTCCACTTTGTCGAGGTACGTTAATCGTTTCGTCGGACTTAGCAAATGAGGGCTATGGTGAACCGATCATGCGGTATATTGGAGGAGAGGAACGGTCCGGCGATAATCGATCGTGGTGGATCCCAAACAGGTTGTGTTTAGAGAAGATGCTGAAAAGGCTGGGGTTCAAAACTGTTGCCGTGGTCGGCCATCACACAGGCGTTCTGAGACCAGAGGGACACGTTTATGATAGGTCCATCATTCATGCAACAAAGTGTGAATTTCCGCTGAAATTGTGTACACCTTCCGAGCATCACAGCGAAGTGGAGGTGTCTCATGGGCAAACCGCGACGCATCTTCACACCGGAGTTTAAGCAGGACGCGGTGGACCTCCTGCGGGGGAGGGGGAAGACGGTCAGACAGAGGGTACTGCAACTCGAGCAGCCATCATGTTGAACTAAAGCTATGCAGCTCAAGATAGCACTTCATCCTATGGGCGGTGTGAGCTGGCCCGCGGGGGAGGTCTATTTAAGAAATCTCTGCTATTCATTGCGACACATCAGCCCCAGAGAGTTGAGGACTTCGGTTTTAGTGGCCGACGAGTTACCTGCGACACGAGATTATGCGCGTACGATCGAAGCTGACGATGTTCTCCTCTATCACAGGCCAAGGCGATGGACTCCTCTGTGGGGAATCAACGCGGTAACCAAGCGAC
>VBBQ01000039.1 GCA_005888755.1 Candidatus Bathyarchaeota archaeon
GGATCATTACTGACCTACACTATCGGAGCACAAGCCGGCGTTCTGAACGCGACAACCACGGCGAGTCAAACCCAATCCTATTTCCTGAAGAGCGCCAATGTGAACGATATCTCCACGAATTCCTCCAGCAACATTGGCTGGGATCATCAGATTAGTTCCCGTACATCCGCAGGCAAGTTGACCTTCTCGATTATTCCAGGCTGGACTGACAGGGTCACCATGGACGGCAGTATTGACCTCCGGGGTGTCTTCACGTCGCACTTCACTGATCTCACAACCAATCCGGTCCAGACCTCGTCGACATCGCTGTCCTTCTCAATATTCGGCGGCTAAGATCAAAAATTTTACTTTCCAAGCTTCGTCTAATTTTTTCGGCTCCCGATTTCTCGGCCGCACCCCCGCGGAGATGACCAGTCGTCAATCTTGACGTATTACAATCCGAAGTCCCAGTTTGGCTATTTCATCTAATTGAAATCCGCGCGAGAAAGCGGTGAAATCTGAATGCAGTCATCGAGGATGCGTTCGTCCCAGACCTCACCTAATGAACCAGTTCGCATTTGCAAGCTCGGGTCAGAGCGAAGTTTGGCTACTTTTTTCGAGACCTCGCCTTAGACCGCTTTCTGCGGAAATAGACGAAGAGGACAATCACGACCAAGGGTAACCCAAGGGCGGCAGATATCTCTGTCGCTGTCGCAAACCCGTTCGCGTCCGAACTGGACGAGCTCCAAAGTGACGTGCTATCCAACCTGAATCCCAAAATTACAGTCCCACTGGAGTAGGCCTCGTACTCGCACATAATCCCCGTACTCCGGTCCCAAGATACATGGACGGACTGATCCGACCTTGAGAACAACGTGTACACTTGAGGCCGAGACAGGGCTCCACAAGGATAGGGCTGCTCGGCTAGAATGGAAGTACTGTTACCATTGAAAACAGGGTCACCAACATTCAACCCAGGAGAGACAGCGAATAACACGTTCGACGTGGAATTAGTGTTCCCCGAGAAGACATCGAACCACATGTTTCCGAAGTAGACTCCGGGAGCTGGATAATCCGTGAAGTTCACCGTAACCTGCGTTCCGACTACGCTTAGAACCTTCATCTGACTGTTGTAGTAGTTGTTCTGGTAGAAAATTCTGTACATTACGACATCACCCGGCTTCAACGCGGTCGAATAAATAATGGCGAATGCAGGAGATATAGAAATGGAAAACAGAGAAATTTCAAGGAAAAAGGCCGCGAGAAGGATGATGCTTTGACGGTGCAAGGTTCCCCATGGCAACTATTGGCGGAACCGGAACATAACCATTATTCCACAAAGAGGCTGCTTAGATCGCTGAGTATTCATTCAACAAGTCTTCTAGAAGAGAAGATATCGCAAGCACCAAAGATAGAAGGACACCATTCGTCTCGGAGATTAGCGATTCGCTTAACACGCAGTGGCCTCCCATACAGGCCAAGGCGATCGGTGAGGTATCAATGTCCATACTAACGGGAGGATTGAAAGATGGAAAGTCAGGGCAAACGCATAACATAAACCTTCGACCCCTCGCCTTGGTTACTGTCCTCATTCTCGTCTCAATCGCCGGGTCGACGATTCATCTGACGAGAGCCTTGCCTCTGACTTCCCATTCCCCGATATCCATTGTCGGAAACAGCGGGTTCACGCCTGCCAACGGGACGACGCCAGGAGGGAATGGGTCGCTCTCAAATCCTTACATTATCGAGAACTGGTACATAGACACAACTAACAAAGACGGGATTCACATAGAGCAGACCAACGCATCCTTCATCATTAGAAATGTCTACATACACGGACAGAACCTCGCTAATGGAATATTCTTTCTCAACGTGGCCAACGGGATTGTTGACAATACAACAATCACGAATTCCTACGACGGTGTCACAATATCTCTGTCCAATGCTACCGTCCAGAACAGCCACGTCTCAACGAACGCAGAGCACGGCATCAAAATCCTCGACGGCGAGAGCGTCAACCTGTTCAACAACACACTCACGCAAGAGATGGGAGCGGGCATTTCCAGTGAGTCTTGTGTCAAGTGCGACCTGAATATTACGAAAAATACGATCACATCAAACCATTCAGGTATCGTTCTCCAATCCATGAACAATAGCTTCATCTTCGAAAATACGATTTCCTCAAACCAAAACGACGGCATAGGCGTCTACAGATCAACATACATTGCCCTCGTCCTCAACAACATCATCAACAATGGCATCGGAGCCAACCTAGTCACGTCCACCAACAACCTCGTTCACCACAACAACTTCGTCAAAAATCGGGTGAAGCAAGCTTTCGACAATGAAACTGGACAGAACAAGTGGGACGTCGGATATGCAAGCGGGGGAAACTATTGGTCTAACTATACCGACGTGGACAGCTGTAGCGGTCCCCACCAGGAGATTTGTCCGAGACCAGACGGGATAGGAGACACCGCATACACTTTCGCGAACACACAAGACGATTATCCCCTGAAGAATATCTTCGTGCAATCAGTAATCCATGATGTAGCAGTCTCAAAAATCACCCCCTATTCTGCATCAGTGAACCAGACAGCAATCCTTTCCATCACAGTGACAGTCATGGACGAGGGAGCTACCGCTGAGAATTTCACGCTGACGCTGTACTATGATCGCACAGTAATAGGGTCACATGTTATCCAGGCGCTAGTCCCCGGCATCTCCCAGAATATACGGTTCAGCTGGAACACAACAGGTGTGGCCCCGGGACCCCACAACCTCAAAGCAGTAGAAACGACCGTTTGGGGCGAAATAGACGTGGCCGACAACATACTTGTCGTAGGACCGATAATCGTCGAATCTCCCACTACGACGACACCGCCGGCCTCCGGGCCCCTACCCCACACTTTCCCTCCAACTGACATTTACGTCGAAACAGGAATTGCAGGCCTACTCCTACTCGTCATTCTCTCCATTGTAGCCTTCAGGAGGCGAAAGAATCGCTGACCTTTGTCTTCGATAGTTGCGAGGCTCATCGAGTCTCGACCTTGTCGCCCAACGTATCCTGGAGTAGCTTCGAGACATCAGCAAAGTCCCGTGAGGTGAGGAACTCATACTTGTCATCTTTCGTGAGGATCATCAAGCCCACGAGATCGGGATTCTTATCCAGTTCCACCCGAACCACGTCACCGTAGACGATGTCGAAGTTGTCCTTGTCCGCCTTCAATATCTCATCCGGGCTCATCTCCTCAAAACCCCTTCTGACCCGCCTCTGCTTGCGAGCCTCCCCGGGACTCTTGAACAGGCCCTCTAGAGCGGCCCCCCACTTTCCCAGCAACGTCATCCCCGTCAATTCTCCAGCACCCCTCTTTCCAATGTGGGCGAGAATCAGGCGTCGTGGAGTGAAGAAAAGCTGCAGCAGTTGAGCCCCCGACCGGAGCTGCACTGAAACCTTGATTGACCCGACAATAGTTTCAGGAGGCTCACTCAACCCGCAAAACACAGGGAAACAAGTGCCTAACCTCAAGAAATAAGCACTGCCTCGAGCGAGAACATCGAAGAGATTCCAATGACCCTTTCGCCAAAGGTGATTTTTGGCAAAGCTATTCCGAATGCATAGGCATCCTGATTTCTTTGATCGAAAGTCCCGTCGAGAGCGGAGGCGCCTCCCAGAGCGCTAGGGAAGAGCAACTCTTATTTTCTCATCTGCTTTCGTGGCCTACCGGGAGTAAGTTAGCTCATGACGCGTGTATCCCTGTCTATCTTGATACTCTTCCTTCTTGTCCTTGGAACCTTCTCATTACCAGGAGGTCATCAGACCCCCGGTGCAACATACCCGGCTAAGACGCGTCAAGCCGGTGTCTCTCGTGCACCAACTCTGGGAATTGACTGCGGCTTAGGCGCAAGAGAGGCCGTGTTGAATGGAACCGGCTATCCTGTCGCTCCGAGCGAGAACGGGGCATTCGAAACTCTCAGCTCGTGTACTTGGATCGGCGATGTCGCCTTGACCGGCGGCGGGACAGCGGATGGGACGAATGAGCCTCTAGTCTCGGATCAGGACGAATCTTTCGGTACGGTTTCTCCCCAGATCGGTGGAGGCTTCACAACCGACATCGTATATCTACAGAACGCTACTTCCACATTGAACGGGTTCGACATCTTCGTCTCCTGGAACCCAAGCATCCTTCACGCAGTAATGATTGACCAAGGCGGGACAAATTGGGGAGCCTTGTCTCCTTTTAACGCAGTCCAAACGGTCGATAATACTGTTGGTCAGGCTCATTTGGTGCAGCTGGTCTTCGCCAGCTACGGTCAGAACTTCACCCTCTTCCGGATTCGATTTGATGTTGTCGGTATCGGGAGTACCGGGCTGACCCTCAATAACAGCGTTATCACGAATCCTGGAGCGGTTGTTCATCAGACGATACAGAGTAATTTCAATAGCGAAACCTTCTTCGACCCCACTCACACGCTGAATTGGAGCGGATCCTTCACCTTCTCTCCAAACCCGCCGGTCCCTGGTTTACAGACTACTTTCACGGCGACAATAACATGTCCAGGCTGCACCGGCTTACTACATTACCAATGGGACTTCAATAGTGACGGAGCAACCGACAGCACTACTAGCCCCGCGACGATCACGATCCCGACCCCAACTTTCTTTGTAAGCCGAATAACCCTGAAGATCGCGGACAGCGCCTCCCCTTCAACTCACAACGCTACGGTTGCTGAACGCCTCCCCTTCACCGCAGTCATTCAAGGACCATCCAGCCTTCCAGGCAACACGGCTGCGACATGGAACGGTCTCTGGTTGGGAGGAATTGGGAACTATACTGTCAGCTGGAGGTTCTGTCCAGGCGGGATTATCAATACAGTTGTATGTTCGAAGCCCGCCTCCTCGGTCGCCTCGCAAGCAAGTCAGAATAATACTCAGACCCTCAGCGGTTCGATACCAGGCTATCATTTCTCGGGGGTGTACAATGTCAGCCTGAGAGTCACTGATTCCGGTTCTGGATCACTTCCAGCTAACACGATGACAGCGTACAACCCACTGAATGTTACGGGTGGCACACCGGTTTTCACGGTTCAAGTTACGTCCCAAAGCGCGCCAGTGGGATCACCAACAAAAATTTCAGCGGCCATCACGTACTCGAGTGCCTATCCAACAACCACAGGATTCCGATCAACCCTGTTCAAGTACACTCTCTACTGGGGGGATGGCGCGTCATCTATCTTAACGAGCGCTGGCCTCACCGTGTCAGCAAGCCACGTGTACTTGTCGGCTGCAAGCTATCCGGTCACAGTGATTGCTCAAGACCTACAGACATTGTCGCAAATACAAGAAACAGGCTTCGCAACAGTAAACATACCATCTTCCACCGGTTTCGACTACTCTCTGTCCCTGATCCCGAGCCAAGGCTCTGTCGCATCAGGAGGTGGAACATCCTCTTCACGTGTCATCGTCAACACTTTGACAGGAGCTCCGCAGACGGTTTCGCTGGAGGCCATCTCTCCATCCCCCGGAATTGCAGTTTCGTTCAACACGACTTCAGGCCTTCCACCCTACACCGCCGCCATGACAGTTACGGTTTCTCTCTCCACCCCTATTGGAACCTACAGTATTGTTGTAGTAGGAAACACTACGTCTCTCATCACTCACCAAGCACTGTTCCGACTTACCGTCGGATCCCCTTCAATCCCCGTGGTCGGGGTGTTCGGCCGCACGTATGGTAGCGCAAACATTACCGATCCTTCCTTGACTATTGGGTCGCGATTCTCTGTTCAGGTCAACGTGACCAACGCTCCACCTTTCAACGCGTACGAATTCGCTCTCTACTTTGACCAGAACTACATCAGCCTCTATTCCTACGATATCTCAACAGGCACAGTCTTCGATAATCCCTACAAGGCTCCCAACACATACAACAATACGGGAGCCTTGAGGCTGGCTGTCGTGAATCTTGCCACGACCACCAACAACCGTGGGCTTTTCGGCGGAGGATCAGGCAGGCTTGCCAATCTTGTCTTTTCGGTGGTCAAGGTAGGCGTTAGCCCTCTTGCCCTGGCGGCCGGAATGTCCAACCCCAGCTCCAGCGCTGCGGCTCCTGGAGGACTCTGCCCTCAATGTCCGACCGGAGCCTCCAACTGGACCCGTCTCATCGACGGGGTTAATCACCTAGTTTATGGCGTTGAGACCTCCGACGGCTACTTCAAGAACGTCTCCGGAAAATCCGGCCCGGTCGCATCTTTCACGGTCTACCCGACAAATCCCAGTCCGGGCGACACGGTCACTTTCAATGCCACGAGCAGTTTCGACCCGGACAGTCTCAGTCCTTACAATCACGGAATCATGGAGTACTTGTGGGATTTTGGAGACGTATCTGGCCAAGCCAATCTTACTTCTGTTATCCCCGTGGTTACACATACCTTCCAATCATATCCCAACTTCTTCTCTGGAAACTTCTCGATCCGACTAACAGTAATCGACCTGGACAACGGATTCCAAGGAATGAAGACACTGCGGCTCGAAATCACTCATTCTGTCACTGCTGTCCACGACGTCGGAGTCTCTCTAAATCTCTCTAGCAACATGGCTTTCCAGGGCGGAACCGTCGTGCTGTCGGTGCAGGCCGCGAATCTCGGAACGACCACTGAGACCTTCGACCTGACGCTGATCCGTAGATTGGCAAGTGGGCTGCAAAATGTCACCTTCGTCAGGCTGACAGCACAGACAGTGTCGTCCGGAAGTTTTGTCGCTTACACGTTCTTCCTGAACACAACCAGCCTTGCCCCGGACACCTACAACATCGTCGCAACGGTCTCGGATGCTCTCGACACTAATCCCTTGAACAATGTCGCGGTCGCCCAGCTCCAGGTTCTAGCCCCAGACGAGCTTCCCACTGCTAGTTTCACCTTTACCCCGCAAACCCCGGTCATAGGGCAGGACGTAATCTTCAACGGAACACGCAGCCTAGACCCCGACGGAGCAATAGTATCATGGACTTGGATCTTTGGCGACGGATACTCCTTACTCAACTTGCGTTCGCCCTTGGCAGACCACATCTACAATTCTCCCGGAAACTACACGGTAACCCTGACGGTCACAGATATCTCAGGGCTCATGGGAAGCGAGACTCTGATCGTTCGAGTCCTTCCGCGGCCGCAACATGATGTGGCCCTCAATTTTGTTCACCCCTACCCCTCCGTCGCGGTCTCTGGACAGAAGATTTCTTTGGAGGCGGACATTGTAAACACTGGATCCAATTCGTCAACGGTGGATCTCACATTCTACTATGGCGGCAAGGTCGCCGTCACCCAAAGAGGATTGCTCGTATCTCTCTCACCCTACATCTTCTACGTATACGTTCAATGGGACACGACAGGTATCCCCGCAGGCAACTACACGCTATCGGCAACCGTTTTCCTCTCAGGCGACCCGACACCCGCTGACAACTCACTAACCGACGGCCAGTTGATCATATTACCTCCTCCAATTCTCACCCTGATTCCCAATGCCGGACCAGTAGGAACACTCGTCGTGGCTCATGGCTCGGGCTTCCCCATCCCATCCGGACAATTGTATCCCGTCGAACTAGAGATGACCTTCGACGACCAGCTTGTTGGCTTCTTCTTCATCCAAAGTAGCTCTTTCAACTTCAGCTTCGACGTTCCTGACGCCCAAGTTGGTGTTCATCAGGTTCACGCCCTTCAGCTGTTTCCCTCCAATCTGGATGTTCAGACCGTCTTCACCGTCACTCCCACGCCAGCCCCTATCAGCGTAAGCGTCACCGTCGGAACCATCTACTTCCCCGGAGACACAGCAACAATCTTTGTCATGACCAGTCTCAATGGACAGGCAAGCTCAGTCGGAAGCCTACAAGTCATTCTAATCAGACCGAACGGGACCAGCCTCACACTAACCGCCCTCCCCACCGCCGCCGGTCTCTACAAAGCGTCCTACACCATACCCCCCACAGGCTCCATCGGAACCTACGCGGTTACAGCCCGAGCACACCTGACAGGATCAGGAGACGGGTCAGCCCTTGCCAGCTTCGAAGTCAAACCATCATGGCTATCATCCAACAGCAAGAACATTGCAACAGGCATCGCGATAACCGGCCTTGTAGGTGTCGCAGCTCTCGCCTGGCGAAGAGGCTACCTCAAAAAGAACGACGGCGAGGAATAACTCTCCTAACACTACAAAGCGCGACGCGGGCGCTAGGCCGCAAGCTCCAAGAAGAATCGCCCACTATCTGTCCTGATTCGCGATCTGAACAGGCGCATCTAGAACATGGGATGATCCACGCTGGAAACGCGGATAATTCCAGACCGATACAAGCCCAGACCGAGCTCTGAACAACAAGACTCGCCCATTATCAGTGCCACACGGCGGGCGTTTTAGAAAATAGGAGGTCTTAGCGACCCGACCTTGTGTCGCATGAGTGGTTCCTCGCGGAACTCAAGAGCCCTTTCAAAACCGGCCGACCCTCTTTTTTGAACAACCTCCTTTTATTCCCGGATACTCTTTCGGATAACCAGCTCCGTCCAAAGACAGGCTAGATCAGTATCTTTCTTTTTTTGGCAACTTCTCTTCTTCTCTAAATACTTCATGACCTGCATGTCCCCTCAGGGCATCGCGCGCCCCACCCTTCGCGAAAAAACGCGCAATCCATCTCGGTTCTAGTAACTCATATAACATGTCCAGGCCGCGCCCTTCGACAGCGTGCCCCGGTGGCTCAGCCTGGTAGACAATCCAAACCCGGCCAAGAGCGTTGCCTTGGTAGACTCCTCAAAAAGGCAAAGGTCACGAGTTCAAATCTCGTCCGGGGCTCCACAATTTCTCGCCAGAATCTCTGATGATCCACAATCTCCCACGCTTCTTGAAAATCCGTCGCCACTCAGCCCCAGCCTTTGAGGGACCGAACCTGCGTAAGAGTTCTAGCGCAATCAACATTTTCCGCTGTTTCCTGCGAATCGCGAAGCCAATACGGTCAGCAAATAATTCCTGGTCACTACGCCGCCCGATCTTCAGATAATAGCAGGGGACTTTACTCCACATGCTTCGATGCTTCTTTCCTTCCAGCAACCGCGAATCGATCCCGAACCTTGACTTCATCAGGCGACTGATCCATTTCAGCAATCGAACATCTGTGTTTACTATGACAATGTAGAAACCGAATGATGAATTCCTAGAACACCCTGCGGAAATTGCCGGAGAACCCTCAGCATCAGCAAACCCCTGGACAAATTCGGATGGAAACCGATCCACCGTTTTCCGAATGGCAGCGGTATATGACAGGTATTCATACAGAATGCGACTCCAAACTCTAACTAGATAGAACCCATGAGAATCCTTCCTAACTATCTTCGGCTTCCCCAAGACAGAGCCAAAGCAGGAACAGACTTTTTCCGCAAAATCCAGGTCCTTGACTCTCAACCTAAGAAGATAGTGATACGAGGTTGTCCGTATCAGATCCCCATCGCCAAGCATAGCGCCCGCAAGATAGCTTAGCGACGGCGAAGGAGTGAGGGTCGGGATGACAAAACTCCCTAATGGCGAATTCTTACCTGTGATCCAATTGTAAACTGTCGAACTAGGGAGGTCTAGCAGCTTGGCAATCGTCTCGCAAGAAACCCGGCGATCGTGTCTCAGCCGGAGGACCCTGGCATACACCCTAACGCGAGCGTCGAGGGAGAGATCCTGCAATCTTCTTGGCATCGCTTACCGGTCGACCAGTCCTCCGTCGACCATGAAACGGCATAATACCCCCAGAGCAAAACGAAACTACCCGGTCAAAGATAGGCGTTGTTTTGTGCTGACTTGCTCGGAAGTGCTACAAACGTTGGAGTTCAATCCGAACTAGAGGCCGAAGAAACGCTGTCCGGGGGGCCCCACCGATAAAGCGGCTAGGCGGCGCTAGCGCCCTGCTTCATCTGGGCGACACGGTCCCGCCATGCAGGCAGCTCAGCCATCTGCTTTAGAGCGTTCTTCTCAGCTTGCTCACGATTCATCCACCGCGTATCCATCGCCGTCTTCACCAGACCCTCGAACTTCTTCTCAAACGGCAAAAGCTTCCCGTTCATATCAGTGCAATGGATACAGTAAGGATTATTCGGGTTCTGAGCGCCGTGCTGCTCGTTCGTCTCCATGGGCATTCCGCAACTTTCACAGCGCGAAGCGAGAGACATGGATCCAACACGAACGAGAGACGGAACAAGAACTAATAACCTAACTGGACATTACGCGAGAAGGCGCGAGTAACAAATAATCCCGCACTTCTAAACCTATAATAGTCTATAACCCAGCCCATCGAAGAATATCGCTAGAGGAATGCTTCTATTGCGGGGAAAGGGCTCCGGAGCCCCGTTCCGACTTCTCACACAACTAATCCTATTCGGAAGAAAGAAACCCACAGAAGAACCAGCACCGGGCCCTCCAACAAACATGACGAAACTAGAACCCTTTCCGATTCCTGACACCATACGGAAAACAGTAACCGAATCGGATATCGCGAAAGCGCGAGACAAACTCCGAGTCGCCAACCTCGAGAGAGACATCATAGGCGACGCCCTCACCAAGATCTACGAGGCAGAAGCAAAAGGCACCATCAACGAGCCTGAAAAAAACAAGATGATACAACCCTACAAGAACGACCTCAAACGAGTAGACTCCGAGATAGACACTTACAAGAAGACAGTTGACCTCTACGAGCTAGAAGCAGCTAAAGAGGACCTGTTCAAGAGATTCCAGGAGACATTCCTCGACATACAAGCCCGGATAGAAAAGATACGACCATCCCTCAACCTAACAGGCTCAATCGAGACCAAACCCGCCGAGCCGAAACCAGCCGCGCCAGCTAAGACCGAACCAACGGAACCCGCAGAGGAAGACGTTCCTCCGAAAGAAAAGCCTCCAAGAGAAAAGGCGAGAAACAAGGCTGAAGAAAAGATCGAGACCATCAGAGAAGAAGTCCTCAAAGCCATGGAACGATTGGAGCAGATAGAGACGGAAGGGTAAGCGGGCAAGAATGAGCTGGGTAGAAAAGGCGAGGCTCAGCGCAGCAGCGCAGGCCATACGCGAACTGAGAGACCGCACCACCGTCGGCCTCGGCAGCGGAACCACCGTCCTCAAAGCCCTCGACCTAGCCGCTGAGAGAATCAAGAAAGAACATCTCAACATCCACTGGGTCCCGACAAGCTACCAGATGGAGATCGCAGCAAGAAGACTCGGCCTGAAAACAACCACGCTATCCGAGAACACCGAACTCGACCTAGCCATAGACGGCGCCGACCAAGTCCAGTGGAGATCACTCGACCTCGTCAAGGGCGGCGGCGCAGCTCTCCTTAGAGAGAAGATAGTAGACTCGACAACCAAGAAGCTCATCATCATTATCGACGAAAGGAAACTTGCCAAGACACTCGGCGGAGAACAACCAATCCCTGTAGAGATTACACCGTTCGCCTACCACGCCACCCTAGCAAAGATCAGCAAAATATCCGAGAAAGCCACGTTGCGCGAAGCACCAAGCGGCAAGGTAGGACCGGTAATAACTGACAATGGCAACCTGATCATAGACGCATATTACCGGAACCTCCGACGGCCTGATATCATCAATGAAAAACTCAGGAAGATCCCTGGAGTAGTGGAAACTGGGCTCTTCCTAGAGATGTGCGATGTCGCGTATGTTGGCCGGAAGGATGGTAAAGTGGATATTCTAAGACGAAGCTAGAAAGCTCCCGATCCAGATCCGCATTCAAGTTTGCGAATCCCATCATTCCTCCCGAGCGTACTGCTCCTCTCTCGCGTCTTCTTCCTCCTTCCCTGCGTCATAGTCAATCTTCTCCTCCTCATCCTCCGCGTACTCCCGGGGACCCCCAGTCTCCCGAATCCTGAACTTGTTCCACTCCTTTCCGCAGTCCCCGCACTTGTACGCAAATCTATAGGTAACAAACGCCTCCGGATTGTCGGCGACCCTTTCTCCGGTTTCGATGCTAATTCCCATCTTGAAAAAAGCGTCCTTCTCCTTAAGCGCCTCCGTCGTGTCAATCTCTTCCTTCGACAACAGCTCGCCTGCAAGGAACTTGTGGCAGAAGGGGCACTCTTCCAAAGCCAACGATGATCCAGAACCCGTTCACGACTCAGACAAATTAGTCTTCCCCCCAGGGAGACAAGTGATACAACGCCCTATTGTTTGGAACCAAGAAGAAACCGGCAGGTGAGAACTCACGGCTGTTAGTGAAGAAAAAGCACGTTTTTTCGGTGCTCGAGCCCCGCCGAATAATGAGAAGTGCCGGGGGCGGGAGTCTCGGACATCGCTGTTTTCGAACCCGCGACTTCCGGATCTCTCACGTTGAAGATATGAGTCCGGCGCTGTGGTTCCCCTTTCGGGGTCTGACCAGGCTGAGCCACCCCGGCAAAATAGCCGCCGAACTTCCGCGGCTAAAAGCATTCCTGACAAATCATTAAACAAGACCCCAAAACCGGCCTTGACGTCGGCAAGAGGATCCTCACCTGAAAAAATACGATTTCCTAACCCTCGACGATATAGAAACGAGAGATAAGAGGGTCTTTCTCAGAGTCGACATCAACGTCCCATTAGATCCTTCGACACACCAGATACTCGATGACACCCGCATCAAAGCCATCTCCAAGACCCTCTCCGAACTAGACGAGGCACGGGTCACTCTTGGCTCCCACCAAAGCCGACCCGGAAAAGACGACTTCACCTCGCTCGAACCTCATGCAAACCTCCTCGCTCAATACTGCTCCCAACAAATCAAGTTCGTGGAAGATGTCATAGGCCCCCATGCGATACAGAAAATCACCAAGGTCCAGCCGGGCGAGATTCTAGTTCTCGACAATCTGAGATTCTGCGCAGAAGAAAATATCGATGACAAACGCGAAAAACTCGTCAAGACGCACTTCGTCCGACGGCTCGCACCTCTCTTCGACTTTTACATCGACGATGCCTTTGCAACGGCCCACCGGTCACAACCCTCCATTGCAGGCCTACCAGAATTGTTGCCGAGTGCAGCGGGCCGTCTGATGGAGAAGGAGCTAGACGCGGTTTCAACTCTACTCGAAGAGCCAAAGAGACCATGCATCTACTCTCTCGGCGGATCAAAGGTCGAAGACAAGATCCCAGTCATCGAAAACATATTCTCGCGGGGGAAAGCAGACAAGGTCATCCTCGGGGGAGTGCCGGCGAAACTGTTCCTTCAAGCCCGAGAAATGAAGACAAAGATCAATGAAGAAGAAATACGCGACTTCAAACAATACCTAGACCGGGCAAGGAATCTGACGCGGAAGTACGGAGATCATATAGAAGTCCCTTTGGACTTAGCGTACGAGGACGAGCAGGGTAGGAGAGTCGACCAGCCCGTCAGCTCACCCGATATTGAAGAAGAGGCTCTTGACATCGGCGCTAAGACACTGGAGAAATATTCCAAGATCGTAAGAGGAGCAGCCACAGTAGTTGCTAACGGTCCTCTAGGAGTTTTTGAGAGAAACGGGTTCGATAAGGGAACAAAGGAACTACTCGTGTCAATGGCCGAGAGCAACGGCTACACGGTCATAGGAGGAGGACACCTTGTTGGCCTAGCGTCAATCCAAGGCATAGAAGAAAGGTTCAGCCACGTCAGCACAGCAGGTGGAGCAATGCTCTCACTCTTGTCCGGTCAGAGCCTTCCTGGAGTGGACGCCCTTGTCCGAGCAGCAACGAGAATGCGAATTGCGAATCCGATATCCTAGACTGTGAGTATGCCGAGAGATTTTATCTTAGACGGGTCTTCGAGACAATCCATGCTCGCCCCGGTAGCTCAGTGGTAGAGCGACGGCTTTGTAAAAGCCAAAAAAGCCGTAGGTCATGGGTTCAACCCCCATCCGGGGCTCCACTATGCCTTACGAGGAAGAGATTCTTCTGGTTCTGTTCGTGGTCCGCGGAGAAACGAGAATATTGCCGATCCGAGGATTAGAACCGATAGGACGATTAGAGAGTGCTGGAGTCCGTTGAGGAAGCTTCCCAGATCACTGCTGGCTAGCTGAGTGACTCCTCCCAGATTCACATTTCCCAAGCTCACCAGTTTGCCATAAGGGACGTCCGCGGTCATCAAGGCGAGGACAAGTGGAATACTGGCGACGATGCTCGTGTTTATTATCGTGGCTCGGACGCCTGACGAGATTCCTCTCTTTGCACTTGGAACCGACCCCATCACCGAGCTCGCGTTAGGGCTACGAAATAATCCAATACCAAAACCCACAACAGCTAGCCACAGCGCAATTACAGGATAGGGCGTATTTAGATCGAGTCCGGAGAGGAAGAAGAATCCCGCAGAAGCGATGAGCAAGCCCATAGTGCTCAGTCCTCTAGCACCCCACTTGTCGGACAGCCACCCGCTAACAGGACCAACGAGAATCAGAGTTACGTCCAGAGGGATGAGAAATATTCCTGCGTGGAGAGGGTCGTACCCTCTTACTAATTGGAAGTAGAGCGTCATGACAAACGCCAAGGCTGCAAAGGCTAGTCCGCTCAGGAGGTTCGCTATGTTGCCCGCCGTGAACAACCGAATCTTGAACAGGGATAGGTCCAACGCTGGATACCGGGACTTTCGCTCTATCACGATGAAAATCGCAAAGCAAAAGATGCTCGCAACGACCACGGCTTGGTTCGTGAAATCTGTTAGGCTGCCGAGTGTTAGTCCCAGGAGTAAAAGCGTGATGGCGAAGGAGAACGTGATGGCTCCGGGGGCATCGAACTTCTCTCCCATTGCCGGGTGAGAGATCTCTTTCAGCCGCTTACGCGACCAATAAGTTCCAAAGATGCCCACGGGAACGTTCACCAGAAAGATCGAGCGCCAGGTAAAGAGCTGGATGAGGACACCGCTGAGTGTGTATCCTGTTATCGTCCCGGCGTTAATCGCGACCTGGTTCATCCCGATCCCCTTGCCAAGATCCTTGCCCGAAAAAGCATCCGTGACGATAGCAACACTGTTGACGAACAATAGAGCGGCTCCAATACCCTGAACCAATCTGAAAGCTAGAAGCGCCTCAGCCGTAGGGGAAAGACCGGAGAGAAGTGAGCCTATTGTGAAGACTGCGAACCCCATGTTGTAGAGCCGGACTCGCCCATGCATGTCAGCCCAGCGTCCAATCCCAACAAGCAGCACCGTGATCATGAGACGGTATATCGTGATAATCCAGACTCCAACGACAAGGTTGGTCTTCAGATCGGACACGACCTGTGGAAGCCCAACTACAACAATGCTGGAGTCAAGGGTCGCCATGAAAATCCCGACGGTGGTGACCGTCAGGACAACCCACTTGTACTCCAAGAGAAACCGACACACGACACGCAGTATTTTTCTGGAAGACTGGAAAAACCATGATATAAACTCCGGCCGACTGATCCTGAAGACAGGGTGCCTCTCTAGCCAGAGATAGGGATAGGTTTCTCACAGGCAAGATTTGCGCGTCCCCTTGGACAAATCAAAGGACGAGACAGTCAAGAATGCTGATAGCCATCTGAAACGTGGTCAGGATTCGCCCATTATCAGCCCTGATCTTGAAAATGGGAGGGGGGCTCCCTACACTTCCCTAGAATCGTTCGGGGACACGCCGACAACACCCCTAAACTTGCCCTGCCCATCCACGCCGGAATCATGCCCAGAATAGCCTGTTTCGCCCACAATCACAACCAGACACCGAATCATTCCTAGGGGGAGGGGGGTATTGCACAGAGCATCTCACGACGCAAGAGCCTCCTCTCCGGAGCCTGCCAGGCACAATGTTTCCATCTTTGTAAGAAGAACCACGTCAAGAAAAACAAACCAACAAGAACTCGCCGGCATCTTTGTTCAACGAAACAGAGTGAACACGCTAGGAGCCTGGCACGATACCATTTCCAATCCTCCGGTCTTGGACAAGGCGAAAGCATTTCTTTAACATGCAAGCGTGGAAGCGAATGATTCCCGCTTGAGTAGGCCCCAAACCCGGCTCGTAGACGAGCTGTTCGCCCTAGACTCCCGAATACGCTACGTTGCCCTCCTAGATAGAAACAGCAAACTCCTCGAGTCCAGGATGCGGTCAAACGTGATGAGCCTGACCCCTGAAACCTACGACCGGAAGTTCATGGCTAGCGTTCCCCCAATGATCCTTGACACGCTGTCCCAGCTCGAAAACCAATGCGGACCACTCACACACATCTCAATACAATACCAGAAAGTCGACCTAGTCATCTTCCCACACAACAACCAGATCGTCGCCATCAGCCTCGAACCAGGCCCTCTCGAACCAATTCTACGAAAGCTCAGAGACAGCCTCAACATACACATACACCTCTAACTGACCTGAAACCAGCCAGTTGTCCAAAACCCAACCTCCCAGAACCATGCCGCCGACTCGTGCTGGAAAAAGCCAGCTCGCAAAACTAGCCCGAGCACACAAACCCAGCGCCAGAGGCCAGACACCCCGAAACGAAGACTACGTAGAAATCATCTACGAACTCATAAGAGAAAAAGGATACGCGAAACCGGTCGACATAGCCAGCCATCTGCACGT
Organism: Candidatus Bathyarchaeota archaeon; assembly: GCA_005888755.1. Taxonomy (GTDB): domain Archaea; phylum Thermoproteota; class Bathyarchaeia; order 40CM-2-53-6; family 40CM-2-53-6; genus 40CM-2-53-6. Next base: position 16,538 of record VBBQ01000039.1, read on the forward strand.
TCGGCCTCCCACGGTCACGGGAATGCTTGACAGGCTCCACTCGGAACAGCTCATCCTCCACGAAAAATACGGCGGCATCACGCTCACCGAGAAAGGAAAAAGCATGGCTCGCTCACTCGGACAGCGTCACGCTCTACTCGTCGCCTTTCTCAAACTCTTCGGTGTCGAAGAGACAACAGCACAGAAAGACACGGAGGGTCTAGAGCACTACATTGACTCACGGACCCTAGACCTCCTCGCCAGGTTCGTCAAGTACGTCGACCAGAACCCCCAATGGTGGAGCCAGTTCAGAAAACAAGCAAAAACCTGATCAGTAGTGAAACCCACATTTTCCTAATCATCCAAGGGATCAAGGAAAGCGCTTCTCACAGAAAAGGTCGAGAAACAACCATCCGAAATCAACAGCTGAAACCATATTTTGAGATCAAACTCTCAGAACGTCTTGAACTTCGGTTTCGAAACCGGATCTTGAAACCACTATTGGAAACGCGTTTTTTGAAATCGAAAAGGGAATTTTCCAGCCCCCGGGGGCCTACTCAAGTCTCGCGACGCTCCGCGAGAACAATCCACCAAACAAACTCGACACCTACCCTGAAGAAAAGGCCAACTAACTCGGCCATACACAAGTCGAACCGAATACCCTTGTGAAACGTTAAACAAGAACACCAGACCAACCTCCGCCATGGCATCGCAACCGAGAGAATCCTACCAGCGAGTATTCCAGCTCCTACAAGCCCACCACGAATGGTTCTCAGGGGCCCTTCCCCTAATTGCCAGCGAGAACATCCCAAGCCCCGCCGTCAAAGAAGCAATCCTTTCTGATTTCGGCAACCGTTATGCAGAAGGCTGGACAGGCGAACGAGTCTACGCAGGCTGCAGATATATCGACCAAGTAGAACAAATCTGCATAGACCTAGCCAAGGAACTATTCCGCGTCGACTTCGCAGACGTGCGACCGATCTCCGGCGTATGCGCAAACCTGGTCGCCTATACGACATTCACGAATCCAAGCGACACAATGATGGCGCTTGCAATCCCGGCCGGCGGCCACATTAGCATGGGCAAGAAAGAGTTCGGAGGAACCGCTGGCTCCGTCAGAGGACTGAACGTGGAGTATTTTCCCTTCGACACCGAAGAGATGAATATCGATATTGACGCCACCGAGAAAAAGATCAGGAAACTAGCCGCGGAAGGAAAGAAACCATCACTAGCCATGTTCGGCGGCTCCGTTCTTCCATTCCCTCATCCCGTCAAGGAACTTGCTCCCATTCTTCAAGAACACGGAACTAAAAGCTGCTTTGATGCAGCACACGTTGCCGGCCTAGTTGCCGGAGGCCAATTCCAGGACCCAATGCACGAAGGCGTGGACGCCATGACCTGCAGCACCCACAAGACACTGCCCGGACCCCAAGGAGGACTCATATTGTCCCACCCGGAAAACGCCGAGAAGATCAAGAGAGCAACCTTTCCGGGCAACGTTAGCAACCATCATCTTCACCATCTCGCCGGAAAAGCGATAATGTTCGCCGAGATGCTCACGTACGGAAAAGAATACGCTGCTCAAATCGTCAAGAATAGCAGAGCACTCGCTCAATCTCTCCACGAACTCGGATTCAAGGTCCTCGGCGAGAAGAAAGGCTTCACGAAATCCCACCTCCTAGTCGCCGACATAACAAAGTACGGCGACGGAAAGACAATCGAGAAAAAACTCGAAGACGCCAACATCATCCTCAACCGCAACCTCCTACCCTACGATATCAAAGAAGGAAGACACTTCGAAGCCCCCGGAGGAATCAGAGCCGGCGTCTCAGAAGTCACGAGACTCGGGATGAAAGAATCCGAGATGAAAGAAATAGCACAAATGATGCACCGCATCGTAGTCAAGAACGACGACCCGAAAAGAGTCGCCGAAGACGTCAACGAATTCCGGAAAGAATTCACAAGAGTACACTATGCTTTCGAGTCCACGAGAGACGCGTACGAGTACATCCAGTTACGATAGCCACGCGAGCCTTATTACAGGCGGTTAACCCGAGCACTCGAAGAAGGAAACAGATCCATGAGTAAGCGCGAGAAGAGACGCAGAGACGAGGCACCTATGCCAGCAGCAAGTGCTGGACTACTGCGCTTCTTCGAAGAAGACACCCCAGGCATAAAACTGAGCCCCCAACTAGTCGTCATATCCGGTGTAGGTCTAGTCGCCCTCGCCCTCATAGCATACTTCCTGCTACCCGTCACTTGAACAAGACAGGAACTCCCAACCAGCGGGCTAGTAATCATCTGACAAAGTTCGCTGGTTAATCGAAGGCACAGCCTTCGCCTCCAATCCCAGCTCGGTCCTGATCAGCCGTCTCAGTCCCTCAGCAGATCCGGTAAAAATGTAAACCTTCCGTGGGCTACACGCTTTGATAAACGAGACTAGCTGCTCAAAGTCCGCATGACTACTTAGCGGAAACGCGGCGTTACGCCCTCTCATAGAGAGAGCCCACCCTGTCGCAAATGCACGCGCAGTCTTCCTGCCAATACTTCTCCGGTCGTTTGGTGTGGTAACATAGACACATGGGTTGTTCTCAAGAACTTCCCCGCCCTCAACAGAGGCCGCGGACATCCAATCCAACGCATGCCCAGCCTTCTGGTAGGCCATGTTCACCCCGTCCAAGAGAGGATTAACGATCACAGGCAGGTGAGTGTAGACGTTAAAGAGACGAACTATTTCCTGGGCTTTACCCGCCGCATAAACGTGCAAGCATGGAATGTATCCCTGCTTGATCATGTCAACTGCCCATTCAACCACGTTGGCGTAGATCGTCTCCCGCGACGGAAAATGGTAGAAGGGCGAGCCGTACGTTGCTTCAATCACTAGAACATCGCATCGGTGAGGCTGAGCAGCCTTTGTCGTTAGCGTGTCCACGCAGTTGATGTCGCCCGTGTACAAAATCGATGATTCAGGAGTGCGCACTAGAAACTGGGCCGACCCTAGCATATGCCCAGCGTTTAGTGCCTTTACTTCTACATCGTCTATCGAGACCTTACGGTTTAGGTCGATGGCTTGGAAATTGGAGACACGGTGAGAATTCAGGACGCTGTGAATCTCCCTTGTCTCAGTAGTTGACTGTTTCATTCCCTTATGCCTGAATCCGCGGGTGTGGTCGCTGTGAGCGTGCGAGACGAGAACCCTCGACGTCGAGGAGATTGTGCGGAGCTTGACGGGGTCGATGACGATTGTAACGCTTGAGGTAGCGACCACCAGACCGTCAAGCCAGGCGATCTTATCGCCGCGCGCTCGCTTTTCCCTCCGAAGATGTCTCAAGCCTCTGAATCGCGTCTAGGTGCAAGAAAGTCTCACCCTTCGGTTCTCTATTCACAATCTGGGGAATCGGACTGACAACAGTTGAACGCAAGATAACCGCCTCGGACTCAGTCAGCCAGATTCCTGGCGGCTCATGTGAGACAACCGCGACTCGTCCTTCGTAGCCAAAATCGCGGTTAATCACTGCCAACACCCTTTTCCCAACTAGTCTTTCCAGCATGTGGAAAACTGTCGGGTTGGCAGAGTCCATGGCGCAAGACCACATCCAAAGAGAAGAGGGACTCACTCCGGCCAGTCATTTAAAAGCAGGACCCGGAAGTATCAGCTCGAACGTAATCGCTCCGTTAAGGATCAGTCCTTACATCAATCGCCATCGGTTTGGCAAGGTTAATCTTAGAGGAACGGCTACAAGACCACTATCTTCGCAGGCGGCACCATGTCAAACACCTTGCCCGAGACAGATATTGACGATGGATTCGAAGACGAGGAGCCAGCTCCAAACATCGTTAGGATCGGCAAGAAGCCAACAATGAACTACGTTGTAGCCTGTGTGACCTTGTTCAACACCGGCGTTCCTGAGGTCATGGTTAGGGCTCGCGGTCAATCCATCAACAAAGCAGTCGAGACCGTTGAGATGCTAAGGAAAGCCTTCTTCAAAAACGTCCAGATCCACTCTATTGATATCGGCACTGAACAGGTACAGCGGGATGACGGTTCAATGGCAAGTCTCTCCACAATAGAGATCACTCTGGGCAACTAACCGTTCTTGCAGAACGGATGTTCTGCGCAATCTTATTATCGGAATAGCAATCGAGACGCCGGCCATAACCATGCCGGCCACAAAATATCCAAAGATCATTGTTACCCCTCCTGGTCCCAAGGCGAGGGCTTTGCTCAAAGAGGACGAGTCTCTAATCTCGCCATCAATCGTCAGATTCTATCCTCTGGCAGCGGACTCGGGCCAGGGCTGCATAGTAAGGGATGTGGATGGAAACGAATTTATCGACTTCAACTCCGGTCTAGTCTGTCTTGCCGTCGGACATTCACACCCAAAGGTCGTCGGTGCGATCAAGGCTCAAGCCGAGAAACTGATTCATTATTCCTGGACCGATTTCTATTACGAAAAGGTCGTTCAGCTATCGAAAGAACTGGTCAAGATAACTCCCGGGAATTTTCAGAAGAAAGTGTTTCTCAGCAATAGCGGGACAGAAGCGATCGAAGCAGCAATGAAACTGGCCAAGTGGCACTCCCGCAAACACGGCTTCATCAGCTTCATCGGAGCCTTCCACGGAAGAACACTGGGATCATTGAGCCTCACCGCAAGCAAGCCTGTCCAACGTCGACACTTCCTCCCGATGGTTCCAGGCGACACCCACGTTCCGTTCGCCTACTGCTACAGATGCCCTTTCAAGATGACTTACCCGGAATGCGATATGTACTGTGTTGATTTCATCCAAGAACAAGTCCTTGACAAATACCTCCCGCCAGAAGATGTTGCAGCGTTCTTCATCGAACCGATTCAGGGAGAAGGAGGATACGTGGTTCCTCCGCCCGAATATTTCAAGAGACTCAGAAAACTCTTGGACAAGAATGGAATTCTCATGGTTGACGATGAGGTCCAGTCGGGGATGGGAAGGACTGGACGCTGGTTCGGAATCGAGCATTGGGGCGTGGAACCCGATATCCTCTGTACGTCCAAGGCGCTGGCGTCGGGTATGCCGATAGGCGCGACGGTTGCCAACACGGATGTCATGGATTGGGATGGAGGGTCGCACGCAAACACTTTCGGCGGGAATCCGGTGTCGTGTGCTGCTGCGCTCGAGGTCATCAATGCGATCAGAGATGAACACCTGATGGAAAACGCCACAAAACAAGGCGACTATATGATCAAACGGTTAAAGGAGATGCAGGAGAAATACGATATCATCGGTGATGTGAGGGGAAAAGGCTTGATGATCGGGGCAGAGATCGTGAAAGACCCCAAGACGAAAGAGTCCGGCGACAACGAGGCACACGAGATCATTATGAAATCGTTCCGCCGAGGCCTCGCGCTGATCACAGCGGGCCACTCGACTCTCCGCATTGCACCTCCGCTAATAATTTCGCGGGATCTCGTTGACTCTGGGCTGGAAATTCTAGAGGGTGCAGTAAAGGAAGTCGCGAAATCTAGCAAGTAGAGGTTTTTTCTTCCCGGTTTGAAGGAAACGATTGGCCGAGCCACCGGATTTTACTCTCGCACGGGTCCGCGGAGACCACTCATGCCACCCAAAACCACCAAAGAATACCCCACTTTTTTGATCGGATGATTCGCTGTCCGGTGCTGATTCTGGGCGAGTCTCACGATTCAGGGTGCAATCCAGGCTTGAACGCCAAGGCGAAACTTGCCATCATTTCAGCCATCCCACACGATTCACGGCGAACGACCAGACGGCATCCCAGAATCGCAATCAGGGCTGACAACGGGGGGATTTGGGGAACGGGAATGTTCCCTCAACCTCTCTCGCGTCGCGAGATGCTCTGTGCTATACCCCCCCTTTTTTCTAGAGAAGATTTCCTGCCTGGCACTGATACGTCCCTATCGTCATGTTCTAGCTTAACGGGATAAGACGTTCTCCGTTTAGAGCGGGCGAACGAGACATACATTACTGGAACGATAACCCCCTAAATATGTCGCGAGAAAGAGCTTGGACTATGACCGAACCGGTTCTTCCCCTTGTGGAACCTGATCTTGTCGGAGTTTGGAGGAAGAATGTGTGGTGGTTCGGTCTCCGCTGGCCATTCAGCACGGTCCTCTTCTCCTGGGTTACGGTCGCGTCGACGCTGGCTCCAGAGTTTCACCTTGACCGTTATCTATTGACGATGCTGGCAGGATTCTTCGGCCTCGTCATCGGAGCACACTACATCGACATAACCGCCAGCAAAGACAAGTACCTTCCCTACTTCCCAAACATGAACCGGAGAGCGATCAGAACAGTCGGCGTTCTCGCGGTCCTAGTCGGTATGGCCGTGGGAATCTACATGTCACTCCTCTACTCCCTATGGTTCCTGGTGTTTGTGATCCTAGGAGGATTCTTCGCGCTCCTCTATCCCATCGAGAAGCCGAAATGGCTCCACACATATCCCGGTTTTGGTCTAGCCTGGGGCTTCATACCCGTCTTGGCCAGCTACTACATTCAAGCAACGAGAATAGACCTCCTAGGCCTAGGCTTGGCAGTTTTCCTAGGAATAACAGTGGTCGAAATGCACCACATGGCCGTGCTGACAAACGAGAAAGAGTACAGCACCGACTTAACGAAGAATTCCCGGCTACTGTTGAAAATTCATAGGACAGCCGCCTACTCGATCGGACTGATCCTACTAATGTCGCGACTCATAGGATGAAGTCCCGGAACTACGATCGCGCCGGAAGAGAACTAAAAGAAAACCATCTAGTTGCTTTGAATTGACCAGACATGATAGATGGCGTTCCCATGGCTGTCAGTGTCACATACCCAAGGCCCAACGAAAGTGATATGCTGCCCGACAGCCGGGACCGGAACCCTAGCTTGATTCTCGGCAATCAGTTCGACGATAAGCAAGGTGTTCTGGTAGTTCGAGTTACCCACCGCGATCAACTTTGCATAATAGGGATCAAGACGCACATAGATCCGCTGATCACCACTCTCCTGGAGAGTAAGGGACTCTACGATCCCGCTCGCCACCTCGCACTTTGACAGGACCCGGAACCGAAGAGGATTGTAGACTCCCTCCAATGGATCACCGCTCCGGCAGTATGGTGAAGGAGGCGGTGTATCGCGGGCCACATGTTGTGAAGGGGTCTGAGTCAGAGTACTGTACCGAACAACCACTACCGTGGCAAGCACCATCCAGATAATGGGAACCACGAGATAGCGCCCGCCGAAACGGCACTTTAGACCGGTGAAGACGCATCTGGAAAAGTCAGATTGCGGAAACATAACATTACCTTTCGAGGGCCACTCTAAAGTCAAGATGTCGCACAGCCCCGTGACAAGACTAGATCTTCGCTGTGCTCTTCGATCCTATGATTGCGCAGAGCTCTTCTTCGACAGTGCCGAATTTTTTCGGGGTCTCAACGAATCTTCCAATTTCCTTCCAGTTCTTGTCGTAAACGATTATTGTAGGGATCGCTCGGATATTGAATTCTTCAGCCATGTCTCGGTAGGCGTCATAATCTACTACGCGGGCCTGGAGCATGTTGTTCTTTGCCATTATCAACGACTTTGCGAGGCCTGGGATGTACGCGATACAGTCTGAGCACCAATCTGCTGAGAAAACTATCAAGTGATATTTCTCGTCAACTCTTTCAAGAGTATCAATCGAGCTAGCTTTGGGATGGTACTCTTGAAGTCGGCGTTTCATAGACTGGCGGGATTTCTCGACTTTGATCTCGTTGATGTAGTCGAAAGGGTCCTTTCCTACTCTTAGCGCCATCATGGGCTTTCAGCAGAATCTCTATGATTTCTCGATCTGGGTTAGAAATACAGTCGACGCTTCCAGCTCTCCATTAGATGACTCTCGCGCCTTGATCCCTGTCAACCTTATCGCGTCTCCCATTCTTAGACTTTCAGCAAATTGGGCATGATTATCCCAGAGGGCGATCCTGATCTTACCAGTACCATCTTCCACCCTAATATTTGAAACCCTTGTTCTGCGACCTTCCTTAGTTTCGATTTCCCGGGGATCTGTTCGCTCAACCACTACTCCTCGCGTGGTGTAGAGTTTGGGGCCGGGTTTGATTGATGCGATCGTCACGGGAGGAGGAGATTCGATATTGACAAGCGTCTCTTTTGTTATGGAGGATCTTGATCCTGCGTTCAGGTAGACCATCCCGTTCCTCTCCGTGATCCAAGGATTCTTTATTGTGATTACACTTCCTTCTCCCATGGAAAGAACTGTCTCCATATTATCATCCCAGAACTTCGCCATCGTGAGCCCATCTTCGTTCTCGCACAAGGCCCACGCAGGCCCGTTCTCACCCCGGCTCTTCTGCAGTTTCCTGATACGGACCCGCACGGTTTCGGCAGAGATAGTTGCTGGCGGGCTCTCTTGGGACAACAGGGAGCTAATTGCAGGTCCGTTGGGAGAGGTCTTGCTCAAGACTTCAAGGTGGCTACGAGATCCAAGATGAAACTCGACTTCCCCTGCGAGTCCCAACCTAGTGTAGCCGTGCGAAAGGCGCAGCTTGCACCCGGTTGCGAGCTGTTGCTTCTCAACGATTTCCGCCGTCGAATCCCACAGGACACAAGTGATCTGTCCAGAACCATCTTTCAGTTTGATTCTTACTAGTTTGCCAACCGACCCATCGGACCGCTGAAACTCGCGCAACTGGCTTATCAAAAGAATTTCTCCGGAGATGGTCGCGTCCGACAGTCCAGTTTGGACACTTGAAATCCGAAGGTCAGACATATTGACCGATTGTCCCGATAGACCTGCAAGTTGTTGGGCGAGGAGTCGTACCGCCCCTTCGTCGGATAATAGACCATGCGATTCCTGTTTCTTCCGCTCGATAAGCGAAAGCAATTCTTCCCTTGGCATACCCGGGTTTTTTTCTAGAATATGATCGAGCAGATTATCAGAAGACTCTGTCATTCAGTTCTAGTCCCAGAACATTCGGGTACGCTCGAAGTCTCGCTCCGCCCTTAGAACGCTCAGGTATAAGTCATCTTCTCTCGCCAAACGGTTTCTAAGAATTCGAGTGGCTGTAGTGGGTCCGACTCCTCTAGCTGCCAGAACTATGCCGGCTCTCTTTCCATAATTCTGAATCAGACCTGCTGACCGCCACGCTGTCATCCACTCCTTCTCTTCTTCCGGACTCAGCTTGCTTCCTCTCTTTTTCTTGTTGATTATCGGGCCCAACGCATCGTTGCTTCGGTATGTCGCGGCGATCAAAGACGATCGACACTTTGGACAACGCACGACTTCTCTGAGAGTGTCGACTCCTCTGATGCTGTCCCATTCCCCGCAGTTCATGCAGAGAAGTCGGAGATTGGTGGAGAGCAATCTGCTCTTCACTACCTCGATGATAGATGCTTCTTCGACTGCGGGTCTGAGTAGACCGTGTGGGACGATCCTGTCAAGAATGGGAAGAGCAAACGGAGTGCATTGACCCACGTCCTGGACAGTTTCGATCGTGATCTCTCCTGATCCAACCCTTTCAAGAACTCTTCTGGCGCCTTTGAGATCCAGTTTCTCCGTGAAGAGTTCTCTTCGGGTTTCATCATTAGCTATGGAGGTCTTGAAAATGTCGATCAGGAGCCTTGCTTGGCGAGCTTTGTACTCTGCCTCTCTGCTCACTGCGCCGAGCCGGCGGAGGACGTGCCAGTGCCTCCAAGCGAAGAGGTCCGAGGCGTCGATCGTGTCCCCGACAATCTTCTCCATGTCGTCAGCCGAGAGCTTTCTGAACTCCTCTGCAACCAGCAACGCGCTAACTGGACGCGGGAAGATTAGGGCGAATCGATACTGATCGACCTGTGTGCCGATATTCGATCCCAAGCGGGACCCGAAGAGAGCGGCCATGGCAGTGGCGAGAGTCTCGTTGACCAGGTTTCCGAAGCAGGAATGGATTACCACACTGTTCTCGAAGGTCTCCACCAGGACGAGTTGGTCGGAAGGAATCGCAGCCTGACGCCTTTGAGCGGAGAGAGTGGACTCTACCCGGTCGACCTCGCCTCTCTCCAGAAACCCTTCCGGAACTATTCCGTCAGAGAGGAGCCGTCTTGAGCGACCCACCTCCTCTGCAACATCGATCTGGACAGGAATCATGTCTCCCTCCCAGCCAGGAATGGCGGTCAGGCTTGGAGGGGCAACTTCCACCTCAACGTGATATTGCTCTTCGTCAACCGAGAGCACTCGCCAAGTTTGACCGTGCAAAATGAACTCTGTTCCGCTTGCACATCTGCGGGCGACGAAGTCTTGGTCCAGGCTTCCAATACGCCTCTTTCGAAAGAAGTCGAACACAGTATACTTCTGAACATCAGGAATGACAGAGAGGTTCGTGAAATAGTACTGAATCGCTTTAGGGTTACGCGCGGTAAGAAACTGGTCGAACTTCCTCAACAACCTCAGCTCATCGAGCTGCGCGATGACACGGCCGAGCTCTACCGGATCGATTTCGCGAAACGGGTAAGATCGATGAACGATCTCGCCGATCTCCTCAACCGTCATCCGACCCTTCTGAAGTAATAGACCAATTATCTGATGTGCGAGGACATCATAGGCTTTCTCATGGATGATGGGCCGCTCCAGCCTACCTTCTCGGGCCCGCTGGATCAGAACAGCAGATTCTAGTACATCGTCTGTGTTGGTTGTCAGAATGACTCCGCGAGAAGTTCCTCCTAAGGTATGTCCGCTACGACCGACTCGCTGGACCAGCCGTGTCGTCTCTCGTGGAGACGTGTATTGGATGATGAAGTCAACGCTACCGATGTCGATTCCAAGCTCAAGAGAGCTTGTGCAGATGAGGGCTTTCAGTTTGCCCTCTTGGAATTCCTTCTCAGCTTCTTCCCGCAGCTCTCTTGACAAAGATCCGTGATGAACCCGGACGGGGATGCCACCTCCAAGTGCTTGAATCTGAGCGGCTAGAGCTTCAGCATGCTCGCGCGTGTTGGTGAATACCAGGGTTGATTTGTGGGATTGAATGATACCGAGTATCATTCGCGCCCGAGAAACGGTTGAAGCAGGGAGGCCCAGGTTGACGGATTCTTTCTGGTCTCCCGAGCTGGGATGAACGGACCGGACGCTTATCTGAAGTCCCCTAGTCTCGTCAGAACGTAGCACTGTAACCCTTCGCCCAGAGCCGACTAGGAACTGGCCTATGCGCTCGGGCTCGCCGATGGTGGCGGAGAGGCCGATTCGCTGAAACTCAACACCTGTTAGTTCTGTGAGTCGTTCCAACGCGAAAGACAGCTGGACGCCTCTTTCGTCTGTTGCTAGTTCATGGACTTCGTCTACGACGACCCATCGGACGGCTCGGAGATGTTCTTTCATCCTCTTCCCGATCAGAATGGCTTGGAGGGTCTCGGGGGTTGTGATCATGACGTCGGGGGGGCTTTTCGCCTGGCGAGTTCTCGCACTGATGGGAGTGTCTCCGTGTCGGACCTGGATCTTGATGTCGAGATCTCTTCCCATCTCCTCAAGGCGGCGGAGAAGGTCTCTGTTGAGAGCCCGGAGTGGAGTTACGTAGAGGACTGAGATTCCGCGAGGTTTTCCTTCTGCTCTGACTTCGATGAGCTTGTCGAGTACGGGGAGGATGGCGGCCAGGGTCTTGCCGGTCCCGGTTGGAGCGATCAATAGGACGTTTTCGCCGCTAAGAATTGCGGGAATCGCGAGTTCTTGTATCGGGCTGGCTTCGAGGAATCCTTCTTTCTCCAGCCTCTGTAGAACTGGAGGTTTGAGGGTTGAGAATGCCGAGTTCCGCATCTACTCTACTAATCGTCGATGGGACGATTTATTCTTCTTCCTCTGCAGTCTTCTTCTTTGCCTCTCCTGGACGTTCGGCTGCGATGTACAAGAAGATCAGGATGAGTGAGACGAAGCTGAAAATGTAGAGTAGGAGCTGGAGGAGCGCGAACCCCTGGTCCGGTGGAAGACTGTAGGACAAATCGGCTTACCCCAGTTCGTTCTCGACAACCCTCGGAAACGGCTACTAAAACCTTGAGATTACTCACGTGCTGCAATGGTGGTAAGTTTGGAAGTAACCTCCTGGTAGCGCGAGTCACTCATCTCCGTAATATTCTGTTTGCCCATTGCTTCGGAGAGCTGTTGAGCTATGATATGATAGCAGAGTTGTTTTTTGTGCTCCATCACCCGAAAATAGTAATCGTCACAAGTACAGAACAGGCTATCTGGGAGTACTTGATAATCCCGGCCGCGACCGGTTACCACCCAGACGGTTCGGCCACTCGGCGAGAACTGATACTTCCGAACTTTTCCCGCCTCAACAAGGCCGAGGGCTTGTTGGAATCTCTTCTGGAAAACGGTCGTTAGAGTCTGCTTCTGGTCCTCGGAGAAGATCCTCGTCCTACCTATCTCTTGACAGGCAACTTTGAGGATCTTGTTCTCGTTCACGATAGGTGGCGAATCAGTTCACACTACTGCAGTCGGATTCGCCAAGAGGCACTGTAAAGTCTTCGGTTGGTTGCCGTTCACTTGCATCTGACTCTCGAGATGAAATACTTGAAGCTTTATCACGATAATAGTTTGCTCGCCATCAAGTCAGGGAGACAGAGCTACTACCCCAGTCAAAGGGTGAAGGAGTTGCTCGAAATCTTCCGTTGCATGGTCAATGACTGCATGAAAACTGGGCTAGAGACAGACACTTCATCGCTGAAAAGACTTTCAACGTTATCCTACCGACAACTCAAGGGGTACAAGTGCCCATCAGCATACCGTCTCGCTGCCATATCTAGGGCTGCAGGTATCCTCGCCTCGAGAAAAAAATCGCTCAGACGAGGCTACCCAACAAAAACGCCGTACATGTCCAAACTTGTTCTCATTTCGTGCTACGGATTCAAGATAGAAGTTGGAAATCTCAGAATTCCTCTCGGCGAGAGGAAGTTCGAATTTATCCTGCTAACTCCTCACCTCGTCCGGATCCTCTCCGATCCACTGTTGAATGTTCGATCCTTCACACTGAACGAAACTATTGTCTCCCTCTGCTTCTCGAAAGAAGTAGTGCAAGTCAAGTGCTCAGGAACGGTAGGCGTGGATAGGAACCTGCGTAATCTGACCATGGGCAATCAAAACCAAGTGACAAAATTTGACCTTTCAGACGCAGTGAGAATCGCCGATACGACTAGAAGGATCATAAGTTCGTTCAAGCGTGACGATGATAGAATCAGAGAAGAGCTTAGTTCAAAATATGGCCGGCGAAGACACAATCGCATCCAGCACACCCTCCACAACACAACAAAAGCTATCGTGGCCGACGCCCTCAAGCACAAGGAGGCTATTGTCCTTGAGAACATCGAGGGCATCCGACGTCTCTACCGCAGAGGCAACGGGCAGGGTCCAAAACGGAGGCACCGGATGAACAGCTGGAGCTACGGTGAGGCTCAACGCCAGCTAGTATACAAGGCCCAATGGGTGGGATTGCCGATTATTCGTCTGAGCAGAAGCGAGACTAGGGGTACGAGTATCATCTGTCCTCGATGCGGGGAGAGACTCCAAGAGGATAGACGACTAAGGCGAAAATTGTGGTGTCAGAGCTGTAGATGTATAATGGACCGGGACGCGGTTGCAGCGATCAACCTGTCTCGGCGCGGACGGTTGAGGTTCGACCGTTCACGGGCCCCCGTTGGGCTGCAAGGCGGAGCAGTTGAAGCTGTGAAGGGGAATCCGATTACTACGGTAATCCCCGGAGTCGATGCCCCGAAGCCAAGTCTAGACTCGACCAACCCCAGACTTGACAGAACCAGAATACCTTTTCATTAGGGATGGATGGACGACTTTGACGTAGTAGGCATACTTAGTGGCTGATGATGTTACTGTGAAACCGGTGGCCGATCAACCGGCCCTTCTCTTAGAGCGCAAGGGAGAGCGGGTTCTCGTCATCGCCGACCTTCATCTCGGCTGGGAAGTGACCTTGGCGCACCAGGGAATACATGTGCCCTCCCAGGTTCCACGACTGCTGGAAAAACTTCGAAAGATTCTGGCGGAGACCAATCCGAAGCTCCTGGTTCTATTAGGGGATGTGAAACATGCTGTTTCGAAGGTTGAGCTTGAAGAGTGGAAGTATGTCCCGGAGTTTTTCGACAGTCTCGTCGAGATCATACCGGATGTTGAAGTGGTTCCGGGAAACCATGATGGCAACCTTGAGCCGCTGACGCCGCCCTCTGTCAAGATCAACAAGTCCAATGGGATGGTTCTTTGGGATTCTGTGGGGTTGTTTCACGGCCACGCCTGGCCTGCGCCACCTCTGCTCGGCTGCAAGTTCCTAATCATGGGTCATCTGCACCCTGTAGTAGTGTTCAAGGACCCGTTAGGCTTCCGGATTACAAGACAAGCTTGGGTTAGAGCAAAAAGTGACGGGAACAAGCTCGCAGAAGGAGTCCTGAGACGTGAAGATGCCAAATTCGAGGGAAACGCCACTGAAGAGGTGAAGAAAAAATTCGGGGTTTCGGTCGCCGACGCCGACGTCATCATAATGCCGTCATTCAACGATTATCTGGGAGGACAGCCTATCAACAAGAACTACCAGGAAGGTTGGACGGAACTCTTCAAAGAATACATGGGACCCGTGTTGCGTTCTGGCGCGGTCGATTTCGAAAACGGGGAAGCCTATCTCTTTGATGGAACGTTTCTCGGCAAGGTTCAGGACCTTCGACGTCTCGCGCAATGAACAATATGAGCAGCTAGTTTTGTTCGCGAGGCGCGAGTCTAGCGAGAATCTTACTCGTGTCGCCACCATTCAGTTTGGCGATCTCTCTCAGAAGGTCGTAGTAGGATCTGACGTGCCGCTTGCCATCGCGGCCATGATAGAGGCTTACATTGGCGTACATTGTAGTCACTAGTTCGTGGTTGTACATAGGATACTGAGTATCGCCAAGGCCCAGTTCGCTCAGTTGTTGGCTGATAGCTCCTTCGCGGAGATCAAGAACCTTCCTCCCCTTCCGCTGGCGGTTTCTGTTCTTTAACCGTGTTCCTTCAATGCGGCAGTCGTCGCTGCAGTATTTCTCGGAAAACCAGCCTAGGAATTTCTTCTTGCAGACGACGCACGTCTTTAGGACTTTTTTGTCGACGGCCATGTTTCGTAACCGTGTGTCTATGTTTGTACCGAATCCCTTCGCTTGTGGGATATATGGTAGAGAGGTCCCAGTATAAAACTAACATGCCTCTAACGAGCCCGAACCTACAGGGAAGATTGATTGACCATGCTTTGTACTACGCAAAAATCATCCCCGAACAGACGCGCCAGTTTCACCTTTCTTGTCAGAAACAAAAGAGTCGCCCCGGAGGATTTTGAAAGGTAAGAGCTAAAGCAACATCGCACTTTGGAGGCAAACGAGGGGCTGTCGGATAGCCAGGTCTAGAGGACCAGGATATCCTCGATGCGTCCGGACAATCCGCGTGGCTTGGGAGCGATCTGTCGCGCCAGGAACCCACGAAATCGCAGGTTCAAATCCTGCCAGCCCCACCACCACTTCAATTTCTCTGATGTGTACCCAGCGTGAAGCTGCCAACAAAAGCCTAGATCCTCCTTGCTCTTCCTCAATCGATTCAAGAAGCTCTTATGAGCTGTCCAACGGATTTCATGTTCTATGCCGAGTAAAGTGGTAGCTGACAAGATCAGGAATAGTGCGGTGCCAGCCTTGGCTGTCCATGATGCGGAGCGTGCACTTGCTTTCTATGCAAAAGCGTTTGATGCAAAGGAAGTTTCCGAGCGAATACCGTGGGAGGGAGAGATCGGCCACGCGGAGATTGAGATCGAAGGTGCACATGTAATGCTTGCCGACGAGTTCCCGATTTACAACAAGAGTCCAAGGACTCTCGGCGGTACCCCCGTCATAATCCACGTCGACGTGAAGGATGTTGATTCATTCTTTGAAAGGGCGCTTGCAGCCGGGGCGACAGTGCTTGAACCCGTCAAAGATGAGCCGTATGGGAGAATCTGCAAGCTACAAGACCCATTCGGGCATGAGTGGTTCTTCAACACCGCGCCCAATCAACGTCACTGAGCTCTCGCGACAAGGCCTCGCGAGATTCTCAACCGTTAATTCCTCGAAGTCGATGGTGGCGGAGAGACCGTTGTACGCCGCCCAGGCCGAGTCAGATAACGAAAAGATGAAAATTGTTCTCCCTGTTGGGAAGAGCAGAGCATGGAGACTCCTCACTACTCGTCGGGGGAATTTGCTCATGGTATGCGGTCAGTTGCAACGGGAAGATAAGTCCAGGAGAACAATTAGAGCTTAGCTGGACTCACGAAAGATCAGTGAAACATAGAGTTCTGAGCATGGGCCAAAAGCATTCCTCGTTCCTATTGGAACGAACAGACGGGAACAAGATTTTGATTCTATCTTCATGGCAGACTTACAACATTGATATTGGAAATAGCGCACCCCTCTACTATCCGTAGACGAGATCGAATCGCAGATGTTCGCCTCTGGGCCTTCTTTCTAGCCAATTTGAAATCTGTGGCGCTTGGAGGACCAGACCTAAGAAACACTCTTCGCGGCCGTTCATGGAAACGAGGCTTCATCGACTAGAGGGGGAAGTAAAATTGCGCATGTGCTCCACCTTAGAAACAAAGGAATGTTTTTTTGGGTCTCTTAGCTACTCGCGAACACCGACCTCATTGGTTTTTAGCTTTGCTAGCTTGGCCACTGGTATCATTTCTTGAACAATGGCAAACATGAAGTGGAGCAAGCGAGTCTCCTATCCTTTTGTCAATGCGGCCTATCAGACTGTCAGGTTGACTTGCTCAGAATCGGCGTGCAGAAAATAACACAAATGTAGTCGACGGGCTACGTCGGATGA
>VBBQ01000040.1 GCA_005888755.1 Candidatus Bathyarchaeota archaeon
AATCCCGTTTACAAATGGTGGACCCCAAGCTCGGGTCTCATCTCCCGTACCTGGTTTCTCGATCTTGATCACCTCCGCGCCGAGATCAGAGAGTATCATGGTGCAGAAGGGGCCGGCGAAGTCCTGTGTCAGATCGATGACTCGCAGACCTTGGAGTGGGAGGCCCATGTTCTTATGTTTGAAAGATGTATTGGATTAATGTCTAGCCTGTCACTGTTTCCAGGAGAATACTATTGCGTGCTCAATTGTGTACCTTCCGCGGTCTGGTCCTTCGAACCACGTCTGAATCTCCTCCTGATCATTATCGTGTAAGAGATAGTTATCAGAACAACAGCCACGAAACTGACCGCCCCTAGAATCAAGACCCAGGTATTGCTGGGGAGAAGAAAATTCGATATCAATACGACGCTTGTCACGCTAACGATTTCTACGAAGGCGTTTCGAGCGTTCTTCCGCCCCCAAGCTGTGTAGGACGGGTGTACTGATCTCAGATGGGTCCTGTAATCGTCCCTGTCAATGAGAGGAATGTCACATATGGGGCATCGAATTAGAGGACCTGGCCGTGCGATGGCGTTTCGCACATTTTTCTGAAGTGAAGGTATTGTTATTTTTCTAAACCAGCGTCCGTTCATCTCGGCCAGGAAGTCTTTTGTCAAAGGGTATCCAGACATGGACCCAAGTATTGAATCAACAGCGCAGTAGGGACATACTACTGTTCCGTCAGCGAGCCATTCCGTGACTTCTGAGGGGGAGAATATTTTCAGACAGGAAAAGCAACCACAATTGGAGCTTTTCTGAACCTCCTCAAGGTTATGACTGGAGTGAGAATGGGCATTGACTAGTTCTGTCTCGGAATAGTGTGATGCATTTTGTCAATTATGGAGGGATATTATTCTTGTATAAACGAGGCTCAACGCTTCTATCCGGGAATCAAGGGTATTAGATCGAAATAATTGGCTAGAGGCGATCCCTGGTAAGTTGTCATCCGAGGATGATACGATTCTTGAGGCTGCTCGTAGGACCAGCGATATCTTGGGTCTGAGCGGGTTCTCTCTGACTGCCGTGTTGTGGCAGGAGGTCGATTATCCTGGTCAGAGGGGTGCCAAGGTTATCACTCCGCACTTTCCAGTCCTTGTTGGTTCGAAGCTCGCTATTTCCGAGATCCTGCGAGGACGGCTTGCCGCGGAAGACTGGAGTCCTATTCTAGCGCCATCGTTAATCTTTTACCGGAAGCTCAAACGAAGATCGACCATAGGAACGTTTCTCAGGATCTTACCGGCATTACTAATTCTGACAGGGTTTCTTGTTCTCCCTGAGGCTCTAGCATCTCCCGTCCCGTTGATTGTGGGCCTGATTGTTGCGGCTGTGGTTTTCTTC
This sequence comes from Candidatus Bathyarchaeota archaeon, assembly GCA_005888755.1. Taxonomy (GTDB): domain Archaea; phylum Thermoproteota; class Bathyarchaeia; order 40CM-2-53-6; family 40CM-2-53-6; genus 40CM-2-53-6. Next base: position 1,378 of record VBBQ01000040.1, read on the forward strand.
GTTCTAGGTGTCTACAGCGCGATAAGATTGGACCGATTACTAGTCCTCGAGGCAGACAAAGAGGCTGCAAAGGTCATCGGGTCAACATCGTTGATTGAGGCTCTGCGGAAGTTTGAACATTTTCGGGAGCTGGACGCGGCGAGAGGGGGAGAATGGCCGGAGTACGGTGACCATCCAACCATAGCCAAGAGAATAGCGAGCTTGCAGAATCCTTGAGACGACCAAGAAAAAGGACTGCTGGCGCCTGGCCCTCGTTTCTACTGAGGACTGGGGTTTGTCTGGGCACGCTTTCGTTGGCGAATAAGGTAGAGATTTAGAATAACCACGTCGAATAGCGTGAGCGTAGCTATCGCAGTGCTCCCAGCCCATACGCTCCCGACTGTGCCAAGCGGGAGGGAGGCCAGAGCCAACGACGTCAGGATATTCGCTAAGTATACGTAGAGCGAGAATGCAATCAAAGCTAGTACCAAGGCACCAATTCGGTCTGGTCTATGTATATCACTCACCACGGTTTGGTTGGAGTTGCTCGTTTTTTCTGGCGTCCAACTGCGATGCGTTGGGCAATTCCCAGCCCATACGCTCCCGATTGTGCCAAGCGGGAGGGAGGCCAGAGCCAACGACGTCAGAATATTCGCTAAGTATACGTAGAGCGAGAATGCAATCAAAGCTAGTACCAAGGCACCAATTCGGTCTGGTCTATGCATATCACTCACCACGCTTTGGTTGGAGTTGCTCGTTTTTTCTGGCGTCCAACTGCGATGCGTTGGCGCAGGGGGCAAGTCCATGCGCAGGGGGAGATACACATCACCCGCAACCCCCAGCAGACTTGCCACTATCAAGTATAGCATAAAGAAGCTGTAGACCCAAAGTAGTCGCTGGACGAGCGTGTTACTCGCCATTTGGTTCCTGAGGATTAGATGGGTCCAAGAAAAAAAAGGGTTGCTGGAAAGGTTCGATTCATCTCGGAATCGTCACGGTTGTGTGGGACTCTTTTTCTGGGGCATATGGTAGAGATTCGGATAGGCTATTGTAATTACCAACAAGGAGACGGCAGGAAAAACAATCCACCGATCATTCAAAGAAGAGAGACCGAACCAGAACAAGATCGCTACCCCTATCCAGACCGCCAGATTAATCGTAGCGAGGATTTTGTAGACACGCCAACTCCCAGTTCGAGGCTTCAAGTCTATGTTGCCTTCTCGAAAAGCGGGTGAGTTTCCTTCCATGCAGATCTTAGCTCTCGTATCTTCCTGCGTTCTACCAACATAGCGACAATTAATGTTCCGAGTGCGTATGCGACGACACCAGCGAAAAGAAAATCCGGGGTAAGAAATCGACCAAATAACGCATCCACAACGAATAGTGCAAACCAGGAGAAGAGGACATAAATGGAGAGTCTTACCTTGCGTCTACCCCACTGCACATAGTCTGGATGTGAGGCTTCCCGATGAGCTCTATAGAGCATCGCCTCGACCTCGACACCACAAATTGGGCATCTTGTTCGAATCATCCTAAGAATAGCAGGGCTGAGTCCGACTAATCAAGAACGCGGTGTGCTCTTTACAGTCCGGTCTTGTTGGCTGACTTGTCCTCGAAGAGCTTTTGAATTTTGTTACGGATTATTTTTCTACGGCGTTCAGACAGAACCCCGATGACTATGATTATGAAGAGACAGGCATCGAATGTAATGAACATGGCAATCGTTCCAGAAGAGTAGCCAATCGCCATCAAGTATGGTAACAGGTTGAATAGCCCAATCACTATCAAGAAGATGAAGAATGCAATAACTCTTGTAGTGTCTCTCGTGTTCAAGGGCTCGCTTAACTCGGGCGACTGGGGCAGCTCCTTCTCTTTGTCCACAAGCCAGAATATCCCGACCGATACTATCAACACGAAACCCCAGATTGGGTCTAATGGCAGATAACCCAGAAGCGACCCGCCGACGACCAATGCTACGACACCAATCACAAAGGAACGCATTCGCATTTTGTCTTGCTCACAGTCTTAGAATAATGAGATAGCTTGAGACAGCCGAGAAAAAAAGGATTGCTGGAGTACAGCGGAACGAATCTACTATTCTTGATGGAAGCTCTGTCTCCCGGCAAGTATGATTCTTTCCGTTGTTTTTTTGATTTCTTGGGGGTTTTCGTGTAGATCGCCGAAGGTGAGCGTTGAAGTGTCTCGTGATTGAAAGACCACGTAACCTCTTCCACGCACACGCTTCACTCGAATCCTAACAAGGGATTGGAGTGGAATTTCCTGAGTGTTCCCCAGGATGGGAAGTCTCTGACTTCGAATTATTCGTCTATCTGTAATATAGTAAGTGACAGCCCTATACTTCGCATCGATATATAGCCACATGAGGACAAGGAGGCCGAAGACAAGACTAAGCCCTTGGCTCGCGTCCCTCAAGGCCGGAACCAACTGTGGAATAAGATAGTACATAGCAGTGAGACCGGCTGTAACAAGGCTCACCACAGGCAGGCCCAATTTCGGGTAGAATGGTATCCCTTGCCAAACAATCGTCTCTCCAGATTGAAGGGCGAGCGAACCCCTCGACATGATACATGGAAGAAGCAAGTCGAAGAATATGGGCAAATTGTTTCTCTTGATGCAGAAAGAGCATTCGAGACCAACGGCGCGGTCTTCGGGGATGGGAAGTACTCAATGGAGTGAGAAGATTGCCTGTGGTTGTGTTCTTGTTTTTTCGAAGGATCATAAGGGTCATGTGGAGCTTGTGCAGCGCAAACTCTGCAGCCGCCACAGGTAGTCTGAGACAAGTTCTTCTTCCTCTGCGATATTATGCTCAGTTGTGTCGAACGTTTCGTCGAAGAACGCCCCTTTGGTTGCCGGCAAACCTGTAGCGGAGATCCTTGTCGAGGGTGAGTTGTCTCCGTTTGAGCATGAGGCTCTCTACAAGCTTCTCAAGAAACATTTCCGGCTAGAGCAGCCGGCGTACTCTGAGCTTCTCGACGAATCCATGGGGACCCGTGTCAACATCGTATTTCATCATCCTTACGAGCGGAACTTCTTCACCGACATCTTCCAGCACGACTGGCGTGATCTCAAGGACTTGTTCAAGCAGATCAGGTATCGGAGGGGCCGGCTCGGAGCAGCCTTCACGCTTACTTTTGCCGAGGAAAAAGTCAGGCTGATCTTCTCTCTCGGCCTCTTGGGGGATGAGGAGCTGGGGTCCGCTATGGACCAGATAGGACATCTGACAGGTATTGTCGGACAGATGTTGCGTCCCGAGACAATGATCGAGCCTCTAGAGAGGGTTGAAACATCGTATGATCGGAGGACGGATAGATGGCAGGGCTTCCGGGGCGTAGGCTCTACCTACAAGAAGGAGTATTTTTTTGACGAATCATTATTTCGATGGAAGACCGGTTAGATTCTGACTGTTCTTGACCGTCGTAAGAAACAAGAACTCATTCAACGGAAAGATTAGTACCCGATGACCCCCACGCTCATGGCCGGCCCTGACCGGCCCCGGCGAAACAATATGGGGCGACTGGGTACATCTCCTGGTCCATGTCAGCTTCTTTTTATTTGATGTTCGGTGGCTGAGGTTGTGCGTTGATCACTCTCACTCTTCTCAAGTCCAATGGAGGCGCCCGGTCAGAGACCGTAACCGTGTTTCCCGAGCAGATCGGTTCTGGTGAGATGCTCTGGGTTGACGCGGAGAGCCCGACGGACCAGGAGCTGGCTGATCTGAGGCAGAGGTTTGGCCTCGACGAATATGCGGTAGAGGATGTGATCCATCGAAATCAGCGGCCGAAGATGGAGGATTATGGGAAGAACGTGTTCGCCGTAGTCCACGTGCCCGTTGTGAAGGGTCATAGTAGCGAGATAGTCGAGCTATTCGTCTTCTTCCAGAAAAACTGGATCATCACCATTCACTCGGTCGATTCAGAGCTAATCCATTCGGTGGACGCCAGGATCAGGGCAAGAGGCCTGTCACCCCTCACAACAAGTCCCACTCCGGACCTGCTCTTCTACATCTTCCTGGACTTTGCAGTCGACGCTTACTATCCTATTCTAGACGAGGAAGAAAATCGTTTGGAGGAGATCGACAAGAAGGCGACCACGACGTTCAAGACGCGTGTGAAGAGGATGGAGAATATTGTAGCGATCATAACGACGATAGAAGGCGTGCGTAAACGGTTGATGGCGCTCCGGCGTTCTCTTACGCCGACCCGGGATATGCTGGGGATGGTGATGCGCGGCGCGGTGCCTTTCGTGGCTGATGCGAGTCTGAGAAGCTTCAGAGATGTCTATGATCACTCTTTCCAGTTGTTGGAGACGATTGACAATGACCGTGACAGGACGAGCGATGTCCGCGACCTGTACATCAGCCTACACTCAGCTTCAACAGATAACACAATCAAGGTTCTTACCCTGGTTGCGACAATATTTCTTCCACTCACGCTCCTCGCAGGAATCTATGGAATGAACTTCACCCCAGGTTTCTCCCAACCGGGGACTGGTGATCCGCTCGGATTCTACGTACTGATCCTCGCGATGATCTTCATATCGCTCGGATTCGTCTACACGTTCAAGAGAAGCGGCTGGATCTAAGCAGCCAGGATTCTCCTTCTCCCGTCTCGGGTGGTGGAAATCCAAATTTACCCCCCTGAAAATCCATATGAGTACCGCAAGCGACCGTCTAATGTCACTGGGCTCTTCTATACAACATTGAGGAGACGTAAACAATTGCTCTCGGTAAACATCCCTAGATGATGACTCGGGTATCCTAGGATAGCTTTTTGCAGCGCAATACTTGGAACGATTAAATAGGTTGTTCGTCGGAGTCCTCACGTGTCTAATAATCCTTCAACTCTCTTCTCACCATCTCCAACTCATAATTTTCGGGAGTCCTCCTTGCTTGCGCTCCTCATCTTCGGAACGTTAAGCCTGATGTTTGCAGCCTCTTTCCCTGCAGTAGTCGCTCAATCTGTTTCATCCTGGAATCCGAACGTTTCCTGCAGTGCGCTGGTGACAACCTTCCAGAATGTCACAGGCGCCTCTGGAGCCATCTCGACTCCATGGCAGACAAGCTCTTCCACCGGAGGTGTTCCCAACAAGCGGGCCCTTTCTCCACCCTGCACGATCACCAACGTGAACGGCAAGCCTGTTTCGACACTCGTCCAGATTAACGGAATCTACCTGCCACACCTGACTTACGGTGACTGTTCCACAACCTACAACTCCGTCAATGGGGGCGGCCCTTACCCAGACCGTAATGGAGACGGAAAGTCAGACACGTTCTGCGATGATTACGGTGACATTCACTCAATTGGAGGAGGAAGTACCGGCATCCACATTGAATTTGACCAGGACTGGATGGCCAGGGGATATTGTGGCCCTGGACACTTCCCATGCGACAACAACACCATCACCCAGTACTTCTCCACGGGAAGCACCTCCCTGGACGTTCAGGGATTTGTCTACTGGGACGCAGGCCACTGGGAGCTCCATCCATTCACAGCCTGGAAACTCTCCTCAAGCCCCCAGCCCCTAACAACCAGTTTCACGTACTCCCCATCCAGTCCCTCACCTGCCACAGCGGTCAGCTTCACCGGAACAGCCACCGGAGGAACGGGGCCCTACACCTTCAACTGGAACTTCGGAGACGGCGGGTTAGCCACAGGCGCCACTGCAACCCACTCCTATTCCTCTGCAGGAAGATACACGGTGACACTGACAACAACTGACTCAAAGACCACTACCGCAACCTCCTCGCAAATCGTCAGTGTAGGCGCGCAGAATCAGACCACGTACAGGTTCAACCCTACAGATGATACATACGTTGAACAGGATACTCCAACGACTAACTATGGCACGTCTACGGAGATAACAACGGACACTAGTCCAATCAAAGACATTCTGATCAAGTTCAACGTCCAAGTCACAGGCCAGATCACAAGCGCTACTCTAAGGCTCTATCAGATCGACACGTCCGACAAGGGTGGAAACTTTCACACCGCGCCCGCCAGTTGGACCGAGAGCAATGCAACTTGGAATAACGCACCGCCCGCCGACCCAGCCATCTTCTACTCACTAGGCCCAGTCACAACCAACATCTGGTACAACGTATCCATGACCTCGCTGGTTACCGGAAATGGGGTTGTGAGTCTAAGGGTCACATCATCATCACCAACAGGCGACGGGTCTCATTTCGCCTCTAAGGAAAACAGCGGCGGTGCATTCGCACCCCAGTTGATGATAACTACAACCCCATCCTCATCATCCAATACCGCTCCAACCCTGTCGGTTCCAGCGTCTCAAAACGTGAACGAACTGACGCCGCTAAGTTTCGCCGTCTTCGCCACTGACGATTCTTCCCAGACGATCACCATGACTTCTTCAGGGCTTCCGAGCGGAGCATCCTTTACCTCAACACCAACCAAAGGCTCGGTGACTGGGACGTTCAACTGGACACCTAACGAAGCACAGGGACCCGGAAACTACACAATATCATTCACAGCCACGGACAATGGATCGCCCGCGCTCTCCACCAGCCAGCCCGTCCTCATAACAGTTAACGAGGCCAACGTTCCACCAGTCATCTCCGCCCCCTCATCTGCCACAGCCACCGTCAATACAACAACCTCATTCTCGGTCAGCGCGACTGATAGTGACTTACCGACGAATATGATCATCCTCACCACGGGGGGACTCGCCCCGGGGATGAGTTTCCCGACCGTTACAGGAAATCCTGCCAGTGGAACCTTCACCTTTGACCCGGACTCGACCCAAATTGGAACGACGTTCAACATCACCTTCACGGCTACAGACAACGGCTCCCCAACGATGTCCACAACCAAGTCAATCCTCATCACTGTCAAACAAGCTTCCCCGCCAACCTTCGCCAGTCTGTCGTGGACGAAGAGACTCTCACTCTCCCATGCCGGCAACACTCAGACGTGGACCGCGAAGGTCACCAACCCCAACCCGAACCTAGCATTATGGGTCAACGTTCGAATCGTCGGCTCAGACACGACGGGCAGGGTGACGTTCATCGCTAACTCAGGGCCAGTCCTCATACCGGCAGGCCAAACAGTGACAATAACGGTCAACCAGAGCTTCGACTCTAGCGCCACAGGACTAAGCATCAACTTCACAGCGCAAATCGACTGGGGCTACTCGTCGAACACTCTCTCACAGCTGAGCACTTCGACCCAGAAGGGCTCCTTCAAGATCGCCGCATAAAACCTGAAACCGAACGGCGCGGGGAGAGGCCCACGTTCCGTCTAGGAATGTACCTCAAGCGACCGCCAACACTAGCTGTCTGAAACCTCATTCCTCTCCCCCCAATTTCTTCATCTCCTACGTTTCGCGGAAGAGTGATCTAAATAGAGACCAATTTCGGCGTTCCTCCGGCTTATGGCGCAAAACCAAATTTAGCCCATGCTCACTTCTCTATGAGCACCGCGAAATTGGAAAAGTTGAAGTCCGCGGACTACAAGGCTCCCGGCGGAAAACTGGTCAGGATCAGACTGAAAGAGGATCAGGGCCAGATCCGGTCGGTCAAGATTACGGGAGATTTTTTCCTGATTCCCGAAGAGAGTCTGGGGAAACTTGAGAAAATGCTGGAGGATGTTCCCTTGCGAGAGCCGGAATTGCGTCTTCTAGTTGACCGGTTTTTCCGCGGGACGGGGGCTCAGGGGCTAGGGGTTTCCTCTGATGATTTTGTGAAAGCAATACTCTCAGCGAAGGAGACGGTATAGATCTTGGAAACCTGGCGACTGGTCGATATTGAGTATCCTGATAATCCGTTCATGAACATGGCGGTGGAGGAAGCGATACCCCGGGTCGTTGGGGAGGGAAAATCTCCCAGTACCGTCCGTTTCTGGCACAACTCCAACACGATTGTTATCGGTTGTTTTCAGTCCGCCCGGCTGGAGGTGAACATGGAGGCTTGCAAGGAGACCGAGACCGAGATTGTCCGGAGGTTTACCGGCGGGGGCGCAGTATACCATGACAGTGGGAACTTGAACTATGCGATATCGTTGCGGAAGGGTCATCCACTGGTTCCAGGCCTGAATCTGCAATCTGTATTTGAAAAACTCTCAGAAGGCTCAGTCCAGGGCTTACGTAAGCTCGGAGTGAAGGCCCAGTTTCAGCCTGTAAACGATATCCAGGTTGACGGAAAGAAAGTGTCCGGGGCTGCGGGAAGTATTCGGTGGAACACAATATTCCATCATGGCTGTATTCTGGTTGGTTCGGACTTGAGTATTCTTGGGAAGGTGTTGAATGTTCCGCGGGCGAAGCTGGAGGATAGACATGTTGCGAGTGTGCAGAAGAGAGTGACGACTGTGCGGGACGAACTGGGACGAGACGTTTCCACACGCGAGGTTCGGGATGCTATTGTGAGTGGGATTGAGAGCTGTTACGGGGTTAGGGTAAAGTCTGGGGATCTGACAAAAGAGGAGTTGGGTTTGGCAGAGGAGTTGTATCAGACCAAGTATAGCCGGTTGGAATGGAACTTGGAGCCCTGATCCTGATCAAGACTCGGCTCCGCCTTGGTCAAAGGCTGTATTCTCCTGTTCGCACCAGGCATAGTGATCTTGGTCAATAGCTCGCCGTGGGTCCGGAACCAGTCGGGGATAATGACAGCGCGCAGTAATTCTTGAACCGTGACTCCCCTCTCCTTCGCCTCTGCGTCTATTAGGTTGAAGGTCTGCTGTCCGAACGCTACCATCACTTTTATCGAGGACATGTTTTTTTTCACACCATTTTTTTCTGACTCGTTGTCCCTAAGGGTCTTAGAGAAATGGCCCGAAGAGATACTTTAGACGACTGGTACGTTTACAGGCTGGAAATCATATAAGCCTGCCGGAAAAACCGGTTCTGAAAACCGTGCCCGCGAAGAAGAGCGCGAGAGCGGAGAGCGTCGACGGTTATCTCGTGGCGCTGCCGGAAGTTATGCGGGCCGCGCTCGAAAGGCTTCGCAAGATCATCAAGGCCGCCGCACCCGGAACAGGTGAAGTCGTCAGCTACAGGGTTCCAATTTTCAAGCTTCAAGGTCATCCCCTGGTTGGCTTCGGCGCGGCAGGGAATCGCTGTTCGTTCTACGTCATGAGTTCGAGCATGATTCCCAAACTCGCACTCGCACGAGCAGACGAGCTAAAGGGGTACGATGTCAGAGGTGCTACCATACACTTTTCGCCTGACAAACCGCTTCCGGCCGCGCTTGTGACAAAACTTGTCAAGGAGCGCATTGCTGAGAACGAGAAACGAGCGAAAAGGCGAGTCTAGAAAGTTGTTCTTCTCGTCTTGCCACGCTGGGACAGGTTCTCCTCCAGAACACGCCTTCCGGGTCCGTACCCGTAGGTTCTGAGCCACAGCTTCACGATTTCGATGCATTTTTGACAACGGATCCTCCTGGCCTGGACGAGCTTTCTCTTCCATATCTCTCGGGTGGCGTTCCAGCTCTCCTGGCTCGCCCGTTTCAGCTGAGCACTCTTGTTATAGTAGCCTGTCCAATAATCAATCCAGCCGCCGGGTGTTGTGGGTGCAGATTGTCCATGTCCTACAGGATGATGACCGGCCAATCCAGGTCTCCAATCAAGATTATCAGGACATCTGTATGACCTTTTCCCTGCCTGCTCGATAATATCAAGCTGAGAGAGTCCGGGAAAACTTATCTTCCATCATTCCGCCCTCTCATCATATCTCTAGGAAGCGGAGCGAACAATTCAACATGCCAGAGGATTCTGGGAAACGTGGACAGCCTGCTCGCAATAGCAAGAGCAGGCGTAGTCGTAGGCAGAGACGGTTCGAATCAAAGAAACACAAAGAGTAGGACGCTGCTCTTCGAGAGAATCTCGTCTTTGCGGGGTCCCGCCCAGGTGTCCGGAAAAAAGCTCCTTGGGGAACCTCGCTCTTCTCGAATCCTATGGTAAACTTGAGATCTCTCTCAGGTGAATCAATCTGATCGTTGTACTCGGGATCTATTCGGGGGTCTAAAAAGGGGGGAGGTTGACGGAGCTATTATCGGATGATTACGCTTTGAAGAACGGTGCATAAGCGAGAAGTGTCTCGCTCTTGAAGATGCCTGGGAGGTTACTAACTCTCTCAACGGAAGTCTTCACAATGTCTTCAGAGGTTCTTGCTTGCCAGAGGGCGACTATGTCGAACTGTCCGGGTACCGTAGATGCTTCTACGAAGCCTGGGATGCTGCTGAGCTGCTTGATGACGTTCTCGCTGGTAGTGTGCTCACATGTTAACAAAGAAACGCCGAGAGCCATTTGGTTCTCGAATTTCTTGGTCGGCTGAATACCGTCGAAGCCGGTGTGAGTGTCGGTGGTGACTACGTCGCTGATGTTGCGGATTTCTTTGACTGTCTGGTATACGTTGTGTGGTGTGTTTGGTTTCAGGCGTAGAACTAGGTCGTATCGGCCTGTGACCGGTGCGATCATGTCAATCTGGCTGTTTCGCTTTAGCTCCTCAACCACGTTGGTGCTGCGGCCCGGATTGACGGTCGCGAACACGTAGGTCGGGAAATTCATATTGGTTTGCATTGTTGTTTTTTCTACTGCATTTTATTGCAATACAGTAACACCCGTTACTTGCTTATAAGACTTTTATTCCAGACCCGCGGTATATTACACGAGGAGCAGAAAGAGTTGACGGCTCAAAGGAACAGCGTAAGCGTCCCCGAAGCGGTACGAGAGATTCTGACCAGAAACTACCCCGTCTACCAATGCCTCAAAATGAAACTCATGAACTTCCACTCCCTCGCACAACTCATCCAACCACAAGTCAAACAACTCAGCGGGAAAGATGCGACCATCAACACGCTAGTCGTAGCGATCAAGAGATTCTCCGACACCCTATCCAACGACAAGAGCCCTGACGCGTCGAGAGTTCTCAAGGACGCAAGAATCTCGCTTTCGAGCGGCATAGTAGACGTGACCATAAGAGCCCCAAAAACCCAGTTCTCAACCATAATCAAAGAATTATCAGAAGTCTGGGGCGATCTCTCGGAGTTCCCACACATCTTCCCACTCTCAAACTCGATCAAACTCATCCTCCCCGGAGAGGACTACGCACTAGTCCGAGGAAAACTAGAGCATCTTCGAGAGGCCACGACACAGGCGAACGTTGCCAAGCTGACACTCAATCTTTTGCCACGCGCTGAGATGACCCCTGGAATAGCATCCTACATCACTGAATTATTGTTCAGAAACGGCATCAACATCCTAGACGCGTTTCTAGGCTACGGAGACATCATAATGGTCGTCGACGACAGAGACGGACCCCTAGCTTACGATGTTCTACAGGGAGAAATACACGGCTCCACCAAATGGAGAAGCAACGAAAAAACCGCTGAATGATCAACGACAGTCCTCCTCAGCTATTGGGCGATCATGTGGACAAGCTCTTCATCTTCGGCTGGGTCAGATTACGTACTGGGCTGGTTGTTCTTCGATCCGCCATATTTTTCGGTTGGGTAACCCGTATATCCCCACCCACCCATACCTTAACGGTAGCTTTTGCGCCTAGCGCCGTTTGTGTTGACTCTACTCCTCCTGCCTCTATTATTTCATGCTCCAACAGTTGCCGGAGCAACTCCTGACTTCACTATTTCAGCTTGGTGGACCTATGTTACGGGAACGCCGTTCGATACGATAATCCTGACCGGACAAGACGGGTACTCCGGCACCGTGACCCTGACGCTGTCCTCTCCCCCGGGATTCTACTCTTCGCTTCAGGCGAACAGTGTCACCCTAGGCCCAACTACTCCTACCGTCAGTCTGCATCTTCTTGCCCGCGAAAGCACGCCCGGCAACTTCTTAGTGAATGTAACTGCGACAGACGGAACTTTGACCCACACCCTTACGATCAAGTACAATGTGGTCCTTGGTACAGCCCCGAACTTCTCCGTCGACTCCAGCTCGGGCTTATCCGGAGGATGGCATATCCTCAGAGGGTCCTCCTCGGGGTCCACGATTGTGGTAAGCAGCACAAATGGATTTTCTGGAACGGTTAGCCTTCAAGCTGCTTCCTTTCCGTCTCGCCTTGTTCTTTCCTTTGAAAGCTCAAGCGTGATAGTCCAACCAGGTCCGCAACCCGGAGTAACAAACATGGGACTGTCAGTTCCGGCTACAGTCCCAGTAGGAGCCTATACCGTGGTGTTAAACGCGACCAGTGGACCCATAACCCAAATGGTCTACCTCGACGTTCTCGTAGACTACGGCTTCGCGCTTAACGCGAATCCTACCCCGCTAGCCCTAGCCCAAGGCGGACAAGCAAGCTCAACCATCACTCTGTCGAGCCTAGGGGGCTGGACAGGAACGACAGGCCTTTCGGCAACCTGCGCCGGCTTGACATGCAGTTTCAACCCGCCGAGTCTGCAACTTCTAGACCCGACTAGTACAGTTCAGTCCATTCTTACAGTCTCATCGTCATCCATGACGTTGGCTGGCCAATACCCGGTAAACATAGCCGAAACGAATCCGGTCCCGACCCCGTCATACACTCAGAGGACAAGCGTCACAATAATCGTGACAGGCCCGGACTTCACTATCTCAGCAAGTCCGTCCATCCTGACCTTCACCCCAGGCATGTCGGGATCCTTGCAAACAACGGTCACCTTGAGCAGTCTCGACACGTTCTCTGGCTACGTGAATACAACGATCTCTCTTAGCCCTACTACTTCGGACCCACCGTCTGTCGACGTTACGTATTCGAGCGTCCTGGTCACTCCTTCAATGTCTCAGTCCTTCGCGGTCAAGGTTTCTGTCGATGCAACGGCGATACCTGGACCCTATAGTATTCAGATGTCTGCAGTCACTAAGTTGCCGGGTGGAGTGCTGTCCCACTCGGCCTATCTCGTGGCCACGGTGGGACCTGACTTTGAGATGTCCGCCAGCCCGGCCAACCTGGTTGTTCATCAAGGAACGCTGGCAATCTCCACAATCACCTTCACTAGCCTGAACGGGTTTGCAGGAGGAATGATGCTGGAAGCGGCGCCTCTCTCGGTTCTGCCACCAAACCCCAGAACCAACTTCTTCCCATCATATCCGACTGTTTCACCTGGAGGGACCAACTCGACCGAATTCATGGTGATGGCTGACGAATTCACAGGGCTCGGAACATACAACGTGTGGCTCGACGCTTCGACTGGCATTCAAGTTGGATTCGGCTATGTATCCCACGCTATTCCCATGACCATCACCGTTGAGGGTCCAGTGACAGGCCCCGACTTTGCTCTTTCAGCCCAACCATCTCATGTCAACCTGAGCATCGGCTCCACGACATCCTCCATTATTTCTCTCAACAGCGTCAACGGCTTCAGTGGAGGTTTGACACTACAGGTACAGGGCTACGGCCTGCTCTCAAGTCTGAGCCCCGCTTCAACGATAATAAGCCCAGCAATCTCCGAGAGTTCTACCCTCACCATCACAGCGTCGACACCCTACCAGATCGACGGATATCCCCTTTGGTATACCGCTTCGGGCAACGCAAATCTTCTTGTGACAGCTTCAAACTCGACCGGATTTTCCCACTGGGTCTGGGTTAACGAAACCGTATCTCCAGTCCGTGTCCTCCTGAACCCCGCCCAATTCGACATATCAACAGGATCATCGGCCACATCTCAGGTCGTCGTAAGCAGCCTCAGCAGCTTCAACCTGACCGTCGCCATGTCCGCCGTCATCTCGCCATCTGGGCCGACAGTATCCTTTAGCAATAGTTTCATCAACTTCTCGGCTTCAACTGCTCCAGTCACTCTGGATCTGACCATCAACATACCTTCAACAACGCCCCAGGGCGATTATGTCGTTCTGGTTACCACAACTTCGATGTCACACCGATGGTTCTGTCAATGCAGCTACTACAACATAACCTACACCGCTCCCATCTATGTTCACGCGGTTGCCTCGTCCTCTCCACCTTCTGGGCCAGGGCCAAGCCCGTCGCCTCAACCCAACAGTTCAACAGCCGGAATCTTTGGGCTGCCACCAACCGAGTTCTACGGAATCGTTATCGCGATAGCGATCGTACTAGTGATATCGGCGGCCTACCTCGGATTTCGCTCGCGCAAGAGATTCGCGATGTGAGGAAGAACAGATCTCTTCGTTTCGTCGAGGAGGATCAATCGGATTTCACGACCAGGCAAACTTTCTTGAATGGGAAACGTATAGTCGATTTTCATGCCAATTGTTAGAGTCTTAATGTATCCAGGAAGAACGCAACAGCAGAAGGACGAGCTGGCCAAGGCTATCACAGACGCCGTGGAGAAGATCGCAAAAGCGCCACGGGACCAGACAATAGTAGTCATACAAGAAGTCCCCAAGGAACAATACTACGTCGCGGCAAACCGGGCAGCGTAAATGAGCTATACACCCGTTCGCGGAGGAAACCTGTACTACGAAACCGCCGGCGAAGGGACCCCTCTTGTGTTTGTACACGCCGGGTTCCTCGACAGCAGAATGTGGGACGACCAGTTCCAGCTATTCGCGAAGGGAAACCGAGTCATACGTTATGACGTGAGAGGATTCGGAAGATCAAGCAGGCCTAGTGAAGAGTATTCAGACGCAGAAGACCTGTTCGCTCTGCTCAAGCACCTCAACATTGAGAGCGCCAATATTCTTGGCGTCTCCAACGGTGGTAGAATCGTACTCGACTTTGCCTCTGTCCACCCCGCAATGGTCAACTCTCTGATTCTTGTCTCGCCCGGGATACGTGGCTACAAGAGCTCGGGGCCGGAGGAAGATCGGGAGTGGAAAGAGCTTGATAAGAAGGGGGACCTGCAGGATCTTGCAATTAGTGAGAACAGAATAGACGACGCTGTCAAGATGGATCTTGAGATTTGGGCCTCTGCCCAAGGAACGGCGAGCAAGAGTCGCATTCTCAACATAGCAACGGCTAACTCACACATCCACAAGAATCCGCCGCACAAGCTACAAAAGTCCCCTGAGCCACCGGCCTTCACGAAGCTGAATCAGATTCATATGCCCACGATGCTAATCGTGGGGGACCAAGACGTGAAGGGTATGCAGTTGATGACCAAGAGACTTCACGAACTAATACGCGGATCGACGCTCAGCGTCATAAGGGGCGCGGACCATATCGCAAACATGTCCAGACCCGAAGAATTCAACGCTATCATATCTTCGTTTCTAAAACAATCCACATAGGCCTCCCCTGTTCATCTCCCATCTAGGTGTTGCGGACTAGAGAAACGTTAGTTCACGATTTCCGATGAAAGACGCCTGCTAGGTTGGGAATCTTAGACTAGGGGTCGTCGGATGCAGCCTATCTGATACAACTCTCTCTTTGAGATAGACAAACCTGTCCGGCAGTGAATCGTCATAGTCGAAATTCGGGGGCAGGGCGAACTCCTTGTACAGCTCAACTACCGTCCTGTAAGCGATGACACGCGCACTTGTCCCTAACCTCTCCATGAGTGTCTTCACAACATCCTCAAATCTGCCGGGGATATCTTCCCTGCTAATGCCCTTCTTGTTCAGGAAATCGTAGATCCAGTCCCGGATGGGTCCGCCCATTCCTTGTAGGACGCGGTCGAACCAGTAGTCGACAGCCAGTTGAAACCCAGGCATTAAGTTCGTTCGCATGGATCGCCCAGACTACGTGGGAAAACGAATGAGGGAACAGCCGGATACGCCTAGCGTTTCCAGCATTCGAGACAAGCGGTAACCCCTCTTTCCGCCTCCCGCGAGCATCAACTAGACGATTTCGGTCAAAGACAGTCTAGGGTAGCCTCGTTCAAAGCGGAATTTTACGCCGTGAACGTTTGTAATCGGTTTGACGCCGTAGATGAGCAGTGACCCGTTGACTGTCTGCATCTTCAAGTGGTAGTCAACGGCTCTCAGAAGCTCTTCTCTGAGACTGGTCGGTCGTGAGATTACGCCAACGCTGAGTGCCCCTGCATCACGGATGCCTGCCCCTATTTCGGCGATCCCCGGCAGACCTAGAGTTTCACCGTAAAGCTGGACTGCCTTGTCGAAATCGTATTTTAGCACCCTCGCGGGTGAGATGGCTCCAAGCTCGTTCCATGCATTATTGAACGCGGCTAGGTCTCCTGTTAGATTGCCTGAAAGCTTCACCCGCCATTTCTCATCGCGAAGAGCCTGGTTGAACTCCGCGATCCGGACCCTCTCGTTCAGTACCATGTCTCCAACGTATGTCTTCAGAGACTCAGCAATGTTCTGTGAACTGAATATGCTGTAGGGAATGATGAACGCAGTCCCTCCCTGATTGATGAAGTTCGCTGCCATTATGTCGAGGAGAAGCTTCACGGAGTGCGGTGAGACCGTACTGTTGACGTCCAACAGAAGAGAAGAACCCTTCCTGACTCCACCGTCCAGCAACGCGTCAAGATCCGGACTACCGGTTGAGTAGGAGAACTGGGAATTACGGACAGGGCTGAGTAGCTTCGGATTGACCGATCTATCAATGTCAAAATGAAATTCAACCCTCGGTAGGAGGGTGAACTTGCCCATATCGAGTGAAAACAGCGCCCCTTGGGTGTGGAGCCTGAACCCGCGAAGCTTGTTGACAACTACGCTTCTCACAGTCCTATCTTCCAAGTGGGTTAGCGACAGTGTAACGATGCCGTCCACGAGATAGTCGAGCTTAGGAGAGTTTTCGCTCTCGCTCACAATCACCGCGCTTAGTTTGCTCTCATCCAGATCTTGAAAGATCGCTGTCTCCAGGGCGCGACGTTCATCTTCCGTCGCGCTCGCTACCGCGCCCTCCCAGCTATCAATAACTATGATGCCTTTCTGTTTGGCCCGTTTCAATGCAAGAATTCTGTCAACAATGCTCGCCGCTCCTTCTCTTCGGTTCTCTCCTCCTACCGGCATCCGTTTCCCCCCGGCCTCTTTTCCAGACATAGAATCGAACACCTCATGGATTCCAGGGAAGTGTCGCTGCAGTTTCGAAGAAGAGACCCGGCTCGACACGTACACTTTATTGGCAGAAATTATGTGGGCACCGATGCGAGTTCCTTTCATCTTGTTAAGAAGTTCAAGGGCGAGAGTTGTTTTCCCAGTACCAGGGGCCCCTTGTATTAGCAGAACATTTCCTGGCGATTCTAGGAATCTTGACATAAGGTCCAGAAGGTCGCTAGGCTTAGACTTCTCAACACCCACTTGTCCCGCTTCAATCTGGGGTTCTAGCGCCGTTCCGTCCTCGCCGGAGACGTCTTCAGCCAGCATATTCTCGCGCCGAGACGGTGCTTCTCGTGCGACAAGCTTTGTGTAACCAGACAACGGATTCCACGGTTGAACACAACTGAACATTACGGCAACTATTGAATGCGCGAGGGGACTATTCTATGCCGACCACGGCAGCAGAAACATTTCAGTCTATCATGAACCGATGTTTCACCACTGTTGTTGAAGTCATACTTGGCAGAACGGTCAGGGAGGAGATTTTTCAGTTACTGGAGAGGAATGGGATCAAACCTGTCGAAATTTCCGTCAGGTTTGACGACGTGATCGAAGTCCTCACGAGAGTCTTCGGAAACAGCACTCGCGTCTTTGTTCATATGACGGTGACAGAACTCTACAAAGAGTATTCTCTGGGGGCGGCGGGCTTCGCGTTCGGCGAGTCTCTAAAGGACCAAATCGCCCTGTTAAGGGAGAAAGTGGTGAGCGACCTTCTGAAGCCAAGGCACTATACCAGCATCGACCCGTGACGTGAGTCACCCCCTGGACCTCAAGAGGTCACTAACAGAATGAACTTGGGAGAATCTTTGATGTAGAACCGGTCGGAATACAGTTAGTCTATAAATAGCGCGAGAGAAGAATGCTTTGCAATGTCATTTCTCTTCATGGAAGGAGGACGTTTCCTCTGAAGACCAGCTTGACGCAAACTGGCAAGAGGCGTAGGATGAGGAAACCGGAGAACAAAGGTGCGGCGAGAAGTCGCCGGCAACAGCCATTGAAGGCCAAGAAAATTGTGAAGAAAGTAGATTCTGTCTTGGGACCCGGTAAGACGGCTCCTAATTTTTCTCTTAACAGTACACCGGACCAGAAGGTGTCCCTGAACGATTTCCGAGGACAGCCTGTGATTCTCGCTTTCTACCCTGCCGACTGGAGTCCCGTGTGCACCGACCAGTTATCATTGTATGCGATGGTGATGCCAGAATTCAAAAAGTTCAACGCAGAACTCCTTGCGATTTCAGTCGACAATATCTGGTCCCACTTAGCCTTCGCTAAGGACCGGAAGCTCAACTTCCCCGTTCTAGCAGATTTCGAGCCGAAGGGATCTATATCCAAGAAATATGGCGCTTACAAGGAGAAGATCGGTGAGTCCGCTCGGGCGCTCTTCGTGATCGACGACAAGGGAGTCATCAGGTGGAGCCATCTCTCCCCTGACGGGATCAACCCTGGAGCCGACGGCATCTTATCAGCCCTAGAGAATATGAACAAGGCCCAACCGGCAGAGAAGAACTGAGCTCGAAAATGTCAGGAACGACAACGGTTGCACGAAAGCGAACCGCAAGGAAGACCCTGCTAGAACCAACAAGTAGGGAAACCGCGGAAAAATATCAGGCTCCGAGGCTGGAAATTCCGGTAACCGCTGAACGCGATCACATAGAAGGGCCCGTGAATGCCTCTCTTACGCTGGTCGAGTATGGTGATTATCAGTGTCCCTATTGTGGCGCAGCATATCCCGAAGTGAAAAAGGTCCAGAAGGAACTCGGATCTGAACTACGGTTCGTGTTTCGCAACTTTCCGTTGACAAACATGCACGAGCATGCTATGAACGCTGCTGAGACAGCGGAGGCAGCCTCTGCCCAGGGAAAGTTTTGGCCCATGCACGACTTTCTCTACGAACACCAGGCAACTCTCGGCGATTCTAGTGTCGCCCTCGGTTACGCAAAGAAGCTGGGTTTGGACACTCAGAGATTCGAGCGTGAGGTAGCTCAGCACATGTATCAAAAACGGATCAAGGACGATTTCATGGGTGGAGTGAGGAGTGGTGTCAACGGCACGCCAACATTTTACGTCAACGGGGTCAGACACGACGAAGACGCAATCGCCAAGGCCCTAATCGAAGCCTTGAGTCATACTAAATAGTGCCCAAGCCCTCGTCGTTGGCACCGAAGCCTGGGGTAGCGTTTGTCAGAACCTGACGGAGAGGCATTTTTGGGGGAAGGTTTTGGGATACTAGACTTCGATCTTTCCTTCAACGAGTAGCGGTCTTCCGTCAACTTCCACGGTGGCCTTGCTGAGGGTCTGGGAGTATCCAACAGTCGTGTCGTTGTCCCCTCCATAGTCCTTGTTGGACCCGATCCCGATGGTGACGCCCCCGAGAGCGAGTTCGTCGATACTGATCAGACCGATGGGTTGAGCCTTGGGATTGATCCCGATGGAGAACCAGCCAAGGCGGTCCTTGTCGCCTGTCGCGCCGCGGTACATGCCGGCGAACGCGTTGAGATTTTCCTTTGCATCGAAGGATGCTAGCTTTCCGTTTCGGAAACTCATTGTGAAACCCTTTAGCATCTTTCCCATCAAAGCCTGAGAAGTGTCAAAGAGGACAGTCCCCTCGGCGCTGGATTCAATGGGTGCCACCAGAACACTTCCCGAGGGTAGAGACTCGGTAAAGTTCCCCTTGGAAACATCCTCCTGATCGATTATCCCGTCCCGCACGTGGACAGGACGATCGCGGATGGCAAACGTCAAGTCCGTGCCGTTGCTATGACTGACGTGAACCTTGCTTGCGTTATGAAGCTTGGAGGCCAGGTTCTGGCCGAGCGCTGCCATCTTCTGCATGTCAACGTCTATCGCCTGGTCGTTGTTGCTGCGCCAATTAGACAGGTCGAAACCGTAGTTTAGGGCGCGTTCGGGGGTGATGTAGCCCACGGGGAGGTACGCTGTCCGGATTTTTCGCTCTCGCAACTTCTCCATTACGGGCTTCTCTGATTCGAAAGACTTGGAAAAGCGCTCTCCTGGAGCCATCGTCAGAACCTTCGGGTCTTTGGGACCGAACAGGACGACCTGCGCGTCAATCTGATCGAGTAGTGAGAGCATGGCTCGCGGGGTCTTCCCGTAGTATTTTTCGGGAAGAGTGGTGAAGTAGTTGAGGAAAGAGTTCTGCGTAGTGAGATTCACAAACGGTATGGCTCCGACCTCGTAAACCTCCTGAGAGAGTGAGTCGGACAGGTCGAGCGTGTGGTCCCAAGTCTGGATCAGTACCTGTTCGTCTTCCTTGACCTGTAGGCATTCCTTAACGACTTTCCTAGCTATCGGAATATTGGGCATGTGCAGAAATTCACAGTTTTTGTCTCAGCGTGATAAGTAGTTAACAATTTCCATTCATGATTATCGAGTATTGCATCGGGTAGGCCCTTCCAGTGGCAATCTGTCCGGGAGCATCCCGGAGAGCCCAATCTTGCGGATCTGCTAAACCGCGGGCACTTTCTCTGCTTGGGTCTCTGTTGTTAGAGTCACGCCGAGCTGTTTCAGCAGTCCTACTAAGTCGTAGAAGAGTTTCTCCTCGACAATTTCGTTGTTCTTCCACTGTGCAACCGTGCAGAACTCGAGTTCGAATTTCTTGTTGGTCGCAAGGATCATTCGCCCATCTGGGCCCATGAACGGTCCGATGTTCTTGCCCGTCCATCTGGCCACTGAACACGTGTAGCCGCCGTAGCCGAAGAGGATCTTGTAGGGATTGTTATCGAGATGATTGTCAAATGCCTTGAAGAACTCAACAGATTCATTATGATGCGCGTGCCGTCCTCTCGTTGGCTCTGGTTGGCCGGGCCAGTACACTGCAACGTTCTCAGAATGACGCTTCATGAACGTTTCCCAATCTTTGGCATTCCAAGCATTGTCTAGTGTCTGCATCAGTCGCAGGTTTTCTTCAACGCCCATTCCAAATACTCACCTCGTAGATTACCAACTAGGTGCCGGTTGAACTATTATCATTATTCATCGTATCCCCTCCAAGCTTGCAAGTTCACTCGACAAATGCTTTCACATTTCCTCCCATCTCCTCCTTAATCGCTCCCACTCATTTCCCCCTCCTCATGCGATTGGCGATAGTCAAGGAGGTCATGTGGTGCTGGAGTTGCAACAAAGTCATGGAACACGAAGTTAGCAATCACCCTGGCTCGGCTGGTGGATGGGTCACTATCGTCTGCAAAGCTTGCAGAGCAACGCAAGTAGAGCAGTTATGGAAAGACGGAACGATACGAGACTCTCTCAGAGGCCAAATCTAGAGTGATCATGTCCCGAAAGAGCAAGTCGCCAGAGCGATACCTATAGGCGGAAGCTTGAGGGAAGCCGCCATCAATCTTGCCTAGCTGAGGCCTGCGAGGCTCAGAACATAGTATGATAGGCCGGCTATTGCGGCCGCGGCGGGAATCGTGAGGACCCACGCGTACACTATTCTACGGGCCACTCCCCATCTCACGGCTGAGAGTCTGCGCGTCGAACCGACGCCCATGATCGCCCCAGCTATGGTGTGAGTTGTGCTCACGGGGATTCCAAGGGATGCGGTGGCGAAAAGTGTTGAGGCAGCCGCGGTTTCAGCGCTGAACCCGCCGAAAGGGTGCAGCTTTGTGATCTTCATGCCCATTGTGCGAACGATCCTCCATCCTCCGAAGTAGGTTCCAAAACCCATCGCGGTGCCAGCCAACACTATGACGTAGAATGGGACATAGAATGTTGAGCCTAACAATCCCTGCGCGAAAAGAAGGGCCGCTATGATTCCCATTGTCTTTTGCGCATCGTTCGTTCCGTGCCCTAGACTGTAAAGCGCCGCAGATACAAGTTGCAGCCGTCGGAAAGCGTGATCGGATGTGGAACGGGAATATCGCATGGCAATTCTCACTGTTAGTAGGACCAGGCCAATGGCGGCGAAGAAGCCGATCACGGGAGACAAGACTATGAAGTACGCTATCTTGCTGACGCCAGCGACCTGGACTACGCCCCAACCTCCCTTCACGACCCCTGCGCCAATGAGGCCGCCCACCAGGGCGTGAGATGAACTCGTTGGCAGTCCAAACCACCATGTTATGACGTCCCAAGAGATGGCACCTGTGAGAACGGCAAGAAGCAGCCACGCGGTGACTATCTTCGGGTCTATGGTTCCCTTACCGATGGTAGATGCGACGTTGACTCCAAAGACGAAGGCCGCGACGAAATTGAAGAACGCAGCCCAGAGCACAGCGACACGGGGAGTAAGAACCCTTGTGGAGACGACAGTTGCAACGGAATTCGCCGCGTCGTGAAACCCGTTCATGAAGTCAAACCCTAAGGCAACCACAATCACTAGGACAACTATCTCAAACGATACTGCAGCGGACACTGGGAGAACCTTCTTGCTAGGAATACTCCAGGATTATGTCCCGGATCACCTGGACAACATCCTCACACTTGTCGGTGATTGTCTCCATCAGTTCGTAGATCTCCTTGAACTTGATAATAGCGATCGCGTCGGTCGTCTTGAAAAGGGCGGCGACCGACTCGTTCAGAACAACGTCAGCCTCGTTCTCTAAGGTGTCAACCTCAGTGCACCGAGCCTCAATCTCAGAGGCTTTGATTTTCTGAATACTAGCGAAGGCGAAGTCGATTTCCCGGACCGACTTCAAAACCAGGTCGGCGAACCGTCTCATCGGCTCCGTTGGTGAATCGACCTCGTAGAGAAAGAGACGGTTGACAGCGGCGTAGATGTAGTCCAAGACATCGTCGTAGAGAGAAGCCAGCTTGCTAATGTCTTCTCTATCGATGGGAGTGATGAAAGTCTTCACGAGACGGTCATAGATTGAATGAACGATCTCGTCTCCGTGATGTTCAATGTCCTTTAACTTGTTCCTCTTATCCGCCAAATGATCGAAGTTCTGGATCAACTCGTTGAAAGCTACGGCTCCAGCCAAGACATTTTTCGATTCTTCCTCGAGAAGCTGAAAGAAGATCTTCTCTCGGGGTATGAGAAGCTCTCTTAGGCCCATGGAACAACGAGAGGGGCGCGACACCACCCGGATAAATCGTTTCAGTTACGAGAACAGTGGGGAACGTCGTCTGATTGCTTACCATGGCGTGAAACCGGGAAAATAGACCTTATACAGGAATTCCCTCAGCGCACGTTTCACTTAGCCGGAAAAAGCGGGGGCTGTGTGATGGAATACAAGTACACTGTACTGACGAACACGACTATTGGCGCGTTCATGTCCCAGCTTGATGGGAACATTGTCCTCATCGCACTGCCAACGATTACTCGAACATTACATGCTTCCGCCTTCGAAGCCCTCTGGGTCCTGATGGGCTACATTCTCATGACTGCTGTTCTGCTACTCTTGTTCGGCCGACTGGCCGACATGTACGGAAAGGTGCGTCTCTACAACCTCGGCTTCCTCATTTTCACGATCGGCTCAGGGCTTTGCAGTCTTGCTACCACCGGGACGATTCTGGTTTTCTTCCGTCTCGTCCAGGGAGTAGGCGCCGCGCTCATCTGGGCCAACAACGCGGCGATTTTGACAGACGCGTTTCCTCCCAACGAGCGGGGACGCGCGATCGGGGTCAATCTCGTAGCAGGTATCAGCGGATCCGTAATTGGCCTCATACTAGGCGGGGTCCTGACGGTGGCGTTGGGCTGGCAGTCCATATTCTGGATAAACCTCCCAATAGGAGCATTCGCGACGTTCTGGGCTTACAAGAAACTCCGGGAACTCGGAACTGTCAAGCATGAAAGAATAGATCTCCCGGGGAATCTGCTGTTCGCAGGAGGATTGTCCGTCTTCCTCATCGGGCTCACCCTTGGAGCCCTAACAGGATACACTCTCCTCGACATAGGGCTAATGATCGTGGGCTTGATCTCGCTCGCAGGGTTTGGCTATGTGGAGCTAAGAGTCCCGACTCCGCTGATGGATTTGAACCTGTTCAAGATCAGACCGTTTACCGCTGGAATACTGAGCAACTTCCTCGCCTCTATCTCAAGGAGTGGAATCTCACTCGTGCTGACCATCTTCTTTCAGGGAGCGTTGCTTTACGATGCGCTGACCGCTGGCATTCTTCTGATCCCGTTCGCAGTAGCCTTCGTTACCGTTGGACCCTTGAGCGGTTTTCTCTCCGACAAGTACGGGGCCAGAGGTTTTACCACAGGAGGTCTATTGATATCATCGGCAGCACTGTTCGGCTTCGCTATAGTCCCCGGAGAAGCATCCTACCCGATTCTAGCACTGCTCATGGTTGTTAGCGGGATAGGCGGCGGAATGTTCGTCGCACCGAACATAAGCTCGATCATGAACGCAACCCCGGTGACGAGGAGAGGTGTCGCCTCAGGAATATCGGCCACACTTGTTACCACTGGAGCTCTTCTCAGCCTTTCTGTTGCGTTCGTTGTCTTGGCGACAAGTATTCCACTGAATGTTCTTCAAGCCGTCTTTGCAGGCGAGACCCCCATGGGCTCGACGGCATCAAACAACATTGCTCTGTTCGTGGGTCCAATGCACACGACCTTCCTGATCATGGGGATCATGAGCCTGGTCGCAGTCATTCCGTCGGCGCTAAGAGGTCAGAAGTTTGCAGGTGTACCAGAATCACAAGCTGTCAATGCGGAGCCAATAGGATAGCTATCCAACTTCGACGTTTCCTCGAATTCCTAAGCTCTTGAGTTGCGTCGCGAGAATATACTTCGGCCTGCTCTAGCGCTTCCACGTCGGCGCGAGAGTTTTGCCGAAGAAGGCCCTAACGCTGGATTTCATAAGATAACGGATAACCAGCAAATTGACCCCAAGACTGACGAAGCTGAAATAGTTTCCAAAAACTATCTGGATGACAGAATTGATGATAGACAGAACCAGGATTGCAATCCCCACGTTCCAGGCCCAGCTCTTTCCAGAGAGTACGCCAACACCCACGGCGAACCAGAAAATACCAACGAGCATAGAGAAGACGCCAAGAGTAGCTAGGATCGTGGCGACATTGGCTGTTGTGACATATGTGACCAGTTGAGGGTACCCCTGTGAAGTCAGAAAATCTTTGAGTGATATAGTAATTGTTCCAACAACAAGGGATGCAACTAGAAGAGCGACGCCTGCCACCAATCCGGCGATACCCGCAAGAATTGCCAGAGCACCAAGTATGGTCAGTCCCTCAGGCCTATGACGTACCGGCGTGACTTCCATGGGTTGTAACCAGCAGCAACTGTTCGTAGGTTGCTACTAAAAGGATTTTAACTAAACATACGCTAAAAAGTAACAGCAATCCAAGTATTGTTACAACCTGTTATTCGAGCCCATCAGGTTCTGAACATGATCTTAGGGTTAAGATCCCGAAGAAGGAGGTTGTGGCGACCGGTTCTATAAGGGAAAGGCTTCTGTACTGTCTTGTTTGGGAGTTTCCTTGCACGGTCCCACAATCGTTTCTTGGCCGTCGCTGGTTCGCCGGGCCGCGGGGTTGAGACTTCCTTTCTGGCTATGGGCGGTCATCATCGGGTTCGTTCCCACTAGGCTACTTGCAACTCTCGACTACCTCATCGTGCCCCCCGCCGGGCTCGGGGGCTACTTCCTAGACACCGCCCTAGTCCTATCGCTCTTCCTTGTTTACTTCGTCTACGCCATCCATTTCATTTCTAAGAGAATGGAACGGCTAGACAACTATGTCACACAGATGAATCCTGACCAGCCCGTCAACGCCCTTAGGATACCGTTCCGGCTCGCGAACGTCTTCGCAGTTTGGGTCGTACTCCTTCTTGCTATCACTCTTCTCTTCGGCCTCCCGAGTCCTGCAGCAATCTTCTCTGAACATATCACTGTCATCGCATACTTCTTTTTCATACTAGCTTCCTTTCTATGGATCTACGGCTACTCAATGTACGTTATTCACCGGGCCGGCAAACTTCCGTTGCGGCTCAAACCGTTCACCGAGGATAGAACTCTCGGGTTAAGGCCGTTCGGGTCTGCCTCGCTTAGGTTGGCCAGTATTTACGCGGTTTTCCCGGTCACGTGGACTTTCGTGGAGCTGGTAAGTATCGATGTTGAGATTCCGGGAGGACTTGCGATTACCTTTGCTCCCATTAGACTTACCGACATCATTTTCAGCGTGGGGCTTATCCTCGTCGGTATCGTCCTGTTCTTCCTGCCTCTGCTCAGTATCCGTAAGAGACTTCTGGACGCTAAGCGTCAGGAGCTCAGTTGGGTAACCCCTCGATACACAACTGTCATCGCGAAGCTCAAGGAGCAAGTCCCAAAGACAGCCCAGGAAGACAAAGCAAACCAGACCC
The DNA here is from genome assembly GCA_005888755.1 of Candidatus Bathyarchaeota archaeon. Classification (GTDB taxonomy): domain Archaea; phylum Thermoproteota; class Bathyarchaeia; order 40CM-2-53-6; family 40CM-2-53-6; genus 40CM-2-53-6. The sequence goes on from VBBQ01000040.1 coordinate 27,592, forward strand.
AAGCCCTAGCTGACGAGCTGACAATCGTGCGTCAGATACAACAAGACATACAGAGAATTCAGTCTTGGCCATTTGACGTCGGCGTCGTCAGCAGGCTTGCGACGATCCTCGTCGTTCCTCCCATTCTCGGTGTCCTCGCTAGGGTCCTAATCCTCGTCTTCCTTCACTTGTGAAAAGTGGTCAATTGGGCATTTGCTGCTTAATCGATCTGAATGGCTGTACGCGATCTCCTTCTCTGAAGACCAGGGTTAGTTCGTATAGTGTTCGTGGGGGTGTTCGTGGGGGTCGACTATTGGGACTGGCGTTACGATCAGCCTCCGCAGGCCTCTGATTCCAGTCTTGACCGACGCTTCCAGTTCAGTGGCGACTTCGTGAGCCTCGTTCAACGTCATATTCCCTTCAACCTCTACTTCGAGGGCTCCTATTATGAATGGGCCGGCTCTCCGTAGCCTCAGGTCTCTTATTCCCCTAACATCAGCGTGGGATCTTATCAGACGTTCTATTTCGTGAGAGAGTTCTGGCTCGTGGAACTCGTCAAGGAGGACCAAGGAGGATTCTCGCAACGCCACGTAGGCGACCGTAAGTATGTAGACTGCTACCAGCATTCCTCCAATCGCGTCCGCGAAGTGAATTCCAAAGGATGCGACGAGGACGCTAGCGAAGGCTACGAACGACGAGGACGCGTCTTTTATTGAATTTCTCGCGTCAAGTTTCAGAGACGTCAAGCTGTACTTGTTGGCTACCTTGCGCATCTGGAGGGCACGGTAGAGGGAGCCCAAGCCTGCGGCTAGAAGAACAACCAGAGCGGTAAGAGGGAGCGTAAGAGGTACAGGATTCTGGAGGGCTCTGTAGGAGCGGAGGAAAATGTATCCTGAGACTGCTACAAGAACGATGGCCGTGATCAGGCCTGTGAAGCTTTCTACCTTGTAGTAGCCGAATTGGAACCTACGAGTGGGCTTACGCCGTGAGATACGGAGACCGGCCCAGACAAAGAAGCTCACTACGGCATCGGAGATGGAGTCTATGCCATCGGCGAGGAGGGCGATGCTTCCACTGATCAGGCTGAAGGCGATCTCAACAATGCCAAGCGCCAACAGAGTCCATATGGAAATCTTGGCAATCCTTTCTCCTTCCTGGAAACCGCGGGTTTCGTCATCCAACCCTCGTCCGTTTGCCCCCACTTCACTCTGCCGTGATTCGCTTGTGGGTGTATGTTGATTTAGCTTTGGACTAACGGCGAGGCTTACTATGTGGCCGATCTCTTTCGGTTACCATTAATTATCGAGCCTTATCCTGTACTGGCTATGGTCTTGGTCGCGAAGGACATTATCGAGAAGGAGTTTCTTTCTCTTTCACCCGAGACAACCGCACTGGAGGCCGCTCGACAGATGAAGGCAAAGAGACACGGCTTCGCCATAATCGCATCCCTCACCGGCAGTCCGGAGGGGATAGTTACTGAATGGGATTATCTCTCCAAAATTGTGGCTGAGGGAAAAGATCCCTCACATGTGAGATTGGGGGACATTATGACAAGCGATCTGGTATCTGTGAATGCGAATGTGGGGCTTGATCAGGTGGCGGAGCTGATGGCGCGGAAAGGGATCCGGAGAGTTCTAGTGTTAAAGGATAAGAGAGTTATCGGTGTGATCACCGCTAGCAGCATGCTCTCGAGACTGAAAGACTATGTTGACCAGGTCTCTTCCACGATAGCAAGGCTCCAGTCGCCAATGATGTAGAACAGCCCGATCAGTTTCTAGAGGCGCTCCCCCTCGGAAGGCAGATTTTCAGGTCTCATCGAGTCTAGACACTAGAGAGGAAGTCTCGGAAGAAACCGCGTCTCAGGGTCATGGTCGCTTAGAGTTCTCCGGACTAGCTAGACTACTTTGTTTTCTTTCGAGACTATTGACCTAGAGAACATAAGGTGTTTGATGAGATGCCCAGTTGTGATGACCGTTGATTGATCCTTGGGAGGTTGTTATGATTGGGGCGGTTATCCTCATCTTGCTGATTTGGGGTCCTCAGAAGATCCCTGAGCTGGCGAAGTCTTTGGGTCAGGCAAAACGCGAACTCGAAAATGCCACCAAGGGGAACCATGAGGACCGCGAGAAACAATAGCCTAGCTGCCACCGACCATCTTTCGGCTCCCTCTCGGGGCAATGTTTAACACGGGAATTTACAGATCCTAGTCTGATCTCCTATGGCCCAGATGCTCCAGTTCAACGGACACGGGGAGCTGGCAGCGGAGATTCTGCGGCTGAAAGAGGAGAGGAAGGCGGTCATCTTAGCGCACAATTATCAGGTTCCGGAGGTCCAGGATATCGCGGACTTTGTAGGCGACTCGCTGGGACTCTCGCAGGCGGCGGCTAGAACACCTTCGGACGTGATTGTCTTCTGTGGGGTTCACTTCATGGCGGAGACAGCCTCGATAATTTCTCCGAAAAAAACGGTTCTGCTGCCGGATCTTGGGGCTGGTTGTTCGCTGGCGGCGACGATTGATGGAGAGAAGCTGCGGGCTTGGAAGAACGAACACCCAGGCGCTGCAGTTGTATCGTACATCAACACGACTGCGGAGGTGAAGGCTGAGAGCGACTATGTCTGCACCTCAGGTAACGCGGTCAAAGTTGTGAATAGCATTCCGCGGGATCGGGAGATTCTCTTCCTGCCGGATCTTTTCTTGGGAGCATTTGTGAAGGAGAGAACGGGACGCGAGATGGAAATCTGGCCTGGGGAGTGCCATGTTCACGCAGGCATAACGCCTGATGTTGTGAATCGCAAGCTGGCGGAGAATTCTGATGCGGAGTTCTTGGTTCATCCAGAATGTGGATGTGTCACACAGTTTCTGTATTTTGCTGAGAAAGGCGATTTCAACATGCCAATGGTTCATGTTGCTTCTACGGAGGGCATGACTCGTCGGGCGAGGGAGTCGAGCGCGGACAAGTTTCTGGTTGCAACGGAAACGGGCATTCTTCACCGTATGCGGAAGGAAAACCCAGACAAGACGTTCCTCCCGGTGAAAGAGGATGCTGTCTGCCAGTACATGAAAACCATAACCTTGGAGAAGGTGGCTAACTCGCTGAGAAACATGGTCCACGAAGTCAGAGTCCCGGACGAAACAGCTGGAAAGGCACGCTTGGCCATACAGCGCATGCTAGAACTAGCCTAATCCACGAAGGTCCAGGCGCGCGAGATCTAGCACCCCTTCGGGGTCTAGAAATAGTTATGCAAAAGAAAAATTAGAGAAAGAGATCCCCAATGACAGCAGGTTACGCTACCCTAGAACTGGACACTGAGTAACATCGCAATTTAGATTGAGATCGGCGTGGTAGGTGTGGAACGCGACATGTCAAAAGTCCAAGGAAAGGATTCAGATCTCTTCAGCGATCTTTCAAGCACGAGTCTGAAAGAGAGATGTGAATCGTGCAGCAATATTTCAACTTGCAACGTGTGTGGTAAGTCAATCTCCGGGTTCGAACATATCGGCGTAAGGGCGGCGACCGGTCAAGAATCAGGAATCTGGCACTACGCGACTCCTTGCCGCCATCGGAACCAGATCCGCGCTAGATCTGCAAGTGTGAAGTATGGTGGCGGCCCACTCTGGAAGAATGGCTACACTTGGCAGAACATATACTGGGGCCCATACTTCACAAGCGCTACCGCGTCCGCCTGGGTTCAGAGTGTTGAGAAAGCCGTTGCAGACATAGAGTCGGACAAGACATATTCCGCAGGGTTATCGGAGTACAATGTTGGAATAGGGAAACCGAACCCCCCCATCACCGTCAAGACTGCTCCCGCAACGAAAATATCTGATGGACAGATCAGACAGACTCTTGCTAGTTGGATCGCATCAGGCACCATTCCCAACCTAGGAACAAAAGGGGCGTACAACATATTCCTGCCACCGGGAGTCACAGTATCTCTCTCACCCATAGAGGCATCTTGTGCATTCTTCTGCGATTATCACAATACCGTGAACGGGTCCAACGGTCCATTCTATACGGTTGAACCCTATCCGTGCAGCAAGGGTTGTAACCAGTGCACCAACAATCCTCTGGATACTCTGACGCAGGGATTGTCGGAGGAGATGGTGGAGCTGAAGACCGACATGAACCCGGGAACGGGATGGGCCATAGGGAACCTTGAACTCTGCGACTATTGCGACGCGAAATTCGTCTGCAACCGGATTAGCGGCGGCGAGTACGTCAACTCCTGGTACGACAAGAACAAGAAGGCTTGCTGGAAAGGAACCTGAATCTCAAGATTTCAATCCTTCGCAAGCCTCGTTGATTTCCAGCGATCCCCTCTAGGAGTCGAATGCGTCATCTTGATTAGAAAACAGATGTACTCCTTTTGACGGTTGCTAAGAAATCATGATGGCTGAGGCAAAATGGTTGATACTGTTTGGAATCGCGTGCTACGGATTTGGGGCACTCTCTGTCACTGCGGACGAGCTCTATGGAATCGCCCAATTCTACGGGACCAACGGTGTGTACTTTTTCCCGATCATCGGAGCGAGAGGGCTGTGGGACGCGTGGGTCTACGTGTTCACAGGGTTAGGACTTTGCTTTTTCTTGTGCGTATTCTCGGTTTTGATGCTTCAGCGGACAAAGCCCCCCGTAAAGAGGGACCTCCAATCAGAAACAAAGACAGAATAGAGAAAAACCCTCTGTGTATCGCTTAAGGTGCTTAGAAAGTAGGAGTTGACCGTTTTGGCCGACGTTGTGAAAGAGTTTCTTTCGAACTATCCTGAGGAAGTACGGAGGATAAGCGAAGATCTGCGCAAGATGGCAAGGAGCGCGATGCCTGGAGCGCACGAGTTTCTTTACTATGACTCCATCAACTACTCGATTAACGATTCTCCGCTTGGCCGTGTCTGCTACATTTCGCCGATGGAGAAGTATGTCGCAATCGGATTCTTGTTCGGAGTGCGACTCGACGACCCGCGTCACCTCCTCGAGGGCAGCGGCAAACGAGCACGCCACGTCAAGATCAGGACGTCAGAGGAAGGGAAGAATCCAGCCCTCAAAGAGTTGGTCAAGGCGGCGTGGATCCACGGGGCCGACCCAGTCCCAAAGATGAAGAGGAGCATCAAGCGAGCTCCTCGATCTCAGCGCAGAAGAGATAGCCGTAAGTAATTCAGACCCAAAACCGCTGAGAAGACAGTTGGCGGAAAAGAAACCCACGAAAAAGAGTAATTACAGCAGCTAAAATCGGGGAACGTTAGTCTAGAACTATCTAATGGCCCTTTTTGCTTGTCACCCTAGCGGGGGCTCCCGGGTTGAACTCGACTATTATCAGTGAGAATTGACTCTTCTAAGGTTCAACCAAGTCCTAGGAAGGTAGCGCAACGCTGGTGGATTTCAAAGAAGCTTCTTTCATCCAGGGGAAGCTTATCCGTATTACAAAGAAGAAGATGGAGATACTAGTGGACGACGAGGAGACAGGTGAGCCTGCCGTTGCCACTGTCAAACTGGCCGATGATGTGACAGTCGATCTTGATACTGTAGGAGAAGAGGTGAAAGCGATCATAGTGGACGGTAAGGTTGCCAGAATAACTGCTCTAGCCCCGAACCCAGCGGCCCTCCCTGGAAAAGTAAGCACATAGGACGACGCCGTCTACTTTCCGAAGATCTGTCGGCGATTTCATGCGTAAGTGATATTTTGATCCTCATAACTGAGGGATATTCTTGAGATGGCTAGTAATAGACTGGTTGTGAACCGGTGGATTCGTAACTACGCGAAGGCCTGGCTCAAGAAAGATCCAAAAGTTATTGCTTCGCTCTTCACTGAGGACGCCACCTACCACTCTCATCCGTTCCGACCTTTGAACCAGGGCAGAAAGAGTATCCTAGATTACTCGCTTGGGGCGTTGGATGTTGGACAGGTGTACGAGGTTCGTTTTGGAAAGCCAGTCGTGGAAGGCTCCAGAGCCGCCGTTGAATACTGGACCACGATGAAAGAGAAAGTCGAAGACGTAACCCTCGCCGGCTGCATAACGCTACACATCACAAGGAACGGGCTCTGCAAGGAACTACACGATTACTGGGTCCTACAAACAGGAAAACTCCAAGCCCCACCTAAGTGGGGCCAATGAAGACGATTCAATGGAATATGCAGATCCCGTCACTGGTAGGCCGCGCGCCTACCATAGTTTCAATTATGTCAAAGATGGCTCTAACCTGATTGAGATAGATGCTTTAATCAACAATCTCTGCTCAAATCGGCCCTCTTAGGGAGAGCGATCTTGCGGAGGCGGACAGGATTTTCCGTCTGGCCTTTGGGACCTTTCTCGGCTCTGAAAGAGCCTATGACTTTCAGCGGAGATGCGGACTATGTGCGGACCCGTTGGCTTGCGGACCCTAAAACCAAAAGCTGGGTGAAACACTCCTCCTCTCGAGAGCTGAGAAACTGACGGGGTTTGCAGTATGCCACTGCGGTCAGGGCACTGAAGCTGGAAGCGGGACTTGCTACATCAAATTCGGCGGGGTCCAACCCTCAACTACCGCAGGGAGCGATTTCGACCGACTTCTACATGCATGCGAGGAGCTGGCCCTTCTTAGAGGAATGTCACGCCTTGTTGCGGGTGCCAACATGGGCCGACATGAAGCTTATCAGACCATGCTCCGGTCGGGTTTCAAAACAGACTTCTTAGGAGTTGCAATGCATAGGCCCAGCGAACCAGGCTACAACGGGCCCAACGCTTACGTCATCGACAGGAGTTGACCCTTCTTAGAGGAATGTCACGCCTTGTTGCGGGTGCCAACATGGGCCGACATGAAGCTTGTCAGACCATGCTCCGGTCGGGTTTCAAAACAGACTTCTTAGGAGTTGCAATGCATAGGCCCAGCGAACCAGGCTACAACGGGCCCAACGCTTACGTCATCGACTATTGGCGTTTCCTCCTAGGATCACGAGGAAAAACTACTTGTGTCGTCTGGTCAAAGCCATTTTTGGGTTGTCTATCCCCTTGTGCCAGCAATCGCAAATTTACAGCTGTGCTCCGATTGACTAGCCTAGCTCTAGCCTTGCCTGGCGAATTCCTCGATAACCTTGGCAATCCACTTGCTTCCTTGAACGAACACGTCGATCCTCTGGTTTTCGTTAGGAGCGTGAGTATTGCTCTTGGTATGGTTACAACCGATAGCCACGGTTGGTAGCCCTAGCGTGTTTGTGAAATAGTGCATGGGACCCGAAGCAGCCGAGGTCACCAGGGTTACAGGTTCTTTGTGAAACACCTCTCTTCCAGCCCTGGCTGCAATCTTCGCGATCAGCGAGTCAATCGGAGTCCGAGCTGCAGGATTCTCCGCCTGAAGATTCAGCTCCACATCCGCGAAACCATGACGCACTAAGTGCTGCTTCAACTTCCCCGCTAGCTTTACCGGGTCCTGGTTCGGCACCAGGCGAAAATCCATCTTCGCTTGGGCGACAGAGGGAAGAACCGTCTTGTGGCCTGGGCCGGTGTAGCCTGACCATATTCCTGCAATGTTCGCCGTGGGATTGCCGTAGAATGCTTTCTTGAACTCGAATCCTGTTAGGCCGAAGAGGAAGTTCTTGACTCCAAGCTCGTCTCGAATGCTATGTTCCTCCAAAGGCATCGCCCTTATCACCTCCAATTCTTCTGAGGTGAACGGTTTGACATCGTCATACCAACCTTCGATTAGTATCCGGCCATCCTCGTCCGTGATCGTGTCCAGCATCCGGACCAGGCGCCATGCGGGATTCTCAACGACCGCCGCACGGGCAGAGTGAGAGTCTTTGAGAGCTGTCTGAACTTTAAACTCGACATAGAGCATTCCCTTCAAGCCTAGAGTGACCAGAGGCCGGTCGTCATAGTCCAGGCCCCCGAATTCCCAGATGGCCGATTCTCCAGTCAGCCTATCCTTGTATCGCGTAATGAATTCCGAAAAGTGCGGGCTGCCGATCTCTTCCTCCCCTTCGATAGCCCATTTGATATTGCAGGGAACGTCTCCGGTCACTTTCAAGAACGCGTTTATCGCCATTAAACGAGAGACGATGTTTCCCTTGTTGTCGCTCGCTCCCCTGGCATAGACTCTGCCATCCTCCACAGTCGCCGAGAACGGAGGATTCTTCCACAGTTCGACCGGTTCGACCGGTTGCACGTCGTAATGATTGTAGAAGACAAGCGTCCTTCTACCAGTTTTTGACGCGAGTTCAGCGAATACTACCCGAGGACCCTTACTCGGAGAGAACTCTTCTACTGTAAAGCCGAACTGCTGGAGAAGTTTGCCAACGAGTTCAGCAGTCTCGTCTAGCCCAAGGTTCTGGGCCGAAACGCTTGGCTGCTTGCATAAGGCGCGGAGCTTTTCAACAAACATGTCAGTGCTAGAATCTATCTCGCGGAAAATCCTGTCTTGCGGGTCGGTGATGGTCTCGCTTGAGGTCTTAGCCACCGGAAATCATCAATCCAAAGAGAGATAGAACCGGATATCTATAGTTTGGTCGTTCCTGATGCTCGATCAGCTTTGGACAAGTCGCGAAAAAATGAGCCTTGCACTTAGAGAGTTTGGGGTTGTTAGACTGCTGGTTGGTTTGACGGAGGCAGAAGTTCCTGCATTGAAGCGGCGGTTCCTGGGAGAAATACTACGGCTGCAACGACTGAGGTCCAGAGCCCGCTCTTGTCTCCTATTGCAGACTGTGTTACCTGAGTCGTCTTGATGATCAAGCCGCTGGACATGAAGAGCTGTTTTCTCTCGTCCCATGCTGTTGCTGGATCAAACGCGACCCCCATGGTAGTGGCCAACATGCTAGCGGCGAGGTCTTCTGAGTAGTCTCCCGCGATCTCTTCTGGTTGTCCGAACGAGTGGTGCTCGGAGAGATATCCGTACTGATTTTCCTCGGAAGGAATCGCGATGCCAATGGATGATGCAATCAGCCTATGCGGCTCATCTGTGCAATTCCTCGCGAGCACGACAAAAGTGATCTCGCCCGGATGCAACATCTGAACACCCTTCTCTTTCGGGATGAGTTTGCAGCCTGGTGGAATTATACTCGACACGGGTACGAGGTTGCAGTGTTGAATCCCCGCATCACGGAGGGCCAGTTCGAAACTGGCCAAGTTCTCCTTATGTTTTCCAACGCCTTTCGTCATGAAGAAATATTTCGGGATCATTTCTAGGACGACGTAGACACCTTCGCGCAGCGTATAACCTTGAGGCAAAATGGTGAATCGGCTGGGATAACACGATAACTTCCGAGAAGAGAAAAAGCACGAACTGACAACACCAGCCTAGCCTCGCGGATACAGCAATACTAGAGGAAAGACGGCAAACGTTTTCAGCACTCTAGTCAAGCCTCGGATCTATGGCGCCTAGAGCGTCAGCCATTCCGCATGTCATCCCGCAGCCCGTAGCGACACCGCTGACCCGAGCCGCAATCTTTCTAGTCGTGACAATCAACCCCGGCACTAGTAATCGAGGGATAATCCGATCCCTCTGCGCTGATCTATCCGCTCTTGTCCGTTCTGTAGGATTTCGAGAACAAGAGGGAACTCTCTCCTGTGTCGTGGGATTTGGCTCCGAGACCTGGGACCGGCTCTTCGGGAAACCACGGCCGGCGGACCTGCACAAGTTCCGCGAGATCCGGGCAGGGGAACGCCACGCCGTCTCAACACCGGGAGACATGCTTTTCCACATTCGAGCGCAACGCATGGACTTGTGCTTCGAGCTGGAGACGCAGATCATGGCTCGGCTTGGACCCGCAATCAGTCCGGTTGACGAGGTGCAAGGATTTCGTTATTTTGACAGCCGCGACCTCATCGGCTTCGTCGACGGAACAGAGAATCCTAAGGGTCAGGACGCGGTTGATGCCACCCTGATAGCTGACGAGGACCCTATGTTTGTCGCAGGCAGCTATGTGATCATCCAGAAATATCTTCATGATCTAGCCGGCTGGAATATGTTACCGACCGAGAAACAGGAAAAGATCGTCGGCCGCACGAAACTGAACGATGTGGAGCTGGACGACAAGGTCAAGCCCACCTACGCGCACAACGCGCTGACCAAAATAATCAAGAATGGAAAGGAGATCAAGATTCTCCGGGACAATATGGCCTTTGGGCATGCTGGCCAGAAAGAGTTCGGGACGTACTTCATCGGCTACAGCCGTTCCCCGCGGACGATCGAAGAGATGCTTCAGAACATGTTCGTGGGCAAGCCACCCGGCAATTATGACCGGCTGCTGGATTTCAGCCGCGCGGTTACAGGGAACCTTTTCTTCGTCCCATCCGCAACGTTCCTGGAAGACGTCAAAGCCGACTAGGCGGACACGCTAGCGCGAAACCTCTCTGCAGACCGGGCTTTCGCCTTCGCAGCTTCTTGCTCTCGATTCTTTGGTTGCGCGTTCGTTTCCAGGGAGCGAAGTAGGTTCGTTGAGACTTGGGTTATTTGATCAACTGCAGCTGAGAACGAGTGTTCGTTTGCTTTCGACGGCCGGCTGAACCCGCTGATCTTTCGGACGAACTGTATGGAAGCATCCCGCATCTCTTTCTCGGTCGCGGGCGGGTCGAAGTTGAAGAGAGTTCTGATATTCCTGCACATACTTAGAGCCCTAATGATAGTAACTGAAAGCTGGTTCTAATGTAGCTATCTGAAAGCACCGGACTCGTGTATTTCGTGATGAGACTATAATGCGCCATGGCTCGATAAAATGGATTGAGGATTGAAGACCGGGACCTCGCCCTTGGCAATGCGTTGGTAGACCCGGTAGTAGGCGATTGCGTAAATTATTGCGGGGATAAAGGCCAACAGGTCTAATTGTTGCTGTTGAGCTAGAAGAGCTCTGATCGGTGCGGGGTTGTAA
>VBBQ01000041.1 GCA_005888755.1 Candidatus Bathyarchaeota archaeon
TGTCTGTCAAGGTTGACCATTTCTCTATAATTTCCGGAGATTGAACCGAATTTCTATCTACTTTCTCCGATAAACATGCTCTCCTCCCCCGCGACGCCGAGAAGTCCAGCGTCTAGACGTTCAACAGTAGCAGAGATCCGTTTTCTCGGCTCCCCGGATTGGTTCGCATTTAAGCGGATTAGGAGGGGAATGGAATAGTTCCTCTAGTCCGTGCGCACTTGTAGAGGTGAGTGCATCAAATTGCAAAGATGTTCGGTATGAGGTTCGGAAGAGGTCTTCCGCTCGCTCTAGGGTTCCATTGGATCTCTCTACCATAGTCCAGATTGTCACTATGTTGGACCAGCTGTCATAGAAACCGATCCCTAGCAACCGTTCGAAGAACAGTTCATTTCATTTCTGGGACAGTCTAGAGGAAGGGAGCTTTTGGAGCGAGACCGGAATAGCAAACAACATGCTGTTCCAGACATGATCGCTGGGCCAGAGCCTGAACTGGGCCTCTTTCCTATTTTCTAAGCTGTTTCCCGATCATTATGAGATCAGGTTGTGCGTCGTATCCGATGGCTTTGAAGAACTCAGATGATCGCTCGTTCCACTTGTAAACCTGAGCGTTCACCTTCTTCGCCCCCTTAGCGACGAGACGCCTCTCGACTTCTCGAACGAGCCCTATTCCTATGCCCTTCCGTTGGTGTTCAGGCCTTACTGCGAGGTGATAGATCCAGCCTCGTCTTCCGTCCCAGCCACCTATCACGCTGCCCAAGATCTCATCATCTTGTTCAGCGACCAGGAACAGATCTGCATCTCGTTGGAGTTTCAGCTTGACGTCTTCAAGTTCGTCTCCGGGACGAAGGATCAGCCCCGCGGTTTGCCAGAGATCGCGTACCATTGGGTAGTCTTCTATCCTGAATTCCCGGATCTTCATTGCTTCCTGAGAGCCCGCTTCGTCCAGTCGAGTTGTCTTTCGAGATTAAGGGCGTATTCTTTCAGCATGAACTGGATTTCTTTGCGTGGGATCTTATCCTTCTTCGATTCGAGTATTCCGCGGAGAAACGCGAATTGTCCAGTTGTCATGTGTGTGAACATTGTTGGAATATTTTTCGGATCGACCAGTTCCATGAGTATAGATCTCATCGCCCCCCAATTTTGACCAGTTTTCATAAACATTTCACTTGATCGCTGTAGGAGTGCGCGTCCTTCGGGGGTGATATTGTAGATGTGTTGTTGCTTTCCGGTCTTCTTGTGGGATTCTGCTTTGATGTAACCTCCATTTACGAGCTCTTTGAGAATTGGATAGATGGAGCCGGCTCCGGGCCTCCAGACGCCCTCTGTTTTGCTCTCGATCTCCCGCAGGAGATCGTATCCGTGAGCTGGTTTCTCTGCTATCCGATGCAGAACATAGTGTCGTAGGAAACCTCTGGGAATTCCTTGTGGGCGTGCAAGAGCGCTGTGAATCGGTGAGCGTAGAATCAAAATTTTCCTAGAACCAGTCATACACGCCGCGATAGTGTGGGATGCTTTTTGCTAATAAACCCGCTTCATGAAAAGTTGGGTGGAAGAACTCTTTATATAAACCCATATCGGATGCGATATATCTAATACGATAGAGGGTTAGAAAGTTGCCAGCAGTTCAAGTCGAGAATCTTGTAAAGACGTACGGAGACGGCACTCAAGCTGTCAAAGGAATATCCTTCAAGGTTGATGATGGCGAGTTCTTTGGATTTCTTGGACCGAACGGTGCCGGAAAGAGCACCACGATCAAGATCCTTACTACTCTTCTGCGGAAGACATCCGGCTCGGCGAATGTAGCTGGGCTTGAAATCGAGCATGATGCTCAAAAAGTTCGCAAGCTGATTGGTGTTCAGATGCAAGATACCGTGATCGATGAGGATCTGACTGGTCGAGAGAACCTGGAACTTCAAGGGCACTTACAGCAGATGCACGGAGAAGAGTTGAAGGAGCGGGTAAACGAGCTGCTCAAGGTCGTTGACTTAGGGGACGCGGCGGACAAACGGTCAGCCTACTACTCGGGTGGAATGAAAAAGAGGCTCGATCTCGCCTCCACTCTCGTTCACAGACCGAAGATTCTCTTTCTGGACGAGCCTACGACCGGCTTGGACCCGCAGTCAAGGGCGCAAGTATGGTCATATCTTAAGGGGTTAAACCAGACTGGAATGACGATATTCATCACAACACAGTATTTGGAGGAGGTCGACCGGTTGTGCCGCCGACTTGCTATCTTGGACCACGGCGAGATTGTTGCACAAGGCTCGCCCTCGGAGCTAAAGTCGGAGATCGGCGCTGATCGTATCACTTTGGCACTTGAGAACGGCAATACGGGAACAGGGTCTCTCAAGGACAAGGCCAAACAAGTGCTCGGCGGCTTAGGAGGAATCACGGAAATTGTCGATTCTGACGAAGGAATCGTGGTCTACGCGAAGAATGGGGGATTCTTGGTCCCTGACATCGTACGGGCGTTTGACACTGCTGAGATCAAGCTCTCTTCGATCGGTGTTTCTAGTCCGACCCTTGACGACGTGTTTCTCAAACACACGGGAAGAAGAATCCGGCCCGAGGAGATCGACAAGTCGAGGGCGTCCGGTATGTTCGGCCGGAGAAGGAGGTAGACCCGCAAGATGAGTCTCGCCTCTGACTCCTACTACATGTTCCTGCGCTGGATGAAGAAGCTCGTACGAAACCCGATTCTGCTCTTCTTCTCGCTCTTTCAACCGATAATCTTCCTCGTCCTGTTTACACAACTGTTCAGCTCATTCGGTCTACTCCTAGGAGGAATAAACTACACTATATTCGCCACCGCGGGTATTGTTCTTCAGAATGCTTTTTCGAGCGCGTTCCAGTCTGGCACGGCCGTCGTGGATGATATCAAATCCGGTTTCCTCACCAAGATGCTCGCCACTCCCGCCAGTCGCGCCTCCATTCTCCTGGGCCGACTTCTGAGTGATGCGTTCCGGGTCTTTGCGCAATCTCTCATCATACTCGTACTAGCCTATGGTCTGGGGGTTTTTCCCGTCACAGGCTTCATTGGATACGTTCTGATCCTGTTCACAGTTGCATTCTTCGGCCTAGCTTGGTCAGGAATATCGCTTGCTCTCGGACTCAGGACCAAGAGCGCTGAGACCGTCTTCGGTATAGCCGGAACCTTGACCTTCCCTCTTCTATTCATGAGTACAGCGCTGATGGACAAGAGACTGATGCCGGAATGGATGAAGAGTGTGTCCGCGTATAATCCGATTAGCTTTGCAGTGAACGCGATTCGCGATCTAATAATGATCGGATACAATTGGAACTCGTTTTTGCTGTCCTTCGGAGTGATATCATTGATTGCAATTCTGACCATGGGCGCAACGATTTACGAGTTCAGAAAAGTAGTCAGCTAAACAGAATCTCGTGCCCAGGGTCAGCTCCGCGGTGACTCGTCCTAGACACTAAAGTCTGCTACGATAGGATCTAGTAGCTTGAGCATTTGCTGGGTCTCCAGTTCGACAAGCTTGTCCGGGTCTCCTCCACCGGCGATGCTTCTCGCATTTCGTTGAACGGTTGGATCAAGTAGGATTCGAGTGATCTTGTTGAAAGGTGGGACTCCGCCGACCGGATAGCCTGAGTGTTCCAAGACCTCGTCCGGCTGGGCCAAACGCACATCTTTGACCTTGAGCAGTGTTTTGATTTTCTTGTAGCTGATCCTGTTTTTCGCAGGGAGTATTGCTAGGATAGGTTTCTTGTCTGAGCCTATGAGGACGATAGATTTGACGATCCTGTCCTCTGGAACTTTTCTCGCAGCTTCTTCGAGGGTTCTGACTGGTTCGTCGAATTCTATGAAGTGGTGCCAGATGCCTTTGGAGACTAGTGTGGTTCGGAGAGTCTCTGAATAGTTCGGCTTGGTCTGACCCAACTTTAGTCTTCCAGTTGTCGGAGTGTGGATAGAAACTCTGTCGCCTCTCTTGGTGATCTCAACCTTACGACTGTCAGGTGCGAGTTCTCTGGTTTGCTGAGGAGAATGGGGTATTGTCTTCTTCGTCTTCGATAGGTTCTGATTGCCCACAAGAACACGGAATCTCGGGTGAACAGTCCTCGAATGTGCTCTTGATTGCCGTTCCACAGCTTCTCATGGGTGCGGATTCTCCTGAGAGTCCGCCTCGTTAGCCTGGCGATGATGGTTCTGAATGGATAGTCGAGCCAGACGACCGTGTCCGCGTGGCTCCAGACAATGTCGCGTACCTGGTGGTAGTTTCCGTCTGCGACCCAGGAGTCGCCTTGTAATGATTGTTTGACTCGTTCTCGGAAAAGATTGTTTGGCGCTTCTATCCAGTTGGGTTCCCAGTGGAGAGCGTCTAGCTCTATGTGTGGAGCGCTGAGGAGTTTGGATGTTTTGAGGGCGAATGTAGTCTTGCCGGAGCCGATTGTTCCGACGACCGAGATTCGCCGGTGGGAGAGTTGGTGGCTTCTAGGAATCTGCTTAAATCCACTGGAACGCGAGTCGAAGCTGAGCACCTTTCATTTCCATGGAGGAGAGGAATAGAACGTGTCGTCAATCGAGGATCCTCTGCTAAAAGAAGTATTGGCCGCTTTCAAGGAGGACGCAGCTCGGATGGCTGACGACCTGCTAAGAACGATTACAACACAGGCTTTGATTGCTGCTTTCGCCCTCTTGCTGGCCATCTCATCGCTTCTCAGACTGCTCTTCTTTGTATATTTCCAGCCGGGCGGATTCGGCTTCCCGATGCGTCTAGCACTAGACACGTCGGCGGTAGTGGAGACCGCTCTGACGGTTGTCTTGTTCCTGCTTTCGGTAATCTCCATCTACAGCCTATTAGGCCTACGAAGAAGATATTCCAGACTGCTGGCTATGGCTGAGAAGCTCGGCCGATGAAAAGTGCCCCTCTCACCGGAAACAAGGAAAGAAGCAGAAAAGCGGCTGACAGTACTGAAAATGATAGAAGTTTTCGCGGACAAATGTCCCAAGAGCACGCTGCTGAACGGGCCGTTCGGGGGAGACGACAAAGCGTTTGACCGGCTACTAGGACCCAGCGGCATCCTCACCAGAACATCACTGATCCTAGCCAGCAGCGACGGTAGAGTTACTCATTATTCTAGAACAGACGCTGGCAAGGTCTATCAGCAAGTCCTAGACATGCAACTGAACTTTCTGGACCCTTACACAGGCGGAGAGGTCTGGAAGAAATAACCGGACAGATCCTTAGAGCAGTGGTTCGAAACTCATAAACGGAATCCGCGGCAGGTCGTTCTATGCCAACTGAACAAGAGGCGATCGCAAACCTCACCGAGAGCGAAGACAGGTGGCTCCAGCTGTGGAGCTTTCACGTTAGCACGTTGGACCAGAAGGCCAGTATCATCGTCACTCTGGACGGCATATTGCTCGCGCTGACCGCGTCGTTCTTGGGCACTGCCCTGTCTCATTTGATTCCATTGATCGCGAGCACGCTGTTTGGGGCGAGCACGGTTTTAGTCCTCTTTTCGGCTGGAGCATGCACACGCGTCGCGTGGGTAAAATTCTTCTCATCAAAAATGATCGCCGAAGCCGGCAGCATAGGAGGCGCCTATCCGCATATGATAGAGTCCCGAGCTCGCAAGACCAAGTACCTCCATCTCGCCATCATTCTTCTTCTCGGAGCTCTGATAGGATACGCTGCCACAATACTCATCCTCCTAGCACAGCTATAGATTACCCAGTTTATGCAATATCGGAGGGAAGAAACCGGGGAGTTTGAAGGACCGTATCCACCTGCCAACTAGGCAGTTGTCAAAGCCAGTGAAGCTAGCGTGCAATTGTGAGCGCCGGTTGTTCTACTAGTTGTTCTGGTACTCTGTTGGGTAGTGGTGGACGAGCCGGTACTTGCAGCAAAAGCTGTACCAAGAGCGTAGGCCGTGGCGCCTGCACCAACGCCGACTAGAAGCATCAAGAGCAGAACTGACCGCAATGATAACCCCCGCCGATCTCTCGGTTGATTTTCACTCTGGAATATTTTCTGCACCTCTACCGTCCCCTCCTGTCGCACCAGATCATGATCATTTTCCTAGGAATCCGCTTAAATCCGGACAACTGATTCTTCGAGAGATTCGCGTTGCACGAGGTACCGGGCGTGTCCCGGGATTACGGTAGGGAGGATCGCCATGTTGACCCGCAGAGGTTGCAGTTGTGATAGCCATCAACCGTGTAGCATCGGGCTATCTGACCGCAAACTGGGCAACGGTGAATGGGATCATATGCGAGATCTCCCACTTGGCCTGGTGATTCGAGTCGTATCGAATCCTTTTCTCGTGTGGATTGCGTTTTGAGATACCTCTCCTACCTGATCTGGTTCCTTAGGCCGGACACATAGGCAGGGCTACGCTTGCGCTCGATCTCAGCGAGCAATCTCGCGCTCATGGTACTTCTGACCAAGAACGCTGTTCGCTGGGAGTGTGGAAGGCTAGTTATGATGTTGCAAGTGTTTCCCGACGTTTCTCCGGGAGAGGGTCTGAACGCTGAGGTGAGACTGTGAACAGTCTGTGCTATTCTCGTCCAATCTTCTCTAAATACCATTTTTCTTTTTCACCTAACAATGTGGACGGTGTTCGGTCAGATTATCTTTGAGCCGTCCTGCGCCGGTAGTTATTGTACCATCGTCCAACTGCTATTGGTTGCTGGCGTACGCCGGCACACCGGTTATATGGAACGGATGGCTATCGATTCTTGCTTAGAACATGTTCGAGCTTTTCTTTCGATTTCAGCCGACGACAGGGCACGGGGATCACTACAACCAGTTGACCGAGAAATTTCCAACCGCAAGGTTCTCACTCTGGTGCAATGGGGGCACGGACGTTCTTGAGATAGAGGCTGCTGGTCTCGGTTCGTTCGAGGAACTGCAGAAGGAGATCACGTCAACCACTAATGAACATCTCGATGGGAAGATCATTTCTAAGACATACTGCCAGGACAAGTTCCAGCTGGTGGCCCGGACATGTTGCTGCGGCTCGGACCACAAGAGGACCCCTATCAGTCCAATCATCAACCGGCACAATTTCATGCGCATACCTCCATTGGTCTTAGTGGGAGGATGGGAATACCATCGTTTGGTGGGTTACGATGATAACGATCTGAAGGGACTGCTCAGAGGCTTGGACAAGATCGGCGCGACGGAGGTTTTGCACAAGAAATCCGTGTCCGACGGGATGACAGACGACACGTTTCTCTTGTCGTTGAGCAGTTTGTTCGGCCAGCTGACTGAGAAGCAGATGAATGCGTTGGTAACTGCGGTGGAGGGAGGGTATTACGAGATCCCGAAACGGATTACCGCGGACGATCTAGCTCGAAAGCAAGGGCAGCCTAGGAGTACATTGGAGGAGCATATTCGGAAGGCTGAAAGCAAGATTGTATTGGCTATGGCGCCCTACATGATGATGTATGCGAGGGTACCGGAGAATCCTCTATTGAACAAAACGAAGGCTGCCGGGGCAACGGTTGGTGCGAGGATGATGAAGCAGGTGGCTATGCAAATGGCTGCGAAGAGCCGGAACGCATAGCACAATGGAATGAAAGCGGGTCAAAGAGTTGCGGTCTTGAACATACGAGTTAACGTTCAGCCGCTGTCTTGTGTCAAGATCACGACGGGGATTTCCCGCTTGGTCTGACGCTGGTAGTCACTGTATGCCGGGTACATCTTGGTGAGCAACGGCCAGAAGTCGCTTTTCTCTTCCTCTGACGCCTTTCTTGCAACCATCTTTCTCTTTTCGTCCTTGAGTTGTATCTCTGCATGGGGGTCGTGTCTGAGATTTGTCCACCAGGAGGGTTCGTTGTCCCTCCCTCCATTCGAGGCGACTATGATGATTCGCTCGCCATCTCTTAGGTAGAGAAGAGGCGTTGTCCTCTTCTTCCCCGTCTTACGCCCGATGGTTGTCAGAAGAAGGACTGGCGCATTCCGTAACCTACCTCCTACCCTCCCTCTAGAGAGACGGTAGAATGACACATGGGTCCTACTGAAGAGTCGCTGGCCGTTCATTCGGAACCACAACCAGGCAACAATTGGTCCACTTTATGGAGCTTTCAAGATGGTTTTTGGCGCCGTGAGACCTGAGCAGCCCCGGGCCCCGATGAAAAATTCACGGTTCAGATTCACTACTGGTTTCAGGACGAGTTCAGGAACAATTTCATTACGAGGTTCAGGACCGATTTCAGTACAAGACCCAGAACCGATTCTAGTACCCGTTTTTCCCGCAGAGTTGGTCAGCGTTTACAGGGCGCGTAATTCATTATGATTATCACGGCTGATGACCCTTCTGCGCCATGAGAGCTGAGTGGGGACCGCAAGGGGCGCGAGAATTCACTGGTTCCCGGTTTCAATAACCGGGTTCAAGCGCCGGATTCAAGAAAACGTTTCCCGATACTGATTCTAAAAGTGAGCTCGTCATCAGTATCCCCACCCATTACTGCCTCAAGAGCTTAGTCTTTCCCAGACCCAATTCCTCGCTCGTCTGGACCACGGTGAGCCAAATTTGCCATCACCTCTAATCCAACGTAAGAATCATCGAAAGGAAGTCAGTTGAGTAACACAAACGACCAAAACATTTAACCCCACAATCGCTACCCGTAGCTGTACTGTGCCCTAGGTGTAATTTTTGAGAATCTCAATGAAACTGTTTTCCCTGTTCATTCTGTTCACGGGATTGGTCTTCGCGGTTCCACCGGGCAGTTCGGCGAGTCTGACGCCCCCCGCGCCATCATCAGACTTCACAATGTCCGCCCTTCCAAACGTGCTCACGATTCCGCAAGGCTCAGCCGGGAAAACCATAATCCTCCTGACGAGCGTTAACGGTTTTCAAGGAGATGTGACTCTTAGCCCTCCAGTGTCCTGCCTGGCAATTGGCTGCCCAGAGTACACGATAAGCCCGACAATAGTCCGATTAGCCGCGAATCAGAACACCACAGCCGGCTTCACGATCTACACGTACCCGCAGACACCCCTTGTCACATACAATGTATCTGTGACCGGCACCAGTGGCAGCCTCTCCCACTCAGCACCCGTCACATTTACGGTCGTGGCCTACGGCCCTCCGGATTTCACAATCTCAGCCAATCCGTCGAACCTAACAGTCGTTGCAGGCTCTAACGGCAAGTCCCAGATCATACTGGCCAGCATCAACAGTTTCAATGGAACCATCAAGCTCACAACGTCCCCCGCACCACTCTGCATCTCATGCCCAGGCTGGAGCATCAGTCCATCCAGCGTCGACCTGCCACCCGGCGGAACCGCTACCTCCATCCTCACCTTCTACACCACAACCGGTACTCCGCCCACAAAGTGGGTCGTAACAGTGGCCGGAGCGAGCGGCAGCATATCACACAGCGTCGATGTAGCCTTCACCGTTGTTGCGTCCACTCCGGCTCCCGACTTTACAATGACTGCCAACCCTAGCAGTCTCAGTATTCCCGCCGGGACCACGGGCAAATCGCTAATTACTCTTACGAGTCTCAACAGTTTCAGTGGGACCGTCAACCTTTACACCTCCCCGTCTCCTCTCTGCCCCTCACCTCAATGCGCCACTTGGTCTATCGATCCCGCAAGTGTCAACCTGGTTCCTGATGGAACAGCCATGGCAACGCTCTCAATCTTTGGTGGAGCCCAAGGAGGCTATGGAAATGTCACCGTCTATGGAAACAGTGGCAGCCTTTCACACTCGGTAATCGTTTCATTCAAGATCACTCCGTCCCCAGACTTTACAATCACAGTCAGCCCATCCTCCCAAACCGTCAGAAAAGGCTCCATCACAACATTCACGATAAAGGTTACAGGAACAAACGGTTTCAACAATACCGTTAATCTGTCCGCGACCATCGCACCCGTCACACGCCATGGTCCCACAACCTCTCTACCCTCCACGGTTCGCCCCTACTCCACTTCAACCCTAGCTGTTTCAACAGAACGCAGCACACAGCTAGGCACCTACACGATCACTGTGACAGCTACTAGCGGCTCTCTGACACACACCTCTACAGTGACCGTGACGGTTACAAGTTAGACGCATATCCGCCTGAGCCGAGCCAACCGTCGTCCCTAGTCAGACCTAGAATGGGATGCGGTGCCGTGGAACCGGCTATTAGAGCGTGAGTACAGCTAGGTACGGCAAGCGATTGTATAGAGTGATTGGCACTTCGTATACAGAGGTGCGGGAGCGTGAGCGAGCCTACGGATCGTTATCTCAAAGCTGGAACGGGTTTGGCTCCCTGCTTGGGCGGGACGACTCCACATGCGGAGCCTGCTCGAACGCCAGGAAACCCTGCCGGACTTGTGTCCCTCTCAGGCGAACCACCTTCATGACGAGAGCTTTTGGATTGGGACGTGAATTTGCATGGTACCGTACAAGTGTGAAGTATGCAGAGACACTTTGAGCACGCCGGGAGAGTATTGCGGACAACAAATGAAGAGAGTGGCATAGATATCGCCGCCAGCTCAGAAAACCTTCTCCACGGGACCACCGCAACGTTTTCTTTTACTTGTCCTTCTATTTCTGTCGTGGCAACTCAGGCTCATATGAAATTTAGGAGCATGAAACTGCATGTTCACCGTTGAGGAGCGCAATCGTGTCAGAGATCTTCTGGTCGAAATGGGCCGGACGGACCGTCGATTGGTCGCAGGCGCATTGGTCGGATCTACTGCGGCAGGCGGTGGGGATCGATGGTCCGACCTTGACCTCACCTTTGGGCTAGCTGGCAATGCAACCCTAGACGACGTCTTGGCCGATTGGACAGCCAGTCTCAAAAGCCAGTTCGGAGCTGTTCACCTATTCGATCTTCCACATCTGTCGACGATGTACAGAGTCTTCCTGCTGCCCGGCAACCTGCAGGTGGATTTGTCGTTCACTCCAGGGAACAAGTTTCTCGGTCACGGCCTCAAGTACGACTTGCTCTTCGGGAACCCTCTTGAAAGGGAACAGTCCAAGCCCTTCTCCCCTGAACATGTCTTCGGACTTGCTGTCGTCTATTTACTCCATGCTCGTGCCTGCATTGCCCGGGGGAGGATGTGGGAGGCTGAGTACTGTATCAGTGCAGCCCGTGACCAGGCACTATCGCTTGCATGCCATCATCGCGGGTTGAAGACAAGCTACGGTAGGGGTTTTGATGATTTGCCTCCAGAAACCTTGAAGCCCTTCGCCGAGACCCTTGTGGGTTCGCCTGAAAGACCTCAGCTCCTAAGGGCACTGAGCAAAACTATCGATGAGCTTCTGCATAATTCACAGGACGTTCATGAGCTTGCATCGAGACTCGAATCGGGGCTACGCGAGCTTGCGTTGAGTCAATCAGAGGTGGCTGGGGCGCGAAAGAAATAGTCAACCGGATCGATTTGCCGCTATAGTCGAAGTTAGCCTTTTGTAACGGGAATTTGTTCCTTCGCTGTAATGATCGAACACGTTAACGCGGTAGTGCTTCCTGTGCGCGATGTCGAGAGATGCATGTCGTTCTACCGCGACAAATTGGGATTCAAGCTGAACCACAAAGATGACGAAAGCGCTTTCTTGGCTATTGGTGGCAAGGGCGGACTTGTGCTCGGCCTGGTCTCGGTCAATGAAGTCGCCAGGTTGATTTCAGAGGAACAAGTTCGACCGCGAGAGGAAACGATCCACCGAACGTATTATGCGGTGTTCGTTGAGGATGTGGACCAGGAGTACGAGGAGCTAAAGCGGAACGGCGTTCACTTTGTGAAGTCCCCTACGACTCAGCCGTGGGGCCAGCGGATAGCGTACTTCGAGGATCCTGAAGGCAATCTCTGGGAGATCTCTCACTTCCCTAGGCGGTAGGGACCTTAACGAGATCGGCAGAACAACTACGCATTATGATTAGCGGGACCGGTGGGATTCGCTTGGCTGCGCGGTACTTGTGTACCATCCCTCCTTTTCCACGATATGCGCGAGTCTCCAGGGCTATCGTAGGCCGGTTTTTTTTAAATACCCATCCTCAGACGAAACGGGCTTGCTCTGGAGAAGCCTCCGGATTACGGGACAGTAGGGAGGTGAGTTGTTTGAATAGAAAAGAAGGAGTCGTCGTGACGATCGTAGTACTCGCCGCTTTCACCACCGGGGTCTTTGTATCTGCTTCAGCATCGCAGGTCCTCAACGTGTTCGTCACAAACTTCCCCAAGACCCATGTTGGACAAGACCCTGCGTCACTCGTCACGCTTCGTTGTCAAGGTTCCCCCGTGATAGCTCGCCAACTGTTCTGCACCCGATCGCATTCCGATGGAACGCCACCAGAGAATTTCACGGTTCCAGTGGGTACGGTCTTGGTTGTGACCGATGTCTCTTGGAGAATAGATGGGGGCAGAGGGTATGCGGGGAACTCGACGATTTTCACCCTTGAGCTTAGACAACAGTTAAGCAACCACAGAAGCTTGGTTTTCATCTCTTACCAAGTGGCCGACGTGGATGGCGTCGCGTTCAAGGACGAGCATCTGACTACGGGTTTTGTCGTCTCGCCCGGAGTTACGATGGAGGCACCATCCGACGCGCTTGCCATACTGTATGGATATCTGGTGAACACTGGATAACCCCTGAAATTGCTAGATGTCGTCGTGGAAAAACTGTCACATCCCCCTTTTTCCTAAGCCCGATAATTTTGACTATATGCTTTTGTCAACGGTGAGTCAAGGGTTTGATCCGCCTAGCGAGGGAAGGAGCTGGCATGATGTCAAGAGGGACAAGAAGTAGATGACTTGCTGAGGCGTACCTTCAAGCTAGTCTACTAGGACGTCGAACGGTACACAAGTGCCGGGTACCTCAGCGGGGACCGGTGGGATTTGAACTCGTGCGGGAATAGAACGGGGTCTGCTCGCGGACTTGGCTTCGACTAGCGCTTCCTGCCTGGACTAGGCTTGGGACGAATTACGGCGGCGTTCTGGCCCTTGTCCCACTTGATCTCGACAACATCCCCTTCCTTGATCGTGAACGCTGAGTCTTGAGCCGTTGCAGATGGGATGGTCACATACAGGGTCTGGGCCTTGCTATGTCTGAACACCTTGGCCTCGCCTGCCAGTAATCCTAACGAGACATAAATCGGGCGGGGCTCCCCACCGAAGACATGCCAACCCCGTTGGGACTGGCGTTGCTCTTCGCAGAGTCCTTTGTCGTATACTCCCTCCTCCGATACCCTGATGAGAAGTCAACAAAGAAGCTCGCGCAGCGGGTCGACCTTCAGAAACATGAGGTTAACCCTCTGCTAACCTTGTTGGCTAGAAAATGGTCGCTCAACGCAGCCTTCCGAGTTACCTGGGTGCTGACAGCTTCGATAATTGCCGCCGCTGACACGTTCCTGGGAATTACAATAAGCCCGGGAATACCCGCTGTCGCGTTTTTCTTTGGGACTGTACATGTTCTTGCAGCCGCATCGAACATCCAACTAGACTATCGGACGAAAAACACGAGTAGAGAAGAGATAGACGCGGAAACATACAAGTTCGCGCGAAGTCTCAGTTCTCTCGATTGGAAGGGACGGTGGACCCTCCTCATCGAGAGATACGCCTTCACTTTTGTAGTGACAATAGTCTCTCTGGCCGCCATTTTCCTCTACCTTCTTTCTAGTGCAATAGATCCAACCAGCGAGTTCTCAAATGTCGGAGCAGTAATATCGAACTTGTCTTCCGTGGAGATAGGCGCGATACTCCTCTTCTTCCCTTCCATATTCTTCGGCAGCATAGCATGGTCGCGACGATTGACGAAGTTTTACCGCTCGGGAAAACTGGTTGGACCTGCTGGTCCGGGAGGACAATACATCGAGATCCCGGTTTCGATCGCCGAAGAAGCGCTGAATATCGCGAAGTCGAAGCAAGCCTCAACAATAAGGCTCCAGCTCAACGCCATACCCTCGACTCCGTAGGCATGTGGGGGACGGGCAAACTCCAACCAACCTAGCCCAGCTACATGGTAGGGCAAGGCATAGAATATTCCTGAGAGAATATATTCCAACGGGAATGACGGTGATTTCTCCCTTGGGCAAGAGTCAATAGTCTCCGGCTTTCACTTTTTCCTCCCGGCGATTCTTCTTGCTGAGCCTCACTCCTTGGAATATTCTCCGTGCAGCCCTGCTCGCATTCTTCCCTTGGGCACCGGCGTATCTTTTTGAGAGAGCTGATTTCTGGTTTGCACAAACCAACAATGGGTACTGGTACTACCAGTTTTCCTCGACCAGACTCGAAGCCAACCTTGTGTCCTTCGCCCTTGGAGGAATACTTGTCGTGTATCTTCTTCGCCCACGCTGGGCCGTGATCCAAGTCTTCTTGAGCGCTTCACTCATCTATGTTCTATTCTATCTAGCGTGTCCAACCTACATGGCTGGACCAATTTGGAGATCTGAGTGCTATTCTCTTGGACCCGATGGTCTAGCCGGGGTCCGTCTCTGTGCGATGATGTTTTCGTTCGGAGCAGTGCCAGCGATAGTCCGAGCATCATACAAGGAGGGCAAACTGAACAAGCGGTTGCGTCCATGGATCGCGATATTCGGCGCCTTCATCACGTCCATAGTCACGACATGGTTTCCACTGACAGCATGGTTCTCAGGCGTCACCTACCTTTCTCCCCTCGTCCCGTTTCAGGCAGCACTCCTCTTCGGAGTCGCAGAAATGGCTGCGGGGATGCAGGCCGCCAAAATAAGCAGGTCTATCCTTGTCGCCGCCGCCACTGGCGTCACGTCTGCGCTCCTTCTATCCGGGTTTCTCTGGCCCCTCCTCTGCCCATCCTGTGACAGGAGCCTACTGTTTCTGATCGTTCCAGCCTGGGGATTTTTCGCTCTTGTTGGCGGTGTCCTGGAGCTCGGTCTTCCCAGGAAACTTAGCGTTGGCCCCTTGAGACAGTTCAATCCTAGACTGGAAGACATCCGACGGGTTGGACTAGCCGTGGTCCTTCTCTTCTCCCTGTGGACCCTCGTATCCTTTGACTTCTGGGACCCGAACGTCCTTTACTCCACAAACATCTCTCCTGGGCCCGGACGACTGACACTCGGTGCCCCCACGTACCCGTACGTCGCAGGCTACTACAACTCGACCCAGTACAGGATCTGCTGCGTTCAGATCGGAGTGAGCTTCACCAAGGTGGACCTGAATGCGTTAGCTCCGAACAACTTTTTGATGGCTGGTATGGGAGTCCAATCCCCAAACTGTTGTATTGACGGCTGGGATTTTGGGTGGAGAGCAGATCTCTTCATTTTAGCCAATGGAACGCGAGTCGTTTCCGGCTCGACGTGGGAGACTTGTGATGGAAACGCGAATTGTGGAGGTGTAATGTGGCAACACCTCAGATACCATGCTCAGCAAACCATCAATCCCGCAAACATCTCGACACCAGTCTACCTCCGAATGATGTGGCAGTACGACCAGCCGAACTGGCACGCCGACTGGTACTACAATCACACTGGACAACCATGGACGAAGTTCGGCAGCTTCGTCCCGGACTTCCGGGAAGGCCACTACTTCGATATTGGAGTAGTCGGAGTCGGAAATTATCCCTTAGCCTACGCCTTCTTCTACCAGTTCGGAGTCGCGAGTAAAACCCCCGTCCCAGGCTGGTCTGTACAACTGCTCTACCCGTCGTTCGTCCATCCTGATGGATCATGGCGGTTAATGGAGCGTGCTAACATCATCCAGGGATGGCATTCGTACTGGAAGGCAAACTACCGCTGGGGAGGAGAGCCATACAACGGAGTCTCCGCCCAGGCTAACGCGAGCGACAACACGGTCTCCATAGGTATCCTACAACTAACATACTCTGGAACAGGAACGCTACCAGAGAAGACCGTGCTCTGGTAGTACCAAGGACCCTAGACCTCGTCGTGCTTCATTTTTTCTGAAAACAGTTTATGACATCGCCTAACCGGACTCCTTGGGACTCTAGGAGGGGTTGCCAACGGCACGGCTAATCAGCTATGTGAAAAATCAAGTCGAGCAAGGCCAGTCTGGAGGTCATGACTGGTTCACCGTGCATGATATCCGAAGTCTGAAAGGAGTTTCCAGTGAAAGGGGACTTGTCTATTCTTGGATACAAGGAGTCGATGAGACGGCTACGTCGAACTGTCAATTCGAGTTGTCGCAGCCCACCCCCGCAGAATACCCCACCATAGGGCAAGGTCAGATTATTGTAGAATTCGATCCAAAAGACAAATTTCCCTGCACAGGTATTGTTACCTCAAATGGCGAAGGATACCTAATCGCTCCCGCCCTTAGGCTCGATGTGGGCAAAGGACGTGAAATTGTTCTGATGCTCCTCTCGCCGCCGGCCAGGCCTCACAATGTATCAGTCGAGAAGAATGTTCTCACCATCCCAGATGGCGAGGCAACAGTAACCGTTACGACTGGGAATGGCGAGGTACGCTGTCAGGGGACTTTCCCAACCCAATCGAAAGAGGCAAAGATCATCTTGAACAGAAACCCTAGACTCCCGGTTTACAGGGCGGGATTCAACGAGACTGTCAGCAGGCTCAGAGGGCATGCGCAGATGAACGTTGTCTGGAAACCCGTAGCCAGGAGCTTTGAAGAACTCGTTCTAGTCTTTGACCCGTCTAGTATCTGCTCCTCGAAAGCGAACTCGCTATCCTTTGACAAAATACAAGCCCATCTCACGGGGCCCGACCCTAAGGGCGCTGGAGACAAGGGCGACTATGTAATAGGAGATGGCATCGGCGTGAGCTATACGATCCGATTATTGTTGCATCGCGGCCTTGGAAGACATTCCTCAGATAAGACAAGACTCTACGTAACTTGAAGAGATTGGTGATAATCTCGGCCAATTCTAAACGAGACTGACTTTCTAGGGTCAGTTCAGCCTCCTTCAGCAGAGAAGTAGCGATTGCGTAATGTGTTTGCGACCGCAACTCGAACTTGGTGCAGAATAGGAAAGGCTATGTGACAGTTTCCCACTGTATTATCTCAACAAACTGACGGATCACAAAGGGGGAGAACACGTTGGCTTTGGACGATTACCGGGGCGTGAAAACGATATTGATCTTTCTTCTTTTCCTATCGGTCCTTTTAACAGTGTATCCGGGCCCGAGCGGGCCTCTCGCAACCGGGAGCTCTTCTCACGAGACTTCCGGTAAACTGGTTTCTCTTCAGGACCTCACGCCGCCTGTTTGGCCTACTGGAAGCAAGGTAATAGCGATGCAGATCACGTCCAGCTCGATCTACATCAACTGGACACAGGCCTCGGATGACTCTGGGACTGTGAATTACAAGGTATACGTGAATGGAGGATGGGATGGAATGTTGCATATGGCCAACAGCTTCGGGATGCAAGGCTTACCCTCGAACAGCACATACACTTTCCAGATTGTCGCCATGGACCCCTCCGGCAACTTGGCTACCGGGCCCTCTGCCACTTTTACGACCGCACCCCAGAGCTGCACCGGCTACCTCGCGTGTATAGTTTTCAAACCAGCTTACTATGGAACGCCTTTCCCCGGTGGAACAGTCACATTTGTGGGCTTCTTCACCAATTCCGGGCAGACTGCGATCAAAGTTCTCATAATGAATCTCACCGGGGACTTTGGCTCATACTATGTTCAAGGGTCAGACCTTGCAATCGGGCAAGAGGTGAACAAGAACATCAGCATCGTCTTGCCGGCAGATGAGTCTCTGGGATCGCATATTGTCAGGTTCTCCGTTTCATGGGACTACCTATACTCTGTCGATGGAAGTTGGCGGCCCGGTCCGAACCTCCAGTCAAACAGCACCTTGACCGTGGTGAGTCGTCCTTCAACTCCTTCAACCCCTCCGGGGACAACTAATCCCATACTCAACCCAGCCTGGCTGACAGGCTTACTTGGGACTCTAGGAGGATACTGGCCCCTTGTCGTTGGTTCCTATGCGATTCTCGCCTCAGCTGGTTCTATTGCAGTTATCAGGCGAGACCGCAGAAAAAGAGACGCGCTAGGACAAGCGTTCGACTGAAGACATCGAATCAGCTCTGCATGCCTAATTTCAGGCGTTTACCCTTTCGACTAGATCACTCGTCCGCTTAAGCCTGCCCTGCTTCATTCTTATCCGGAAAAGTTGGCCACGGTGGCGATTTGACTACTGGGATGAAAGGGGCGGTGGACAACAGCTTCTTCTCGAATGCTCGATAAAAGATCAATTGAGCGGGAATATTCGCCAGAATCAATGCATAGCTTGGCCACATGACAGTCCAGTCATAGTAGAAAGTGTTCCTCCAAAGTTCTTGAGCTGAGCTGAGGACGAAGAAGGCTATCGCTAGGATGGAAAGCGTCCAAGACTCAAAGATGACAAGAGGAAGCCACATCATTTTTTGAGGGACCATTCTTCCCGCGAGAAAGAGGATTGCCCAAACTACAGGGGTAATCAGGAGATAGACGTTCATGCTGTTGAGGAGAGAGATTGTCCCGGGACACTGGATCGCTAAACAAAGGAGCTGGTTGGAGTAGAACCCGAGCATAATGGAAAAGATGGCGATTCCTGAGACAGCAGTGGGTATGAAGATCTTTAGTCTGGCCGACCTCTTTGTATCTTTCAAGGCCCGGGACCATGGAATGGTTCCGACAAACCCCACGAACCAAACCAAAGGTACGAAGTTCTGTAGGAATCGGAAGGCAGACGCAGAGAAAGCTTCCAGCGGCGACTGCACCCGATCTGTTAACGCTATTGTCTTCGAGGCTTCCGGGATAGGCTGGTCAGGATTCTTGAAACTCCAAGACAAGACATAGTCCGCTGGCACCGGTACATGCTTCCCCATTGAATCGAGTTGGTTCCAGGATAATGGGGTCCAACGGCCTCCGCCAGGATCCACGGTCATTACATTTGTCGTGTTCTCGTAGCCGTTAATGTCCGGGCCGCAGTCGGACCATGTTTCGTTGTGAATCAAGGATCCAAGCATGTCGCGGACGACGAAGCTGAACCAGCATCGTCCAGAGAAATGGACAGTGATGCGTTGAGGGGTCGGGTTGTACAGAATTAGCTGGGCATAGACCACCTCGTTAAACTTGTACGAAGACTTCTCAGTTACCAGGCCCGTTTGGAAAACTGAGCTCGCGGTCTGCGCCTTTACGGGAGAAGGGAGCAATAGCGCCAGAAAGGCAAGTACGGCCAAGAGATGTATGGCACGGAGTCTCAATACAGAGTGCCCAACACAAAACTCAACGGGTCCAAGCCAAAAACATAGAGGTCGGCCTATTATCTCTAGGGATGGGATCTTGCTTGGCTGATGGAAAGCTTAGTATACAGACCAGTATACATATCTGCGTATGGCTAGCAAGAACCTTGCAATTAGAGAGGAGGTATATCGGAAACTATCGGAAGCCAAGAAGGAAGGGGAAAGCTTCAGCGACGTTATCGAGAAGCTGCTTGAGAGGGGCGGGGACCTGCTACCGTTGTGGGGTGTTCTATCCGACAGTAAGCATTGGGCTGAAATTGAGGAGAGCGTCTGCGAGACTCGGAAACGAGCGGCGATTCGTCTACGATAGTCTTCGACACGTCAGCGATCATCGACTTCCTCCGGAGAGGAGAGAAGACCCGGAAGATTATCGAACAGGCGCAGCGAGAGCAAAATAGGATAGCCGCGACGACCATATCGCTCTTCGAGCTGCTCACTCCAATCTATCATAAGAGACTTGTGAAGGAAGAGAAGTCGATCCGGGCTTTCGCGAGACAAGCGCTGATGCTTGGTCTCGACTTTGCCTCTGGCGAAGAATCATCGAAGATCATGGGTTCACTGTTGAGACTGGGCAGACCTGTCAACGCTCTCGACGTTCTCATCTCCGGAATCGCGGTTGCAAACGGTGCCGACACCATTGTGACATCTGACGAGGACTTCGAGATAATAGAGAAAGTAGCCAACATCGACGTTCTACTGATCTAGAATGATGCAGAAGCCATCGTGGGTCAAGTCTGACGCGTAGCCAATGTGGAACTCCCAGTAACGGCTTCTTCACAACCCTCTCGCGGGAGAAACTTCGAGAAGGCTACCTGGTGCTATTTACTCTGGGACGTGCCTGCGGTTGTAGTGGTAGTGGCAGGTATAGCCTACGGTGAATCTGTGATATCACTTACTGCCAGAGGGGTTCTCTGGGTAGCGGCTGTTGCGTGGGCTGGAATAGGCTGCCTGATAAATGGCTAATCCTGCGGGAGGTTCCACTGCAGAATAGATGGAATCCTTTTTCCACTCCTCAGTATTGTAGGCGCGTTGAACGTGCTCTCTGTCATCTCGTTCGATTGGAATCTGTTCTGGCTCGCGTTCCTGGTGATTTTGATCGGGAGCTTTGTTCCCGAATGGACCTGGAAAAAATACTCTGACTCACTCGGCTCGGATGGCTCTCAGAACTTCGCCGTATCCGACAACGGTCAGGCTGACGATGAAGGGGACTTGGCCCTGATCTTCTTGTGCCCGCGGGCTTTCGACGGAACCCACCCGCCATCCTTGGTCCGCTTGTAGCTTTCATTGTAGTGTTGTCCAAAGTCGCTGGGGTTGAGCAGGGCGTCTGCTGGGACTAGAGCGCCCCAACCTAGTCCTCTCATGAAGATCTCATTGAAATCCGGATTGTAGATTAGATCCTTCGAGTTGTCGGGACGGTCGTGCCACACCTCCATGTCGAGTATACGCAGGGCTTCTCCCTGATCCGCGATCAGTTGGGAAGCATCATCCGGCCCCGTTGGCTTTCCGATCAGGTCCCCCCGATGGACGGCGATTTCTTTGTCGTTGAATCTGAGGGTTCCCAACCCTTCGAGAATCAGATAGTATTCATCGACTTCGCTGTGGCTGTGTAATCGAGCGGACGATTCGCCATTTTCGATCACTTCGACCCTGAAGGCAGTCCGGCCAGGCCCGAGCAACGGCATGAGGAACCGTGTATAGTATCCTTCCCGTTTCCTCGTTAGCGAACGTTCAGATCCGTCTAGCCTAGTATCATCAAAGACGTTCACGACCGGCTTCCTCCAGAGGTTCTCTGAAAGCACCCCGTCCTTCTTCAGGTAAACTTCGTTTGACCAGAAAGATACTAGACGCAACAAGAAATCCATTCCCTGCTCGCTTAAAGAGGGTATCGTCAGAGTCAGCTCACTGCTGGAGTTCCGGTTCAGGTTTCCTGCTTTCTTGCCAAGCTCGTCCCAGAGCCAATTGGTAAACGGTACTAGTCTTCCGCCGTGTCCTTCAGGGATCGTCGGCTTCTCAAAGAACAAGGTCCAGGCCAGGTCTATTCTTATTGCCTTTTCGCGGATGGCTTCCTCGAGTATTAGCTTCATGAGTGGACATGTCGTGTAGGTCTTGAAGAGGGTTTCCTCGTGAGGGCCAGCGAAGCGTGTAACTACCCCCCCCAATCGAGGCCATGAGGGATTAGGCGTTTAGCCATGTCAGAATCGGAAGACACTGACATTATTCCAGCGCCAAGCAGTATTGTGCGCGCACCTTCAGAAATCACTACAGTCGATTCAAGCCTAGCTAAGTCGGCCATCCCAAGCGCGGACAAACTTGCTAAGGTAACCTACTACAAGCTTGACCTGGACACTATCCTGGATGGACTGATTCCTGATCCTCTTCCAGAGTCGAGTGGTAAGGACAATGCTATTCACCATTTGAACATCATAATCTTCGGAAAACCAAACACAGGGAAGTGCCTGACGGGTGATGATGTGGTGCCGACAACCACTGGTTCTATCGTGCGTGTCGGTAATCTTCACCCAGGACTCGAGGTGTTTTCAGTTGATGAGAACTTCAGGCTGGTCAAGGACAAAATAGTCGCTGTGGCATCCAACGGTGTAAGGGATGTTTTCAGAGTCAGACTCACAGATGGCCGTCAGATCAAGTTAACCTCGAACCATCCGTTGCTGACGGCCTATGGCTGGAGGCAGTTGTCTGATCTTCACGAGGGTATGCCGGTTGCTGTTCCGAGATTTCTTCCAGTTCAGGGTAAGCACCTCAACCATGACGCTGCCAAGGTTCTAGGCTATCTCATCGCGGAGGCCGGTCTTACTGGCTACACTCCAAGGTTCACGAACGTGGATCAGACGATTGTCGCTGACATGGGGAGGGCTTTGGCTCCGTTCGGCTTGCAACTGAGCGAGCCGTTCGAGCAAATCAACTATCGAGTGGTGCAGACTACGCCGGGCCAGCCGTTCAGAACAGATGATCCGCGTCATCAGTCGTATGGATACTACAAGCGATTCGCCGACGAGTTTGGTCTTCAGCGGGTTGACTCACGGGGAAAGAGAATCCCTCAATCAGTTTTGCGTGCAGACAACGAGTCTCTCGCAATCTTTCTGAGTGCTTTGTTCGCAGGAGACGGGTGGGTGGACGCAAGCGGTACCATAGGCTATGGGACCATCTCTCCCGTTCTGGCGCATCAAGTTCAACACTGCCTTCTCAGATTCGGGATACTGAGCAGGCTTCGTAGGGGCGAGCGAGCTCTAGCATTAGACCGCAAGCACCGGACCGTCTCGTACGAGGTATGGGTCCCGTTAGAATATCGACAGAAATTCGAACAACACATCGCATTGCCTCAACGAAGGATCTTGGACGGCGCGGACGCGGTGTTACGGCATGAGTCTCGGCAGGTCCGTAGATGGAGCCAGGATGACTTTCCGCTTCCAATCGCATATTTGAGATCAAGACGCGATCGGCCCGGTGCCTGGTCTGGCGGAACATTTGCGAGTATGAAGGAAGCTCAGGAGTTCGCCAGGAAATACGAGCGTCCTTACGCCCTGAAAATCGCTGAGGGCGAATGTTTCTGGCCCCGAATCAAATCCATCGAATACATCGGCCCCGCTGAGACTCTTGATGTCCAAGTCGAAAAGACGGGAAACCTGGTCGTCAACGACATTTTTGTCCACAATACGACTCTGGCTGAGTCGCTTTCTCAAGCGTTAGCGCGTAGGTATGGTCAGGAGAATGTGAAGGCCCTTCGATCGACTAGAGACCTTCCGGCATTGTTTGAGAACATGGACAATTTGTTCAAGCGGTTCCGTAAGCCTCCGAGGGCGGTGTTGTTGTTTGCGGACGATATGACGAAGGCGTTGAAGAAGCTCTCTGGGACTGTCGCTGTGAAAGACTCGAATGGACAGTTGCAGAAGATGAGGAAGATCGACTACTGGCTGGACAAATGGTACGATATCAGGGGTGAGCTCTTCAAGCGCGGCATGCGACATGGTCTGGTAATAATGGTCGCCGCCCTCCACCGGTTCTATGGGGGAGATATCGACTTACGAGCTGACGCAGACCTGCTGTTGGTCAGGAGCACGGGGACGCCTGGGACGTTTGATGCGAACAAGGTCGAGCGTATGCTTGGCCCAGTCGTCTACTACGCCATGCGCCAGCACGAAGTTGACGCTCTACGAGACAGGAAAGAACTCGCATGGACGGCATACGTAGCAAAAACAGGCTCAGGAGTCTTCCGCGTACCACGACCACCAGTCTCAAAGAAATGGATCATGCGAAACGTGGGACCTAGAGAGACGTCCGAGGAAACCGCTGTCGAACTGGTCGAGCCGATCAAGAAATCAGACCTAAACGGGCCTAGCAAAAAATCAGTAGCTGAAGAAAAACCAATAGTTCAGCTCAAACCACATCGAGGCAAATGGGGTCGGCGCTTTGTTATCGGCACTGGGGTCTTGGTGATACTTTACTTAGCTTGGGAGTACATTCTGCCCCTCCTCGCTCTTTGGGTCCATATCTAGTAGTCAACGGATCTTTGGATTCCGATAAGCTTACCTTATTTCAATAAGGCCCCCACAGTTTCCACACTTCATCAGGTCGCTCTTGTTTCTAGCTCCACAGAACTTGCAGAATATCATTTGTGGAACTGTTCCGGCGGCAAGCGCAGCCTGAGGTCGAGAGTACTTATCGTGCGTCCATGGTTGCAGTCTTGCGATCGGAACGGTAGAGGTACACCGAACTTGCCAAGACCCAAAGAACGAGGAGCCCAAGGTATCCGAACCTCAAACCGGGAACGACGACTCCAAAGGCGATAAGGAGCAGACCAGCACACTCGACGGTGATGAATGCAAGTCCTACGTATGTGAGCCAGTTCGGGAAGATCTTGCTCTTCCACATTGACCCGCTAAAAAGCCCGATGGAGAGGGGTGCACCGACAAATAGGGCAAAGAATGCCTCCCCCTCCGCTTCCAACACTTGCTCGGAGACGAGGGTTGCCGCCTTGTCAACCGCGGTCACGGTCTAGTTGTTGTAAATACCTGCTAGGGTGGCCCTCGCATCCAACGCGATCAGGTTCACGACGACAGGGACGATAATCGCAATTATTGAAAAAACCACTGCAGCTGCGGTCAGGACACTGACTCTTCTCGGAAGAGCGGCACGTAGTGAAAGGACGAAGAATACAGCGAAGATCCCGGAAAACGTACTCACCACCCCGAAGAGGATGGCCGCTCTACCGTCGTAGTTCGCGAGACTCTCTGCCGCGGTCTCGGCATGGTCAGGTATTAAGAATCTGGCGATGTATGAGACTGCAAAAAGCGCTCCGAATAGCGCCCCGAGCCTCGACACCTGATCCTTCTTCTGACGCGCTGTTGCTGTTGCTGTTTTCAACATACTCTGACCCGCTGCCAAGCAGAAGGTCCTTCGCCTGCTTGACCTTGGGGTCAGGCGAGGACGTTGCGCACGGTAAATATGACTTGTTGTTTTCTAACATTTCTTGTGTGCCAACTTGAGTTAAATCTGATAGGTTTTGCTAGCTAGTCCTTAAGCTAGTTGGCGATTCTTCCAGCTTATGTCTTAAACGTTCAATTCCCTTTCTATTCTCAACTTGAAGATCCTTGTCTTTCTACAAGGAACCGTCCTGATCGAGAGTAGAATTCTTGGAGAGACGAGAGAGGACAATTGCCATGGCGACGGAAGAAGGAATACTTTCGTCTATGGGAGAGCGTGTTGACGCCGACCCGCTGATTCGGAATCCCACAAAGAATTCTGTCAGAAAGGACAGCTTGCCCTGCCACAGCCGCACCAGTGGGTCCGAGATGAATCCGGGCTCTGCCAACTACCGGTCCACCTCGTTGTTGTGGATGCACTCGATAACCTGATTTTTACCACGAACCTAGATATGCCTGTTAGCCCGAAAAGTTCACGCTTCGGTTGTGTATCCCGGTTTAGGATAGTTGCATAATACCTTCCAACTCGGGCTAGGCTAGTTCTTGCAGTGTTATGGGTTCGATTTTTCGATAAATCTGGCGTGGGTCCAACGACCGTTCTTGGACGGTCAAGAGATCCTTCTTTACCGATATTCCGAACAGCTTCTCGTTTTCTTCTAGGAAGGGTCGAATCAGTTCCCAATCCTTCATTGTGAAGTCCGCGAGTCGTCCTCCGTTCAGCTGTTCGCTCGAAACCTTTCGGTATGGATCTCGGATGAATATCGCTCCGCCAGAGGCTAGAGAGAATAGGTTGCTTCCTGGATACGGGTATTCGTGTTCCACGAATCGTCCGTCAAACGAGGGTCTCAGCCCGTTCACAACAACGAACCCGCCGCCATTGTAAGGATCTCCGGCCATGAATGATTCCGCAAGGTAGTCAAGGCATGTTCCGTTGATCACGACTCTTGGTCTGCCTACTGCGTTGATTAGTGGGCGCCCCGCCGCGTTGCCAAGAACGAAGACGTCGCCCCCCTTCGCCGCATACATGAATGCCTGGCCAACGTCACCGTGAACCACTAGTTTTCCATACTTGAGAATCTGCGCGGCCTGGTCCTGGGCAGCACCATGAACCGTGATCTCACAACCATCAATACCAGACGCGACGTAATCTCCAACATCTCCGTAACAGTCGATCTTCAAATCGTTCGTTCGTGCGCCGAGCCCGCTCCCAATGAATCGGTGGCCGCGTAGGTTGTAGAGTAGAATATTCTTCCAGCCTTCTCTATATGCATCGACTACGAACCTCGCAGTGCTTTCTTGTCCCTCAGCCGGAAACTCTAGAGCATCAACAACTAGCACCTGCTCGTCAAACCCTGGATGGATTAATCGAGATCGATTCTTCCAATCCAGCCGAGTGTACAAGTCGTAATTTGACAATGAAATAGAAGAGAAGACGTCGTTCAGTGCTTCGTGGTATAGTTGTAGTAGTGAGCTTCGTTTCTTTCTTCCAGTATCGTAGATTCTGTCGTATAGTAGTGAGAGTGATTTTATCGCGAATTGTCGGGACTCTTGTCCCTTCATAGCCAGCCGTTTCAGTTCCTCCAGAATCTCTCCCACATACTGGAAGCCAGCATCCCTCAACGCGGGACGAACATACTCATAGAATCCCCACGGGTCCCGCGCACCGGGACCCCTCTGCAACTGTATCGCAATACTCGCGTTCAACGAGACACTAGAACCCACCTGAGGCAACCAGTCCTGCGCCGGAAGTTCTATCGATTTTCCAAACTTGTCAGCACACTCCAACACCTTCCCACTCTCCCCATCCTTCACAGTAAAGAGAAACGCTCCACCATCTGTGAAGCTTCCACCCCTCGCATTCCAGTAAGTATCCGCAAATCTACTTGGTATTTTCTGATCTTCCTGCAACTTTCCTAGCACAGCATTGATCGCCTGTCTCTCTGAGGCGATAATCCCGATCTTGACCGGCCCTTCTTGAAGAGCAAACACCTGCGGCCTCAGCATCGACGTGTCCGTAATCCCTAGCAACTGCCAAGCGTTCTTCTCCACGTCATTCCTAGCGACAATGAAGAACCACGGACCGTCAGGGGACCCATGAATATGCGTCGACTGTATCAGTCGATAGATCCTCTTCTTCTCCACCGACAACATCTCAAAATCTCTTTCAGTTGTCGGTGCCAGAGCTTCGATCAGATACTCCAGTGGGTATTTGTAGACGCGGCTGAGAAGGTCGAATAGTAACACAGAGACCTCCGTATCAGTCAAGAATAACGGGTGAATGTTTCGCTGGGCCAAGTACTCCATTATCGAATGATAATTCGCAAAATCACCATTGTGCACCAACGCCTCATGCAAACCTACGAACGGATGCGCACCACCTGGATGCCAGACCCGTCCCTTCGTCGGATACCGATGATGACCAATCCAAACATGCGCCTTGAAATCCTCTAACCGGTAATACCGTACAACGTCATCCCCAAAACCCACCAGCTTCAAAACAATCATGTTTTTCCCATGGCTGACGACGAAGGCCTTCTTCTCGCCCAGCGACGAGTAATACTGCTGATTCAGTCGGTAAGAGTTCTGGTAGAGAAATTCATCTTCTACTTCGTTTTCCTCGAGTCCTTCTAGACCGTTCTTACGAGCAAAATCAGCAAGAACGTCCCTCTTGACCCGGACAGAGTACCGATAAACCTCAGGTGGTTCGACCTCCAGACCTGGAATCGAACGATAATCATCAACAGCGTTCACCCTCGCCTCATAGTCGACCACAAAGAAAGGCCGGACATGTTCGTCTTCAACCTGTTTCCTGACCGATTTATTGAGATAGGCAACCTGTAGGATGTAATCCTCTTTCAGAATCTTCTCAGAGACCCCCAGCTGTTCGGGTACCAATCCGACAGCCGCAATCCCTCCACCCTTCCCGTTTCCCCTGTTCCGCATCTGGACAAGAGACTGGAGCAGATATTTTCCTTCAAGTGGGACGTTGCATGCGAGACCGACGACTCCGCATCCTCCTTCTGCTTCTTGCTTACCCATTTCCACCTTGTCTACATGTAGAGATTTTCTCGAATCAATAATCGGTTGTCCAGACAATTCTCTCACTTGTACCTCACCAGCAGATCCCGTCTTCCCCGCAGATCGCGAACACTCTCCAGCCCGAACCCAGCAAGTATCGATCTCAACCGCTTCGACCAGGCAGTGAACAGATTGACAATCCTAGTCTCGCCCCACTCAGGATCGATAAACCGTGATAATTCCGGATCCGTCGTAGTAATTCCGACCTGGCATCCACGTCCCCTCTCACAGTTCCCACAATGAGTACAACCAACAGCTACCGCCTCCGCGGTCGCAACCACACAACCATCAGCACCTAGCGCAATCGCTTTCGCGATATCATCGGCTGTCCTTATGCCACCGCTAGCTATCAAGACAACGTCGTCCCGGACCCCTTCCGATACTAGATAATCGTGGACCTTTGGGATCGCATACTCAATCGGCATTGCAATGTTCTTCTTCGCAATCTCCGGTGCCGCTCCCGTTCCCCCATAGCCACCGTCGATATGGATGATGTTGGCTCCAGCATAGTAGCTTCCAATCGCCACCATATCCACATCCGTCGGCGTGGACACTTTCACCGAGACCAATGCACGTGGATTCACGGTCTTGATCCAGTCAACATGCTTCTTGTGATCCTCCACCGAATACACACTATGAAACGGAAAAGGCGAGTAAAGACTAGTAAACATCGAAGACTCCCGCATCTTGGCAACCTCCGACGTCACCTTATCGGCTAACAAATGCCCGCCGAGACCCGGCTTCGCGCCCTGCGCGTACTTGAACTCGACAATCGGCGCGTACTGTATCGTCTCCTCTCTGACCCCGAACATACCCGTCGCCACCTGCGTAATCACATGATCCCGATACGGAACAATCTCGTCAGGATAACCACCCTCACCAGTAGACATGAAAGTGTCCAGCCTCTTCGCAGCCCTCGCCCGCGCAAGCATGAAGTTGAGAGAGATCGAACCAAAAGACATACCACCACCATAGATCGGCAACGGAATCGTGATCTTCTTGCCATCTTCTCTCTTGTTCAACGGGATCGAAAGATCCACACTCTCCTGATCGATCCTCGCAAAGCCATTGTTCTTCCATCCCAGAACATCAAAACCACCCCCAGAATTCCCAGTCCTGTACTCTAGACCATTTTTCGGCAGATCCCCCGTCAACGCCATCTCATAAGTCGCCAGTATCAGTTCCGCGGTCCAGCGCTTGTTCCCCAGCCCCTCCGGCAGACCATGACGGAGACTAGGAAGGACCTCTATCCCGTGATGGATTCTTTCCGAGTGTTTTTCGACAATTAGTTCTAGGTTGCCCATGCTATCCCCTTGAACGACTGCTCCCGTAGCTCCGCGTCCATCATTGATCTTCCGATATCTCCGCGCAACCGTCTGACGTCCCGCATGCCCATAGCGCTGAGAATCTCGATCAATTGATCATGCCAAACGCCGAAGAGGTTCACAAGGCGTTGCGCCCCCCACTCGGGATCGATTTTTCTCGGTTTCATCTGACAGTTTGCCCTGTCTCGGGTTTCCCCTCGGAATTCTGATTGCAAAGCCACCAGTATGGTTGTATCGATACCGACTAGATCCGCGCCACAGATGATCGCCTTCGGAACGTGCTCCGCAAGGGTTATTCCACCGCTCGCGATGATCGTGACTTGGTCCCGGAGACCTTCTTTCACCAGTTGCTGGTGGACTTCTTTCAGTGATGCTGAGATATGCTTCGGTTCCTTAGAGTAATCCTGACCGTGATAGTCCCCGTACAAGTGCAATCCATGCACTCCCTGGCGTGTCAGTTTGCACGCAACCATTCCAGCGTCCTCCCGGAGGGGTACTCTTGCTATAACTATCGAGGATGGAAGCGCGCCTGCCAGCTTCTCGAACAAATCCGACTTCTCAGCATCATACTCCACTATAGCCGAAGGCCTTTCTACTAG
Source organism: Candidatus Bathyarchaeota archaeon (assembly GCA_005888755.1). Classification (GTDB taxonomy): domain Archaea; phylum Thermoproteota; class Bathyarchaeia; order 40CM-2-53-6; family 40CM-2-53-6; genus 40CM-2-53-6. The sequence continues at coordinate 29,593 of VBBQ01000041.1, forward strand.
CTCCTGAATGCTCTCCTCGTCACCAACTGGGATGAGACTCGCTGGGCCGAAATCGAAAGGTGTTCTCTGTCGAGAGACATAGAATGTCCCAAGCTTCTCTGCCGCAATTCCAACAGCCGCTCGAACATCCCCACTTCCCGCAGGTAGCTTGTCGAAGATTATCGGGACAGGAATCGTTATTGTAGGAGAAGACCGGTCGATCTTGGAAAAGTCGACACTAGTCGGTTTTCTTCCAACATCAACACTGGTCGAGATGTACTCCCGCCCGTAAACACCATCCCTAGTAGGACGGACGATCTCTGACATGTCAGTCCAGATACCATCAAAGCCCTCCCCACCAAACGCGCCCTTGTACCCCATTCCCTTGACCGGGATCTTTCCGGTTGACGCCTCATTCCATATCGTGAACACCGCCTCAGGGGTCCAGAACGAATCGCCCAGCCTCTTGTAACTGTCAGAATGTTTCACCGTCATAATGTGCGGATACTCCTGAACACACCTCATGCACCCGACACACTTGTGCTTCAACGGCTTGAACCCGCCAAACCGTCCACCGAAAACCCCGTAGATGCAAGGTCGGCTGAGAACAACTTCCTTGTTGAGCTTGAACTGGAAAGCCTCACGCACCAACATCGCAGCAAGCCGCACCTTACGCGCGCTCACGTCAAACTTGTTCGGAATCTGATAGACATGCGGAGTCGGTTTCGTCTCTATCCTGAAACGCTCGTACTTCGAGGGCTTCACGGTTTCTGGGTCCAATACCAAGCCTCACTTTAGCCCTCTACAAACGCACAGGAAGAGGCAAATCCACAGAACAAATATAAGCTCTCGCCGGGTTGAGCCAAACATTTGTCCAGAAATTGCGGCTGAAAGCTGAGTTGCAAGGTTTGCCGACAGAAGAGGAGGTCTGCATGCTTCCGGAGGTTTTCACCCAGTCGCAAGACCCTTACGTCAGAGTGCGAGAATAACTATCGTCTTGCGCAAACCACTGATCCTGATCCTCCTTCTCATAGTCCCTACTGCGTTTGGTGCACTGGCCACCTTGGCCAGCCTACCGTACAAGGCAACGGTCACCTTTGTTTCTTGGGGGTCTCCAGCGTGCATGGGGGCAACGGAGACGACGTGGTACGGCTTTCCCGTTCCGTGGTTCTTTACCGGACATAACGAATTTTTAAGCGGAGATTGTTTGGTTCTGCTTCTCGGACCTTTTAGTGGGATCGCTGCAGGCGCCTTTCTCCTTGATGTTCTGATCTACATGGCAGCGTACTATGCCCCAATTCTAGCGTACGTTGGGATACGAAGGCCCGTCTTCACAAGAATGCGTTTGAGTTCCCGCGCCATGAAAAAGAGGACTGTTCGCGAAGTTCCAAATTGAATCTTAGATGCTCGACTGAGCTTGCCAATTCATAAGTAGGCATTCGCTGGGAGTACCATTTGTATGGAGAGCATCTACGTTGAGCTCCAAGAGATGCCCGTCCTACGCGTCA
>VBBQ01000004.1 GCA_005888755.1 Candidatus Bathyarchaeota archaeon
AGATACAACTATGATAAGCATGGTCAAGTTGGCCATGATTGTAGAAATGCCCTTTCGTGACCTACGGTTCTTCTTCACCCTAGACTTGGCCCACCTAACCGTAGTCACAGTTCTATTCCTCTCCTAACTTCTAGTTTCACCGCTATAGATCGGTTTTCAAAAAACGGGGAAGTTCAAACCAGGCATCGAGACCCACCATGCGTAGGCTCACCTTGTCACCGAGAAAGTGAACTGGTTGTTTCGCGAGGTAATCATCAGTACGGTGTACGAGTAGCCGGATGTGAATGTATAGGCTGAACCTGTCAAGGTGCAAGTACCGCAACTGCTTCCTATGGTGAAGGTAATCGAAGCGCTCGTGTTGGGGGCTATCGTTGGTCCCGCTCCAGTGTTGTAATTGTACTGGTATGAGTTGCCGTTCGCGTCCTTCACATAGTACGTTACGAGAGTGGTGTTCGCAGTACCCAAGTTATTGATGTACGCCGTCATACTTGTGCCGCTTGCGAACGCACCAGAGTTCGTAACATAGTTCAAACTCTCTTGGCCAGTTGTGGGATGTACCAGTAAGGTGCCGAGTAGTCCTGTCGACCAGGCGTAAACCATGACTGACGCGACGACGACGATGACGACCATGAGTAGTGCTGCAAGAATCGTGTCGATGCCTTTCTTGTCATTGAGACATTTGCGAATTGGTTTCATTTCTTGGATCACCTGTTTACCGGGTCACCGAGAACGAGAATTGAGTGTTCCGTGAAGTAACCATGGTAATAGTGTAGGAGTAGCCTGAGGTGAATGTGAAGGCGTTTCCGGTCAGAGTGCAGGAAGATCCACAGCCCGCATTGATGAGGACGATGATTCCCTTCACTTGGTTGGGAGCGATCACTGGAGGTGCATTGGGGGCTCCCCACGATATCCGCGAATACTGGTTTCCGCTGGAGTCTTTGACAAAGTAGCTGGTGAGAGTAACGTTTACTGTGCCGAGTTCTCTAATACTCATTGTAACGTTGGTGCCTGACGTGAAAGAGCAGGGGCTGCATGCCTCTAGGCTCAAATTCTCTTGGCCAGTTGTGGGATGAACTAGTAAGGTGCCGAGTAGTCCTGTCGACCAGGCGTAGACCATAACGGATGCAACGACAACGATAACGACCATAAGTAGAGATGCAAGTATGGTGTTGATGCCTTTCTTGTTCCCTGTTATTTTTTCCAATTTTTTCACTCCTTGTAGTTTCCCTGTGGGCTCGTCCCAACCCTTTTCCCAGATTGAACCGAAGCCTGGGCTACGCGAGAAGGCGCGCTTGATTGGCTCGCTGGTACCGTTGTTCCGCGGTGGAGGTTTCTAGGGGCGTTGTTCATGCGTGATCTCTTCCTGCTATGCTTAGCCTGGTGTCTGTGTGGTCTACCCAGAAGACCCAGGACTTTGTCGTCTTCTGACCGCTGATGAGTCCCTCCACTACGAGCTCGAGGAGCAGTGCCTTGGTGCTTTCCCAATTCTTGAGCCCTGACTTGATCCGTACGTTCTCGACGTCCATTGGTATTGGAGCGCCGGAGAGCACGTGCAGTATTCTGTCGCGTAAGGTATCCTTGGATCTGTTCAATCGACTCATGTTGCTCTCTAGCTCTGGGGTCGTGGTGTGGATATCGCCCACAAGCCACTGACTACACCCAAGGCCGCATCCAACATAGGCATCATGTAACTTCGAAAATTGTCGAATAGTTACATGGACAGTCGCGTGTATCAATCCGGGGAGAGAACCGGATATCCCCGGTATTATCCGAGAACGATCGCGTGGATAACAGGTTGTTCTATCTGGATAGACTAGCGAGCTTTGGCTTTTTCACTACTTCCTTCTGTTGAGGCTGGGAAGGCCAGAGCTGGTCAAACATTTTCTCATGTGCCTTCACAAGTAACGGGTCGTTTGTCCAGGTTGCTACGTCTTGTCCCGTCGCGACGTTGGTATCGTCGGGGATGTCTTCTGTGAAGATAATCTCAGCAGAGTCTGCAGTGAGGAATTTCACCATCGGGCCAGATGAGTTTCTTACCTCTATGACTTCTCCTAGTTCCCGCGCGACGCTCTGGTTGATCTGGTTTATTGGGGCAGCGACTCTGACCTTGGCTCCTCTCTCCGCTGCTTTCTCCAGGACCTCTGAGTGTGCCTTGTAGATCCGTACTAGCCCGTTCGCTGTGGTGGTGAAGAAGACGTTGACCTTGGCTTCGCCGATCATATCCTGGACCCGCTTGTACACCTTGTCCCTGCCTCTAACGCTCCAGAGGTCGTATCTCTCGTAGGGTTTCTCGGTGTAGACGTATCTTGAGGATTCGAATGCCATGGCCAGGTTTTCGACAACTTGGACGCATTCTGTTGTTTCCTTGTTCAGTTTCTCGACGAGCGGTATGAGTACGTCGTTTGGCGATACGGCCATGTATCTTTCTGGTTTGCCTGGTACGATCCGCAAAAGACCCTTGCTTTCTAGTCCTCTGATCGCACCGTATGTTTTTGGCCTCGGGACTTTGCCGAGGAAGCTGATCTCGCTGGCGTTTCTGGGCCCCATTTTCGTCAGCACGACGTAGATTCGGGCCTCGTACTCTGTTAGTCCTAGTTTCATCAGGGACTGTACGCTGAATTCGTCTGCGGCCAACACTTTCACTCCTAGGCTTCTGTCGTTGTCGTTTACTGCGGGATTTAAAATCGACGATGTCATTATGAAACCCCCACGGCTCTGAAAAAGAGCCACATCAACAAGTCACCAATCACAACGGTCACGACTAGGCTCGCAGTCATGAATACTAGATGAGGAAGACCTGGGGTAACCCAGACACCATCGGAGAACAGCCCTTGATCCTTGTAGCCTTGGAGTCCAGCGACGAGCTTGTCTCGTTCCTCGTCGACCGAAGAAACGAGGTGCAATTGTCGCACAGGCCGAGAATTAACAACCGCGACCTGTTCGGCAGGATATAGATGTGTGCTGGATTGGAGCACATTGAAACTGGTCTTGTATGAGGTTAGAAGAACCAAAGCTTTTCTCAAGATCGACTCTTTCTCGAATCCTTGAAAGAGACCTTTGCCCGCAGAGGACCTCGAAAGGACGTTTTTCCCAAGTAGAATGAACATCATGCTGATGGAGAGTAGGAATGAGTTGACGAGGATGGCGATTGGAAATGGATAGAAGTTCAACGGAGCTTGCCAAAGCGGAGACAGAAAAGCTGGGGCTACTGGAAGAGCGAGAGCAATACACATCAAGGCTTTACTGTCGGCTCCACCCATCGCTCCGAACTGGAAGAGCAGGAACGCGACGACAATGGTCGCCGCAGCGGACACTAGGAGGATCGCTGCGGTATCCGGGGCAAAAACAATTCGTCCTATGAATAAGACGGCTGCTATAGGAGCGTAGATTATCCAGAATCTATTGGAGACTTCTCGAGTCTTCAGATCGCTGAGCGACGCCACTATGAGCACTCCCAAGCTAACAGTGAGAGCTGCCAGATCGATGCTTGACGGCGTCGAGGTACTCATCGACTTTCAGTCTTCCCGCTACACACTGGAACCGGGCATATCAATTCTGAAACCAACACTAGTAACGCCCGGTACTACTCACCATTAGTGCCACACGATTCGGCCGAAAGCTTAAAACTAAACAGCTCAAACCCTCAACTCGGCTGTTTCAAAAATGCCTATGGCATTCGTTCTAATAAACGCCGAGATCGGTTCCGAAGACCAAGTCGTCAAGGAACTAAAATCGGTCCCACAGGTAAAAGAAGCCTACATGGTCTACGGAGTATACGACATCGTCGCAAAGGTATCCGCCGACACCATGGACAAGCTGAAAGAGATCATCACCTGGAAGGTACGCCATCTCAACAAGGTAAAATCCACCCTGACCATGATAGTTATCGAGAACTAGTATAGCTCTCAAATCCTATTCTTAGAACCGTCTTTCAGAATGTGGCCCCAGTGCTAACTGAGTTTCACATCGGAATCGACGACACCGATTCAAGACTAGGAGGATGCACCACATACACTGCAGCGCTCCTTTTCCAAGAGCTAGTATCCAAAGGACTCAAACCCATCGACTTTCCCTGGTTGGTAAGGCTCAACCCTAACATTCCCTGGAAAACACGCGGAAACGGAGCCCTCTCACTCCACTTCAGTCTCAAAGAAGAACAACTGAATGAGGTGAAGAAAATTGCAGTTTCAGTTGTCGAACGGACGACCGACGCTAGCCAGCGATCAACAGACCCAGCTATAGTATTCCTCAAAGGCCCGGTACCAAGCTCATTCTCCGTTAGAGAAGCGCGAAATGTCGCGGATGCAGTGGGCGCGGAAACGCACTTGCTCAAAGGGTCTCGAGGACTTGTCGGGGCTCTAGCAAGCCTTGGAGCAGACTTCAACGGCGATCATACTTTCGAGATTATTGCATATAGGACACCCGAAAACATCGGGACGACCAGAAGGGTGAATCATGACTCAGTTCGTCGAATGGATGCAATGTTCCGCGGCTTAACTTTCAACAATGTCGACCCTGAAACAGGGAGAGTACTCATTTGTCCTCACGGCCCCGACCCTGTTCTGCTTGGAGTCCGAGGCGAAGACCCTGCAAGCGTCGCTAAGGCGTTCAATCAAATCGAGATCGATGAACCGATCGAAAGGGTCATAATCTTCAAGACGAACCAGGGAACAGATGCTCATCTAAGTTGTCGCAGAAGAATCGAAACACTTGAGCCCCACCAATCCGCAGTGATTACTGGAAGGGTCAGCGATGCCCCTCGAATGCTTCGCGGAGGCCACGTAATTTTCAGAACAAGTGACGAGACAGGATTGGTTTACTGTGCAGCCTACAGGGCAACAGGACCCGTTCGTGAAGCGGCTCTTCAGCTAGTTCCTGAGGACTCGGTTATCGTTTCAGGTGGAATCCGGTCTCGGTCCCTTGGAGAGTTGACCCTGAACGTGGAAAAACTGGAAGTGACCGGATTAGTTGATGTGGTTCGGCAGGAGAACCCTCTATGTTCTCGCTGCGGAGCTCGATGTGAATCTGTGGGCAAAGGTCAAGGATTAAGATGTAAAAAATGTAAAACCCGGTTACCGAAGACATCACGGGTCCAGACGCAAGTTCATCGAAAAATTTCGCTAGGCATCTATCTTCCGCCGCCTAGGACCCATCGACATCTGACCAAGCCGGCTTCTAGAAATGAAATCCATCGCGTCACTCCATTCGAAACCAGTACCCCCAACATCGATCAAACACTTGAGCCACTAGTTTCAATTTCTCCCGCGTCTTGATGAGCCAGAGCTCCGGTATCGAGTAGATCTTCTTCCGGTCAAACCTTTTAAAACTCGCTACAGGCGGCTTCGCTCTTGTAGCGGGGTGGGGTAGCCAGGTTTAACCCGCAGGGCTCATAACCCTGAGATTGGTCGATGGAAGTTCGATCCTCAAGCGGTGGCTCGAAGGGCTCTTGTGGGACCCGAAAGTCCACCCCCCGCTACCAGTCAGGAGCCGAGAATCTACGGTTTTGGTCCGGCCTTCAGGACGGGGGTCAGTGTTATGTTGTCGTTTCCTTGGAAAACAATGTGGGCGCTGCCGGAAATCACAATACTTGAACTCATCTGAGCACTCACGTGAACAACAGGACTCACGGGAATCTTTAGCTCACCACTCGGCACTTTCACTGACTGGGTTACGCTAAGCCCTTGGACCGCTGCCACGGCGCCAGCAACGTGCAAGCTTACCATTGTTACGTTCTCTACAGGAACCTCGGACTTGGAGATCAGTGTTGACACGTTGAACGGTTTTAGAACGTCAAAAGTGAATTTCGTGTTTGATACGACCATACCACTGTCACTCGTGTCGCCGTTCTTGTGGATGGTCACGCGGTCAATCGTGACGTTTAGACTGAGCAGCGTTCCGGTGGGCCTTCCGGAAACGTGCGCTAACGGGGCTTGCGAAGCGGTGGCGGCGATATTTGGATTCCCTAATATATCTGGTTGTATACTTGACATGTAGATTGAGAGTGTCCCGTCTTTGGGTATGAGTTGAATGGGTGACGCTTGGAAGAAGGCGATGGTCGACCCGGCTATGAGTAGGCCCAAGAGGCCGTACATAACCATCTTTCTTGTTGCCAGGTCCATCAGTCTATTCCTCCTACGTTAAGGTCGCGCTGCCAATTAACTCAACGATTTTGAACACCTGTTCTAGATTTTGATGAGTTCTAAGGTCTCTGTCTCCATGTCTTGATAGCTTCAAACCAGAAGATGGCTGAGCCGAGCCCGCCGAAGAGAAGGCCGAAGAATGCAAAGAAGTCGATTGTTACAAGGTTTAGAGCGTAATAAACGGTCAGGACCGTGAAGAGGACGGCGTATAGCGAGAATCTGGGCACGAAAAACTGTCCAGGGAGCTTCATGAACTGCTTGAGAACGTCAACTTTCACCTCTTTGATCAGCTTGTACCCCCCAGGATCGCGGGAAACGAGGCCTAGTTCTCGGAGCTTGTCCAGATGGTAGAGAGCGAGAGTAGGGCTTGAAAAGTTCAAGGCTCTCTGAGCCTCCCGAACCCCGACCGTCTGGTTTGATGCATTCATCACAAACCAGTACACTCTCAGCGTATTGCCCTTGAGCTCGCTCGCTATCCTGTCAGCGCTGACCTCTGTCGAGCTCGAAGACAAAGAATGCCGCTCCGTTTCTCGGTTAGGGACTTGGTGTGGTAGTTAAGGGTAGGCGAGTCCAATATGTCGTGACGCTTTCGCTCGAAGCATTCTCTTTCATCGGCATGGCGCCATCTCAGGCCATCGAAAGTGCGAAAGGTCCGCGTTTCGCTAGGCCACTTGGTCATCAACGTTGTCCATGATAGGTGGCTAGCGATTATCTTCGTCTCTCGGCGGACTGTTATCGTTGCCGGAAAAATAGAAGGAAGTTTTTCTAGGGCAGGTCGAAGCTGAACGTCAACGCGTTAGGGGACATCGCTTCAAAGCGGACGGTGCTAGGAATTGTGTTCTGAATCATGGACGACACATATTCCTTCGTGAAGATCGAGAAGTTGAGGTTGACATCATGGTGGACTGTATAGAAATGTGTCTTTCCATCATAATGATGCTTACATGCGTCAAAGTGGCTCGTCCAGACGTCCATGTACTCAAGGACAGTTCGAGGGCTAATCTGTTGAAACAGAAATAGAATCTCTTCTCGCCCAGTGGTCTCGCCAAGTTTCTTGGCGATTTCGACGAGCGGTGTTCAGAAAAAAAGGGAGGTTTTAGGCTGCTGTTGCTCAGTGCATCGCTGGTCCTAGCTACTGGAGCAGCTTACGCTGGTGGACGGCACTGCACCGTTGGATGTCGCTGGGCTGAAGCTGCAGGAAACAGTGAGTACAACACTACCCGGTGGTTGCTCCACGTTATGACGGCACTAGTGAACGACATGTCAGCGATAATCTCAGTCCACGACGAGTTGGGACAGTCCGGCGCGCCCGGAATCGGAGTCGATGGCGAGTTTGTTGTAACGCTGAACGGGGTGTCCCCATTCTTGACTTCGCTACCGGGTATTGACACGCTACCAGTCACGGTAACAGGTGCTGGGTTTTGTCCTGGGGCCTGAAACGTGTTGCCACCAGGGTTGCCGCATGTGCCCGTAGGGTTCGCGACGGCCGATAGGTTGACCAATACATCTCCGAACCCGAGACCCGCAAGTTCTCCGGACCCGGTCAGGGTCAGACCATTGTCGGTCAACGCAGGCTTCGAATGGTCGCCTTTGAGGTGCACGCTTGAGGCAAATACTGGAGTAGGGAAGAGTGTTGCAAGAGCAAATAGAACGGCTATAGCCAATATCTTACGCGTGTTTTTCTCTCCTTTGACTTTGGGTATTTTTCTCATCGCGCCCCTCCTCGGTGCTCGTGACAATGCGTGGAAAACAAGTCCATGTATTTGTCAATACAAAGAATAAAGTGAACGTGGATAAGACGCGTGCAAACGATTGCAGGAAAAACAGGGACAGTGCAGTAAAGTGTATGGCAAAGTCTAGTTTGATCCGAGAGACCTTTCCGAGAGACAATCAATCAGACACAAGCTGATCACTCGATCGCTTTCGCCGCTTATGATCCGACTCAATTTTCTCGGCTCAGGCGCGGCGGGGAGCTTAAAGCACCGCGCCTCCTGCGAGAGGTTGACTGAGGTTGAAGGCTGTTCGGTTCCACGAGTTCGGCGGGCCTGAAAAGCTGAGCTTTGAAGAAGCACCCGACCCGAAGATCAATCCGACAGAAGTTCTGGTAAGGGTTAGAGCATGTGCGCTGAACCATCTTGATATTTGGGCTAGGGGAGGGACCAGGAGCGAGAGAATTCCCCTACCACACATATCAGGCTCTGACATTTCAGGGGAAATCGCTGAAGTTGGTAGGCTCGTAAGCGGACACTCCAAAGGGGAGAAAGTTTTGATCGCGCCTGGAGTAAGTTGTGGAATTTGTGATTATTGTAGCAACGGCTGGGATAGTCTATGTGAGTCGTACAAGATCATCGGATATGAGACACAAGGCGGTTACGCTGAATATGTTGCGGTTCCTGGACAGAATCTTCTTCCGATTCCTGACAAGCTCAATTTCGAACAAGCAGCGGCAGTTCCGCTTGTCTTCTTGACAGCCTGGCACATGCTCGTAACCCGGGCACATTTGGTACCGGGTGAGACGGTTCTGGTCTGGGCTGCCGGAAGTGGCGTTGGAAGTGCTGCCGTCCAAGTTGCCAAACTCTTAGGCGCGAGAGTCGTCGCGACCGTCGGGAGCGACGCGAAGAGAGAGAAGGCTCAGAAGCTCGGAGCAGATTTCGTTCTCAACCATCATGCTCAGGACGTACCCAGCGAAGTCAAACGGGTAACAAATGGGCGAAAGGTCAACGTTGTTTTCGACCACATTGGAGAGGCGACATGGGAGAAGAGCATGAAGTCAATGGCCCCTGCAGGGAGATTAGTCAACTGCGGCGTCACCAGCGGCGGAAAAACTGAGATCGACATCCGATACATCTTCGTCAAACAGTTCTCCCTCATGGGGTCGTTTATGGGGGGACGAGGAGAACTCCTCAAAGTCCTCGGTTTCTTCGAAGATGGAAAACTCAAGCCTGTGCTTGACTCAATCTTTCCACTAAAGGAAGCAGCAAAGGCTCAGGAGAAGATGGAAAAGAGTCTGCACTTTGGAAAGTTAATCCTCCAGGTCTGAGAAATTTTTCCCTAATTAGCGACTGATTCGGTGCAGCCTACTCTGGTACAGAGTTTGTAACGAGCTTTCCGTCTACGATTTTGACGAATAGGTAGCGGTTGTCTCTGAGAATGATGGTAACTTCATTCTCCCCCTCTTCAATCTCCAAGATTTCCTGTCCTCTTATGCCATCATATTTTGCCAAGGTGAGATTCACCTAATTCATCGTCCCCGCTGATCTAGCCACATAAAGATAACGCTGTCACTTGGGCGTTGAAATTGGAGAAGCTCATTCGATCTGAATCTTCAGAGAAGGCGACTTGCCAGACGCTTCTCCCCGCTCAGTGAAGACGTGCTTGCCCCACTTGGCGCTCACGCTGGCCCCTAGACTGTGATTTCCCTTTCCAAGTGAGCTCGCTGGCAGCTCGAAGCTCCGCGTCACATTGAACATCATCTCTCTAGCCTCCTCTTCAGTTTTCGGATATAGAATAGTCTCGAACTCTGTCGCCACGGTCATCCAGACCCGATGGGGAATCTCTGGGTTCCGTGTCCAGAAGAAAACTGCCCTCCGGACGAACTTCTCCTCCCTCAACGGCTTAGCGAGCAACCGAACTCCCGACTTGCGTAGTTCGGCTTTGAAAGCCATCCGCAGTCCACCATCATGCTGGTCGTAAGCAGCTTCCCAGAATTTCTGATGAAAGTTTCGGCGGACGACGCCGTCAAGCCGGAAACCCACATTGAACGCGAGATTGTCGTCAATCTTCGCCTTCTGCGGTGAGCATTTGACTGTGACCTGTTCAATGCGCGCCCAGCTGCCCGCGTCCTGCTTCACAATAGATTTCTGCAAATTATTTCACTAAGTCTGAGGATTGTGGTTTCAAGCCTTCACGCTGAAAAACTTTGGCATTTGCTAGCGCAACTCAAGCCATTATAAGAACAGCCAAAGGAGTCAAGGTGCTGACCATGTCCTCAAACCGTCCAAGATACGGTTTCGATCGATACTCTAGCGTTCGCATAGCCTACGGACCAAGCTTCGCACCAGATGGTCAACATGTTTCATTCATAAGTGACATTACCGGGGTCCCGCAGGGCTGGATTCTAGATCTTACAACTGGCCGGATCGACCAGTTGACGCTTTTTGGTGAGCGCGTTTCCTCAGCGGTGATTTCGCCGACTGGTAAGAGTCTGGGTTTCTCTATGGACCCAGGTGGTGGCGAAAGACACCAAATCTGGTCCTTGGATATGGAGAGTCTCGCGGCGAAGAAATTGACCGTTGGAGATGATTGGATCCGTGTCTTCGGCTCCTTCTCTCCGAGCGGTGAGTCAGTGTGCTACGCGTCAAACGAGAGAGATGAAAAATTCTTCGACATCTACACAAGCACTCTTGCGACTGGAGAGAAGAATCTCGCATACCAGAACGACGCCACAAATTATCCTTTGGACTGGGTAGACAAAGATCGAATTCTCTTCACAAAGGCAAACACCAACCTGGACAATGATCTCTACCTGCTCTGGCCTGAGACAGGCGAGACCGCCCACCTCACCAAACACTCCGGTGAAGCCAGCTTTGACTACGCCGGCCACGCCAGAGACATGAACACGTTGTACGTTCTGAGCAACAAAGACCGTGAATTCCTACAACCCGCCACCATCGACGTTGGAACCGGACACTTGGATTACCTGATCGAGGAGGACTGGGACTCGATCGGCGGCAGGATCTCCCTTGATACCCGTTTCCTTGCATACTTCCGGAACGTCGACGGAGCGAGTAGACTGCATATCTACGACCTCGAGAAAAAACAGGATTCTCTTGTCGACGGACTACCCTTAGGCGCGTACGAGTCACCCGTCGTCGCTGGCCACAATCTAATGGATTGGAGCCCGGATTCCAAGCATCTCATATTCAGCCTACAAGGACCAAAGCACAACCTGAACCTCTGGCTCTACGACACCGAGGATCAATCGGTCAGACAAGCAACGTTTGTCCCGACCGCAGCCATTCCACAATCAAATCTTGTCGAGCCTGAAGGTTTGAGATTTCCCAGCTTCGACGACCTAGTCATTCCTGTCTGGGCCTACCGGCCGGCTAATGGTCGTGGCCCCCTGCCAACGGTTGTCTTTGTCCATGGGGGCCCGGAGAGTCAAGAGACTGCCCGGTTCAACATAATCGTCCAATACTTGGCCAACCGAGGCTTCCTAGTTCTCGCCCCAAATGTACGGGGCAGCACTGGCTATGGCAAGAAAGGCGTCCACTTGGACGACGTGGACAAGCGTCTGGACTCCGTTAGGGATCTCGAATATCTAGTAAAGTGGGCGGTTGGAAAAGGCCTCGCAAAGCAAGACAGAGTAGGAATCGTAGGAGGAAGCTACGGCGGCTTCATGGTACTATCGGCATTGACAGAATACCCGGACATATGGGCAGCAGGCGTCGACCTAGTAGGGATCGCGAACTTCGAAACATTTCTGGAAAATACTGCACGATGGAGACGACACCTAAGAGAAGCGGAATATGGCAGCCTCGAAAACAATCGCGAACTGTTCAAGCGAATCTCGCCAATACACCAGGTGGACAAGATCAAGACGCCCCTACTGGTCATTCATGGGGCCAACGATCCCCGGGTCCCGATCGGGGAAGCGGAACAGATAGTGGAGAGATTGAAGGGCCTGGGAAGACACGTGGAATTCTTGAGATTCGAGGACGAGGGACATGGAATCGCCAAGATCCCTAACCGGGTCAAGGCCTACACTGCAATAGGCGACTTTCTAGAACGAACACTGCTAGCCCCCGAAAAACCGGTGCCGAACGCATAGAGCTTCCGGTATCTCCGCGTCTTTCGCGAAAATAGAAAAGGAAAGAACGGGATAGAGACTCCCGTAGCTCTCCAATTTCCAAGCAAAAATGCTGGGAAGATATTTTTCCGGTTTAGGTGCCGGTTATGGGCTCTATGTGTACCGCGCTGCAGCCGCAGCCGTCCGCGTGCTTTCCACGTCGTAGCTGTCCACGGTAGAGGCGTGATTCAAGCTTCTCGCCATTCTTCTTCTCCCACTCTTCCACGCTGATACCGTATTTCTTCTGTATCCTGTCACGGTACCATTCGGGGATGACGTTGAAGCTGCAGAATGGAATGATCCTCATGTCTGGTGTAAGGTAGTGTATGTCGCATCGCTGTAGTCGCTCTTCGTCCTGGTTGTACTTGTCCTGGAAGTGCATCATGCCGAGGAACATGCTTCGGACATGGAACTGTCCCACTGAGCTGTAGTCGTGTTTCAGCAAGGCTCCTACGAGCAATTTGCTGAGGTTGAGTCCTGCTGGTTGCTTGTCTTTCTCGATGAAGCTGTTCAGTTTGGTAATGAATTTCGCAGCAACCAGGTACTTGTTTGTGCCCGAGTTCAGCTCGTCGGTTTTCTCGTCAAGGTACTCGAATAGTCCTTTGAGGTCTACGAACGATGTGATGGGAACCATCTTCTTGGTGTCTTTGTCCTCGAACACGTATGTTCCGGCACCGCACGCGAAGTGTATCGAGAGTTCGTACTGGGGTCGCTTCGTGAATGCTTCTACGAAGTGGGTTACTGGTGAGCAGCTTGGGACTGGGAACCACGCGTCTCGTGGGATCTCTCCGTTGGTCTGCTCTTCGATTCTCTCGATGCAGTCTGGAATGGTTATTCGGTACTTTTCCCTCTCTTGCTTCTTCATTCGTCCCGTTAGGGATACTGGCTGGTAGCTGATTGCTCGAACGATGTCGATGTTTCTCTGGGCGAAGCGCAGTATGCCGCCAAGCTCGTGATCATTGATTGACTTGATGACGGTCGGGACGAGTACTACTCCTAGGTTTGCTTTTCGACAACTCTCGATTGTGTAGGGTGCTTCCCAGTGGTTCTTGGGGTTGGTCTTGGGGCTAACTCCGTCGAAGCTCATGTAGAGGTTGCTGAGCCCGTTATCGCGTAGGATATGGGCTAGGTTGGGGTTGAGTGCGAGGTTAATGCCGTTCGTGTTGAGCTGGATATGGTCTACTCCCTCATCCTTAATGATCTTGACGATCTCTGGAAGCTCTGGTCGTAGGGTCGGTTCTCCTCCGGTTATCTGGAGCGAGTTTCCTGGTACGGGCCTCTCAGCTTTGAGAGCTCGGACCATTTCTTTGACCTGGTCGAGGCTCGGCTCGTACACGTACGCTCCTTCCAGTCCCTTCTTGACGTAGAAGAAGCAGTACCAGCAGGTCAAATCGCAACGGTTGGTAACGATGATATTCGCAAGACCGGTGTGGCTGAGGTGGTTGGAGCATAATCCGCAGTTTGCGGGGCATGCGCAGCTCTCGATCGGGACGTTCGGTGCGTGGGTTCCTTTGCCGTCAGACCAGTAGGTCGCGAACTTTTGATACATGTCGTATGAGCCGAAGTAGAGCTCTTCTGTCTCACCGTGCTCTGGGCAGGTCTTGGTCATGAAGACCTTGCCTTCCCGCTCGAAGACGGTGCTCGGGAGAATGCGGTTGCATTCCGGGCAGATGCTTTGCGTTCGGCGAATGAATTGTCCTATTTGCTTCTGTGGCGACTGTAGTTCCGCCGGTAGTTCGATTTCTAATAGTGCCATCATATACCACTCTGAGTAGTGAATACGCCTGGCGGGACCGGTATTAATGCTTTTGACACCAGTCACAAGGTGAAATAGGGTACTACTCTGAGGGGTGTTTCATGCCTGTTCCGGGCTCGCTCAAGCGCCAACCGATCAACAAGAGCGAGATTGCTCAACTTCTCGAACGCCAATTCAACCTACCCACTCTGGAGACACTTGCCTACCTTCACATGCTTGAACAGGACAGCATTGAGCTAGATGAGCTCGCTGAAACTCTCGTCCTCTCAAAGGAGAAGACGAGCGACCTTCTTCAAGTCATGATTAGCCGAGGTCTCATCATACGGGCACCGAGATCAAAAGCTGCTTTCAGTGCTCTTCATCCGAGGATGACAATGACCAATATCTTCAAGATCTATGAGAAGGACCTTGTTCAGTCTCTCAGGGATCGTAGAGCTACGGTTGACAGAGTTGTCAACCTCCTGACACCTATCTATGAGGAAAAGAAACCGGGTTCGAACTAGGCTTCTTCAGAGGCTTGAGGGGGAAGCGGATTGGGACTGTACCGTTTCTTGTCTTTGTTCTCCTGGAGAATATCCGCGAACGGCTCACCCTCTTCTTCAGACTCAGCCTTTTCGTCAGCTTCTTGAGACTGGGTGTTCTCCTCGGCGGGAGCATTCTCACCGGGTAGATTCGGTTCCTCCATGGATTCCGCTGGAGATGAGTTTGCTTCGACTGGCTCAGTAGGAGGAACGTCCGGAACAGGGTTTGTCAGGGTCTCGGCCAGAGGGGTCTTGGGAACCACCTCGATTGCAGTGGACTCCTCAGCTGAGGTCTCAAGGGAAGGCTCTTCCGGCTCGTCAGACGGAGCCATAATATGTTCTCTTTCCCGAGGGATTATTGCCCTGGGATCCTTGACCCCGTAGAACCGGTCTGTGAAGTAGGAATAGACATCTATCGTCTGAGCAGCGGGATGGGCTGGAAAATCGTCTTTGAGCTGGCAGAGGGCGCAGAGGACCGTTGCGTGTCCAGTCTGCTTGTCAATGGTTACCCTGACAGCTTCTTCGCCGCATCGTGGGCACGTGAAGACGGTTGGTAGTTTCTTCTTGACGATTCTAACTACCCGACGTCTTCTTCTTCCCAACCCAAACGACTCTGAGAGGTCAGGTGGGTGGGAGTCAATATTTACCTTTGGTTCGAGAATCGTCGACATTTCTTTGGACCCCTTGTATTAACGTGGGATTCGTGGGCAATAGACCTCTATCCTTGCGAACGGCGTAATATTCGCGGACAACGAGGTTAGGTACCCCGAATCGCGTTCTGGAAATCCTTCAGGATCTAGAAGATAAAGGGGATGAGACGTTTGACTCTTCTAGAGTATGTTATGTACCGTTCACCAAACTCGGAGACGAGGGCCTTCTCCTCCTTGGGAATGCGATATCCAGAGAATGTAGCAGCCAGAATGGCCGTTAGGAGAGTGATGATGGCCGCGGCTACCCAAGACTGAACCGCCCATCCTATACCCAGATACACAAGAATAAGACCCGATTACATGGGATGCCGCACGAACCTGTACGGCCCCCTCTCCACCAACTGATGACCTTGGTAAATCACTAACGCTTGGGAGTAATGCCGGCCCAAAGTCTGGTGTCCCCAGAACCATATCGCATTACCTAGAATTGAGAGGGACAGTCCAAGATAGTACGTCCAATCGGGGAGCGGCCCGAATCCAGCATAACCAACCCAGACGGCAACCAATACCAAGAACCAAAAGACCAAGGAGCCCGCCACTAAAATCGACCTGGGTCCAAGCCCGAACTTGGCCTTTGTTGGCGGGCATGCCTAAGACGGATCAGGATAAGAAAAGAGTGCGAGCAAAGGAAGATGGAGACATACACAGCATAGATTATCTGGCCGGGTACGGACAGAAATATTGACACAGGTATCCTGTCCAAGAAGATGGTTCTAAAGGATTCGAGATTATCACTGTAACTCCGGATACGGAACGTTAAGGTGCATTCAAGCCATTTGGATTCTTTATGGGTAACGGAGACATCGCGAACGTTGGAAA
>VBBQ01000001.1 GCA_005888755.1 Candidatus Bathyarchaeota archaeon
AGATTCAGACGTGGTTCGAAGGACCAGACCGCGGAAGGTACACATTGAACACGAAATACTACTCTGATAGAAATATGTGACAGGCTAGACATTAATCCATTCCATCTTTCAACATAAGAACATGGGCCTTCCCCTACAGGGTTTGCGAGTAGTCGATCTGACGCAGGACTTCGCTGGCCCCTTCTGCACCATGATACTATCAGATCTGGGAGCAGAGGTGATCAAGATCGAGAAACCAGGTACGGGAGATGAGACCCGAGCTTGGGGTCCACCATTTGTAAACGGGATTAGCTACTATTTCTTGAGTCTCAACCGGGGGAAGAAGAGCGTTGTACTGGACCTGAAGACACGCGAGGCCCAGAGGATCATCCAGAAACTGGTCGTGGACTCGGATGTTTTCGTCGAGAGCTCTCGACCGGGACAAATGGCCCGGTTCAACCTCGACTATCCAAGATTACGGAAGATAAACAAAGCGCTGGTCTACGCTTCTATCTCCAGTTTTGGCCAGACAGGCCCATACCGGGACCGGCTAGGCTACGATCTGATCGCGTTCGCGATGAGCGGGATCATGGCCTCTACCGGGGAGGCGGGACGATCACCGATCAGGGTGGGCGTTCCAGTTGCCGACATCGCCGCAGGACATTACGCATCCAGCGCGATACTGGCCGCGCTCTCCAGAAGACTAGTAACCGGACAAGGAGACTACATCGACCTCTCACTGCACGACTCCATCGTATCATGGCTCACCTATCTCGCCAGCTACTACTTCGCAACCGGCAAAGAACCACAACGGCTAGGCTCCGCCCATCCAAGCATTGTCCCATACCAAGCATTCAGAAGCAAAGACAAGGACCTAGTTCTCGCTGTGGGGAACGATCAACAGTGGAAGAATTTCTGCGTTGCCACAGGTCAGGAGAGATTACTTGCTGATAGAAGATTCTCAACCAACCCGTCAAGGGTCAAGAACAGACGATTCCTAATCCTCGCTCTTCAGCGAATGTTTCGCCAGAAAACGGCCAAGGACTGGCAAAGGATTCTAGATCAGGCTAATGTTCCGGCCGCACCAGTCTTCAGCATTCAAGACGTAATACGAGATCCCCAGGTCCATAACCGGAGAATGATCATCCGGGCCAGAGGCGACGTTCCGCATCTAGGCTCACCGATGGGATTCTCCAGGACAAAACCGGAGAAAACAACACCCTCCCCACAACTCGGACAACACACCAAAGAGATCCTAGCCGAACTAGGTTATTCTATTGAAGAAATCCAGAAACTCAAAGCAAACCGTGTTCTAGCGTAGGAAGTCTGCATTATCATTGGCCAAATGGTTCTCCTGGGATTCCACAACAAAAAGCCAATAGCGAGAGCGAAGTTACGCGAACTCATTGACAACATCGAAACGATGTTCGTAGTCTTAGAAACCTCTGGGATTAATCAGCGGAGTCTCTCCCTTAGTATCTGATTGCGGCCGTCGTAGGAAACGAGCCGGAAGCCACGGGATAGAGTCTGGAAAAGAGGGGTATTTCAAGCGTAAATGAGACGACGAGATACTCGCATAAGAAATCTTGTTGAGCATCCTAGGAAGGTCTCAGGTATTCACACGGGATACTGCAACTCCTATACTAAGTATGGTGGGCCCGCCCGGTCTCGCTGCCAATTTGGAGTGGAACTGGCAAGGATCTATGTTTCTTCAAAGGTAGGTCGAGGGTCTAGTCGAGTTTGCATGGAGCAATAGAGCGCAGCTTTGACTGCTAGTTGGTTCTGGCTACCAAGTAGAGTGTCACAAAGCGTTAGTTGTGCGGGAACAAACTTAATTCTTGGTTTCACTCGTTATTTGACGGTGCTTTGAATGGGCAGTGACGGCGGGTCGCTATTTGGCTTGGGTCGCGGATCACTGACGGCTATTGGGGTAATCCTGATGGTCGTTGGGATAATTCTCTTCCTCGCATCGATAGCGTCCCTGATGACGCCTACGTCAAACCAGTTTGACTTCGCAGCGAGGCAAGCGCAGATGAATTCATCGTTCGCCACGGCCCTAGTCGGGATGGTTCTTTTGGCGGTTGGATTCGGAGCGCTTAAACTTGGGATGATCAGGCCAGTGACTACGTATGTAGCGTCTGAGGCATCACCCGCGATTGAGCGTCTTTCAGAGGCCGCAGGCCAGGGGTTGGAGAGAGGATTTGGAGCAAACCCGCTTGGAAGGGAATCAGTTGTCAAAGTGAAATGCCGCAATTGCGGCTACCTTGAGAATGAGGATGCGATCTATTGCGGGAAATGCGGAAAACCCTTGTGATTTATGACCCCTCCGCTCGTTGTACGAGGAGCTTCCGGGACTCACAGGAAATTTACAGCGGAACTCCAGGTCGAATGACTTTGAGCCCGTCCTATTTTTTCCATGAAGGTCCTCATTGTGATCTGAACTCTTCATCTACTGCGAGGTCCCCAGCTCCGCAATAGAAGGATGATCATCAGGTCTAGCG
The DNA here is from genome assembly GCA_005888755.1 of Candidatus Bathyarchaeota archaeon. Classification (GTDB taxonomy): domain Archaea; phylum Thermoproteota; class Bathyarchaeia; order 40CM-2-53-6; family 40CM-2-53-6; genus 40CM-2-53-6. The sequence goes on from VBBQ01000001.1 coordinate 2,481, forward strand.
GCGACGCTCCGGGACTAGGCTCACCAATGAGATTCTACGAGACAAGACCGAAGAAAACAATATCCGCTCCGCAACTAGGACAACACACCAAAGAGATTCTGGCCGAGCTGGGCTATTCCTAGGTGGTCTAGCGGATTAGTCCAACGTTTCTTGCAATATAGTGTTCGATCAGAGAGCCCGCGATCAACACGGCCAGTAGGTTCTGATTTCCTATCCAGACCACCGCGCCTATGACCTCGGATACTGTCAGTATCAGCAGTCCAGTGAAGACGAGCCTGGTGCTGGAGAGCTTGAGGAAAGGCAGGCTCTTCTTCACATTGTCAGCGACATGGTGCTCCACGAACAGGGCCGCGAGGAAGAACGTGAAGGCGAGCAACCCGTTTACAGGTATCAGTTCCAGCCATACAAGCCAGATCGCGGATTCCAAGCTGCTGAAGATGAGAATCTCCACGAACTGTTTCCCGGAGACGAATCGCCCGGTAGCATCCACCTGGGTAATGATATGCTCGACGAGGAGGAATACGGCGAGGATTATTGCTGCAAAACCGGCCGCCCCGGTACGGGAGAATATCCCTCCTAGCTGCAGGATGGAGTAAGCCTGTCCTAGAACCGTAGAGGGGTCAGTGCCGTTCGAGAGCGCTAGCCACTTGACTAGGCCAACGATCTCTATCCCGGTGAATATTATTACGACGAGAAAATGGGCGATCCCTGGGAAGTGTAACAGTCCAGGCTGCTTTTCAGCAACCTCTGGGCGAGTCAAGAGGTTCTTCCTTGGCTATATGGAGGCTTGAAAAGGTCTATCTCTAGTTCAGGGACCAGGTGCTCAGCAATACGGTCGACAGTCAAGAGAAGACAAGAGTCCAGAACTAGACTTTCAACGCCATTTCATCGGTCATTGGCCAACGCTTAGTTAGCCGTCTCTAATACTTCACCTTATGAAAACACCGTTGCTGATACCACTAATCATAGTGGCTTTAGTCGGCTCCTTGGCCGGTTTCTATCTCTATGACCGCTTCGTACCGACTTCATCCTCAAGCTGTAGTGACCCCTCGTCCATTAGCAGCCACGTCTATCATCCGTACAGACTTCAAATTGTAAAATCTTGCATTACTGCTTCCGGAACAGTAGACAAGGTCATAGAGGAAGCTGACGGCGACGTTCACCTCCGAACGAATCTAGATCGGGCTTACAGCAGCCTCACGAACAGCGCCAACGACCAGTATCAATACGGCGACCTAGTTGTGGAAATAATCTGCGTAAATCCACCTAGCCAGACAGACGCGCAGTCCGCCTGCCAGAACTATACAAACCAGATACCAGTACCAAGCGCCGGCCAGCACATCACGATCACCGGCCCCTACGTTCTAGACACCAACCATTACAACTGGGCAGAAATACACCCGGTATACTCGCTAGTAATCGGGTAGTCGGAAGAACCGAGAATAGTGAATAGAGTAGTATCAGGTTGCGACTATGTTGCTGCGCTGGTGATGGCTGTGCTCGCCTGTTGTCAAGCCTGCAGATTAGTCCCCTGAAGCCGGGGCTGTCGAACTTACGCGATTGTTCTCTCGGAACCGAGGTATTATGGGCGATTTTTTCGGACTGGGATTCATCCTTGCACGAGGATTGTTCCGGTCATCTGCGGCTGATGGAATTTGCAGTGGAAGGTGAAGTTTCCTGTCTGGCTGGTTGTGATTGTTATGTTCGCGTTCTGGATCGTCGTCGATTGTGCTGCTACAACAACGTCGTTTGCGTAGGGCGCGTTTATGGTAAACGAGTGGTGTTGGTCGGTGGGGTTGTAGAAGTGAATTGTTATGGTATCGCCTTTGTTAACGACGATGAGGTTCGACGAGTAGACATAGTCCGAGCTGAGATTTGATGGGGCGGTAAAGCTCAGGTCTTGAGCGAAAAGGTAGAGGTCTCTCGTTTGCGGTGTCGGGGCAGTGTGTGCGAAGTAGCTAGCCCCTAATCCCGTCACGCCTCCGAAGAGTGCTGCTAGCAATATCGTTGCGATGAGTAGGTTGCGGGTGCCCCAAGAGACCATGATGTGATCGAAGTAGCGATGACATTAAAAGGTTTTACTTTGATAGTTGCTTACTTTCTCGTTTTGACGAATCGGCGACATGTGGTTTATTGTAACCACTTGTGGACGCCCCGGTTATATCCATTGACAACTCGTACTCGCCCGAAATATCTTTGAAAGACAATCTCCTCCCAAAGAACAAGAAAGACATCCTGCGACTGTCGACGATTCTGCTCATTATCGGAACAAGCATGGTTTACTCCATCGGAAGCGCAAGGGCTGCGAGTTTCACGTTCACTAACTATGAACTCGGAAACACCCCTGGACTATCCTGCCCTAATACACAGGGAAACTGTTACAATTTCGCGGCAGAGCCAGCAATACGAGCCGATGCGGGTGGCAACTTCTACTCCTCCTCTGAGAACGGACTCTCAGGAGGAACTGACGCCTGGAAATCCACCGACTCAGGCCTACATTACATCTCATTGACATCACCCAACAGCGCCTCCGCAGCAGGATCACAATTCTCCCCAGCTGGTGGAGACACAGACCTAGCGGTCGCATCAGCTCTGAACGGGAACGGTTTCTACAATGTGTACGTGGCAAGTCTAGCTCTATCCAATGTCTACGTGAGTACGAGTACTAACGGCGGGAACACGTGGTTGCTCAACCCAACAGGTGCCTCTGTGCCCGGCGACGACAGACCATGGATCGCAGCCGACGGCGCCAGCAAGGTATGCGTCTCCTACCACAGCATTACCGCTGCAGACGATATTTTCGTCACGTGCAGCAACGACGCGGGCACGACCTATACCCAGACAGGAAACGCGTTCGACATGAACCATCTCTGGCTCGCATCATTCCAGAACGAGATAGGAAACCTAGCAATCGACCCAACCAACCACAACATCTACCAGTCCCTAAGTGGTATTGCAAGTGCAGGTGAGACCTCTTGCCTCAATTGTGGCTTCCATGCAGTGTGGCTTGCAGTTTCCACGGACGGCGGTGCAACATTCACTGATCACTCGGTATACATTAACCCCGACACGTCCGTCTCCTACGGGCACCAGTTCGTAAACATAAGTGTCGACCAGGCAGGAAACGTGTACGCGATCTTCACGGACGACCACAATCTCTACTACAGTTTCTCCACTGACCATGGAACAACATGGTCCGTTCCATCTCAGATCAATCAGAGCCCGTCCGCTACTGCCATAATGCCTTGGAGCGCTGCTGGCGGAGCCGGTAAACTGGACGTCGTGTGGTATGGAACGTCCTATTACGACGGTGTGAAAACGCCTGACAACTACCCCTCAAGCGCTTCCTGGTACGTCTATTTCGCACAGAACCTGCAAGCGACGACCCTCGGAAGCTCGTTCTCGCAACAAGCAGCGACGCCAGTAGTTCACACTGGTGGGGTCTGCGAGTCAGGGGCCACCTGTACGGGAAACCGAGACTTGTTCGATGATTTCGGAGTGGCAGCGAGCCCGGTAAATGGCATGGCATCCATTGTCTACAGCGACGACCAGTACAGCAACACGGCGACACATCCCGCGGGTCCTAATTGTACGCCGAGCCAGAACAATACCGGTTCCTGCGACAGCACCAATATTGCGAGCCAGACATCCGGCACAGGAATATTTCCCTAAGACAATCCCCGGAGAGCTAGGAGGCGTCAAACCTCTTAGCCCCTCCTTTTCTTCTGCTGTCCTAATACTCGTCTAGGGCCTTCGCTGGTCTTTGAGAGAAAAAAGGAGGTTTCTGGAGAGTCCGCTCGTGCGGGTCTAGAACCGTCCGAACTTCTCGGGCAGGCTGTAGGATATGAGGGTCTCGCTGGCCGTGATTCCGTTGATGCTGCCTATCTTCTCAACGGACTGTTCCAGAAGCTCCTCAGAACTGTCGGCCCTGAAAGCCGCCAGTATGTCGAACGCTCCAGGTACCACGTGTGCCTCTGCAAAGTTCGGGATAGTCTTGAGTTTCCGCAGAATCGTGTCAAAGCTGCCTCTAACCTTCAAGAGAGCGAACGCGAGTGCACTCTCCCTGTCTGGTCGGTTGGAGCTGTTGATGATGCTCTCGAAGGATATGGTTGTCTGAGTATTTGTGATGCTTGGAATGCTCCTGATCTTCTCCATCGTGGTGAAGGCCTTCGTCGGCTCGTTGGTTCGAAGCTTGATCACAAGATCGAATCGTCCCGTTACAGGTGTTGCGGATTCGACGTTGGGAAGGCGCTGGATCTGGGAAATTGTGCGTGCACGTTCTCCTTTGCATTTGGCGAATATGTAGCCTGTCTGGTCATTTCTTGCCATTTTTTTCTACCGTAGAGAAACGCGATCACTCAACCTATTTCTCTAAACGCGTACTCTAACCCCCTAGAGTGTGTAACACCAGGTACTGGCCGATAGGAGAGCCCTGGATAGTTTATCTTCGGTCCCACTTCGTCTCTTTCGACCGCAAATAGCCCGGATTTGAATGCCGACTGCCCCCGGAAGCGCGGGAATATGGTACGCGACCTTTCTGACGGTCGAGCATGACGCTCTCGTTCAAGAGAACAAAGAAAGAGCAGAAGGCGGTCCTTAGACGCTACCCTGGACATATAGCACTAGGAACATCAGGATTAGATGGGCGCTCGGAAGAGCTGTTCGGTGATTACATAATGTCCAAGTTACAAGTCAGCGAGAACAGTCTGACTGATATTGCAAATACGACTCTGGCGAATCAGCTGGAGTCGCGCTTGAAGGAGCTTGAGAGAAACATCGCTGTGGCTCGGCAGTTTATCGGCATGGCCGATGAATGCTACTCGAAAGTCAAGCACGAGTGGGAGCTATTGCAGCAGGACATCGGGGTCAAGAACGCGGCCACCAACCAAACTCGATACCTTCCATCTACTGAAGAAAGAACAGACGAGCCAGAAATCAAGGATACTCCTCGCAGGGAGAAGAGGGGCAAGTCGGAGTCTCAACGGAAGAAGGACGAGAATTCTCCCGACATTTCACCCGGACCAGAGGATCACGCCGAGTTTGCGAAGAACGGAAAATCGAGCCGAAAACAGTCGGAAACTTTCAGCCAGGATTTCAAGCATGGCAAAAGGTCCAAGGCGTCACTAAAGAAGACTCAATAGTTTTTCACAGAAAAAGACGCTTACGGATGATCCTAGGCTAGGTCACAACTATGGTGACCGCTAGGCTGGGCGAGATAGTAGAGTAACCCTGGAAAATTGTCACGGTTCCAGTGTAAGTTCCTTTACAAGCGAGCGCAGCCACGAGACAATGCGCGGTCACGGTGACAGGGTCCGGAGCCGGACCGCATGTCGCCTCGCCTGTCGGACTAATGGTAAGGCTCACTTTGGTCGGGTTACTGACGGAAGTATGGAAAACTACGTTAGCGA
>VBBQ01000042.1 GCA_005888755.1 Candidatus Bathyarchaeota archaeon
CGGGACTCCCGCCTTCGAAACCGCAGCAACCTCTTCCCTCATCTCGTCCATTCCGGGATTCGGGATCCCGAGAGCGTTAAGATAACCACCTGGAACTTCGATGAAAGACGGATTCCGATAACCCTCCCTGCCCTTTCGGTTGAACGACTTTGTAACAACGCCTCCCGCACCTGCTCTGGAGGCCCGGACCATGACCTCACTAGAAACACCAAGAATTCCGGAAGCGAGAATCGTGGGGTTGGGGAGCTTTATACCACCAAACTCCACCGATAGGTCAGGTTCCAAATGCTGCCGAGACAGTATACGCGTTCCACATTAATTATCTTCGCACCAAGCCAGCACTACAAGATCGACAGAACCAAGACAAGCGAGCGATCTTGAAGGCCTACCTGGTTGATTCACCGGCCGGACTCTTTCTGCTGGAAAAGACTGGCAAGATTACCGAAAAAGCCCTGTTCCCCCGAAACCCCAAAGACGCTGCTGTGAAACTGAACGAAGTTCGCCAAGGACAACTCCCCTCGGAATTCTCTGAATTCGCGAACCGCCTGTCCCAGATGGGCCTGGAAAAACTTACTGTAGACAACGAATATCTCGCAAGAATCCTGCGCGCATTTTTGACCTCGGAAGTCGTCCTGGACGAAAGGGACGAGACGATCTCAAAGCTGCGGAATCGGCTGCCCAATATGCTTGTCCGGTTCCGGATCGTGGAGTCAAAGGACGATTACGAGAAACTTGTTCACGATGTGTCGATGGAAATCGCACAGGCATCAATTGCGGAGACGGGTACGAAACGTGACCTTTACGCTATTCAGACCGTCAGATGCATCGAGGACCTGGACAAGGTACTGAACCTGCTTGCCGGTCGGATACGAGAATGGTATGGGCTACACTTTCCTGAACTAGACAGGCTCGTGGAAAAGCACGACAGCTACATTCGGCTCGTCCAAAGCCTTGGCACACGCGACTCGTTCTCCCAAGAGTCCCTCGTCGAGATGGGCATACCTCAAGAACGGGCACGGATCATCTCGGAAGCAGCCCAGAAATCCTCAGGAGCAGATCTTCCTCGACCCGACCTCTTATGGCTTCAAGAAGTCTGCGCGACGGTTCTTCAAATGTACAAGCTGAGAGAGACAGCCGAGAAGTACACTGACAAGATCATGGTGGAGGTAGCCCCCAACATGACAGGAGTTCTAGGTGCAGTTCTTTCCGCCAAGATCCTTTCGATGGCTGGAGGCTTAGAGAACGTTGGTAAGATGCCGGCCAGCACGATACAAGTGCTCGGTGCGGAAAAGGCGCTGTTCCGAACCCTAAAAACCGGAGCTCGCCCTCCGAAGCATGGGATAATATTCCAATACGCCGCCATCCACCAGTCCCCGAGATGGCTGAGAGGCCGAATTGCCCGCGCAGTTGCAGGGAAACTCGCCATTGCTGCCCGAATGGATGCGTTCGGCGGATCCAACGAAGGCGACAAGATGCGAACAGCATTAGAGAAGAAGCTTAGTGATCTCAAAGATCGTTATCAAGGACAACCACCCAAGAAGAAGCATGCCACGCAATGGCGTCCACCCCCACAAAAAGTTCGAAGGGATCTACCTGATCGGGGGGGAAGGGGAAGAGAGACTAGGTACCCGCAGCCTGGTCCCGGGAGAGAACGTTTACGGCGAGGAAATCGTCAAAGTTGGCGATGAAGAGTATCGGATCTGGGACCCGTTTCGGAGTAAGCTCGCAGCCGCTATCCTGAAGGAACTTCACAAAATCCCGATCAGGGAGAAGTCGAAGGTTCTATACTTGGGAGCTGCCAGCGGAACGACCGTCAGCCACGTAAGTGACATCGTAGGACGCGAGGGAAAAGTATACTGTGTTGAATTTGCGCAAAGGTCCTTCAGGGATCTAGTTAACAACGTGTCCAAGAACAGGATCAACACCGTACCAATCTTTGAGGACGCTCGCTTTCCCAGTAGATACCGCAGCCTCGTCTCCGAAGTTGACTCCGTGTATTGCGACATCGCACAACCAGACCAGGCAAGAATATTGGCCGAAAACCTTGACACGTTTCTAGATCCAGGCAATGAGTTCCTCATGGCAATCAAAGCGCGAAGCATTGACGTGACCAAAGATCCAGACGCCATCTTTCGCCAGGAAGCTGATATTCTGAAGAAGAGAGGATACGCAATTGAAGAGATGGTTCGACTGCAACCTTTCGAGAAAGACCACTGCATGGTCCGGGGCAGAAAATAGGCGGCCGTCTCTCGTGGATCGAGACAGTCTCTTCGATGCTATGCTTCAGAACGAACTGCGAAAGCTCAACACACATCTTCCAAAGAACCGGAAAACAATCAAAGCACTATTGACTGAGACGGAACCGTCTACTCTTACTGTTGGCGGGGATAAGGCGATTATGAAAAAGAGTGAGATTGAGGCTCTGAGTGCTGAGCTGCCCGATGAGCTGCGTGATAGGATGAAGCTTCCCATCGTCTTGTTAAGGAGGAGGGAGTTGGGACCCGGCGCGTTTACGTTGTTGGGAGATGAGTACGAAGAATATGCGTTTTCCAGGGTCCTAGGCGATTACGCTGGAACTTTCACAGAATTCCAGAAGGCAAGGGACTCCCCGACGGTCTTCTATAAACCCCAGGTGAGCGAGCTGACGCGCCGCTTTCATTCCCTTATTGTAATCGGCTTCGGTCTCTCTGACTGACTATTGGACCTGGCACCCATGCAACCTGTCTGACAGGGTCCTCTCGTGACGAGACTCCACGCGACCATTGAACGCTTATGTACGGCGTGGTTCCCAACGACCTAGCCGATAGCTCTCTTGCTTGAGGACAGCGTTGCAAAACGTGTCGTTCACACTTGTCTGAGGGTGCACGAGGACGACATGGTCCTCATCGAGACTTGGCAACACACGATCGATTTAGCAAGCGAAATAGCACTTGAATGCTATCGGACCGGCGCAAAGCCTCTCATCACACTCAACACAGATCGGCTCTGGTGGGGAACGCTTGCCGAGATTCCAGAACAGTACATGCGGAAGATCCCTAGACACATACTCAGCGCGGTCGACAATGTTACTGTCTGGATTGCTCTCGGGGGTCCCGAAGATCCCACAAAGTTCCGGGACGTACCTGCGTCAAGACTGGAAATCATATTCGAAGGAGACAAACCTGTCCTCGATAAGACCTTTGAAAAGAAAGTTCGAACTGCCGAACTCCTGCTAGGTCACGTAACAACTCAACGAGCTAAAGCATACGGGTTCGATTATGATCATTGGTTGAAAACGACTGAAGAAGCCATCAAGGTCGACTATCCAAAGCTCGCCGAGCTGGGAAGAAAAATCGCCCTTCGCCTAGAACGCGGCTCCAAAGTGCACATCACATCCAAAGGAGGTACCGACGTGAGATTCGAGATAACAAAAAGACCCGTTCATGTCCAAGACGGAATCGTTGATCAGGCCGACATAGAGCACGGACTCGTGTCAACGCAACTGCCTTCAGGCAAGGTCGAGGTTGCGCCATTAGAAGAGTCCGCCCGCGGGACTGTGGTATTCGATGTTCCTCGGGCATTGAAAGGAAGATTGATTCAAGAACTTAGACTCGATTTTGAAAAGGGGCACCTCAAGGAATTCAAAGCTAAAAAATACGAGGAGGTTTTCCGAGAGGTCTTCGAGGCGACGCAGGGCGACAAGGATAGGATAGCACAGTTTACACTAGGATTGAATCCCAAGATGGATCTGATCGGATACACCACTGACGAACTTTCTCTGGGAACCGTGACGATTGGAGTGGGAGCGAACAAGGGCATCGGCGGAAAGAACGACAGCAGCTTCTCTTTTTCGGGAACCATTACGAAGCCTACGGTCGAGATTGACGGGCAGACGATAATGATTGATGGAAGAATAACGCTGTAGATACGAACAGTCCATTTTTAATCAGCAATCCGGTACGCGAGGTAGGGGAGCTCGCATGGTCAAGAAGCGGGTCGACGTACTAGTTCTGAACTCTAACGAAACCATAACCCTAGACTCTCCTGAGATTGAAAACGGGCTTGGCATTGTCGACAATGGAGGTGTCGCGATAGACAAGGGCAAGATCGTTTTGGCGGCGTCGACCGACTTACTCGAACGAAAATTCCGGGCTGGAAGGACAATTAATGCCGAGGACGAAATTATTCTGCCTGGGCTCGTGGATCCTCACACCCATTTGGTCTTCGCCGGCGCTCGTGACGCCGAGTTTCAGCTTCGGATAGCGGGCGTTTCATACATGGAAATCCTCCGGAAGGGCGGAGGGATAATCGAGACGGTGAACCGTACACGACAAGCCAGCCAAGAATCGCTGTTTCAATTTGGAAAACAGAGACTGGATACGTGTCTTGAATCTGGCTCGACGACCGTGGAGATAAAGAGCGGGTACGGACTAAGACTGGACGACGAGCTTAAGATTCTCAGGACAGTGCAACGTCTAGGGAATGACCATCCTTGCAATATCGTTCCCACGTTTATGGGGGCTCACGCTGTTCCGCCGGGAGAGACCTCGTCGGAGTACGTTTCAAGTGTGATTAAGGAAATGTTGCCAAGGGTTGCTCAAGCGGGACTTGCAGAATTTTGCGATGTATTCTGTGAACAAGGAGTATTCGATTCGATCGAGTCAGAAAGGATTCTCAGGAAGGCAGCGAAACTCGGTCTTAAGCCTAAGATACACGCCGACCAGTTCACGGGTTGTGGAGGAGCGGAGGTTGCGAACAAACTTCACGCTACCTCTGCGGATCACCTGATCCATTCATCGGCGAAACAATTCGAACAGATGACAAAAACGGGCGTGATACCGGTCTTGCTGCCATCGTCTTCACATAACCTTCTAGCCGGGGAAAACGCGGATGCCCGAGGTATGCTTGGGATGGGCCTCCCCGTGGCTTTGGGAACAGATTTCAGCCCGTCCAACTGGATGCTGGGGCAACTGTCGGTCGCTGCTCTTGCGTCTCGAGAGTTGAGAATGAACGCTCCTGAGATCATCCGAGGGATAACGATCAATGCGGCTCGAGCGCTAGGATTGGAGAAGAGGGTCGGAAGCCTCCATCGAGGCAAGCAAGCGGATCTTGTGACGTTGCGCGCACCCAACCATCGATGGGTCGGATACACATACGGTGAACGGGTCGTTGACAATGTCCTTATCGAGGGCGAACCAGTAGTGAAGGACGGTAAGAGAATTCCTTGACTCAAAGGCGAAAGCCTCGAGCCTTTTCAGTACTTCAGAACCGAAGGAGGATATCCGCAATTACTGGGACGAAGCTACACTGCAAGAGCTGGCAGATAGAAGGTGCTTACCGGATGCTTCACAACGTCTTAGATCGAGATGTTGCCAAAGATCCCGATCACCTGATCGTTTATGGTGGGACCGGACGAGCAGCCCGGTCTTGGGATGCACTTGAAGCAACACTTGATTCGCTAGAGACCTTAGGCGAAGATCAGACACTTCTCATTCAAAGCGGTAAACCGGTGGCGGTTTTCAAGACCCATAGATTGGCTCCTCGAGTCCTAATCGTTAACAGCATGATTGTTCCCAAATGGGCGACCTGGGACTACTTCTACGAACTTGAACAGAAGGGGCTCATCATGTACGGACAAATGACTGCAGGGTCTTGGGCTTACATCGGAACTCAGGGTATACTTCAGGGCACATACGAAACGCTCGCGGCAGTTGCCAAGGAACACTTCCAGGGAACACTCGCTGGAAGACTCGTATTGACCGCGGGCCTAGGCGAGATGGGAGGTGCTCAGCCTTTGGCCGTGACAATGAACGATGGCATCGCCCTGGCAGTAGAGATGGACAAGAAGGCCATCGAGAAGACAATCCGTCATGGATATCTGCAAAGAATGGCCGGGGACCTGGATGAGGCGCTGGATATTGTGCAGGATGCAAAGCTAGACCGAGTTCCTTGCAGCGTGGGTCTGATTGGGAACGCCGCCGAGGTACACCCTGAGCTCCTGAGACGTGGCATAATCCCTGACGTTGTGACCGACCAAACATCTGCTCATGATCCTCTGAACGGCTATTATCCAGCTGGCCTTTCAAAGGAAGAAGCCGATTCCCTTCGCCGATCCAATCCGAAAGAATACATGAAGAGGGCCAGCCAAAGTATCCGCACACATGTCAAGACTATGATTGCCATGTCGCGACGAGGAGCTGTGGCATTCGAGTACGGAAACAACATCCGGCAGCAGGCGCTGGACGTGGGATTGAAGAACGCCTTCGAATTCCCGGGATTTGTCCAGCGCTACATTAGACCAATGTTCTGCGAAGGCAGAGGACCGTTCAGATGGACCTCACTAGTCGGGGACCCAGAAGACATTCGCAAGATCGATGAGCTAGTTCTCTCCACCTTCCCTCAAGACAAAGGCCTCTCTCGGTGGATTCGGAAAGCTCAGAAAGAAGTGAAATTCCAGGGATTGCCAGCTAGAGTGTGCTGGCTCGGATTCGGAGAGCGAGCGAAATTCGGCGGACTGATAAACGAGATGGTGGCGGATGGAGAGCTTTCCGGTCCGATCTGGATTGGAAGGGACCATCTTGACTGTGGAAGCGTTGCCTCTCCACGGCGAGAGACCGAGGGTATGCTTGACGGTAGTGATGCTATCGCCGACTGGCCCATATTGAACGCGCTTCTGAACACGGCGGCCGGGGCGACCTGGGTGAGCGTACATCAGGGTGGAGGTGTTGGAATGGGCTACAGCATTCACGCCGGAATGTGTCTCGTCGCGGATGGCACGACTGAGGCCGCAGGCAAGCTCGAGCGGGTATTGACTACTGATCCTGGAATAGGGATCGTTAGACATGCGGATGCAGGCTATACAACGGCGAAGAAAATCGCCAGGGAAAAGGGGATTAGGATGCCGATGCTCAAGTGACAACGAAAGAAAAATATCCGCACCAACGGAACGATGAGGGATTGGCATCCGAACTCCAACATCGTACTGGTTTTCTCGGGAGCACAAGTTGGGCTCCGGTCTTTTGCGTCGCGAGGGGTCGGTCGCTAAGACCCCCTTCGCCTAGAAACCACTTCCTGTCTGGCACTGATAATAGGGGAGTCAGGGGAATTAGGGCGCAATTCTGGTTCGAATGGCCTCTGAGAGAAGCGGACAATTCTGAACGAATTTCACGGGAGTATAGGGAGGTGTCGCCGATTCGAGATCAGGGCCGATTACGGGTGATTTTTCGGAAAAGGAACGGCTGTGGGGGAATTTGGCTCATATAGAGGCAGTCTTTGATGGGAAGTATCATCGAGTCCGAGCGCTTTCCCATGCCGAATTGAACTGGGGCTCCACGCACCAGCACGAATGGGATGGTCTCCCCGCTTTCCCCCATCAACAGTTGTGCCGCTCCAGCTATCCCGTCAGCCAGAGCTTGGAAGGTGATCAGCAGCTTTCGTCCGTACAAGTCCTTGGTCCCCCGTGAGTCCCGCACCGGATGGAATCCTGAGGATGCAATCGCGAGCCCTATCGTACCTAGGCGGAGAGGAGTGACCCGACTGTCGACAATGACGACACCAATTCTCTTCCGGAGCTTTCGATTCAGCCTTCTCCGAATTCTCTCAGCGGAACGATGTGGATCGACCGGCCACGGAATAACGCTGTCAACGGGAGCATTCTTTCGGTCAACCCCCGAATTCGCTATTGCGTCCCCATTCTTGAGCGTGAGAAGAACACCAGGAACTCCGCCGTAAACAGCATCAGCTTCGTTGATCACAACCTGAGCGAACTCTGGAAGCATTTCGAATCTACGACCAAGCTTCCTAGCCAAAGCCGTGGGCCTAACCTTCGAGAGAGAAACGATGTTCCTCTCTGACATCGAGACAGCCTTACTCGCGACTGCAACTATGTCGTCGTTCTTGACCCTCAGTCCGGAAGCGGAAAGTGCTCCGACGAAACTTGCAGCTAACGAATCACCGGGGAGAACTACTTCGGACTTGAGGGGGTAGAGTTCCACTCTAATCCGAATCCTTGGTGAATCGCCTTACCAGATCGCTGATCTGGCCGCCCTTGACCATTTCGAATACCCGCTCAATATCCTCGTGGGAAGACCTATCTTGCGTCAATGGCGGAACCACCTTCCTGATCGCCTCGTAGACCGTGTTGGTGCCTTTTCCCAGCCCCGACTCGCCCCGGAGATGGACAGCTTGAGCGGCCGTTAGGAGTTCTATCGCAACTACGTACTGGCAATTCTCGAGAATGCTAGTTGATTTGTGGGCTGCGCCAGGTCCCATGCTCACGAAGTCTTCGAAGTTGCCGGAGGTGGGGATTGAGTCGCTGCTGGCTGGGTGGGTCAATATTTTGTTCTCCGCAACAAGAGCGGTCGCCGTGTATTGAAGGGCCATCAAACCACTTGCCAGGCCCGGTTTCGATTCCTTCCCAACGAGGAAGGCTGTCAGGCCGTTGTTCAGCGACGCATCGAGCAGAGCGGATATTCTTCGCTCTGATATGTTCGCGGTGGTCGCGAGACCCAACGCCATTATGTCGAGAGCCATGGAAATTGGTTGCCCGTGAAAGTTACCACCCGATAGGCATACCTTGTCGTCTGGGAAAATGAGCGGGTTGTCTGTAGCCGAGTTCATTTCAATTTCAAATGTTGAACTAGCGTATCCCAGCGCGTCGATCACAGGCCCCATTACTTGGGGGGCGCATCGGAAAGAGTATGGGTCTTGAGGGCGTCCGTCACCCGGATCGTCCTTAGTTATCGATCGGCACATCCCGCTGCCTTTTACAAGGGAGTGGATGTCCTTAGCAATTTGGACTTGTCCCGGGTGTTGTCTGACCCTGTGTATCCGCTCGTCGAACGGATCAACCCATCCTTTGATCGCCTCAAGAGAAAGCGCTAGCGCTGCTTCCGCTGTCTTCAACAGATTGTAGGAATCATAGAGGTTGAGGCAGGCTATCGAGGTCATTTGCTGGGTGCCATTGTTGAGCGCGAGACCTTCTTTGGCCTCTAATTGGGCGGGATCCTGACCAATCTTTTGCAGGACTTGTTTGCCTCCCATCCATGTGCCCTTGTATTCGACTCTCCCTTCTCCCATTAGGACTAACGCCATGTGTGAAAGAGGGGAAAGGTCGCCGCTAGCCCCGACGGATCCCTTTTGGGGAATGTACGGATGAGCCCGTTTGTTGAGGAGTGCTACGATCAGTTGTGGAATTTCTGGCCTTATCCCTGAATTGCCTTTGATCAGAGTATTTGCTCGCAAGAGCATTATAGCCCTGACCACATCGGTTGAGTGGGGTTTGCCGACGCTTGAGGCATGACTTCGGAGCAAGTTCGCTTGCAGTTGCCTGAGATCCTCAGGCGCGACCTTTACGTTCGATAGCGCACCGAAACCTGTATTGACGCCGTAGATCACTTTGTCCTGTCGAAGTAACTTTTCAAGAACTGCCCTGCTTCTCATCGTTCTTCGCAGCGCCCTTCTGTCTATTCGGACCGCGGCGTTCCCTCGTGCCACAGATACTAGCTCCTGCAACGTCAGGCTTGATCCGTCGATTGTTATCTCGGCCATTCTTCCACGAGAAAGTGGCACACTAGGATTTGAGAAATAAGGTTGGTTGTCCGTCCATCCAGACTCTCGTTTTCTCCAAGCATCTTGTTTCTCGTGATTATTACGACTCCTTTCGTGTCGGATCTTCAGGATCTCACCTTTCGAAGGGGCCAATTGGCTTTGACGTGTAACCCTGATATTCTGCTTCCAAACGTCGAGGCCTGACCTTGAGCCAGGTAAAGGACGTCAAACTAGCCCCTTCGGGTAAGATGAAGATGGAGTGGGCTAGAGAACACATGCCCGTACTTGCAAAAATAACACGGAGGCTAGTCTCTCAGAAGACGTTCAAGGGCTACAAGATAGGAACGTGTCTCCATCTTGAAGCAAAAACTGCAGTCCTAGCAGAATCTCTCTACCAAGCTGGGGCAGAGGTCGCAATAACAGGTAGCAATCCCCTCTCAACCCAAGATGACGTGGCGGCAGCGCTATCCGAAACGGGAGTCCACGTGTATGCCTGGCACGGAGTGACCGAGACAGAGCACAAAAAGAACCTGAATCGGGTCCTAGATTTGCAACCGGACATTCTTATCGACGACGGCGCCGAACTCTCAATTCTTGCGCACTTGAAAGGCGGGAGACTCTTGCGCAATATCATCGGCGCTTGCGAGGAAACCACTACAGGCGTTATGCGCCTCAAGGCCATGGAGCAACAGAGAAAACTAAGATTCCCAGTCATCGCGGTCAATGATGCGCTAACTAAGTATCTGTTCGACAGCCGGTACGGAACTGGCCAGTCCGGCCTCGAAGGCATAATGCGAGCGACAAACCTGCTTCTCGCCGGCCGAAACGTGGTAGTAGCAGGCTATGGATGGGTGGGAAGAGGAGTAGCTGAACGCGCTCGCGGAATGGGTTCGAAAGTCATCGTGACGGAAGTGAACCCTGTCAGGGCGTTAGAAGCGTTGATGGAAGGGTTCGACGTCATGCCAATGTCCGAAGCGGCCGAGAGAGGCGACTTGTTCATCACTGCAACGGGAGACACTGACGTGATAACCTCATCACATATGCTCAAGATGAAAGACAAGGCTATCCTCTGTAACGTCGGCCACTACGACGTAGAGGTGAGCGTCAAAGACCTTGAGAGAATTGCAGTCAGACACAAGAAAGTGCGCCCCGAGGTCGTCGAGTACACTCTGCCAAGCAGGAAGAGGCTCTACCTGCTTTCCGAAGGGCGTCTAGTTAACCTGGCGGCTGCTGACGGACATCCGGCCGAGGTGATGGACATGAGCTTCGCTGACCAAGCCTTGTCTGCTGAGTATCTCTCCAAGAATAAGGGCAAGCTACCGCCAAAGGTCGTAAAGGTTCCTGAGGAGCTCGATTTCGAGGTTGCTCAACAGAGACTCGAAGCCTTCGGGCGCAAAATCGACAAGTTGTCCCGATTGCAGCAGAAGTACCTCCGTTCTTGGCATGCTTGACTCCACTTGCACAGAAAGCTGCACATATCCGCACAGCAGCGTCCCGCCCTACACAGACGCAATTTGGACTGCTCTGAGTCAAACCTCGGCCTCAAACTATCGATTTCTTTCCTTAGAACCGATAAGCGCTGCACGGCAAGACTTCAGACCCCTTAACACACTAAGCGCAGAACCTCACCGATTAGCCGTCCAAAGCTAATTAGTTCTGGGAGGGGACTTTGCGAGTCTCGGTGTATAGAGCTGCGTTTCCGGCCATTCAGTCCCAAGTTTTTCCATCGAGTCCGGGACACAAGTCGGAACAAAGCCCGACTCCCGCCCTGGCTGCTCACACTCCTCGCGATCTTTTGTATTTGGGAGGCCGTATCAATTCTTGGTATAGTCTCTAGCGATCAGCTTCCCCCTCTGCACAACGTTCTCCTCACTCTAGTTCAACTCGGAGGAACACCATTTTTCATGGTTCGCGTCGGCCAAAGCTTCGTGAATGTAGCCGCGGGCGTTTCTCTGGCGCTAGTGGTGGTCATGCCTCTAGCATTGCTAGTAGGTCTGAGAAACCAACTGGACGAGGCAATCACTCCGATCATTATGCTGGTAGGTGCGTTGCCGGACTTGGCGATATTGACTCTTCTAGTTACCGTGATCGGACGCGGTAATGTGGCGGCTGTAGCCATCTCCGCCTTCAGCGCCTTCTTCCCAATATACTTCACAATCAGACAAGGCGTCAAGGAGATTCCGATAGACTACTTTCACGTCGCATCCGTGTTCAAGGCAGGAAGGCTTGACACCTTCTCCAAGATCATTCTTCCCTCAATCTTTCCGAACTTCCTAACTGGACTGAGGCTTTCTTTCGAGTTTAGCTGGAACGTACTTCTCGCAGTGGAAATCATCGCAAGCGTTGCCGGTATTGGAAGTTTCATCTCGAACAGCATCCAGGGATCCTCGCACTCAATGACATATGGCCTAGCCGCGATAATGACCGTTGGCCTTCTGACGATCCTGATGGATCGCGCATTCTTCGAGCGACTAGAACAACGAATCAAGAGATGGCGGTAGACAATCGTTTGCACGTAGAATTCTCCAACGTGACAAAAATATACTCAGAACCCCCACGATCCGTGACCGCTCTGAACGACATCTCTTTTCAAATCAACGAGGGAGAATTCGTCTGCATTGTGGGCCCAAGTGGTTGCGGAAAATCCACACTTCTTCGAATGATTGCGGGGCTAGATCGGCCCTCCAGCGGGGAAATCCGATTCAAAGGCAACCTGCTTACTGCGCCGCATCCCAAGATTAGTATGGTCTTTCAGACCTTCGCTCTCCTTCCTTGGCGAACAGTTCTGGAAAATGTTGCATTTGGGCTTGAGGTCCAGAATGTTCCGAAGCGAGAGAGGGAGAATACTGCCAGAGAACTTCTTGGAATGGTGGGACTCAAGGATAGCGAGAATCTCTTTCCGAAACAGCTCTCAGGTGGGATGAAACAACGGGTTGGCATTGCTAGGGCCCTCGCAATAGATCCCGAAGTTGTCCTAATGGACGAAGCTTTCAGCGCCATCGACGAGTTCACAGCAGAAGCGCTAAGGGAAGAGGTAGCAGAGATACACGCGGAGACTCAGAAGACTTTCCTTCTCGTTACTCACAACCTTCCCGAGGCAATTGAGCTCGCCGACCGGATACTGGTTCTCTCCGCTCGACCCGCAAGGGTGAAGAGCATAGTACCGATAGAGCTGGTTCGCCCCAGAAGTCCCACCGCGTCCGATTTCGTCAGCATACACAAGGACATCTTTTCGCTGCTCCAAGCCGAGCTGGAAGCCAGCATAATGCGGCGCCGACTAGGCGAAATCAAGGAGTTCCAGAAACTGCGAGACATGGAGGATCGTTAGATACGCAATTCAAACTCGTCGCTATCGGGTTGGCTTTGCTGATAGTCGGTCTCATCACTTACGCGTCCATCCCTTCCGTTCACACAACCCCCGTTGTCAACGCACAGAACCTTTGGGTCCAAAATGCGTTCCCTGTTCAGGCAGAGAGCCTCGCTGGGCAGTCAAAGAACATCACGTTCTTTTCCGGCATGAACAATGAATTGCAGATTAACCTCACTGTTTCCGAGTCTAATGGAGTAGCTTCAGCCGTCCGCTTCGAGCTTTTGGGCATGAATAATTCGCAATCGTGTTCTCCGTCCTCACGACCTCCCGTCGTTCTTATCGATCAGCGTGTGTCTAAACAGTCGTTCAATATTCCGTTTAGTGCTTCAGGGACTTACTGTTTCATATTTGACAATTATAGTTCTCAGACGCTGAAGAACATTGACATTTCAGCCCGAGTCGTGGGAACTACCGAACAGATCATAGTAGCGAGAGATGGAAGTGCAAATACAGCAGGTCTCGGGCTAGGCGTCGTGGGTCTGGTTGTCGCTGTCTACGGGTACTCCAGAAAGAGTATTATCCCTTGGGAGTGAGCCCTCAGGTGCCAACACACCTTGAGGTTGAGTAACGTTCGGCCAAGGAGAGGTCGGCGAACCTAGAACGTTAGCGACAACCCCATGCCTTCTTCGGCGAATCGTCACTGCTAGGATGACGACTCCGAGGACAGTAGCAGCCGCAATTGCGGTAGCAAACGAGGACTCAATTACAACTCGGTAGCTCGCCGTGAGAACAGTGTCTTTGACAACTGAAACCCAACGTGGGTTCGCCGTGCTTCCGTCGTCCCAGGAGGCAAAGTTGTCCGTAAGTCCTACTTGAATAGTTGTAGATCCAATCGACACTGGGATTTGTGGTTGGATCGAGATTGAGTGCGGTCCGTAGCGTACGGGGAGCCTCAACTGGTTTGTAGCGTCGGAGGTCCAGTTCGACCCGTCGATTGTGATCTCAACGCCTTGAGAGGGAGTATTCACCTGCAGGAGAAGGCGAGGAGCACTCGTTCGATCGACCAGCACGGAATAAGATGTTGTGCCGGTCGTCGTCACTATTACCTTTACGAAATTCGCCTGGTCTGAGAGAGTGTTGTTGCTAACGCAGGGAGCGTTGCACGGTCCAAAGGGTGCATCACTAAGGTCTCCCCCTGGATGCGCATCTATCAACCGAACGCTACCGTGACCCGCAGGGATGCTCTCGTTTACTTTGTAAACCAGAATCCCTGCTCCAGGGTAATCTGATTGAAAGGGGAGGTATTGGTCGTATGTGCCAATTTTTGCTCTCATTTCAACTAGATAGTAGGTTAGGGAGCCGTCTTGGTTGGCAGCTATTGGAATCTTGACGGATTGCGTGCCAGTAGTTGGAGTCTCGAGATTCTGTATGGTGATGTTGGCGCTTTGACCCGGTTGAACGACGGCGATTCTTGAGCTTGGAACAAAGCCTAGTTGGATCTTCGACCAGATCGAGTGGTGAGAAGGATATGTGCCGGGCTTAGGTTGGAGTGGGTTGCCATTGTTTGGATTCCATTCTCCAAGGGCCATTATTTCCCAATAGCCAAGAAAGTTGTTCGCAGGGTCGATTTGACCTGTCAAATCGTAAAGGTCAGGGAGGCCAAGGAGGTGGCCGGCTTCGTGGCAGTAAACTCCTGCAGGATCTGATTCGGCCACCACGGATGTCGAGATCTTGTACGATACCAAGGGCGCGGGATTGAAAACGTATCCTGGAATCGTGAAAGAATGAATGTCAGAAGTTACGTGGGTCATTGCTTCGTCGTTCCCAGAATGAACTACGATTGCAAACTTGTAGTTTGCGAGGTCGACCCCCGCGTTGTAAGCGGCCTGAAGCGAGTCGGAGACTATTTGGCTGTCACTCGACACGGTATCCGCCCCATAATATGTCATAGGGTTCGGCAAAGTGTACCAAGAAGAGCTGGCAGTTGGTGTCATGGCGGTCTGAAATGAAACTGTTCCATAGGAGTCTTCGTTGTAATAGTTGTTCAGGTTTGAGAGCATTGTGAGAATTTGCCTAGGCGATGTGCCGTTTCCTTTGTCAGGAAACTGGACCGTGATGACGATGGTTCGTTGAGGGCCATTCACCGCTGCGAGAGGTAAATGATTCGGGAGAATCCGGGACGTCATCTCCCCCTGATGAGGAACATCTACAGCGCTTGCTGAGAATGATAGGATAATGAGTGCAAGAATCATGCTCGTTGTAAGGCAGAAGACCATCTCGAATCCTTCGAGAAGCTAATACTGAACCGAGCACGTTTCTAGCCCCAAAAGCAGACTGTAACCGAGTGATTACTGTCCGAGTTTCAGAAGGATTGAAGAAACTGTACGCAGTTGCCCGGAACGGAAGAATCATTTCTTGAATCTGATTCTGAATCCGTTCGACTTGGGTCGTCAAAGTGCGTTCTACGTAGTCTTAAATACGGTGTTGGCTGAGAAAAGGTTCTTCGCATATCGGATGTTTCCGAAGGTCTTCGCATGAGTCACAGTAAAGTTGGAATCGTTGGTTACGGGGTTTACATCCCCCGAGAACGAATTGAGACCGCGAAGATCGTCAGAGAGCGAGAGAAGAAGCGAGGGAAAGAACTTGAAAAGGTCTTGGAGAAGGTCAGGCATGGACTCCTTCTACGTGAAAAAGCCGTAGCCGGGCACACCGAAGATACGATGACCATCGCCACTGAGGCTGCTGAGAATGCGATACGCATGGCGGGAATTTCTCCCGGAGAGATTGGAGGCGTTACTGCTGGATCGGAATCAAAGCCATATGCGGTAGGGACCATTGCAAGACACGTCGCGTCGTTCGTCGGCATAGGAGAGAACGTGTTTATCGCAGACCTTGAGGGCGCCTGCAATTCCGGCATGCAAGGGGTGGCCTTCATAGATGCTGAGATTCGCAGCGGACGGATAAAATACGGTCTCTCAATCGGGTC
The DNA here is from genome assembly GCA_005888755.1 of Candidatus Bathyarchaeota archaeon. Classification (GTDB taxonomy): domain Archaea; phylum Thermoproteota; class Bathyarchaeia; order 40CM-2-53-6; family 40CM-2-53-6; genus 40CM-2-53-6. The sequence continues at coordinate 15,825 of VBBQ01000042.1, forward strand.
GGACGTTGCTCAGGCTGAACGTGGGGACCCCCTGGAGTACTCGGCGGGAGCGGGTGCCGGAGCCTTCGTGTTGGGAAAGAGTGATCTGATCGCAAGTATCGAGGATATTGCACCATATTCTAGCCTCTTCATGGATTTTTGGAGACGCGAGGAGTCTGCTGTTCCCAAGCACTTCGGTAGGACAACTGTTGAAGCCTACAAGTCACATATCATAGGCGCCATCGCCAATCTGTTCCGCAAGCACCCAGATCTCTCCCTTTCGGACTTTGACTGGATAACGTTTCACCAACCATCGGGCTATCTTCCAATGAAAACATGCAACGCCCTCACCCAGGAGGAGATTCCCTATGTCGGCGATTCGTCCATCGCCGAACGAATGAGGCTCACCGAGCAGGACATTGAGAAAAAGATCAAACCATGGCTTAGAGTGCTAGATACCGGTAACACATACGCCGCCTCCACTATGATATCTCTCGCGTCACTCCTTGACAAGGCAAAGCCCGGCGACCAGGTTCTGGCCGTCTCCTACGGATCAGGAGCCTATTCAAACGCAACTTGGTTTGAAGTTCAGGACGGGATCGAGGAAAAGAGAGGACGAACGCCCACCGTGATGGACTACGTGGAACGGAAATCTGAGATCAGAATAGACACCTATCACGACTTGATCCGCGAGCGACTCTCAAGAATCAAGAGAAGATTGGAGATTCCGCGCATGGTCGGCGAAATTGAACCGGTCAACGGAGGCTACTTCTCACTTTCTCTTTGCAAGGGATGCAACAGAATATACTATCCCGCGAGAGAGACCTGTCTCGCCTCCGACTGTCCAGGACCGATGGAGAAGAAACGCTTTCCAAGATTTGCGAAGCTGAAGAACGTCTCAAAGCTTCCCTTCAAGAAGAGATGGACCTCAAACTTCGAGCTCCTTGAAAACAACAAAGCACTGTTCGTTGATGCGGATGCCTCCGATTTGAAGCCGGGACTCCGGCTAGAAGGAGTCATCAGAAGGCTCGATTACGAGGGAAAGGACGGACTGATCCTCTATGGAATCGCGTACCGTCCGATATTCAGAGAAGCTCTAGCCGTGGCTTCCAGGCCGAAGCCAATTGCAATCGCGCCTACACAATATGCCTAGACTCATCCAGACAGAATCGGATTAGCCTAGACGAGCATTTTTCGGACAAGACTCGTCATGAGTCTAGCTCTAACGGGTCAAGAGCTGAGCTTCCAACGAAGAGTAAGGACGTTTGCTGAAAGACACCTAAAACCCATAGCCGCCAAGATCGAAGCGGGCGAATATTTCCCTGAAGACTTCCTTCGTGCGCTTGGCAAGAACAAGTTTCTCGGAGCTCCATTCTCGAAATCTGATGGCGGCCTTGCCCTAGGCTGGGTTTCCGAGACAATTGTGGCAGAAGAGATTTCCGCCGTCAGCGGAGCGGCGGAGATGGCAAGATTGGCTTCGGCGGCGCTATACTCCGCACCACTTGCAAATTTTGGAAATAACGTTCAGAAGAAGCGGTTCCTCCGTTCAGTTCTTTCAGGCGAGAAAATCGGCGCGCTAGCTCTGACAGAACCCCAGGCAGGGTCGGACGCCGGTTCCATCATAACCCGAGCAAGACATGATGGCAGAGATTTCGTTCTCAACGGAGAGAAACGATTCATAACTAACGGGGGCGTCGCGGACTATCTCTTCCTTTTCGCGGTTACCGATCCCAGCAAGCCGGCTCGATCCGGGCTTAGCGCGTTCGTTATCCCAAGGAATTCGAAAGGCTTGGAGGTGGTGAGGGCCTATGGTCTTCTTGGCATGAGAGGCGCTAATGTCGCCCACCTTCGGCTTCGCAACGTCCGAGTTCCAAGAGAAAATCTCGTAGGCGTTCTCCATCGTGGATTCTCGATTATCCTAGACGAGCTGGACAGGGAGCGTCCGGCTGTTGCCGCCGGAATGATGGGAATTGCTCGTTCAGCGTTTGAGGAAGCTGTCAGGTATTCATCGACTAGGGAACAGTTTGGACGTCCGATCAGAGACTTTGAAGGGGTAAGTTTCAAGATTGCCGATATGGCTGTCAAACTTGCCGCTTCTCGGCTCCTCATTATACATGCGGCCCGGGTTCTTGATCGAAGAAGCCCAGCGAGAAAGGAGGGGGCTATCGCCAAACTCTACTCGACTGAAGCTGCGTTTGACGTGGCGCACGAGTCTCTGCAAGTCCATGGCGGCTTAGGCTACACGAAGGATCTTCCGATAGAGCGGTACTTCAGGGATGCGAGGTTCATGATGATTGGAGGGGGGACCAGTGAGATCATGAGATACATCATCCAAAGAGAGGTCTACAAGGAAATGGGCCGGCTTTCCTCATGTTACCGCTTGCTTTTGCGTGAGGTTACGCGAGACTTTAGTCGATTTCAGGCCGTAGGCCGATCGACAAAGGCTCCACTGGTATGTCCACTGTTGAGATAGAGAATTACCGCTGGAAATGCGAGAACTTTCTCAAGGGGTATTGTCCGGGTAAAGACTGCGATGTCTGCGCGAAGGTTACTAACAGGCTCTTACTGAAGGGGCTTGTGAAGATCACTCACGCGGACGAGGTCTTGAAACCGGTTCAAACTACTCCAGCAAACAGCCAGCCCTAAGTACGGTTCGCAAGAACCCGACCGTCTCTTTGTATCGGTAGGATATACTTTTCAATAAACAGCTACATCTCGACTTAATTTGCGACTTTCACTCTGAGGTAGGTTTATACCGCCAGTTTCGCATTATAGCGTATGAGCGCCAAATACTGTCCACTCGTGTGTCCACACATCGCTCGCGTCTTAGTCGAGGCTTCCTGAATTGGTTGACATTCATTATTTCATCTTCATAATGAACGTTGACTCTGCAATCGCTTCTGCTATCGCGGGTGTTGTTGTTTTCGCTCTGACCTACGTTGGGCTCAAGCTGATTTACCGGATGTGGCGAAGGAATCTCAAGTGCCCTCACTGCGGAGAGACGTATCATGATCATCAGGTTTCTCCCCCAGTTGAGAAGGCTCTGCCTAACGCTTTGTGGACTTAGATCCTGTTTCTGTACAGTCTTTCTAGACCGTCAGCTCTTCGAGGCTGCGCGGGTATTCAGTAATGAATTTCATTCCATTTTTGGTGATCTCTATGGTGTCGGAGTGTCGGAACCCAGCAAGCCCTGGAATGTAGAGCGCTGGCTCACACGAAAACACCATTCCTGTCTTCATGATCGTCCTGTCTCCCGGGTCGAGCCAGGGAGGTTCGTGGCCATCGATTCCAATTCCGTGCCCTACGTGATGGCGAAGGGTACCAGCGAAACCTGTGTTTCCAACAGCTTTCCTTGCGGCAGTATCGACCTGGAAACAAGGAGTACCGGCCTTGAATGATCCTAGTGCAGCGTCTTGGGCTTTCAGCATGACTTCGAAGTATTTTCTCTCTCTTTGCCCGGCCCTTCCGACGATAACTGTTCGCTCCAACTCACTCGTGTATCCCCCAACCTCAACTCCGGCCTCTGTAACCAACACGTCTCCTCTCCGGATCATGCGTTTTGAGAAGACGGCGTGAGGTATGGCCGACCCAGGTCCAACCTGTCCCCGGCAGCCCACAACCACAGGTGAAAGGCCCCACTTGAGTTGACGATATGTCGCTCCAAGCTTCTTCATCATCCATGTCAAGGCATCGTAGCTCGCCTTCATACCAATCAGCGCATCATGTCTGCCCGGTGCGATGTTTTCCATCAGGAGATCGTGGGCTTTTTCCGCCCAGCGAGAGCTCTCCTTCAACAAGTATATCTCCTGTCTCGACTTTACCCATCTAAGATTGTCGACGATACCTTTGCCGTCGACCATCTTTGATCGTTTTAGCAAGTCCCGCAGGGAGGGACCTCGGTAGCCCCAGCCTCCGGCTGCTCCGTCAAATGAGTCCGTTGCGATTTTCGATCCTGCCAGTCCTTTTTCTTTTAGTATCTTTACAAAGTGACGTATCGGATGAATGGTGCCAGGGTAGTCAGGATAACTGAAGAACTCCTCTATGAGGGACGAGTCTTGTTTCACGTGGTCCTCTTCTAGATGAGGTCCCATCATGAAAATCGAACCGTCTTGAGGAATGACCAGTGCTAGAGGTCTTTCTGTCGAGATGTGGCTAAATCCAGTAGTGTAGAGAATCCGGGTGGGATTCGTAAGATAGAGCGCCGCGCTTCTAGATCTCTTCAATTGATTCCGGATTTTCTCAATCCTAGATTTATGCTCGGCCGGGCTGATCACCAAGTCGCCTGGGACCATGCGACTAAACCGCCGTCAGTAGTGGTTAAGACTTAGGTCTGCGTCTCGCTTTCTTTCCCGCATACGAAGACTATCCAGGTCGTCTGAAGGGATTGGATGGGACTCTTGGTCCAAAAAAGGGTCGGGGGAGTGATACTCCCAGACTAGTCGATAGCTATCTGTTTGGCTTTGGACCCCGACTTCTTCCTTGTCAGCAATAGCTCGAGCACGCCGTTCTTATAAGACGCCTTTGATGTGTCGGGATCTACTTCGACCGGAAGCTCTAGCTCCTTGTAGTAGCGTCGTTTGTCCGTGTCAACTTTCAGCGTCAGCTTATGTCCGTCGCATTCTAGGGAGATATCTGGTTTTTCGACGCCGGGAAGTTCGGCCACAACTTTCACCGTGTCTGGGTTGACGATGGTGTCAACTAGAGGTTCTCGGTCCTCTTTCACGTCGAGCTGGGGCCTTACCGCGCCCATTGGTCCTCCTTTCAGGGAGGGTTTGACATTGCCGAACTCTCTGATCACTGGTTTCCCGTCGGGACCCATGCTGAACGAGTAGCCGTAGACGAATGGTCCCATTTCTCTCACGGTGCCGCCGTCAGGAAGTTTTCGCTCTCGGACAAGATCCTTTGGAAGCTCTAGGTCTTTGAACATCGCTTCAAAGTCTTGCTCGAGCTCGTCAAAGAGATTGGCTGTTGGAAATCGCCATCGACGTCGTAGCCAATTGGAAAAGAATTCATCTTCACTCAATCATGTTTCACCTCCCGGTCTTTGACTCATCGAGGGTCTTCCGTGTCTTCTCCAGAAACGTGATGAATTCCGCGAGGATGGTCTTCCCGAATTGACTCAGTTCATATGTTCCCTCGTTGTTTTCGTCGAGGAGGCCTGCCTCGGAAAGAGCGGCGATGTTGTGGTAGACGAGCTTCGGGTTTATCCTAGTCCGATAGTCTCTTTTTGCCCCGGACTTCTCAAGGAGTGGCGCTAGCATTCTCATTCTCGTTTCGTTTCCTAAGAGCTCTATGAGACCCAGGGTTTCCCGAAATGTTTCTTCAAACGTGTCATCGAACCAGCCGAGCACTTCCATTGTAACCTTTCCTTTTTCGAGGGCGGCGCGCATCGATTCTTTGAGCACTGGCTGATCCAATTCTCGGGGGAGAAGAATCACGGCGCTGGCGTTCTGAGCTTTGTTGATTGTCTCGATGGATCTTGCGAGCGGCTCATCTAGTCCTGCGGTTTGACAGAATACGGCTGTCAGGGTTCCGTTCTTGACTCCGCATACGTCGACGGTCATTGTTCGGGAGGGGTCGTCGGGTGTCAGTTTTGCGTCTAGGTAGGTGTCCATTTCTTGAGAAATCAGATGTCTAGCGGCGTGAAATCGTTCGAATTGTCTGAGTTCGTTCTTCTCGTTTAGGCGTTGATGTCTTTGGGCGAATGTCCTGTAGTCGAGAATGTCCTGAGCGGACACGTGTTGAGTTTCTGCGGATATGCTAAGTTGCAGTATCATCGGCTTGACCTTTATTCGTTACTCTAGGTAACGAAATTGAGCTATAAATGTTACCTTTAGTAACCTTGTGAGTTCCGGTAACTAGTAGACCGACACTTTGGTAACTCCTCTAATTTTCAAAATCAGTGGGATAGCCTTCCCAGGGATAACTCGGTCCGCAATCAGAGTGAGCTTAGGATCTGGATTGATTTCAGGGTCATCGACGAGCGCCTGTCTAATGCTTATGCCGTGGTTAGCCAGGACTCTGGCGACATTTGCAAGAATTCCGCTCTCGTTCGGATTGTCCGATGCTATCTCAACCACTCCTAACCCCATCTGCTTGGCCACAGCTCGAAACGAAGGCCCCGCTGACTCTAGTCCCGAAAAGACCAGCTTGATTTCTTTGTCCATGTTGATCGTTCGAATCGTCTCTTTTATGGTACGCCGGTCGACTCCGACCACTCTTGCAACTTTGAGGGTCGGGACCTCGACTTCATTGACGTAGATCTTGTCGCCTTTGACTGAGAGCCCATTTTGGAGCAGAAACCTGGCAACTTGCAGCCGTTCGGGATGAGCCTCAAAGAGATCGCGTATTCTCTCCCACATTACAGGTCGAGAGAAGAGTTCTGTTCAAAGAACCTTAAAGAGTTGCATTGCGAAAACGCCAATGTCTTTCGCACTAGCGCATGGAATACGAGGTCGTCACAACGGTAGTTGAGAAGCTCTGAGCCCGACACACTCAGCGCCAAGAAATGCCTTTGAAGAGGCCATGTTTCAGGGAAAGATTGTACGGCTCATTGCAATTGAGAAAAGGCCTGAGGAAGCGCTAGACGCCCTCTGCGCACACTACCGAGTAGAACGGCCTACTCTGAGGATCGGTCTACCCAAGGGGGAGAAAAGGGCTCTTGGATGCTACGTGCACAAAGAGCGGACGATTTACATGTCGAGTGAAGAATACCTTTTTGATCCATACGTTCTGATCCATGAATTCTACCATCACTTGAGACATGTAGACGGAAAACACAGAGGAACTGAGCGACACGCACGCGACTTCGCTCTTTCATTCCTAAGGAATGCTCAGAGGAGCGGCGATAGGCTGCTATGATGCCTCGAGTTAGGCTTTGAACCAGCTAAAAACGAGATATCTTATCTCGTCCATCTTAGTATCTGGAATTGCGATGATGAATTGCTTCCTAACGGTCGTTGCTAGCCTTCCAGCTCGGACTACCTCGAAGGGCCCCATGATGGACTCGGGATCTTCGACCGAGACGATGAACGGAGCATGATCAATTCCAGGTCCGTGCTCGTATACGGCAAAGTCAGCGCCGAACTTTATTCCGGGGGTGACGATGTAGCCTTTGTTTCTCAAGTCCTTGTACACTTGGTATGCTTGGCTGAATCCACGATAGGTCTCTCTAGCCTCTCTCAGTAAGAGTGATTTGCGAACAGGTTCTTTGGTCCTTCCGTCAATTACGGATATTCTGTGGTGCTCGAGGAGATAGAGTCCTTCCATGAGGTCGAGCAGAAGCGGGACTTCGAAGTCTTGGTCTGGTTTTGGTTTTGGTATTCCGACTGGTTTTCCGAAGAATCCCGAGCGGTAAATGTCAAGCCCGGTCTTTGCGTCCCATACGATGAGGCGGGTTCCGATAAGTTCCGCTTCGCCTTGGAGGGTCGTGGACTTCATGATCTTTCTAGGCCGTCAGGGCGATTACCCTGATCAGGTCTACAACGTCCACTCCTAGGTCGGCCATATTCTCCATATGAGCGCTAAGATCTCTGACTAGAAGGAGAGTTCGTAAGGGAATCTTCTCGTCTAGTACTTCGAGGTCGAGAGATCGATAAGCCGTATCGACTTTCTTTTCCGTTTCCTCGACGCCTCTGGAGAGCTCCATGGCTTTAGTTGGGTTGAACCCGAGGGACATCACCGTCTCTCTTATTTTGGACATCTCCTCAAGAACTAGAGCGTTCAGTTCGGCCAGCCGCTTGGTGTATTTCTTGTCGACCTTCCAGTTCCGGTCGATCACTGCAGAGAGCCGGTAACCAATGCCCTGCGCATAGTCGGCTACCTCGCCGATCTTGAAAATGAGTCTGATGAAATCCTCCCGGTTGCTCAGGAGGGTTCCGAAAGAAGCCACCTCTTCCAGAAGTTTCTTTTTGGTTCCTTCGAAGTCTCCTAGAATCTTTAGCATGTTTTGGTAGTGTTCCTTGGCTTCCTTTGCCTTTCCGTCCGAAACGTTGTCGGTCATCAGGGCTAGTTCGCGCGTTATGTCCACGACGTTTCTAGTTTGTTCTCTGCAGATGTCGAGTATTCTTCGTCGTATGTTTGCTTCGGTTTCGACTGGAAAGGTCATCAAGTAGCACTATCTCGCAACGTGGAGCTATCCTTGCCATAAAAAACTAGCAGCAGTCTAGTCTAGGTCATTTTGAGGGTTTGAAACCTTCTTTCACTATAGTGTGGATGGTCGATGAGAGCGTTCCTATAGGGGTTCTCATTTGGTTCCAGCTATCACGATCTCGGACTGTGACCGTGTCGTCTTTGAGGGTATCATAGTCTATGGTGATTCCAAGAGGTACGCCGGCCTCATCCGCCCTGGCATATCTTCTTCCTATGGAGCCTGATTCGTCATAGTCTACTCTCAGCCCGTTGGCGATGAGCGCTTCGAGCACCTCCGTTGCCCGCTTTGGCAACCCATCCTTGTTTACCAGGGGAAAGACGGACGCCTGTATGGGAGCGAGGTTGAATGGGAGACGTAGAATGATTCTATCTTCCCTCATTGTGAGGTTGTATTCGAGGGTCGTGTAGAGGAGACGTTCCACCCCGAAGCTTGGCTCTATTACGTGTGGTAGAAAGCGGGTGCCTGTTTCCTTTACCTCCTCCTGAACTACGTCGAAACAGTCTGGGGGCACAGTGTACGACCCGATTTTTACCGGCTGTCCGGCCTTCTTGGCTCTCAGTAGTTTTTCCGGGTCGTCTTTGGATATTAGATCGGCGACTCTTCCTGTTTCTTCTTGAAAGAGCTTTCTGATGTTCTGGTGATTTGCCCTGATCGATTTGACCTGACGGACCCGGGGTGTTGGATAGGGTTTGAAGACTCGCAAGTCTTCTCCAGTGGCTTCCATGTGTTTTCGCAAGTCGTAGTCTGTTCTGTAAGCGAAACCTGCGACTTCAGTCCAGCCCCAGCGGTCCAGCCTAACTTCGTGGTCGAATGTTTGGGCTGAATAGTGGGCTCTTTCGGTCGGAAGTTTTTCGAAAAATCTTTGATGTTGCCCCTCGACGCCTAGCTGGTTCAGGAACCGTTTTGAGAGTGCCATGAAGTATGCTGCCCATGGTGCCTTGATCAATTGTTTCTTGACCGCTTCGCCTACCTCAACGCTGATCGCGTTTTCTGTGCCTTCCTTCCTATTTTCTTCCGTAACGATCGATAGCTCGTCAGATGCGACCTCGTCGAGGTAGGGACAGTCAGGCTCTTCTGGGTCGAAGAAGAGCTCGAAATCCATTATCGTGAACTCACGCAATCGTAAAGGGCCCTGTCTAGGTGATATTTCGTTGCGGAGGACCGTCCCAACTTGTGCTATTCCGATTGGAAACTTCTCTCTCATAGTCTCAAAGATTCGGCGGAAGTTGACGAATATTCCCTGAGCCGCCTCCGGGCGGCCGTAGGCGGGATCCTCGCCGTACGGACCTATGCTAGTCTTGAACATTGTCATGAAATATTGAGGGGACCCCAATTCTCCGCCACATTCAGGACACTTCACGTGTCTTTCCTTCAGGAGCGAGCCAAGTTGTTCCAGACTCATTCCTTCAGTCTCTAGGCCGGTAGCTTCCTTGACCAGTTGGTCCGCTCTGAATCTTCTGTGGCAGTTACTGCACTCCGTCATCGGGTCTTTGAAGTTCTCAACGTGACCCGAAGCTTCCAAGACCTTGTGCGGGGTGATTATAGGAGTCGAGACTTCGATGAACCCGTGGCGTCGAAGGAAGAATTCACGCCATCTATCTTCTATCTGTCTCTTCAGTCCGACGCCTAGTGGCCCTAGATCTAGAAATCCGCTGAGGCCGCCGTAGATCTCGAATGAGCCCCAGAAGAATCCTCTTCGCCGGGCAGTCTCGGACAATAGCTTGTACTTGTCTTTGATTTGTTGCCGCACGGTTTTTCGGCTCAGACTTGACCAGAAAGGCGCGGGTAAGTTATTTCCGCTTTCCGCACGGATATTTGGCCTTGCTATCGTGCCTTCACGTGCTTCACGATTGGAGGTCGTACTTTTCGAAGTATTCTGTAGCCGCAGAAGGGGCATTTGATTTCCGGCGTCATTGCAAGTTGGTCGGCAGTGAGCTTCGATCCGCAGTTTATGCATTCATAAATTAGCCCGCCCGGGTTTCGTTCTCGAGGCGGAGCTTCCGCTGGTAAGGGTTCGCCTAATGGTTCTTCCGGGCCGGACTCCATGACGCTGACCAAAGAATTCTAGTAATTGGCTCTCAGTTCAAGTTAAGGATTTCGAGCTTGGAGGTCCCGGATTCGGCTTCGAAGTCTTTCCTCCGGATGGCTTGTCCTTACCAGAGGATAACGGGACTTCCTGTGGTTTCTTTCGGAAAAGGAAGGACAGGAGTATGACAATTGCGGCCGCGACCCCTATGATCGCGGGAATGATTACTTGGAGGCTGCTTTGTAGGACCGAGACCTGGAGGGTTCCTGTGATTAAGGGGGCGCCGTAGTCGGGAGAGAAGAATGTTAGAGAATACACTCCTACGGTGGGGGGCGCGTTGAAGTTGAAGGAAACGTCCTTTTTCATACCGTGTTGGATGTAGATTCCCGATTGGCTTTGGACAACTCCACGCCCCTCCACGTTCAAGCTGATCGTGATGTTCATGTCTATCGTTGTCGAGTTGCTTGCCAAATGCAGGGTTATGGTCATGGGCTGGTTCTGAGTTGCGGTGGGGATATTGTCGATACTTGACTGAAGAATTGTTGACTCTTGCGTCGATTTGCCTTGGACCGTAATGGCGAGACCGTTGGGATCTGTTCCTAACGACAAGAAGATCAACTTGCTTGCGCCGAGTATCCTGCCAGAACTAATTATTGTAGAGTAGGTTCCACCTGATATCGATGTAAAACTTCCTGAGGCTAGGAGCCTTCCTGGAACAGGAGGACTAACTAAGACGTAGGCGTAGGCAGGAGATTCGAAGCTGTTACTGCACGATGGAACGCAAGGGGATAACGCTGAGACAGGTTCGCTGTTGACGGTTATCTTGAACAGACCTGAGTGTTGTCTGAGACTTGTTACGGGAGGGTTGCCTGGTGGGAGATTGGCAGACACACTGTTGCCACCGCTGGAAATGCCGGTAAGAATTATCTGGATGCCGCCGGGAGTGAAGGTTGCATTCAGCCTGTAGACGTAGGCGGGTTTGAGGGTGAATGTGTCGGCGCCAGACGGCACGGCAATGGTCGCGCTTGAACCGTGTGAGACGTTGCTGACCCATTCGTGGTCTATGGTTAGGTTTGCTTTCATAGCGGTTGTTGTCGGGTTGATGAGGGTGAATGTCATGATCAGTTGTGCCCCTGAAGTGAACACTCCGTTGAGTAGGGTGATATTGGAAACATAGATTCCAGTACCGCTGGTTACTGTCGGCGTCGATATCGGCGCAGCTCCTGATCCACTGTCAACTGCAAAGACATAGCCATTGACGTTTATTGCGGCCGCTGAGTTGGACGCATAGGTTAGCGTTCCTCCAGTGCTCAAGCGTTGATTGCTTCCAGAATATGTGAACCCAGTGACTCCGAGCTGTTCGAGCGTGAACGTGGTGGAGTTGAACCCGTAGTCGTAACCATTGATGAAAGTGCTGTTCAGTGTCCATAGACCTAGCAAAGTGGTATCTTGAGGGAGTGGATTGGTGAAGTTTTCGAGGGAGATTCCTCGCTTGGTGGCCGTGAATGTTTGGGTAAGTCGGACGACATTTGTCTTGTTAGCGGACACTATGTTGGCCCCAGTGACGTTGACCCCTTGACGAAGATTGACCTTCACTTGAAGATGGTCACCCGGACCCCAGTAGCCGGTAGGGACACCGCCTAGTGTGGTTTGAACCCCTGCTTCGATGTTGACGGTGTTCGCTGCTATGTTGATATTGGCCCTGAGTGCTGCATTCGGGCTTGTCATGTTCAGGGCGATGAATTGTGAATTAGTGCAGAAAGAAGCCGAACACTTCCCCTGAGCGAGAGGGAAAGCGAGTGACAGGGACGTACCATTCTGCTTGATGCCGATTTGTTGGTATGAGTCGGGATAGTAGTAGGAAACGACCGTTTGGGCCCAGGTGTGGTTCAAATGGCCCGTTGCCGTGTTCGGCTTGCGATATGTTACTGTGGCATTGTACTGAAGCGTGAGGTCGGCGGTATGGACGACTCTGGTCGAATTTGTTGGGTCGAACCTCATTGAGTGTGAGAACGAACTGCTGGGGCTTAGGGGTCGAGTTCGAGCTGAACAGAAAGGTCAATGTAAGATTGAACCCGATGAAGCTGGAAACGTCCAAGCACTCGTCAGTGGCGCTACAACTAACGGGGGGAGTTCCAGTGGTAACCGACGGAGGACCTCCAGTGATCGGTGTCTGATTGATCCTTGTAATGTTGAAAATGGTGGCAAGTCTCGTGCCGTTATAGACCAGATAGCTCGCTTTGGTCCCGTTTCCAAGGTTACCTCTCCAGTCGAACTTGAGGTAGGTAGTCGAAGAGAAGTTCCCGTGTGGTATGTTGACTATAGGCCAAGTAACGTTCTCACTGGCAGTGCCGTTTGGGAGGGTAACGTTGAATCCTGTTCCGGAAACGCCGGTGAAGTTACCTCCGAACCAGGTCAGGGTTCCACCTGCTCCGGAGTCGGTTCGGCCAGGAGTCTGCTGGGTATAGAGGTCGAATTGCGCTCGAGTTGCGTTGAAGGCTACGAGGGTCCCGTTAGGGTCCTGGCCTACAACAGGAGGCAAGGCCTGCATCGGGTGCGCCGGGAGTTGAGGTTGTGAGCTTAGTGATTGGGGAACGACGGGCATCAGAGATAGAATTATGAGCATTACGCACAAGGCCCCCCGAATCAAGACTTTTCACGGTGTGAAACGGCGACTGCCGGGCGGATTCTATTTAACCTTTGTAAGTCGTCGGGTTCGAGCTTAGCTAAATGGGCACCATCCTAAGCCTTGAATTGTGAGTCGCGTTCGAAGCTTACAGCACAGAAATTCCAACACATCTCTCTGGGCCCGCTGAAATTTATCCACCGAATGTCGAGACGCAGTTATTCTCTCGTCTTCGAAGGGCAACAAATCATGACTCAAGTTCCTATCGGTTTAAAGAGACCGACTATGTCGAACCAGTGTGAATGACGATAAAATGAAAATTCTAGCGCTTCGGTGGCGGGGACACGAGGACGACGTTGTCTCCTCGAACTATTATGGTGCCGAGCTTCTTGGTCGATTCCGCATTGGTGACGTCCTCTGCGTCTTCCAGTACTAGGTTCATGTGCTGGTCGAAGCTGTAGAGTCTCCCTCTAACGCTTCGTCCGCCCTTGAGCTGGACAAGTACGACTTTGTTCAGGCTCTCTTCGAAGATCTTCGCTGCAACTTCAGACATTCATCGTTCAACCGGAGAGTGGCGGTTGTCGGCGAAGGTACTCTTTTAAAGATTGTCTCTCTCGGTTGATTCTGAAAAGTCTTGACAGTTAGAACAATACTCAAAGATCGCGACTCAAAGCCTCTGATTGAAGAGTTGCGACGTCTTCCGAACCAACAACATCTCACCCACAAATCCAGAGTAGAAATAGAGACTGTCAAGGACTCCGAAATCATATTTGTCGATGGCCTCGCCGTCGCTTTCAGGCGAAAAGGCGAACTTGCACCAGTATTGACCAATACGTCTGCCCTCGACAGTATGCCAAGGATCGTCGTCGATATGGGCGCTGTTCCACATGTGGTAGGAGGGGCCGATATCATGGCCCCAGGAATCCGGAAGGTAAATGGAGAGTTTAGCGAAAGGCAGCTCTTGGTGGTCGTGGACGAGAAGCACGGCAAATACCTCGCGGTGGGAAGAGCCCTCATAGGATCGGGTTCAATGGCAGCGACAAAGAAGGGTAAGGTCGTCGAGAACATCCATTACGTCGGGGACATTATTTGGGAAGTCATAAGGCCCAAAGGCCCGACCGCGCCGAGCTCGAGTTGACGCTTTCTATCGAAAATAGTCAGGGAAATGTTTAAAGTTGAATCTGGTCCAGGCCCGTTGATAAGCTCACGGAGCCTAGCTGATCCTTCCCAAATGCAGCATTCTACGATCTACGTGAAAGCCCTCCCTCTTCAGGAGCTGGACGACGTAGAGACGATAAAGGGGGAAGTTAGGATTGGCAATATTCTCATCGTAAGAATCACTCCCTTGGCGCGAAGGAGCGTAGAAGAGACAAAACTGGCAATCACCGAGCTAACGGACTACACGAAATCGTTGGGGGGAGACATTGCTCGTCTAGGGGAGGAGCGGATCGTCATAACTCCAGCGGGTGTGAGGGTTTGGAGGAAGGAAGCCGCCTCGTCCGAAGCGGCGATCCCGGCCGTGCCTCTTCAGAACGAAGCCGTGCCTGGAACCCGTTGACCTTCCAGTCTATTATCGGAGCCTTATTGACTCGAGAACATCAGGGACGACTGTTTTGATCCCGAATATGCGGTTGACGTTCTGAGCGAAAAGGTCAGACTTTCTTCTTTCCCCATGATTGACGATGATCTTGGTTGGCTTGGGAGACATTCTCTTGATGAATCCCAGAAGTTGGTTCCTGTCTGAATGCCCTGAAAATCCTTCTATTGATTCTACCCTCATGTTCACCTTGACCATTTCCATTTTGCCATCGTGGGCATAGAGAGAGACTTCTTTGAGACCATTCTTGATTCTGTTTCCTAGCGTACCGTCCACTTGGTAGCTCACGTAGGCAAGTGTATTTCTCGGGTCTGGTGCAAGGTGTCGGAAATAGTCTATCGCGGGTCCACCTTCGAGCATTCCAGATGTGGCGATGATTACGCATGGGCCACCGGCGATGATTTCCTCTCTATCGCTCGGGTGAGTTACTGGATGGAAGTATTCAGATTGGAACGGGTTGATGTCCTTGTGAAGAATCTGTTCTTTGATGTCGCGAACTAGGTATTCAGGGAAGGCCGTGTGGATTGCGGTTGCCTCATTGACCATTCCCTCGATGTAGATCGGGAGTTCTCTGAGAGCTCCGTTCTTCATGTACGCGTCTAGGACGAGCATTATTTCTTGAGCTCGTCCGACTGCGGGGACTGGTATCAGCACTTTTCCTCCTTTCTCTACTGTGTCATTGACGATGCTGACCAGCTTGCCCTCCACTCCCTCTCTGTCAGGCATAATGTCGTCAGGACCCCCATACGTGCTCTCGATGATGAGTGTTTCAGCTCTCGGGAACAGAGCTGTGGCTGGGTCGAGCATCATAGTTCGACCGAACTTGAAGTCGGCGCTGTAGACTATGTTGTGGAGACCCTCACCGATGTGGAGATGGACCATGGCGCTTCCTAGAATATGGCCCGCGTTATGGAAGGTGAGTTTGATGTCCGGAGCCACGTCTGTCACTACATTGTAGCGCAGGGGAATGGTGTGAGTTACGACCTCTCTGACGTCTTTTTGGTCGTAGGGAGAATGTTCGCCTTCCCTGCTGTGAACATCGAGATAGTCCAGCTGGTGAAGCGTCATGAGGGTTTGTGTGGGTTCCGAGCAGTAGACCGGTCCGTCATAGCCATACTTGTAGAGGAAGGGGAGTATTCCGCAGTGGTCAAGGTGGGCGTGAGATATGACTACTGCGTCCAACTTTTCCAGGTCAAATTCGTCAGTATCGAATCGTGGGTATGCAGAAGTTGGGTCTTGGGCTCCAGGGTTTATTCCACTGTCTAGCAGGACGCTACTTGATCCTGCTTGGATGAGCATGGCCGCTCGTCCCACCTCATGAAATGCTCCGAGGGTTACGAGCCTAACATAGCCGGCTTTGCTAAAAGTGGGGCGAAAGATCCTTTCGCCGACGTCACGGAGGATCCTGCTGCGCTCTTCGCTTTCGGTGTGAAGGATGTGTCGAGTGCTTGAAATGATCTTTGAGTGCAGGGGTGGGGCTCTAAGGATCCTTGGTCGCCATCTTGTCTCTTTCACGACCTGTTGCAAGACGGTAGCCTCCTTCCCGATTGCCACGCCAGGCTTGGCTGCTTCTACCACCACCTCTCCGAGGCTAGGGTCGAAGTTGATCGAGGAGATCTCAGCTTCTAGGGGAATGATTTTTCGAATGTACGCTTCGGCCTCTCGTTCTGGAAGGCGTATAGATTGATCAGATCTGATGACAATTCTCTTGTGAAGTAGGTTGACGATCTCAGTCACAACATAGTTCTGTTCAGCGAGCAGACCCACGTTTTTTACGTAGATTGCGAGTCGTGGACCTTCGAATTCTATACGAGTTATCTCTGCGTCTTTCGGCATGTGCTCTACGATGGTCTCGCGTATCTTTGCGTGCACGTCATTGTAGGTTCTAGTCAATTCTCTCTACGACTGTGATATCTGGGGAAGGTTCGAAAGAAGGGATCAGGCGTGCAGGATGTGCTTCTTCTCGTCCTCTGGCAGTTCCCTGTATCCTTCCTTCGTGATTATGGCTACGTCGAAACTGTCGCCGCTTGCAGAATCTCTTTTCATTGCTGAATCGACTGCTCTGACAACTATCGGAATCGACTCCTTCACGTTCATTGAGTCTTTCCACTCTGACTCGAGGACTCCGTAGGCAACCGGAGATCCGGATCCGGTTGAGACGTATTTCTCCTCCATCATGCTTCCAAGAGGATCCAGCGCGTAGATGTGCCCTCCACTGTCGTCCACTCCTCCGATTAGGGCCTGGACTCCAAGAGGGTAATATCTGGCGCCGAAGAGAATGTTAGAGACCAGTCTCGCTGCGGAGTTCACCGGGATTGGCCTTGCGAGGTCAAGCCTGTAGAGTGAAGAGTTGGCTCTAAGCATTTCCACCAATGCCTGTGCATCTCCTACCGTCCCTGCGATCGTCATGGCTAGGTGATGGTCGATCCGATAGACTTTCTTGGCGTGTTTATGAGCGACAAAGGATCCCATGGTGGCTCGAGTGTCCGTCGTAAGAATGACTCCGTCCTTGCAGACGACGCCGATTGTGGTTGTCATTTGAGAATGCTCA
The DNA here is from genome assembly GCA_005888755.1 of Candidatus Bathyarchaeota archaeon. Taxonomy (GTDB): domain Archaea; phylum Thermoproteota; class Bathyarchaeia; order 40CM-2-53-6; family 40CM-2-53-6; genus 40CM-2-53-6. The sequence goes on from VBBQ01000042.1 coordinate 32,756, forward strand.
TCTTTGGTAGTCTCAGTTTTTCCAACTCTTCGTGTGTCCAGTTGTTCTTATATTAGATCAGGGCTTTCCGAGAAACGGAAAGATTTGATGTCGCATCGGTTTCTGATGGCTTAAAAAGTTTTCAGGCCCGATTGAACGCTCTGCTCGCAAGCACAGGCGTTCGATCACTCATTGTTGATCCCGCAGTTCTCAACGCTCATATCTATGATTTGACATGTTAATTATTGGAAGCAGGTAGTCCTGCCCTACCACTGCAGTGGCTTGTCTCCTTGTGGTTTTGCGTGGACCGAGAGTCACCCTTGTGAACCCTATTAGTCCAAGGTCCTTTTCCACTTGTTTCATTAAACCGTCTCGATGAAACAATGGTAGCTCTTCTTGGGACACTTCGATTGCCGCAACCTCTCCATGATGCCTGACCCTTATGTCTCGGGCACCACTGATACGCTTCACCACCGATTCCGCTTTTCCAACTTGAGATAGCTTCTCGACAGTGATCTCTTCGCCGTGTGATATTCTGGATGATAGGCAAGGCATTGCTGGTTTGTCCCAAACCTCAAGCCCTAGAAGGTGAGCGGTCTCTCGCACGTCTCTCTTGGAGAAACCTGCTTCTGCAAGAGGGCTTCTTACGCCAGCCTGCTTAGCAGCAAGAAGTCCGGGCCTAACATCCCCGAGATCGTCAAGCTGGGTTCCATCAAGAATCGCCTTGAATCCGGAGTTGTCAGCTTGGCGTCTCAGTTCGCGAAAGAGTGTATCCTTGCAGTAATAGCATCTGTTCGAGGGGTTCGCCGCGTAACTTGCGTTGTGGACCTCATCGGTTGTGACAACAACGTGTCTGATTCCGATGTGTCGCGCTGTTTTTTTCGCGATTTCAATCTCTCCCGGGGCGAGAGACTCGGAGACGGCTGTTATTGCAACAACGCGATCCCCGAGCGCCTTGCTTGCTAGAGCAGCGACTAGCGAGCTGTCCACTCCGGCAGATAGGGCAACAACAGCTCCGTTGAATTGCCCGATAATCTGAACAGCCTTGTCTATCTTCACCTGCAAACCTGCCCTAACAGGGCTAAGCGACATATTCAAGACACGCCACTCATGACGATTTAAACAGTTTACGCGCGAAGAAAAGGAATGATTGATGTCTTCCCTGAAGAAGTTTGAGCGAAGCCGGAGACTATTGGAAACGAAGGAAAGAATGCTTGCTATCGCAAGCCTGTCTCGCTTTGCGAATCTTGATGTCGGACGTGAAAAACGCAAAGGACTTCCCGAGGTCATTCTGGCCGAGGGGAAGCTCGCTCGCGAAGTTGCGAAGATTAGTCAGGAAATGGTAAAACAGACCGGGCGCGCAATTATCAGTCGTTGTGACGCATCCCAAGTTAGAGCTGTTAGAGCTGTCACCGGAAACGGGTCTAAAGTCGAATACTTTCCACGGTCTCGACTAATGATTGTGAAATCGAAAGGCTACAAGTCGAGGAGTAGCGGGGGTAGGGTTGGGATATTGACTGCAGGGACTTCGGACATCCCCGTAGCCGAGGAAGCTGAGGTTACCGCTCGAGAAATGGGATGCCTGACGAGGTCTTTCAATGATGTGGGCGTTGCAGGGATTCATCGCTTGTTCGAGCCAGTCCGCGACCTTCTAAGGTGGGACTCTGATGTTATCCTGGTAGTTGCTGGTCGTGAAGGCGCGCTCCCTACCGTCGTCGCGGGAATTGTGGATGTCCCCGTGATAGGGGTCCCTACTTCCAGAAGCTATGGGTTCGGGGAAAAAGGTCTCGCGGCCCTAGCTGCTATGTTGCAGTCCTGCTCCCTGGGAATGGCGGTAGTCAATATTGATGGAGGAGTGGGTGCTGGAGCGGTCGCGGCACTGATTGCGAACAGGGTAGGCGAATACCGGATGGAGAGAGGATAGCGCTAGCAATCGAGAGTAGTGCGAAGCTTTGGGCGTAGATCTGGGGGACATTATTACTCGGTCCAAGAGTTCGCTGGATGAGTTTTCAGGAAAGACTTTCGCGGTCGATGCCCACAACGCGCTCTACCAGTTTCTCGCGATAATTCGCGGGCCCACCGGGGAGCCCTTGATGGACCGGCAGAGTAGAGTTACGAGTCACTTGAGTGGGCTCCTTTACCGAACGACCAACTTGGCAGAGAGAGGAATCAGACTCGCGTATGTCTTCGATGGAAAGCCCCCGAGTCTCAAAGACACGGAGATCAAGCGAAGACAAGTCATCAAGGTTGAAGCCACTACGAGATACGAATCCGCATTATCAACGGGAAAGTTTGAGGAAGCGAAGCGGTATGCTCAGGCGAGCTCCAGCCTTAAGGATTTGATGATTGATGATGCTCACAAACTTCTCCAGTACCTGGGCGTCCCGATCGTCCAAGCTCCATCTGAAGGAGAGGCTCAGGCCGCCTATATGGCGGCTCGCGGGGATGTTTGGGCTGCGGTCAGCCAGGATTACGATTCATTGCTATTCGGGGCTCGGAGGCTCGTTCGGAATCTAGCGATAAGCGGAAAAAGAAAGCTGCCTATGCGAGAGGCCTACGTTCAGGTAGAACCGGAATTGGTAGACCTTGCATCAACTTTGCAAGCTCTACAGCTGTCGCGAGAACAACTCGTAGACTTGGGGATTCTCATTGGAACCGATTTTAACCCTGACGGTTTCAAGGGAATCGGGCCAAAGACGGCCTTGAAGCTGGTTCGAGAGCGCGGTACGATTGAGAGGATTGCTGAATCGAATAAGGATGTGGTTCCGCCGCCGGAGCTGGATAGAATTAGAGAGATCTTTCTGAAACCTGCGGTCACTTCGAATTACGCTTTGAATTGGGGGAAATCCGATGTTGAATCTCTTGTGCGGTTCCTGTGCGGAGAGAGAGACTTCAACGAGGAGAGAGTCCGCACTGCGGTAGAGAGGGCAAGGACAGCAATGGCCAAAGACAGTGGTAAGAAAACGCTTGAGTCATTCTTCGGTAGTTAATCACTGAAGCCGAATTTCCCGACGAGAGGAACGAATGCGACTCCTCCCAAGGAATCCCGCTCTAAGGCTCCATCAGGTTTTTTCCTGACCCGGACAAGTTCTTGCGGGAACATTCTTCCTCCTACAGGCATAACTAGGATTCCGTTGGGCTTCAACTGTTCCAGTAAGGGGGGCGGAATCTTGGGTGCTGCCGCTGTCACCAGTATTCTGTCAAAGGGGGCTCGCTCTGCGTAACCTAACGATCCATCGCCTTGGACTAGCGTGACATGGTTGGCGTATCCTGCTTGACCCAGGTTATTCCTCGCAATCGCGACCAGTTTGTCGACGTATTCAACCGTGAAAACGTGTCCTGATTCCCCGACTATTTCTGCGATAGTAGCGGCATGGTATCCGCTCCCTGCACCTACTTCTAGCACCTTCATCCCTTGCCGTAGCTCCAATGCCTCGTCCATTATGGCCACCATGTAACGCCCGGCTGGTCAGCCGAGTGGCGCACTGATTGTCTGGCCATGATCCGTTGGCAAAGGAGTATCACTATAGGCGTATTGGCGAAGGTTAGTGGATGCGAACAGTTCTCGCCGCACCTTTCTCATTGCATCGACGACCTCGCGGGTTTTGAGGACCCCTTCTGCGACGAGCGCCTGGACCATTCTTTCTCTTTCACTTGCGAAATCTAAGGACCTCGATCATCCCTCCGGCCCGTCAAAGCAAGGCTGAGCATATTAGACTCTCTAGTTTGTCTATTGTAAGTATCAATGAACTTCAGGTTCTACGCTCGCGGGCATCACGCTGTATTGTCGACACATCCAACAACCTTGGAGCTTACAAAGGAGTCTACCCTTGGTAAGAATGGAAATTGCATCATCGCGGTTGGGTCTTCCGCAGGATTGAGAGACTTGCCTCAAGCTATGAAAAACGCTCTTTCCAGCGAAAGCTCTACAGCCCGTCTAACTCTGATGATTGGCGGTCATCGATTCTCGACAGAGGGACATGGCGCGCAGGGCTTGACGTTTTCCCATCCGACAGACATCGTGGTTAGAAAGAGCGGTTTCTTATCCGACAGGACGCTAATGGTGCATGCCGATCGAGTAGCGGCGGATCTTCCAAAATCACTGGTAGAATTACTTCAAGATCCAGGCCGGAAGATATTGGTTGAGTTGGCTGTCGAGACCTAGGCCGGCTCAAGTTTCGCATCTACCGCAATCTGCCACTTCATCGGAGCGACGCCTCTCACCTTATGCGTAGCTATGGGATTCTCAACTGTCCAAACTGAACTGTCAATGGCATTCGTAAGTTCTTTTCTGGCTTTTGACTCACTGTCCAAGCCGTCTGCGAACGTGTAATAGTGCAGTATTCCTCCGTCGCGTCTAAGCGTTTCACAGGCGGGTTCGAGAAACCCCCTCGCTTGTGAGGGGTGGTTCATTATTACCCGCGAGGCTATTCCAAGGAGATTGTCTTTGATGACGGTCCGAGCATCGCCCGGCCATACTTTTACCCGGTCTTGGACCCTGTTCAGCTTCGCATTCTCTCGGATCAGCTTAACCGCCTCGAGGTTCGCATCGATGGCATTGACTTGTACGTCTTCCAATCGTCTTGCAATCAGAATCGAAAATGAGCCCACACCAGCAAACATGTCCACAACGCATTCGCCCGGACGGACTTGTTCGGCGACTCTATTGTGCTCAGAGGAGAGACGGGGGGAGAAGAAGGCTTTCGAAATATCGATCTTGAAGCGGCACCCTAACTCTTTGTGGATGGTCTCAGTTCGAGCGGCCCCGAGCACGTGATGGAGAGGCCGCAATCGCTGGTTATCGGTTATCGCTCCGGCCTTTGAGTAGACTGTCTTGACGTTCTTGTGTACCTTCATCAATGCTTCCGCGATGTCCTTTTCGAACGGCTCGGTTGTTGGAGATAGCTCTATGATAGCGATGTCTCCGATGACATCGAACGACTTTGATACGAGTGGAACAATGCTCGACGGCAGTTGCTGCGCTAGAACTTCCTCCAGCGATCCAACAGATCGCGACTTGGAAGCAAATTTTTCTTTCGATAGGTTTTGCTTGCCTAGGGCTCTATCAAGCTGGTTTTGTTCCTCCGGTTGTGGTGCTCGGGAGAGCGGCACGTGAAGCACATCACCTGTTGTTTGTGGTGCAAGTTTTCTGTTCAGCAGCTTCAGTTTTGCGAGGATTTGGATCGCGTTCTCTCCCTGCGTCTTAGGAATGTTGAGAGACACGTTTTCCTGGAGGTTGTCTGGGTCCCCCTCGTTTCGGCTCAACTGTGATACTCGGCACTTATCGCCTGCTGGTTCGTGCTCTGAGTCGCTCGAGAAAATCGAGATCTGCCAAGGCAACCTCCGCGGACAATCGTACATCTTCGTCTGCATCTTGGAGTCTGTCTATCAGACCGGGGCGAGCTGTCTCATCTCCAATAGACCCGAGAGCGACTGCTGATTCATGCCTTACGAGGACACTCTCGTCGTTCGCCATAGCATCCATTAGAGCGGAAACTGCGGATTTGAACTCCAACTGGCCAAGGGAGAACGCCGCTTCATGCCTAACTAGAGGGCTTGGATCCTCTTTCAAAGTCTCGCAGAGTGCCGGAACAGCTCTCTCATCTTTCATATCTGCAAGTATGCAGACCGCGTGTATTCTAAGAAGCAGGCTCGGTCTACGGTCGAGTACTGTCTTGAAGAAGCTAACATCGCCTCTTGAGAACGCCCATTCCATTTTTTCAAGGGTCTCAAAATCCTTCGAGTAATCAGGAGGCGCCCTTCTAGTTTCATTCTGAGCGATTGTTTTCAAAACGAACTCACCATTGTTTGGTGTGTTGTGGTCCACGGTCCGTCGATTCTCTTGGATTCAGGCGAGACATTCGCTGGTCACTATGCTGCTTGAATGGGTTGGAGACCGGGATTATTTTAGCTCGATGGCGTAGTCTTGCTGGTAACTTCGCCGCTCATGGCGCGTTCGTAGCATTCTTGGCAGTAAGGACCGTTGTATGGGCCGTGTTTGGAGCAGGAAGGTCGCCTCTGGCCTTTTTCGACTGGCTTGCGGATTTTCAATCGCTCAATGATCCTCTTTCAAGGAGTACTGGGCTGTGACTGATGGTTGATGCTGTCTCGCTGACTATTCCTTACTGCCACGCTCTCTCAGGAGTTGAGCAATGGTTTCATGTTTTCTTTCGATCGCGACCGAAAGGGGACTCTTTCCCTGAAAGTTCTTCGAATTTAGATCCGGGCTAGCGTTTTCGACCAGCCAGACGACCAAGTGGTAGTAGCCTCTTGCAACTGCGTTGTGGAGTGCGGAAGACGATCCGGTTTTAGCTCCGCTTCGGAACAGGAATTGGACAAGCTCGAGATCGCCGCTCCAGGCTGCATGGGGCAAGAGGGGAATGCCGTGGGCTCCCTTGGAGTTAATGCTATCGGACCTGTCGGTGATTCTTCTTTCTACCTCATCCCTGCGTCCTAGCATTGCCGCCGTGCAGATTTCAAGAGGCGCTCCTCGCTCGAGCAGGTGCGTCGCGATAGTTGCGCTGCCTACTTGGGCTGCACCTTGGATCGCTGTCTCATGGTCGGTCTCGCTCCAAGCGTACGATGCGTTAAGTAGCTCCGGATTCTCCTCTAGCATTTTCCGCACCTTTTCCAGATTTCCGTGACCTGCGATTACGAACTCCCGGACAATATCGTTCGAGAGAGGCGAGTTAGTCTGTTGCACGAGAAGGATATTCGATTTGGCAGCCTATAACCGTTCGGAGAACAGCCCAGAGCCGGAATTCTATGTTTTGCTCAATCAGGATAGGCGGAAAAGCGCGATAGCTTTGGCGGGCCCGGAGGGATTTGAACCCTCGACCATTCCCCGAACGAGTCGAATGGACTCGTCCTTCAGGTTAAGAGCTTCAGCCCTAGAGTCTGCTGCTCTACCTGGCTGAGCTGCCCGACTAGACCAGTATACTTGTCCGGTTTACGGGCCCACGAACCCGCCGAAGGCTCGGTCCCGGCCGAATTTCTAATAAGGGTTACCGTTTCTGGTCGCAAAATTGATCCGGACCAAAGTGGATGATGGGGCGAGGAATTCTTGACCTTAGTCGATCAAGGGATGAGGGTTAAGGAAGGACGATGTCACGCACGCTACTCTTGGGCCAGAGGCGATCTTTCCTCAGCTTCGAGAGAAGCGTTGGTGTCCCTCGCCTGCTTCCGTTTCGGTAACACAAGCCTTCCCCGACACCTTGGATAGCCGCTTCGTGGATGATGCTGCAGGTTACTTAGGCTGGGCGCTGATGAAACCATACGTTATCCTACTAGTACTAGTGCTGCTCCCAATCACGGTATTCGTAGTCCAGGTACACGGTATCGCGCCTTATTCCCTAACGATAAGCCCGACAACGACAAGCCTAGGTAACACCGTCAATATCCTGGTTACTGTGACTAACGGCAATAGGAACACATTCTATACAGTCACAATTAGCGTGCAGAAGCCCAACGGCACCGGTTCCGCGATTACTAACCAGGCAGTATCCACGGACAATAGGGGGTCGGGTAGCGTGTCCGTCCAGTATTCGTCGACTTCAACTTCTTGGACCCCGCTGAACGGTACTGTTGCAACCAACGTCGGTGGTGTCTACAACGTTGCCGTAAATCAGACGTCGCCGACGAACATAGCGAACGTTGCCACGGGCCAGTTCACGGTAACTGCAATGATGAGCGTCGTAGTGTCTCAACCAGCCTCTGGGACAATTGTCCAAAGGGGTCAGACGTTGACAATCACCGCGACCGTGGCGAACTCCTTGGGGGCCGTAGCCGGCGCGACGGTAACTGTAGACACTCCATCGAACGGGCAACTTACTCTTCCCGAGGTTAGCTCTACAAACGGGGTGTATTCCATTACCTATCAAGTCTTGATGAATGACCCGCTTGGTTCTTGGACAATAATAGTACGTGCCAGGGACACTAGCCAGAACTCTGGAGTAAGTCTTCCAGCAAATGCTACGATTGCAAAAAGCGACTTGTTTGTTGACGCCATGGTCACCTACAACTCCAAGGGCGTTCCAACCACTTCCTTTTCCACGGGGGACACGGTCTTCCCCTACTTTCGGATAAAATACTCGGGTTCCAGCGGGACGTTTCTAACCGCAGGCCAATATGTGGTCTCGGTCAAGAATCCCTCAGGGACAACCGTTGCGAACCTCACCGCGGTCTACGACGCGAACCGTCTCGGATTCTATACTCCTACAGGCTATTCGGTCTCTACTTTTGACCCAGGTGGTTCTTGGACCGTTGGAATCAATGCGAACAGTCTCAATGATGGTTTCGGGAACACTGGACCCAACTTCGACACGTCTGTAAGAGTAGACGTTGTAACTTCTCCGCTGGGCTACCTTCCATTCGTTATTGGTGGAGTGGTGGCTTTACTCGGCGGAATCGTTGTGTTGAAGCGCTATGATACGTCTCTTGAGGGGTTCGAGCATCTCGAGCAGATGATCGGAGGGCCGATTCCTCGCGGGTCAAGTCTCTTGTTGCTCGGGGATCCAGGAAGCGGAAAAACCGTTCTCTCGTATGAATTGTTGCATGACGAGCTTGAGGCTGGAAGACCATGCGCGTTCTTGTCGTATGACGCATTCCCTGAAGACGTTCAGGGGCGTATGGGAGAGTTTGGGTGGGACATTATCTCCCATCTTCGGAAGGGGCGATTGAAAATAATTGATTGTTATTCAGGGCTCGCGGGGCAGGGCGAAGGGGCGTTGAGGGATCCGTCGGACCTCACCGAGCTCAACATTCAAGTTACCTCTTTCATAACGAAGGCGAAGAACGCCCCTGTGACGCTCATTCTCGACTCGCTCACGCCGATCTTTAACGGGGTTGAGGCGAAGCAGGCTATCAACTTCTTGCAGACTGTCGGCGCGAAGGTGAAGAAGACTGGCGGTCTCTTCATCCTAACCGCTTCGAAGGGTGCTATACCAGATGATTCGATCGCGAAGATCAAGAGCATAGCAGACGGGGTTATCGAGCTCACGCTGGTGAGAACTGGAAGGAAGGGAGTTAGGTATCTCACAGTTCTGAAAATGGAACGGAGACGAATCGCTTCCGAGACCGTCTCGTTCGAGATAGCGAGAGGCCGAGGACTAGTCTTCCGAGTCTCGCGTTTCGGAATCCTGCGCGGGAAGCTGCAGCAGCTGAAACTCAAGCCAAGTCACTCATCGGCAAAGGACGCTCCCAAAGCGGCCCCCCCGGCTAAACCGGAGGGAAAGCACACGGAAGAGAAGGACCAGGGAGCAGCGAGTTCCGGGCTACCGTCGAAGGGAACAGGCACAAGACCGCGGTAGGGCTGCGAAATCGGCCTTTTAGCAAACAATCCATCTCAATATTGTCATGAGTGTCGCGTTTATCGGGTTAGGCCTGAACGATGAAAAAGGTCTCACAATAGAAGGGCTCGAAGAGGCTCGACAAGCAAACAGCGTTTTCGCAGAGTTCTACACCAACACAATGCCCGGCTTGGATAGGAAGAAGCTCGAGCTTCTACTCGGCAAGAAAGTTGTCGTTTTGAATCGAGTCCAGCTCGAGGATGAAGAAGGCAAGCCGATTGTTGAGGCAGCTGAGAGGGGAAAAGTTGCCTTGCTGGTGCCTGGGGACCCGATGACTGCTACAACTCACATTTCTATCAGGCTGGGGCTAGCGAGAAGGGGAATTCCCTCAAGGATCATTCACGGCCCTTCAGTGACGTCAGCCGTTTGCGGAGCCACAGGTCTTCAGAGCTACAAGTTCGGAAAATCGGTAACCTTACCAAAAGAGCCTGGTGTGCCGGGCTCGTTGCTGGACACTACCCGCGATAACAAGAATAGAGGACTTCACACTTTGATTCTTCTCGACATTCGACCAGAAATGGCGGAGGAGCTTACGGTCCGGGAGGCGGCGGCGAAACTGGTCGCCGCCGATCCGACGCTTGCGAACTGGATGGGAGTCGGGGTTGCACGGATAGGATCCGGAGACCAGTTCGTGCTTTCAGCTAAGCTTCAAGAGTTTCAGAGCCAAGACTTCGGGCGGATTCCTCACTGCCTCGTAATCCCGGGCAGGCTCCATTTCATGGAGATTGAGGCTTTGAAAGCGTTTTGCGGCGCGAAAGATGCGGACTTGGAAGCGTTAAGATGAGAGAGCGGGCAGGAGAAAGAGCTGCGAAATATCTAGAGACAACGACAAAGTCGCTGCGAGCCTTGACGGTCAAAAATGGTCCTGCAGAGGTTTCTCGACCTCAGCTTGACCACGTTTCGTCGCTTGCACGGGATTACGCTCGGGATGCCCAACACTATTTGGGCAACAGGAAACCCGTGACAGCGCTCGCGTGCATCGCTTATGCGGAGGGTCTTCTTGACGCTTTGAAATTTCTTGAGTTGGCTGAGTTCTAGCCAGAACGGATTGTTTGGGTAACACTGCGCTGATATCGCAGGGCCGAGTCGTACTATCGTCGAGACTCATGGAGAACTGTGCGGTCTGCGGCAAGCCCATTCACAGGGACGAACCGGTCTCCGCCTCGTTCAACCAAGAAGGCCAGAGGAGCTTCTTCCACAAGACATGCGAAGACAGAGCCGAGCACGTGAACAAGTGGAAGGAAGAAGCGGCTTGGGCTTTCAGGGTGACGCGAATGACGATGTCCGAGTGGAACGCGTGCAGCCCCAGAAAACATGTCGGGGTCTGGCAGTCGATCTTCATTGCGCGTAGAGACGAGGATGTTTGGTGCCCGGACTGCGGTCTCAAGATCGCCAGACAAGAAAGGTTCGCTTGTCCCACTTGTGGTGGTCGAGTCATCATCACCAACGCTGAGACCACGAAGATGGTGTTCACCCACAGGGAGCCTCTCTACAAACTCCAGGTCCACTGTACTGAGAGGGGAGATGACGCGTTCGCTTACGCGATCGTAAGCGGATACACTCCGGTTACGATCACGTCGAAGAAGGGCGAGGCTCCAGAGGCTTCATCGAAACAGGCAATGATGCTAAAGTATGAACCGAAGGGAGATCTCAAGAAGGGGCTGAGTGTATAGGCTCTCATCTCGTCGAGAGAGCGTTCTTATTCTCTCTACTCGCAGACGCATCCTGTTTTGGTCTTGCCATCGGGAAAGATAGTTCTAGCCACTGGGGTCTTCGATCTTCTGCATCTTGGGCATCTTAGATTCCTTGAAGAATCCAAGAG
>VBBQ01000006.1 GCA_005888755.1 Candidatus Bathyarchaeota archaeon
TGCCAGACAGATTTGACAGCCAACACAATAAACGACAAGAGCCAAAATCCTAGCTATAAGTCAGAGAGGCATCCGACGATAAGTTAACAGAGCCTGTCCCAATAATTCCCCTAAAAAGAAGGTTTCTCCAGAATAGGAAGTACCGGGTACCACGCGCTCGTGAGTTATCCAGGATCTATTTCTCACAAAAAAAGTGCGAAGAGAGAATCGTTACCTGGTCCATTTCTTCCGGTTCTCGCTCAACCACTCCGGAATAATCACGGCTCTCAAAAGCTCCTGAACTGTCGCGCCCCGGTGCGAAGCCTCCTTCGAAATAGTATGATACGTCTCCGTCTCAAGAGTCTGCATGAACTTCTTGTTATTCCGCGGCACTTTCTTCAACTACTCCCAACTCAGCAACACCGTTGAGGGTTCTTGTAAGAGTTTGGGCCAAACGCCCTGCCCAGTACAGATACAGATCCTCTGCCCTTACGAAACCCAAAGAAAAACCGAAGCCCGACGCACGGAATGATCTCCCTTTATGGAACACTATGACTTCTGGAGACGAAGATCACGCAAGGAGCAGACACGCGGCAAGACAACCGCCACAACGGTCTCGATTAACACGTTTCAGGCAAGCAACAGACGTATCGATATTCGCTATGTGATCCGAACTTGCTGTCGCATTGTAACCTGCCCAAGATATTCTAGGTTTCAGCGTATTCTTTATCAGCGCTACCCGGAACCGCGCGTCATGCAAACGAGAAAAATCGTAATCGCGTCTCTAAGCCTACTTATTGTAGGACTCGCACTACCAGCCGTCAGCCTCCCACCAGCAAATGCGTTCCACAACGGCACAATAGCAGTCACCGTCGGCGGCATCCTCCGAAACGTCCAAGACCCTGCAACAGGCTTCGTAAACGCAGCCCAAGCAGGCTCAACGATAACAGTCAACTTCGTCATCCAAGGAAGCAACTTCACACCAACATACCAAAGGAACGTAACCTTTGGATTCAAAGGCGACTGGATGAACAGTTACCAGAACGTCAGCGGCAGCGCTACAACACCAGTGCAATCTAACCAGGTCGGATCTGGAACAATCTCAGTGAGTATACCCGCTGCAGGCCAAGGACCAGGGAGCCCAGCCCACACCTGGACAGTCGCCGTCTGGGATGGACCTGCGAACGCATTCGTCGGGGTCTCATGCCCTAGTGGCGATGCTGAGAAAGCACCCGCCTGCGTGACCGTAAACAACCCCGGCCCAGCCCTTACATTCTACACCGCCGACCAGTTCAACGGCCTGCAAAACCGCCAGCTGTTCACCACAACATCAGGCTTCAGCACCTCAGGCAACCCAACCGCTGCAGGCCAAGTCGCCCAGGCAAACAGTGAACTTGCTCTAGGCGATAATTCCTGGCGAAACGGGGACTACGCCGGCGCCAAGGGACACTACCAGAACGCACTCAACGACCTCAATGCGGCTGAACAAAGCCTCGTCAACCTCGGAGGCGGCTCCGCAAACGCAAGCATAGTTCAGCAACTCCTTCAAGGAGCCGGATATGCAATGTTTGGCTTCGGTGGACTTCTGGGTGGCATAGGTGGATTCTTCTACCTACGACGCAAGCCAAAAGCCTAAACTCCCAAATTGCCCGTTTTTCACACCGGGCAACCACCTTCTTTTCTGTTACAACTCGGATGAATCTTCCCGTGAAAACTCCACGCTAGACAATACCAATACTAGCGTGGAGCGTCTACAGCTGTAAGGACTTCGTCGAAACCAAAACAGTTACGCGAGACCTATTCCCGCCGAGCCGGGAATACAGCCAACAGGATCCGAAACGTCCCTACGGTCCTGGACACTTAAGACTAGTGAAAGACAACGGAGACTTCAGCTCAGAACTCTGACCAGAAGATTCTCCAGAGAATCGATCTGCCAAGTTTCATCGCAGGTCTAGTCGCGGGCTTCCTCGCCCTCAGCAATGAACCCTGGTGGACTCTCACAAGCCCGACAAACAGCCACGTCTTGTCAATCCAAGTCTCTCCGTTCTACCTTCAGATCGCTGCGACCGGAATCCCTACAACTTCTCCGTTCGCGTCAATCGTAGGCGCGCTCACCCGCATTCTCCTAATCCTATGCTCTTTGGCTCTGCTCGCATCGTCTCTTCGTCCAACCGCCTGGTGGCGTCCCATAGCGACATGGCTTGGTCTCGCAAGCCTCACCGAACTCTTCTTCAGCCTCCTCCTCCTCGTTCACGCCGGCCAGGCCGGGCTACTCGCCGCATACGGCGCAAACCCTCCTACGAGCGGTACAATATTGTATCCTGCGAGAGTCATTGGAACCGATCTCAGCACATACCAGAGCCCATCTCTCACTGCCTCGTTCAACCTTGATTTTTATCTTGGACTCCTAAGCCTCACAATCGTTGGGACAGGTACAATTCTCAAGATGCTTCAGGAACGAGGAATATTAGCCGCCAGTGCCATCCCCGGCGTCAAGGAGTTCTTCCTCATACCACCCTACAGACACGCATGGATCTCAACAGGCGATCGAGATCTAAATCCTCTAAGTCAGGACCCTGAAAACACAACAGACGACCAGTTGCTCAACTCGTTTGGAAAGATCTATCGTACCGTTCAACCGGGCGGAATAATCAGCATCATCTTGCCCTCGTGGGCCTCTACACTAGGCGACCGGTTCCAGAAGCTCCTCACATGGACAGGCTTCTCCGTCGAGGACACAGAAACCATCTACCGGGCTCCAGGGAAGCCTGAGACACAACTACGATTCAAGAAACCTCTCTCGCCTTCCGGATCAGATGTCCAAGATCCTGAAAAGACGCCAGTCCTTGAACAGGCCATCGAGAGCGAATCTTCTTTCCCGGACATTCCTCCACAGCTCACCGTCAGCACCCAGCCTGACTGGGGTCTGACCAAGATGACGAAAGAGGAAAGAGCCATGCTAAGATCCGCTCTCTCAATCCTTTCAAAAAGTAGAGAACCGATGCCCTATCACGAGCTCCTAAACCAGGTCTACATGGAGCTCGTCGAGAGAAAGGTACAGTTCGACTCGGCCAGAAAGATAGAATCAACTCTCCTCAAACACTCAGGGCAAGAACTATCGCTAACAGAAGAAACGGATGAGCAAGGTCTCAAGTCTGTCAAGCGGTGGAGTCTCGGAACAGACGATCTTTCACCTGATCACGAAGGGAAAGTGTCGATTTTCAGGAAACTGTCCAGCCATCGCCCTAGAGTCCCGCCCGTTATGCGGTTGTTGAAGAAGTGGCAGAGGAAGCCGAAGTACCGGCCCAGAGCAAGTAGAGAAGAGGAATAGCTTGCCTTCTCTCAGGCTGCACGGAAGCTACCGTGGAGGGTCCACGCTAGTAACGTGTGGCTTATCGTTTGCGATATTCTCTTCGTCGAAATAAGGGATCGAAAAATGAGCAATCTAAGAGCTAAGATAAGCCAAGTAACCACCAAAAAAGTGCCCATACTCGCTCTGGTTGTCGTAGCCATGTTAGGAATGGTCGCCGGCGTTCTCGCAGCTAATCTCACGGTAACGCCTACCGCGAATACAGGCGAGATCGGCACCTATCACACAAGCACTGGCAGTATGACGGTGACTGACAACGGCCTAGGAGTTGTAGCCAATACCGTAGGTGCTGTCGCCTCTGCAACATTTCCGACATCCGGAAACAACAACAACGCCAACAACGCGCTTACCGCGGGCCACTGGTTTGACCAAGTAACCTTCACTGACACACTAACCGATAGCACAGCCCATACAGCGACGGTTACCATTCGCAACGGGACAGGACCTGCAGGAACCCTGCTGGTCATCGCGACCTTCACCCTTACAGGTCCTGGTGTTTCAAGCACCGGCACCATCACCGCATACGTTGACACCGGTGCAACATCTTTGACGTCCCCAATAACAGTCTATGTAGCGATAACATAGACCAATCTTCCCGGCTCTAAGCTGGATTTCCGGGTAAGACCCCGGAAGCCCCTTCCTTTTTCTCCGAATGAGGCAGCCGTACGACCGCTGATTCCACCCAATATCTGAAAGAAATAGGGCTACAGCGAACAAACTCGCCTATAATCAGCCCTGATCCCGAATCTGTGATGGGGTCTCTAGATTTCCCTGATAGTCTTTCGTGAATCGGTCTAAATCTCCCGGCTTTTTGTCATCTCGTCCAAGCCCAGACCCTGCCCTGATCAGCCTGTCTCGCCCATTATCGGTTCCAGATAGGAAATTGGCTCGTCAAAAAGGGGAGGGGGTATTGCGTGGAGCATCTCGCGCCGGATGAGAGGAGTTCCGGGAAGCGCACTCCAATCCGTATCGCCCCTACGATTCGCATTTGCCGATCAGATTTGTTACCCACATGTGCTAAGCGAAGGTACCGAACACTCAAACGGCTCCGAAGCCTGGAAAGCAGAGGCGCAAGCATGAACAAAGCGTCGAAGCTCGGCAATCGGCTCCGAAGAACATTCACCTGGTATCTTTCCGGCAAGATTGTGCTCGCTCTCTTGATCGTAGCCGTATCTGCCACATCCATTGTGGTCACTTCGACCACATATCAGGCTGAGATTGGCGGCGAACTGAACGTCACAAACAGTCTCGTAGCAATCGACAAAGGCTTCTCCGTCGCTGGTTCCAATGTCGTCGCCGCTGGAACCTCATGCAGTAGCCCTACCATTTTTGGAGTTGACACCATTGCCAACACAGGGATAACGCAGCAGGATCTTGTCTACGATGTTCAAGTGAACGAGACCTTGACCACGAGCATCAACACTTGCTACCGAGCGACCCTGGTCGTGACGCCCAACGGGGGTTCCGCGACAACCTACGGCCCAGTGTACATGAACAGTACCAGTTCGATTCTCCCAACTTTTCGGATAAACTGCGAGTTTGATATTGGAGCCAACCCCCCAGCCTCTCCCTACTCGTTCCAGCTGACCGTTCAGTGACCTCCACATCAGTTCCTAATAATACCCGAACATGTCTGAGCTTTCTATTGACGGGTTTTCGTGAGACTTGCACACAAGGTAGGTGAATCCACATAACCTGTTTTTTCTGTCTTCAGCCAGAGCTTTCGTCCCATTATCAGGACGGAGACGAGCCCTACAAAGTTTGCGACTGAGAGCAGGGTCGCGTATGGATATGTGGCTATCATAAGGGTGAGATATGATACGATTCCGGTTTTCGCCTGGGCGACCACAACGGTTAGGAGTGTCCCGAAATAGAATATGTTCAAGGCTCCCATCACAACGAGCAACGGTACCAGCTCAGCAACAGGGATTCCAACATGGGCTACCCCGAGAGCGAGCAATGCCCAGCCTACGAAAGCGAGGATAGCCATAATCGGGCTCATCATAAGCACCTCCATATCGAAAGCCTTCACGGGCGACATGGATCTCCAGGCGTCCCAGTGCTTCAAGCCAGTCTGAATATTCCCCCCACTCCACCTGATCCGCTGCTTCAACAAGCTCGTGACCTTGGCCGGCATCTCCTGCCAGCTCTCCACCGGAGCCAGTTTCGTTGGAATGCCGGCTCGCGCGAACCTGACCGCCAGCTCCGCATCCTCCACAATAGAGTTCGGGTCCCAGAGTCCCACCTGCTCCAGAGCGGTTCGTCGGAAGAAAGTGTTTGAGCCGGAGAATGCCACGAACAATTTCAGTGCGTACTTCCCATCATTCGCCAACCGATACAGAAATGTCTCGTACGCTGCCAACCTCGCGACAATGCTCTCCTGAAGGTTAAGGGTACGATGGTAACCGTGCACCGCACCAACCTTCGCGTCGAAGTAACGCAGTGCCTTGGTGATCGCTAAGGGTTCTGGAATATCGTCCGCGTCGAATGTAGCAATAATCTCTCCAGTTGACTGAGCGAATCCAAAGTTCAGAGCATCTCCCTTCCCGACGCTCGCCGCTCTGTGGAAGACTTTGATCCAAGGATACTGCCTGGCAAACCCTTGGCAGATCTCCAGGGTTCGGTCTTTCGATTGATCTTCCACCACAATTACCTCAAGATTCTCTCTAGGATAGTCCAGTCTGGTAATTGCATCGAGTAACCTTCCAACCACTTTTTCTTCGTTCTTTACCGGAACGAGTATCGAAACGTTAGGTGGATCCCAATCCTCCCCCGGTTCCTCCGAAGCAAACCCATGCTTCTTGTATCGCCAAACGCCAACCATGATGATTGGAGTCGCATAGGCGAAGTAGGCTAGAAAGATTATTGTCAACGCGAGAACGAATCCGTCTGCAAAATTCATTGTGTGTGCCTTAGACTCGTCTTAACGTTCTGGATTGAAAGGCTATTTAGCATCTTAGAACGCGCTCGACTAGGCAAATGCTGGAGTCTCTAAGACTACGCTTGCACTCGAGCCTCGCCACGCTTGACGTTCTGATCGACAATTGTTGGCCAGTAATTCTGGGCGGGCTGATAGCACTAACGACCTTCCAGAAGCTCTCGCTGATCCTTCACACAGACGGCGGCGGCGACCTGTTAGGCGCTGACATCCCGAAGAGCATGATGCTGATAGCAGGACAGAATCCCTACACCTCGAATCCTTGGGCTTCTCCATACCCGCCCTTTCTACTAGCGGTGGTAGGAGGCATTATCAGGCTAACATCAAGCAACGCAATCCTCGCGCCGGACACAATCGGCGTGATTTCTCGAAACGTCAGGATGACGGGTCTCTGTGCTGACGCCACCGTTGCGCTCCTTGTATTTCTCACTCTACGCGCGAAGAGGGTTTCCGGTCTCTCCGGAATTGTCCCGCCAGCCCTATTTCTTACTCTACCCTCGATAAGCCTCTCTCCCTACTACTGGTTTAACAGCGACGTTCTTGGCTATCCTATTCTCGCCGCGTCCGTTCTCGCATTAGTCCTAGGGCGTTACTTTTTGGGTTCCGTATTGCTTGCGACAGCAACGGTCTTCAAGATTCACCCAATACTCGCGGTCCCCTTGGTACTCGTCTGGCTAGCAAAGCGGCAAGGAATCGCGAAATCGCTCCCTACCATCATGACAACCGGATCGATTCTTTCATTCGGCTTGGTGGCTCCTGCCGTCTTGCCCGGCTATCTTGAATCTGTTCTGGGCTTCAATCTATCCTCTGGATTTGGGGGAGGAACGTCCAGTTTTACGATGATGAATTTGCTTTACGCAATATTTCCCCTAGTCTTTCATCTCTCTCTGCCCACGAGTCTGGAGAATCAAGTATGGTTGGCTGCGACAGCAACGCTCTTTGTAGCCGCGTTGAGCATTGTATGGTCCAGAGCCCGAGTGCTGAACCCGGTTGACGCCGTGGCAATTGGACTATTAGTATGGCTCATTCCACTTCGTCAGATTTACACGCACTATCTTGTGTGGGCTATCGTTCCATTTCTGATGCGTGGTCGTCTGCGTCAAACCCTAATGGTGGGCTCTCTTCTGGAGATCGCGAACATTATGTCTTCGTGGTCGTGGGATCTTCCCCCGGACCCTTTCCCAGTTCTGGCCACGGCGTATGGTTTCTTCGTTACGAGTTTAGCCTACCTTTCCGTAAGTGTTACTGCTCTCGTTTTCGTATTGAGAGAAATTGGCGTGAGACGACAGCCTGACACTCAGGAGGCAGATGGCTCGGTGATTCTCGAGAGATATCCGATCCCGACGATACGATCGACTTGAGAGAATTGAAGCTCATACTGAGTATCTCACCCTATCTCGCGCGTCAAGTCTGCGTTTTGGTAGGGATTTGCCGTGTTTGCCCGGTGAAACGGAAATTTGGTGTGAGTGAGTGCATGCGTGATTCGCTTTTTGACTATTTATATGCAATTTACACGTTCTCGCGTTGAAAAATTGAGTCAGACGCGCCAGATCATATAGTCAGCCGCAAGTTGCTGTAGATATCCATAGTCTCCCTTGTATAGGATTTAGCGATTTCCGTCAAGAATTGTCAATCTTGCAGCTTGTTCTGACACATTCCGGTCGAAAATGGGCAAAATGATGATCTCCCTGAGCGATCAGGCAGAGGATCTAGTGCGCCACGAAGTCGAAAAAGTCTACCACGGACGAGTTGGAGGTCTCTCGATATTCTTCGAGCAGATCCTTCGAAATTACTTTCAAGGCAATGGCAATGGCAATGGCAAGCCTTCGAAGACCGTCCGGATGAAGAACGGCAAATCCTAGCCACCTCGCGCACACCCGCGGGTCCGAGACGGACTGCATGGGACATTCAGACGTATTGTAAATTCGCAATTTTGAGCTAGATAATTGGAAGACATCCGCAAGTCCCGTCTATGGTCTTAGTCCTCTAGATCGTATCTCCAGAGCTCTCACGAAACTTGGGAGCTCTTCTACGCTACGGATTTCAGTTCGGGCGAGGCCTCGGATCTTATGCCACAATCGGTTGTCGGCGCGGATTCCGCGGTGCGATAACTCTTGGTACAGCCAGCTTCCAAGCTCTCCGCCTTCTCTGTCGAAATCGGTTAGCACGATCGCACGCTTGGACCCGTCAAGCCGTTCTATGAAACTGAACCTAGGCTCGCCCGTTGCTTTGAGGCAGAAGACTGTTCCTTTCACTCCGAATTTTCTCAGGGCAGCTTCGTCTCTTCTACCCTCAACAATGATGGGTACTCCTGCGTCAGATTGTTCCTGCAGATCTTGGAAAATCTTCGTCGCCCTCTCCATTTTTCGGGTGTAGAGATCGGTCCGCGGGTTTCGAGTGTGTGTGGGGTATCTTCGCCTGATCGGAGCTACCATTGTTGTATGGTTACCTCGCTTCTATCCTCTGCATCTGTTCCAGGGGTTCGGGATGCTTGTCGAAATAGTCTCGTACTCCTCTAAGCATGTCAGCTAGGATTCTAGCCATGTTTGCTTTGAGGTCTTGCGGGTGGATCTTTTCGGCTTTGTATGCTTCTTCGAGTTCGTTGAAGTTGGAGAATTTCAAGTCTCCCCCGTACTTCTGGTCGCGTTTCAGAACGACTGTCTTGTTTGCCGGGAAGGCGAGGAGGCGGTAGTATTCTATCACCGGGTTTCCCTCGACTATCTTGGGTGGGCAGTATGCTCGGCGAAGCTTCTCTTCGATGAGCTCAGGAGTGTCATGGAGTAGTATCGTGTTTTCGGGTTTGCTCTTCGACATCTTTGCTTCAATCACACTGCTCAGTTTAGGATCCTCATCATAGCTTCCTTTGTCGGATCCTTGTATGCCGGCTAGGCCCATTAGCATTGGGGTGTGGAGGGCGACGGGTTTTCCCCATTTCAGTTTTTCGCCGGCTTCTCGCGCTAGAACGTGCGCTTTCCTTTGATCTATTCCGGCGCAGGCTAAGTCTAGGTTCATCTCGAATATGTCGGCTGCTTGCATGCAGGGGTAGAAGAGGCTGGCGGCTTCGACGTCTTGCGTTTTCATGTCACGGCCCATGATGGGCAGTGCTCGCATGGCCCGTTGCGCTGTGATGGTTTTGGCGATTCTGATGACTCGTTCCCAGTAGTTTGGCTTGCTAGCGAGTTCTGAGGCCCAGACGTATTCGACCTTGTTCTCTGTTAGTCCGAGGGCTGTGAAGCAGTGTTTGAAATATTCGCCAGCTGTTTCGATCTTTTCCATGTCGCCGCCGAACTTGTTGTTTATCATGCTGTGCCAGTCTGCGAGGAATATGATGAAGTGGAATCCTGCTTGGATCATATCTTTGATCTTTGTGCCGCAGACGAGTCCTGTGCCGATATGCATCATTCCAGGCAGCTGTGCTAGGAGGGCTGCTTTCCGGAGCATTCGAAGCCCCAATACGCCCGAGGCTTCTTCTTCTCTTCCAGGACGCGTTCGAGTTCTGTAGGCTGGATGATCTCCACCGTTCCCCTAGTAACTAGTTCGAGGCGCTGTTCTTGGCTCATCCAATCCTCCAAGTATTTCGGTCGGTTGCACGGTACAAAAAGCCTCTCCGTGTCCCGGTTTTGGAGCGGGGTTTTGCCTTCAGCCCTTGTTTGGAGGGTGTCTGTCGCCCGCGTCACTAACACCCAAGCCTCACCGTGAAGATCTCTGTCTTCCCTCAGCCCGGCTCTCTCGAGGCAGGCGTCTAGCAACCCGCTCCAACACCTGGCTCGCGTGTTTTGTTCTTAATTGTTCCAGCGGGGGGATTCATGCGACGAGAGGTCGAGTCGCTAAGACACCGATTCTCCTGGAACATTTTCTGTCTGGCAAGGACATTGGGTGAGACGGGACTGATCAGGAAACGGTCCGGGCTTAGATCGATTGCGGGATTATCCACGTTTACAGCGTGAATTATCCCATGTTCGAGAGGTGCTTGTTCAGACCTTGAATCAAGGCTGACAATGACCGATTTGACTCATGTTTCTTCCTCCCGGACCCGGACTTGCCTTGCGGGGACCATTATCACAGCCTGGATTTTTTTTCCAGAACCTATTTCTGTCCGAGCCTGATTGTGAGCTCGTTTCCACGAGACGGGCGCGTAATCAGCTTCTCTGGCCTTTCTCGACCCTCGTGTGATCCCCAAGGGATCAGCGTGAAAATGACGTTTCTAGAAATCGTGGGCTTAGATCCGGAGTCAGGGCTGATTCTAGGTGAACTCGTGCCTATCTGTTGGCGACCATGATGTGCGATGGTGTTACTTCAGAGGCACGTACATGCTAGAACGGGAGGCACCGATACC
>VBBQ01000007.1 GCA_005888755.1 Candidatus Bathyarchaeota archaeon
TAGCATTCAGGGCGCTGGCAGGAGGAAGCATCGTTGCTCTGGCAGTTATGTTAAGCCAGCTCGGAGGTCCTGAGCTGGGAGGCATAGCTTCATCGTTCCCGGCAATATTCAGCCTGACGCTATTTTTCACGTATAGAACTCGTGGAATGGCGCTGTCGCGGGCATTGACGAAACCGTTGTTGATATCTGCGGGATTAACCGCTTTTCCCTACAGTCTTCTCGTAGGGTTCCTCTATCCTATTCTGGGCATAGGGTTTGGAACTATGGTCGCATTGCTATGCGCTGCCCCTTTGGTTGCACTGGCCCACTTTCTGATCAATATCAGGAAGATTTGAGACCAGCGAAAAACACTCTCGCGCAAGAATGGTAAGTCAACGGCTTGCGTTCGGCTTGCAATTGGATGCAAGTCTTCGGCAGGTCAATATTATTCTCCCTATCGCTTGATAGTTCCATTTTGTTGCAACATATACCGAACTCGTGCATGACGCGATTTTCGATATTAAGACTTGGGTGCAGCAATGCACGATAAGCTACGGATAGAAGTGGTCAGCCGGTGATACCTCTGGCGATTACGAACATAGCCTCTGATTGGCTGTACAAGTCTCTTGGTCGCTTTGTATGGAGGAGTCGCTCTTACAAGATCTGCGAGTCCTGATTAAGTATGACTGAAAGGGGAAGAGATAGGAGATACGACGAACAAGCAGCTACGATAGATTACGGAGGCGTGAGGGAGGGACGTGATCGACGATGCTCCCCCTTTGAAGGCTGGTCTTCGCTTAACGTAATAAGCAACCCGAACTGTTTCGATTATCTCTTGCCCTCCCGTCTTATCGCGCTAGAAGGAATTGATCAAGCGGGGAAGAAGACTCAGACCAGACTCTTGTCGGCGAGCTTGCGCCGGGAAGGGTTCAAGGTTGGCATTCTGAGCTTTCCGGTTTATTCTTCTAGTTCTGGACGGTTGATCCGATCCTTCCTCGCAGGGAGAACCGAGACCTCGCCGCACGCGCTGCACATGCTCTATTCCCTCAACCGTTGGGAAAACATGAAAACGATCACTGGGGCACTGAAAAAGAACGATTTCGTTATCTGTAACAGGTACACTCCTTCCAATTTGGCTTACGGTGAAGCAAGGGGCTTGAGTGTCCAATGGCTCGCAGGCCTTGACGCGGGCCTCCCAGAATCTCGCGCGGTCTTCGTCCTAGACGTTCCTATTCCCAAGTCGTTCTCGCGAAAGACCCGGCGTCGAGACGTAAACGAGAGGGATCGGGCCTTTCTAGAGAAGGTGCGAAGAAACTACCGGTCTCTTGCCACGATATTTGGATGGCATCTCGTGGATGGCACGAAGCCTCCCGGCGAGGTTCACCAGCGAATACTTCTAGGTCTTCGAAGCGCTTTCCTCTAGAATGACCAGGCTTGGTTTGGTGTGAGCTCTACGCAGGTTAGTCTCTTGGTTTTCTGGAGAATTCTCCAAATTTTGTGATCTCTTCTGCCATTTCCGCAAGTCGTTTGTTGACCTTGAAATGAACCGTGTCTGGTTCATAAGACCCATCGTTCTTGAGTTCTCCCGCCTTTACGCCCGTCAAGATTTCAATACCTTCGTCTATCGTGCTTACTGGATAGATATGGAACCGTCCTTGTTTGACGGCTTCTACCACTTCTTCGCTTAGCATCAAGTGCTGGATGTTGCTTTTGGGTATGAGGACTCCTTCGTCACCCTTCAGTCCTTTGGCCCTGCATGTATGATAAAATCCTTCAATCTTCTCGTTGACTCCTCCAATTGCCTGAACCTCGCCCTTCTGGTTTACGGATCCAGTAACAGCGAAGTTCTGCTTGATGGGAAGGTCAGAGAGGGCGGAAAGAATCGCGTAGAGTTCTGTGCTGGACGCACTGTCACCGTCGACTCCGCCATAACTTTGCTCGAAGACGAGTCTGCAAGAGACGCTCAAGGGTTTGTCACGAGCATACTTGTCCTCTAGATAACCGGAAATTATCAGGACTCCTTTCGTGTGTGTTTGTCCGCCTAGTTTGGCTTGGCGTTCAATGTCGATGACTCCTTCTCTGCCGAGACCGATGCTCACAGTTATCCTAGAGGGCTGGCCGAAGTCGAAGTCGCCGAGGCTGATGACGGATAGCCCGTTTACCTGCGCTGTCTTTTTCCCGGAGGTGTCGATGAGTATAACGCCTCTCTCGATCATTTCTTTGGTCTTTTCATCGAGGAGGTTGGAGCGGTAGATCTTCTCCTCTAACGCCTTCGCGATGTGGGTGTCCTTGATGTATTTCGACCGGTCCTGAGACGCGTACAAGTTGGCTTCTCGAACAAGATCTGCTATCTCAGGGAATTTTGTGGAGAGCTTGGTCTGGTCCTCTGCTAATCTTGAACCGTACTCCACAACCTTTGCAATCGCAGCTGCCTCGAGATGATTCAGTTTCTCATTCTCGCAAAGAGTGTGAACAAATCTTCCGTAGGTTTCCATGTTCTCATCACTCCTATCGATCGCGTCGTCAAATTGGGCTTTGACCTTGAAGAGCAGGCCGAAGTCGGGATCGGCGACATAGAGGGCCTGGTAAATCTGATGCTCACCCGCCAAAACGATTTTCACGTTCAACGGGATAGGTTGCGGAGTGAGGCTCTTCGTGCTTGCAATGCCGAGCCTCTGGCCCGTTTCTTCAATGGATATGTTTCCGCTCTGAAGAGCTCTCTTGAGACTCTCATACGACAACTGGCTCGTTAGGAGCTCTCTAGCTCCGAGTATGAGGTAGCCGCCGTTTGCTTTGTGGATCGATCCTCCTTTGATCAGAGTGAAGTCTGTTGAGAGAGTTCCGAACTTGGCCTCGTTCTCGATTCTGCCGAGCAGGTTGGTTACCGTAGGGTTGTCTTCCGTGATCACGGGTGCCCCTTTCAAATCGGAATTATCTACGATGACATTGACTTGGTATCTTCTGTACAGAAGGTCAGGTAAGCTGCTCTCTGCGAGATTGGGTGGTGAGTCAGCATCCTTCTTCTGCTGTTCCGTCCCACTCACGGTGAACAGCTCGGTGTTTTCTAGGATGTCATCTCTCAGATCGTCGAGATACCGGATAACGTCGGGTTGATCCTGGTAACGTGAGGTTAGCGTGCTGATTAGGCCGCCCATCGCATAGTGGACCGTATCATCTCTGAGTTTCTTCAACTCGTCCAGAGTTTTCGCTTCGAGCTCGTTGACTTGTTTTCCGGCTTTGTCCAGTGCGTTTCTTACAGTCTCTCTACTCTGTTCGAACTTTTTCTTCACGCCGGCGGGTAGAGCGTCAAATTCCTCTTGGCTGACGGGCTTTCCCGCACGGATTGGAACTATTCCTATGCCCAGCTGGTTCATTCGGACAGCGTAGCTGGACTGTTTGGCTACATCGTTAAGCTCGTTGAGAATCCTGTCTCTCTCTTCAACCGATTTTTTGGTTATGCTGTTTGTTCGGGCTGCAAACTCTTCGCTTTGAAGAGCGGCTGGAACGGCTCTCTTGACCTGGTCTATGAGATTCTTCAGATCTTTCTGGAAGATCCTAGCCTTGCCAGCAGGAAGCTTGAGAGCTTTCGGCTCGTAGGGATTTTGGAAATTGTTCACGTAGCACCAGTCAGGCGGAGTAGGTTTGGTCTTGGCGATTTTCTCCAGGTAACTTCTGGTCGCGGGCCGCTTGCCGGTTACCGGAGGGCCGGCGGCAAAGACGTTGAATCCTTTGCCCTTCATCTCCATGCCGAAAGTCAGGGCCTTGAGGGCGCGATCCTGTCCAACAATCCCTTCGAGTGGAGCTAGTTCTTCGCTGGTCTTACATTCGACCTTTCCAGGCGGGCATTCCAGCCGCAATTTTTCGGGAGGTAGCTCGTTGATTGGCAAATCCAAACGCCGGTACCCGGTTCCTGGGAGTATTAGGAAAACTTGTGCTTCTTAGCTGGTAGGTTAATCAGCCGCCCAGCGGATTCAGGGGTCAGTTGCCCTTAGGTTAGGGGAGAACGCTGTTGGGGGCACGGACTTCATTCGCGACCTTCGCATCATTAACAAAGCTGTTACTAGTCCTCCCACAACTATCGTGGCCCAAATAGGGATGAAGTATCAATAGCGTTGTAAGATGACCAACCATGGGGACTGCGGACATGCAAATCATGAGGTCGATCCTCCCGTGATGAACTCATGTGCGTTCGAAGATTCGAACGCCCCAGTTGATGTGAAGTTCACTAACCGTGCGTTGTTAGTATAGTTTGCGAGAGAGTACTGGTAGAATTCCGTGTACTGGTTGTACGGGACGTGAAACTCGTCAATCCACATCCACGCGGATGATACGCCGAAGCCTGACTCCGAGTAGGTAGCTTGTCTTTCGTCGCCGTAATAGAGGCCGTTGTGGTATTGCTCGGTCATGAGTCCTGTGAAGAAACCATTATGGTTTGTAGGATAGTTTCCGGTGGGCACGAAATCTCTTGCCCCAAAAGCATCGTAGCTAGTTTGACTCGATGCGTTAGTGTTCCAGTCATGTACGTACATGGTAATATTGCTGCTCGAAAAACCGAGTCTCAAAAACACAAAGTCTCCGGGATTAACCGATATGGATCTCAGCATCGGTCGCCTTCCGTCTATGTGTAAGCTCGATCCATTTGAAGAGAACACTTCGTAGATCGCGTCGAATCCCGAAAGTGTCGGGTAGACTGAGGATTTTGTGAGAATAGGCCATCTCCACGAGAGACCAACTTGGTACCAATTGCCCATATCAGATAACCCATTCACGAGATATCCGATTCCTATGCCTTCAGTTCCACACTGTTCTGCAGCCGTCCCATTGAAGGATAATTCGTGGAATGATTGGGCGAACGAAAGAGCGAGTTGCTCATCGTAGAGAGTTTGTCCAGAGGAACCGCTGGGAGCGAGTGTCCACCCAGTGCTTTGCATAATGCTAGCAGTCGGTAGCAGAAACAGCAACCAAGATATTCGCAAGCGGAATCCCCGGGACCAGAACTGATGTCTCCCCTAGTCCTACCGTAGGATCCGGTGTTGGCTTATCTAACCAGAGCTGTTTGAATTCTCTACTTTTTCCAATTTATACGCCTGAATCGGTGGGTCACCTTGACAGAGGCTTGAGCGACATCCTGGAGAGACCTCCGCCGAGCTTCGATAAACGTGTCAAGTATGGGCCGGATCCTCAGCTCTTTGCAGAGCTGCGCTTCCCTGTTGGACGGGGACCCTTCCCGTTCTTGTACGTGATCCACGGCGGTTTCTGGCAGTCCACATATGACCTGTCGCACATTGGCCACCTCTGCGCCGCCTTCACCAGCAAGGGAATCATTACCTGCAACCTCGAATATCGACGGCTCGGAGATCCTGGCGGTGGCTGGCTTGGAACTTTCCAAGATATTGGCCTCGCGACCGATCACATTCCGGAAGTAATCTCATCAGACCCACGCGTCGACCTGGCGAGAACAGCCGTCATAGGACATTCGGCTGGAGGGCACCTCGCACTATGGCTTGGAGGCAGACATCGAATACCCAATGCGTCACCGCTACACGGCGCTCCGAGGAACCGTCTCGGCTGCGCAGTTTCACTGGCCGGCGTATGCGACTTAAGGACCGCGTGGAAGCAGAGGCTGGGAAACGGCATTGTTACAAGACTCATGGGCGGAACACCCGACCAGTATCCAGACCGATACGATGCCGGCAGTCCCATCGAACTCCTCCCCACTGGAACAAGACAAGTCCTAATCCACGGATCAGTCGACGACATCGTCCCGGCCTCTCAATCAGAAAAGTTCGTTGAAAGAGCCGAACAATTGGGCGAACATCCCACCCTGATCAAACTCGATGGCATCGGCCATTTCGAGCTAATTGACCCAGAATCAGACGCGTGGTCCCCGGTCGTCGGAGCTGTTCTCCCCCTACTGGGCCTGAAGTAAAGGATTAGAGCTTCCGAAAGACGGGCGTTTCTTTTGGCTGAGACAGAAAGGGATAGACTCGTGGGTTTGCAAAAAGCGGCTTAGGAAGCCGGAGTCGTTCTCCGCTTAGTTCGTCTGGGATGGCACAAGCACTCTTGGGGTTTCATTACTTAGGAAGTTGCCACAGTACCGACACCTTTCTGCAAAGGACAGATTCTCGCCGCAGCATTCTGGACATTTTCCAATTCCCTGCCCCAAGCTCAGCTTTGATTTGGATGATGGATGAGTCCTAAACCGTAAGACGACAAGGGAGCAGTTCCAGCCGCCATAAGGCCCAAAGACATGTTGGTAAGGGTCCAAGTCTTCCCTAGATCATTGTACTCAAGCGCTCTTCTCACTCTGTATCGGGAAGACTCTTCCTTCTAGTTTTAGAGGGATCGCCGGACCGTCCATACTACGATGCTTATGCCCCCGATAATAGCCATCCAAAATCCGACAGCTGCGATGACGACAAGGGCTGCGCAAGTATTGTCCGCGCAAGCCACGTTGGTTTGGCCTCGAGCATAGAGGTTACCCGCGATGAACCCTGAGCCCCAGAAAGTAGCGAGGCCGACAAGAACGATAATCGCACGTCCGCGGAGGCCTATTTTCGGAATTCTAGAAGGTCTTGGAAGACCCGCAAAGCGTGGGACGTTCAACTCTCCAATTCGTTCTTTGATGCTCGGGTTCCAGTGTGCTAGAAAGAAAAACCGGGGTATTACCATCGGCTCGAGATTCTGCATTTTGCCGAGAACCCGTGATACCTGCTCGGTTCCGAGCTGAGTGGCGACGCTCCTGTCCAGTTCAAACTCCCGTCTCTTCAAAGATTTTCTCAGGGATCTCCGGATCCAGAGCGCTGAGAGAAGGAATATTGGGCTCGGGAGAACAATAACCGGACCCGACAGTCCCCCAACGGCGGCAGCAGGGATGTAGAATAGCAGAAGGAAAAATAAGCCGCGGGGGACCAGAGCGATTTTTCCGAGCAGCTTGCTTATCCTTCCTGAATTGTAGGCCTTGATTCTCACTAGGTGCATCGAGATGAGAATCTTCCACTCGTCTAGTGACAGTTTTCCTTTCAGGTATTCCACTAGCATAAGTTCGGCCTGGGGGAGTGACCCTGGAACGGTGAGAACTTCTCTGGAGAGGATCACTGGTTTTGATATCATCCAGCCTGTGCTGTTATAGCGGTCGAATCTTCCCCAGAAAATCTGTTTGTACCAGTACGGTATCTGGCATTGCACTGATAGTTCTCTTGTCAGCTGTAGGAGCGCGTCGTCTTCTGGACTCGGGTCTGTCTTGATTCTCTCGTACCAGCTAAGCCGGCGCAGCCGTTCCAAGAATGCTTGCCAGTGCTCTTCTAGCAATCTTATACGTATAGTGGAACGATGAGCAGAATGGCTGTCGGGCCATTGTAAGAGACGGCTCAAATTGACGTGGACGCTCAAGTTAGCACAACAAGAACTCGACGAAGCTCGACGCTTTGCTGAAAGTGTCGAAAGTGCTTATCGCGGCAAAAATTGCCAAACCCAAGTTCGGTCGGAACGATAGACCATCATTAGTCCCTCACCGAAAAACTCGAAGTGTGAGGAGAGGGGTATCGTGTCACCAGCGGATCACTGTTCTGGAAAAGGCACCGTGAGGTTTTCTGTGGTGCCGAGGGCAGAACTATGACTCTGGGTTCATATCTCCGGCTGGAGAACGCCCAGACGATGGCTACCTTTCACCTCGATCGACGAGCAGGACATGAAAGAACGAGTGAGCGGGTAGGAGAACGCACACAACAGAAATTGACACCGCTATCGCTACTCTCGGGATGTATTGGCTGTAGCTGCTGTCAATCTCAGTATGTTACGAAGGCTCCAGATTCCCAATTCTCTTTTTTCCACTAGGACGATTTGACTGTCCCATCGAAGCGACTAGGAAGTTCTTTCGGCTCTGATTAAACCAATCCTTTTATAAATGAATTCATTTAGAATTATCTTGTGTTCATCGGCAAGCCAGTACCTGCCGCCGTTCTTATTGATAGAGACGAAATTGTTAACAAGCTTGTCAAAGATATTTCCAATA